>DATMCI010000022.1:0-69901 GCA_035558535.1 Kofleriaceae bacterium
CGACAACTACGAACTCCGCCAACCTGTTCACCCAAGGAGATCCCTCGACGACAACTACCCGCAGGAAGACCATTCACCGACCGGAGGTCAATGGGGAGAAATAATTGTCGTTAGTGGGTGAATCTAGTTGACGTCAGCCAGGCGAACGAATCGCGAGCTACCGCGCGGCTCCTCCAAGCACGCGGTGTTGGATCGGACGCGAGCCGTGGCTCCTCAGAATCAGATCAGAGTGCAGCGGCAGTCGACGTGGTCGATGGCGGTTACGGTCCCGCATTGAGGGCCAGGTGGATCGCGGGGCGGGCGACGTTGTGCGGCGCGGGCGGGCGGCGCGGCGTGGCGTGGCACGGCCGAAGCGGTGCGGTGCGGGCGCGCGTCAGCGGCGCGCGGGGCCGTCGCGGCGCAACCGGTACTGCTCAGCCCCCGGCGGCAGGTCCACGACCGGGACCTGGAACGGGGCGGCGCACGGCCCCGGCTGGCCCGTGCCGTTGGCGAGGCAGTACGTGCCGTGGACCTGCGGACGCGCGCGCTTGTCCGGCGACCGCTTCGAGGACGTGAGCGTCAGCTCGCAGCGCCCGGAGCGCGAGCTGGGCTCGGGGTAGCCGTCGAGCTGGCCGGTCAGCGCGAGCGAGCTCCCTGCCGGCACGATGTGGACCCACGCGTTCGTGATGGAGCCGAGGTCGCGCGCGCCGTGCGCGCCGTCCTCGCACCGGAACGCGATCGCGTAGTCGCGGTCGAAGCGCGGTGCTTCGAGGAAGCTGACGCCACCATCGAACAGGAAGCCGCCGCCGTTGGCCTCCGTGAACGTGTGCTTGGGGGTCGTGAGCCCGATCGAAAAGCCTGCGGGCAAGGCCGGCGGCGGGAACGTCTCCGGTAGGCACGGGCCATCGGCGAGCCCGTGCTCGCGCAGACACGCGGTCGCGATCACCACCTCCTCGAATGGATCGCGGTGATCCCGATCGTCGCACGGCGTCGTGCGATAAGCGAACGCCACCTCGCACGCCTGCGGAGCCTCGCGGAGGCTTGTCACGTGGCGCGAGAGGGTAGAGCGGTCGCCGGTCAGCCGGTAGTCGTCCGAGAACCCGAGCTCGTCGGGGACGTGGAGGTTGACACCGGACACGCGGCAGCGAAGCCGGGTTCGGAGCTCGGCGCCGGTCGGGAGCGCGCCGCGCGCGGTGACGTCGTGAACGAGGATGAACGCAGCGTCCTGCCGCGTCGCGGCCTCGTCGCCGAAAGTCTGCACATGCGCGGTGATCGCGAGCGGCGCGGAGCTACCGACGGTGAGCGCGATCGGCGCCCAGCGCGGGGCACCCGCGGCGGGTGCGGCGGGCGCAGCAGGTGCAGCAGGCGAGGCGGTCCTCGCCGCCAGTGCTGTCCTCGCTGCGGCGCTGGTCATCGAGCCGGCCGGTGCCGCGGGGGCGCCGTTGCATGCAGCCATCACGCCGAGCGCGCTCAGCGCGTGACCACCGCGGGCCATCAATCCCGTCCTCAGCACAGGCCGACGATAACACCGCGTGTCCGACGGCAGGCAATATCGTGCAATCGGCGTCCGCGCTCGGTGTCTGCCACCTGGAAGCCGTCGCGCAATCGGCGTCCGCGCTCGGTGTCCGGGATCCGGCCGCCGTGCGCGGTACCCACGCTCGGCATTCGCGCTCGGTGTCTGCGATCTGGCTGTCGTGCTCGTGCTCCACGCTCGGCATTCGCGCAGGGCGGCGCCGCCGGCGTGACCGCCGCCCTGCGACATCGGCGCGGCGTCGCCGAGACCGCCCAGCCGATGTCGCAGGCGGCAAGCTCCGGTTACAGCGAGAGCGCCAATCGCGAGCTGGCACATCGCAGCTAGTACCGCGTCTCAGAAGTTCTGACCGGTTGCCGAGCGCTCGAATCTCGACGGGTTTCGGGCCGGTACCCGATCGGTCAAAACTTCTGAGACGCGGTACTAGCATACCGCGAGTGGCACATCGCAAATGGCACATCGCGGCGTGCCAAATCGCGATTCGGCGACATTGCCTGGTCGCGCTCGCGCGTCGCGCTGATGCGGCCCCGCCGCACGGCGCGCCCGCTGTCAGTCGATCGAAGCAGCCTTTGCCGTCTCTGCGCTGGCGCGCTACCTCGCACGACTCACGGTGTCAGTCGATGACCATGGCAATCCACACCCAGCCACGCTCCTCGCACTTCGCCCGCGCTGGCAGTCACGCCCGCAGCCGCGCCCCCCGGGCGCTCGGCATCGGCGCGCTCGCCACCGCCGCCCTCGGCGCGTGCGGCCTGACAGATGAGCCCGCGCAGGAGCTCGAGAGCGAGCAGGCGGCGCTCGCGGAGCAGCCCAGCCCCGGCGCGCCCGGCATCGGCGACATCCTCTATCCAGGCCTCGGCAACGGCGGCTACGACGTCGACCACTACGACCTGGCGCTGCGCTACGAGACCGCGTCGCCGAGCCAGGCGATCGAGGGCACCGTGACGATCTGGGCGCGCGCCACGCAGTCCTTGTCGCAGCTGAACCTCGACTTCGCCGGCGACGCGGTCGGTGGCGTCTCCGTCGACGGCGCCGCGGCGGCGTACGCCTGGGACGGCGAGGAGCTCGTGATCACGCCAGCGCGGCCGATCAAGCGCGGCAAGCGCTTCGCCGTCACCGTCTCGCGCTTCGCCGCGAGCCCCGCGGCGCCGGATCCGGACGCGTTCCTCGATGCGCCGTTCTTCACGACGCCGGACGGCACCGCCTGGGCCGGGCAGCCTCACAACGCGCACCGGATCTTCCCGTCGAACGATCACCCTCGCGACAAGGCGTCGTTCTCGTTTCGGATCGACGTCCCCGCCGGGACCACGGCCGTCGCCAACGGCGAGCTCGCCGCCCAGCCGGCGGCCGGCGGCCGCGCGATCTGGCGCTACGAGCAGCGCGAGCCGATGGCCACCGAGCTGGCGCAGGTCGCCGTCGGCGCGTTCACCGTGACCGATCGCGGCCGCCACCGCGGCGTGCGCGTGCGCGACGTGACGCCGGCGCGGCTGACCGCCGGCCTCGCGCCCAAGCTCGGGGCCGAGCTCGGCCACCTCGACTGGCTGCGCGAGCGCCTCGGCGACTACCCGTTTGGCACCTACGGCTCGCTCGTCGTCGACACCTCGCTCGGGTTCGCGCTCGAGACGCAGACCCTGTCTCTGTACGAGGCCGCGTTCTTCGATCAGCCGGCGCCGTACTGGGACAGCGTCATGGTGCACGAGCTCGCGCACCAGTGGTTCGGCAACAGCGTCGCCCCGACGCAGTGGTCGGACGTCTGGCAGAACGAAGGCCACGCCACCTGGTACGAGATCTCGTCCATGGCCGATCCGGACTCGCCGGCCTTCACCGGGTTCGCGCAGCTCGTCTACTCCCTCGGTGACCTGTGGCGGGCGTACCTCGGGCCGGTGGCCGCGCCGTACAGCGGCGATCCCGAGTGGCTGTTCAACGCCAACGTCTATTACGGCGGCGCGCTCGTCCTGTACGCCCTGCGGCAAGAGGTCGGCGACGCGACGTTCCGCGCGACCGAGCGCACCTGGGTGGCGAAGTACCGGGGCCGCTCGGCGTCCACGGCGGACTTCATCGTCGTCGCCTCCGAGGTCTCGGGGCGGGACCTCACGGCGTTCCTGGAGGCGTGGCTCTACGGCACCACGACGCCGCCGATGCCCGGCCACCCGGACTGGACCGTGGACCCGGTCGATCCACAGCTCGCCGCGCAGCTCGCCGCGGACGCCCGGCTGGCTCCGGCGCAGGTGCCGATGAAGGGCCTGCGGCCGATCATGCGCCACTGAGCGCCGAGCGCGAGCGAGGGGCGAAGCTCGGGGCCTTTTGCTGCTCCGTTTCCGATCCTTGGACAGGCTTTGAGTTGAGTTGAGCCCCGAGTCCTCGCCGGTCCGGGCGCTTCAGCCGGCCTCGCGCGACGCGGCCTGGAGCAGCTCGTCGATCCGGTCGTAGCCCGAGGCGACGCCGCTCTCCATGCCCGAGGCGAGGACCATGTCGCGCGTCTCCTTGCTGTCGTAGCGGACCACGCTGTGCACGGTGGTCTTGCCGGCCGCTTCGGTGAACGTCGTCGTCACCACGCCCTCGTGGTCGCGCGCCATCGGCACGTCGTAGATCTCCGTGAGCACGAGCCGCTCGGGCGCGACGATCTCGCGGTAGACGCCCCGGAACGGGACCTCCATGCCGTCGGGCGTGCGGCCGGTGTAGCGATACGCGCCGCCGACGCGCAGATCGATCTCGCACACGGTGACCTCGAGGTGGCCGTGGCCCCACCACTGCCGCACGTGCTCGGGCCGAGTGAACATCTGCCAGACGAGCGCGCGCGGCGCATCGAAGGCGCGGGTCATCGCGATCTCGCGCTCCGAGGGGGTGGTGATCGCGAGCTTATTTCTTGCGCTCATGACTCCTCCGCTCATTGCTCCTCCGGTCGTCCCTCCGCTCATTGCTCCTCCGGTGTTTGCTCCGGTCCTTGGTTCGCTCATGGCTCCGCTCATGGTCTCCATCCTTGGTTCGCTCATGGGTCTCGTCCTGCCTGCCGTCCTGCTGTTGCAGCGTCTTCAGATAGTCGTCGAGGCGATCGAAGCTGTCCTCCCAGAACCGCCGGTACCGCTCGAGGTACGTGGCCACCTCCTGGAGCGGGCGCGCGTCGAGGCGGCAGGGCCGCCACTGCGCCTCGCGCCCGCGGATGATCAGGCCGGCGCGCTCCAGCACCTTGAGGTGCTTGGAGACCGCCGCCAGGCTCATGTCGAAGGGGGCCGCCAGGTCGGTGACCGAGACCTCGCCTTCGGCGAGCCGCGCGAGCATCGCGCGCCGCGTGGGATCGGCCAGCGCCGCGAACGTGGCATCGAGGTTCCTGGACATGGTTATTGCTCAACCGATTGGTTAATTAACCTTTAGGTTGAGGACGCGCGGATGTCAAGCACTGCAGCGCGCGGAGCGCGCCGCGCCTACCGCCTCCACTCTGCCGTGCGTTCGCGCCACAGCGCGCGGCCGGGCACGCCCGGCCACGCTGCGCGAGGTGCGAATCGACGATCGAATCGCCAACAATCGCGGGAGCTGCCGGCCGTGAGTGTGCCAAGCTCCAGTGTCCGCCCGGCTCCTTTGAGCTGTACCGGCGACGGGCACCAATGGCAGTTCCCCATGACCCCTCCATGTCGCGCACCGAGCATGGCGCGACGAGCGGCGTCGACGCACTGACCGGCGCCACCGGCACTTCCTCCCCAGCAACGAATGCGACCCTCGTCGACCTCTTCGAAGGCGGCGGCGAGCTCGGCGCGCGCATGCGGGAGATCGACTGGTCGAGGACGCCGCTCGGGCCCGTGGAGCGCTGGCCCCAGAGCCTCAAGACCTGCCTCCGCATCGTGCTCACGTCCCGGCAGCCGATGTTCGTGTGGTGGGGCGACTCGCTGATCAACCTCTACAACGACGCGTACAAGTCGATCGTCGGCGGTAAGCACCCCGAGGCGCTCGGGCAGCCCGCGTCTGTCGTGTGGCGCGAGATCTGGGACCAGGCCGGGCCGCGCGCGGCCAAGGCGATGCGCGAGAACACCGGGACCTACGACGAGGCGCTGCTCCTCATCATGGAGCGCTACGGCTACCCCGAAGAGACGTACTACACGTTCTCGTACAGCCCCGTGCCCAACGATCAGGGCGGCACCGGCGGGATCCTGTGCGCGAACACCGACGACACCTCGCGCATCATCGGTGAGCGCCAGATCCTGCTGTTGCGCGAGCTGGGGGCGCGCACCGCCGACGCGCGGAGCCTCGGCGATACGCTGCGGCTCGCCGCCGAGGCGCTCGCCACGAACCCGCGCGATCTCCCGTTCGCGGCGATCTATCTGAGCGACCTGAGCGACGGCGCCGCTAATGCCGCGGGTGCCGCGGGCGGCGCGAGAGGCGCCACGCTCGCGCTCGCGCTCGCCGGGGCCGCTGGCATCGCGCGCGGACACGCGCTCGTGCCCGAGACGATCTCGCTCCACGGCGGCGGCGCATCCCGCGAGGCGTCTGGCGACGCCGCCGCCGGGGGCGCGCTCCGCGCCGCGTCCGCCGCGTCCGCCGCGTCCGCCGCGTCCGCCGCGTTCCGGGCCGCGTTCCGCCAGGTGATCGATCGCAACGAACCGGTCGTGATCGAGCTGTCGGCGGCGAGCGCGCCGCCAGCGGGCGCCTGGCCGGTCCCTCCGTCTCGCATGGTCCTCCTGCCGATCGCGCAGGCCGGCCACCGCGGCCGCGCCGGTGTCCTCGCCGTCGGCCTGAGCCCCTACCGGCAGCTCGACGAGGCGTACCGCGGCTTCCTCGACCTCGTCGCCGGCCAGCTCGCCGGCAGCATCGCGAACGCCCGGGCCTACGAGGACGAGCGGCGGCGCGCCGAGGCGCTCGCGGAGATCGATCGCGCCAAGACCGTGTTCTTCTCGAACGTCAGCCACGAGTTCCGCACGCCGCTGACCCTGATGCTCGGCCCGCAGGAGGACGCGCTGCGCGCGCCCGGCGAGGCGCTCTCCGGCGAGGCGCTGCGGGCCGTCCACCGCAACACGCTGCGGCTGCTCAAGCTCGTCAACACGCTGCTCGACTTCTCGCGCATCGAGGCCGGCCGCGTCCAGGCGTCGTATCGCCCGACGGACCTCGCCGCGATCACGCGCGATCTCGCGAGCACGTTCCGCGCCGCGATCGAGCGCGGCGGCCTGCGCTTCGAGGTCGACTGCCCGCCGCTCCCCGCGCCGATCTATGTCGACGAGGAGATGTGGGAGAAGATCGTGCTGAACCTGCTCTCGAACGCGTTCAAGTTCACGTTCGAGGGCACGATCCGCGTCTCGCTCCGGCCAGCGGGCGATCGCGTCGAGCTGACCGTCGCGGACACCGGCGTCGGGATCCCGACCGAGGCGCTGCCGCGGGTGTTCGAGCGGTTCCACCGCATCGAGGGGGCGCGCGCGCGCACGCACGAGGGCAGCGGCATCGGCCTCGCGCTGGTGCACGATCTCGTGAAGCTGCACGGCGGCGCGATCCGCGTCGCGAGCGAGCTCGGCCGGGGCACCACATTCACCGCCTCGATCCCGACGGGGACCGCGCACCTGCCGCCCGATCGGATCGGCGCCTCGAGCACGCTCGCGAGCACCGGCATCGGCGCCGACGCGTACGTCGCCGAGGCGCTGCGCTGGGTGCCGGAGCCCGAGGCCGCGGCGCCCGTGCCCGCGGCACCCACGCCCGCGCCTGCAGCGCCCGTATCCGCCGAGCCGCCGCCCGCCTTCGCGCTCGCACCGGCCACCACCGCACCGGCCACCACCGCGCGCGCGGCGCGGGTCCTCGTCGCCGACGACAACGCCGACATGCGCGAGTACGTCGGCCGCCTGCTGCGCCAGCAGGGCTATGCCGTCCAGGCTGTCTCCGACGGCGCCGCCGCGGTCACCGCCGCGCTCGCCGCGCAGCCCGATCTGATCCTCACCGACGTCATGATGCCGGGGCTCGACGGCTTCGGCGTCCTGCGCGCGCTGCGCGCCGATCCGCGGACCCGCGCGATCCCCGTGATCATGCTGTCCGCGCGTGCCGGCGAGGAGGCGCGGGTCGACGGCCTCGAGGCCGGCGCCGACGACTACCTGATCAAGCCGTTCTCGGCCCGCGAGCTCGTGGCGCGCGTCGCGACGCACCTCTCGCTCGCCCGCCTGCGACAGGAGGCCGAAGCGGCCGGCGCGCGGCTCTACGAGCTCCTCATGCAGGCGCCCATGGCCGTGGCCGTCCTGCGGGGCCCAAGCTTCGTCTTCGAGCTGGCCAACCGGAGCTACCTCGAGGTGGCCCAGCGCACCGACCTCCTCGGCAAGCCGTTCGCGGAGGTGTTCCCCGAGCTCGTGGGGGCGCCGCTCCTCGCGGCCGCCGAGCGCGTCTACCGGACCGGCGAGGCGTTCGTCACCAACGAGTACCCCCTCCCCCTCGTGCGGGGCGGCAAGCTCGACGAGGCCGTCTTCAAGCTCACCCTCGTCCCGACCCGCGACGCGACCGGCGCGATCACGGGCGTCGTCGCCGGCGCGATCGAGATCACCGAGCAGATCGCGGCGCGGCGCGCGATCGAGGCGAGCGAGGCGCGGTTCCGCCGCATCTTCGAGTCCAGCATGATCGGGTTCCTCTTCAGCCGCGTCGACGGCACGGTGCTCGATGCCAACGACTACTTCCTGCGCCTGCTCGGCGTGACCCGCGCCGACGTGCGCGAGGGCCGCGTGCGGTGGCGCGACCGCACGGCGCCCGGCTACGAGGCGCAGACCGCGGCGGCGCTGCGCCAGCTGCGCGAGACCGGGACGTCCACGCCGTTCGAGAAGGAGTACATCGACGCGGCCGGCCGGCGCGTGCCGGTCGTGGTCGGCTCGACGCTCCTGCCCGGCACCGACGACGAGAACGTCACGTTCGTGCTCGACATCAGCGAGCGCAAGCGCGTCGAGCAGCAGCTCGCGCTCCTCGCGGAGGCGAGCCGGGTGATCGCGTCCGCGAGCGACACCGCGCAGGTCCTGCAGAGCGTCGCCCGGCTGTGCTCGCCGATGCTCGCCGACTGGTGCGGCATCTACCTGCTCGACGACACCGGCGCGGTCACGGTGGCCGGCAGCCACCACGTCGATCCGAGCAAGCACGCGCTCGCGCGCGAGATCATGACCGGCTTTCGCCCCGCGCCGGACGCCGACTATGGCGTCGGCTATGTCGCGCGGACCGGCAAGCCGCAGCTCGTCCCCGACGTGACGGCGCTCGTGCGCCGGCAGGCGGTCGGCGAGCCCGCCAGGGCCGCGCTCGCCGAGCGCTTCGATGTCCACTCCTCGATCTTCGTGCCGCTCTCGGCCCAGGGGCGCACGTTCGGCGTCATCAGCTTCGGGATCAGCGAGTCGGCGCGGCAGTTCGACGACAAGGACCTCGTGCTCGCCGAGGAGCTCGGGCGGCGCATCTCGCAGGCCCTCGAGACGGCGCGGCTGCACGCCGAGCGCGGCGAGCTGCTCGCGAGCGAGCGCCACGCGCGCGGCGAGGCCGAGAGCGCCAGCCGGGCCAAGGACGAGTTCCTGGCGCTGCTCGGCCACGAGCTCCGCAACCCGCTCGCGCCGATCCTGACGGCGCTCCAGCTCATGCAGCTCCGCGGCGCCCAGGCCGTCGAGCGCGAGCGCTCGGTCATCGAGCGCCAGACGCACCACCTGGTCCGCCTCGTCGACGATCTCCTGGACGTCTCGCGCATCACGCGCGGCAAGATCGAGCTCAAGCGCGAGCGCGTCGAGCTCGCGCCCGTGGTCGCGCGGGCGATCGAGATGGCGAGCCCGCTCATCGAGCAGCGCCGGCACGATCTCGAGCTCGACGTCGCGCCGCGCGGGCTCCTGCTCGACGCCGATCCGGCCCGGCTCGCGCAAGTGATCGCGAACCTCCTCACGAACGCCGCGAAGTACACCGAGAGCGGCGGCCGGATCACGATCACCGCGGCGCGCGTCGGCGCCGACGGCTCCGAGATCGAGCTCGCGGTGCGCGACACCGGCATCGGCATCGCGCCCGACGTGCTCCCGCGCGTGTTCGACATGTTCGTGCAGGAGCGGCAGGCGCTCGATCGCTCGCAGGGCGGCCTGGGCCTCGGCCTCGCGATCGTGCGCAGTCTCGTGGCGCTCCACGGCGGGACCGCCTCGGCGCACAGCGCTGGCCAGGGGCAGGGGAGCCAGTTCACGATCCGGCTGCCCGCTGCCGCGCCGCTCCCGTCCGCGGGTGCCCCCGGCGGACGCGCAGAGAGCACGGTCGTGCGGCCCGCGCCCGGCGCGCTGCGGATCCTCATCGTCGATGACAACGAGGACGCCGCGGATCTGCTCTCGAGCCTGCTCGAGTCGATGGGCCACGCGACGCAGGTCGCGCACGACGGCCCGGCCGCGCTCCGTGCCGCGGAGGCGTTCGCGCCCGAGCTCGCGCTGCTCGACATCGGCCTGCCCGTCATGGATGGCTACGAGCTCGCGCAGCGCCTGCGCCAGCAGCTCGCCAGCCAGCGCCTCCGGCTCGTCGCCGTGACCGGCTACAACCTGGACTCCGACCGCGAGCGCGCCCGCGCCGCCGGCTTCGACGCGCACCTCGTCAAGCCGGTGCGCGTCGAGCGCCTGCACCGCATCATCGCGGAGCTCTGCCAAAGCTCGGGGGCTTCGTAGCTCCGCTCAGCGTTTCGGACGAGCCTTCGCGCGCGCGGCTTCACGCCAGATCGAACACGAGGATCTCCGCCTCATCGACGCCCTCGATGGAGAGCTCGCGCTCGTCCTCGATCGCGACGCCGTCGCCCGCCGCCAGCGGCACGCCGCCGAGGCGCGCCTGGCCCGCTGCGACGTGCACCCACGCGTAGCGCCGCGCCGGCAGCGTGAAGGTCGTCCGCTCGCCCGCGCCGAAGATCCCGGCGTAGACACGCGCGTCCGCGTGGAGCGTGACGCTGCCCGCCGCGCCGTCGGGCGAGGCGACGAGCCGCAGCTGGCCGCGCTTCTCGGCGTCCGGGAACGTCTTCTGCTCGTAGCTCGGCGCGACGCCCTGCTGATCGGGGATGATCCAGATCTGCAGGAAGTGCACCGCCTCGGCGCGCGAGGCGTTGAACTCGCTGTGCACGACGCCCGTGCCCGCGCTCATGCGCTGGACGTCGCCAGGCTTTATCACCGCGCCCGTGCCCATCGAGTCCTTGTGGGCGAGGGCGCCCTCGAGCACGTAGGAGATGATCTCCATGTCCCGGTGCGGGTGCGCGCCGAAGCCCTGGCCCGCCTCGACGCGGTCGTCGTTGATGACGCGCAGCGCCCGGAAGCCCATGTGCCGGGGATCGTGGTAGTCCGCGAACGAGAACGTGTGGTGCGAGTCGAGCCACCCGTGCCGGGCGTGGCCGCGCTCGCTTGCCTTCCGTAGGGTCATCATCGTCTGGCCTCCTGCTTTCGGGAGCCAGCATAGGCACGGCGCACCATCAACGGAACTGGCAATCAATTGATGACATCCATCTATCCATGAGATGGTGCCCGGCGTGCTGGATCCGATCACGCTTGATCAGCTGCGCATGCTCGCGACCGTCGTCGACGCCGGCAGCTTCTCCGCCGCGGCGCGGCGGCTCGGGCGCGTGCAGTCCGCCGTCAGCACGGCGATGATGAACCTCGAGGCGCAGCTCGGGATCACGCTGTGGGATCGGCGCGAGCGGCGCGCGACGCTCCTGCCCGAGGGCAAGGCCGTGCTCGGCGTGGCGCGCCGCGTGCTCGCCGAGGTCGACGCCTTGCGGCGCGTGGCGTCCGGGCTGGCGGAGGGCGTCGAGGCCGCCGTCTCGCTGTGCGTCGACGCGGTGTTCCCGCAGGCCGCGCTCGTCGCCGCGTGCCGCGGCTTCGCGAAGGCGTACCCGAGCGTCGAGCTACGCGTCGACGTGCAGACGATGTCGGCCGTGGCCGAGCGCGTGCTCGACGGGGCCGCGACCCTGGGCGTCGCGATGTCGGCGTTCGCGCAGGCGGCGATCCTCGAGCGCCGCGCGCTCGCGCCGATCCGCATGGTCCCCGTCGTCGCCGCGCGGCACCCGCTCGCGCAGCACAAGGGCCGCGTTCCGCACGCCCGGCTCGCCGATCACGTGCAGATCGTGCTGTCCGAGCGCGCGCAGCAGGGCATGCCCGATCAGGGCGTGCTCTCGACGCGGACCTGGCGCGTCCTCGATCTCTCTACCAAGCGCGAGCTTCTGCGCGCGGGCCTCGGCTGGGGCAACCTGCCGCTCCACATGGCGCGCGCCGACCTGGGTCGGGGCCGCCTCGTGCGGCTGCACCTCGAGGGCTGGGCCGACGACGAGCACACGCTGCACCTCGTCGCCGTCCACCGGCGCGACGCGACGCTCGGCCCGGCGCACCGCTGGCTCGCCGACCGCCTCGCTGCCGTCTGCGCCATCGAGGCGAAGGCGTAGCGCCCGTAGCGGCCGCGCGGGCTACGCGACACGATCGGGTGCCCCACGCTAGACTCGGCACATGGCCGATCCAAGCAAGGTACTCGCCGAGGCGCTGGATCTTCCGGTACGGGAGCGGCTCCGGATCGCCGGGGCGCTCCTGCGGAGCGTCGACCCTGAAGAGGACGAGGACGCCGCTGAGGTGTGGGTGGCCGAGCTCGATCGTCGGTCTGCTTCTGTCGAGGACGGAACCGCGCAGACCATCGAGGCCGCTGCCGCCCACGCGCATGTTCGTGACGCGCTCAGGGCACGGCGCGCGTCTCGCCGGTGAACGTCAGGTACCTCCCCGAGGCGCTCGCCGAGTACGAAGCGGCAGCGATCTGGTACGACGAGCACAGCACCGGCGCGGGCGACAACTTCGCCGACGCAGTCGAGCGAGCTGAGCTGTTGATCGCCGAGACGCCTCGGACGTGGCCACAGTGGCCCGGCGCTCGCAATGGGGTGCGCCGCTACCTCATCCCGGGACTCCTGTTCTCGATCGCGTACGAGGTTGTGGGCGACGAGATCTTTATCCTGGCCGTGGCTCACCAGCGACGTCGGCCGGACTACTGGTTTGCGCGCAGGGCCACGTAGGTGCGTGGTAGCGCTCACTACGCGACGCGCTCGAGGCCGAAGATCTCGACGCTGACGCTCTGTGCGTAGTGGGCGAGCGGCGGCGGCCCCGCGGGGCGCGCGATGCCGGCCGCCGCGAGCAGCGTCTCCTCGCACTCGGTGACCTCGGCCCGCTGTAGCGGGTACGGCGCGTGGTGCACCGCCCCGCGCAGGAGGCCACCGCCGCGCGCCCGCGCGTAGAGCAGGTAGCGCTCGGCCAGGAAGTGCTCGAGCGTGCCGGGGCGCGCCGCCTCCGGCGCGCCGAGCGGGCGGCACGCGACGCGGCACGCCCCCGGCAGCGGGCCGGGCCGCCGACGCTCCGACGCGTAGCGCACCTCGCCGCTCTCGGCGCGCTCCAGCGTCATGCGCGCGTGGTGGTAGGGCAGGCGCCAGATCGTGCGCGCCGCGACCACCGCCGGCAGGCTCGCCGCATCGAGGCTGAAGAACCAGACGCCCGGCCCGCTGCCCCGGTGGTGGACGTACGTCCGGACATTCGTCTCGTGGAAGTCGTTCGTGCCCGGCCACGGCGGCGCCCACCGCGGCCGCACCTTCGTCATCGTGAACGGCACGAGGCCGACGTACGCCTCGCCCTCGAACGTATCGAGCTCGAGCTCGGCCGGGATCAGCGGCCGCAGCGACGCGGGCGGCACGCGCCAGTGCAGGAACGTCAGCTCGTGCCAGCCGGGCCGCTGCACCACGCGCCCTGCGGGCCGGCGCGTCGGGCCGATCCGATCGATGTCGTTGCTCACCGGGACAGGGTAGTCGCAGCGGCGCGACGATTGCATTCATCCTGGGCGGATGGTCGGCGGAATCATTCGCACGGTCGCGGATGCTGCGCCGACGTGGAGATCAGGTGGTGAGCATGAAAGTCTCGTTCGACCTCGGTTACATCGCCGAGCCGTACCTCTCGCTCTGCGATCAATACCCGGATAGCTCGGTCTATCCCGCCAAGGACTTCCGGGTGGAGTGGGGGCCCATCTTCCACCGCGGCCGCCTGGATGGGAGCGCGAGGGTGCTCGTGATCGGGCAGGACCCGGCGACCCACGAGGCCATCACTCGCCGCATCCTCGTCGGCGAGGCCGGACAGCGCGTGCAGGGATTTCTGGCCAAGCTCGGCATCACGTCCAGCTACGTCATGATCAACACCTTCCTGTACAGCGTCTATGGCCAGGGGGGCGGGATGAAGCACAAGAACGATCCGGCCATCATCGAATATCGCAACCGCTGGATCGACGCGATCTTCGCCGGCGCGCCGATCGAGGCGGTCGTGGCGCTCGGGACCCTCGCGGACGGCGCGTTCAAGAAGTGGAAGCAGACGCCGGCGGGCCAGGCGAACGACGTCGCTTACGAGCACATCACGCACCCGACGTACCCCAACAGCGTGAGCGGCGGCAACGCAACGAGCTTCGCTGATGCGATGAAGCAGATGCTCGCCAACTGGAACGCGGCGCTCCAGCGGCTCGCGCCGAAGCTTCAACACCCCGATGTGGCGCAGCCGCTCGTGCTCTACGGCACGGGGCTCTCCCCTGGCGAGCTCGCGGAGATACCCCTGGAGGATCTGCCTGCGGGCCTGCCGACCTGGATGCGGTCACTGGACAGCTGGGCCGTACGGAGAGGCGAGACCCCCGACGAGAAGCGCGCGACCATCGTCGTGACCGTGCCCAAGGATGCGCGGCCGCCCACGACCTAGCCGGCCCGACGGGACCCAGACCGTACAGCGATACACAGAGAACATTCATGAACCTGTCTAGATATGTCCTGCGCGGCCGGATCGTGACCATGAACCGGAACCGCGAAGTCATCGACGATGGCCGCCTGCTCGTGAAGAAGGATGGAACGATCGCGGCCGTCCTCCGGCCCGCCGACAACATGCCGCCGACGTTCAGCGATGCGCCGGTGCTCGAGACGGGCGGCTCGATCTACCCCGGGTTGATCGATCTCCACAACCACTTCGCGTTCGACGCGATGCCGCTGTGGCCCGTGCCGAAGAAGTACGAATTACGAGAGACCTGGATGGGCTCGGCGGCCTACCAGCACGATCTCGTCGCCCCGATGGCGATCCTGAAGCAACACGGCACCAGCGCCAAGGCCATCGTCCGTTACGTCGAGACCAAGGCCCTGATCGGGGGCACCACGACCGGCCAGGGGATGCTGACCAGCAACATGAAGGGCCAGCACTGGTTCAAGGGCGCCATGCGCAACGTGGAGGTGCCCGACGATCCCGATCTCCCCCGCGCGCGCACGCTGGTCCCGAACCTGCGCAAGACCGCCGACGGCATCGAGGAGTTCCGCACGGCCGTCGAGACCACGCTGAGCTACTTCTATCACCTGGCCGAAGGGGGCAAGCGGGCTCGCGTGCACTACCTCGATCTGGTCGAGCACGATCTCATCCGGCCCTCCCTCGTCGGGATCCACGCGCTCGGGCTGACCGGAGACGATCTGGGCGCGCTCGCCCGCGCGGGCGCGAAGATCGTCTGGTCGCCGTTCAGCAACTTGCTCCTCTACGGCGAGGCCCTCGATCTCGCGGCCGTGATGGCGAGCGGGCTCCAGGTCGCCCTGGGGTGTGACTGGTCTCCCACGGGGAGCAAGAACCTGCTCGAGGAGCTCAAGGTGGCGCGCTGGGTCGCCGCGCGCAGCGGAGCGGCCGTCTCCGACCGCGCGCTGGTCGAGATGGTGACCACCGGAGCGGCGCACGCGATCTACTGGCATACGCGAGTCGGCCGCTTGATCCCCGACACCTATGCCGACGTCCTGATCATCCAGGGCACGGGAGCCGATCCGTACGCGCACCTGATCGACGCGACCGAGGATCGGATCTCCCTGGTGATCGTGGGCGGCCAGGGGCGTTACGGCGATCCGGCCCTGATGCAGGCGCTGCACCCCGGTGAGGCGCTCGAGGATGTGACGGTCCGGGGAGCGGACAAGAGGCTCTACCTCGGTGCCGACACCGAGCTCGACGGCCTCAGCTTCGACCAGGCCCAGAAGACGCTCAAGCTGGCGATGAGCGACCTGGCCGGGTTCCACAAGGAGCAGGCGGAGCTGGAGGGGAGCATCGCCGCCGACTCCCCGCGCGCGGCCGAGGACTTCACGCTGGTGCTCGACAATGACTGGGCGGAGGTGGAGGATCTGGTCTCGGCCGGCCTGTTCGCGGACAAGGAGCCGCTGAATTCGGTGCCCCTCGACGCGCCGTTCGTCGCGCCGTTCGTCGCCTCGGTGGCCGCCGGGAGCGATGCAGAGTACTGGCAGCGGCTCACCGGCCAGGTCAACCTGCCAGCTGGCCTCGCCGCGGCGCTGAAGACGGCGTACGGCGGCTGAGATGGCGCGGATCCTGGTGACGCTCGATCCGGAGGAGGTCGGGCTCGATACACCGCGCGGCAAGGCGATCGCGCTGCTCGGGTTGCCCCCGGACGCGTCCGGTACGGTCGAGGCCCAGGCCAGCTCGATCCAGGCGCAGCAGCTGCGAGAGCTGGGCCTGCTCGTCGAGCGCCTCGATGACGCGGCCGCTGGCGCGCCGGCCGCCGCGCCTTCGGCCGCCGCGCCTCCGCCGGCCGCCGCGCCTCCGCCGGCCACGTCACCCAGGGAGCTGCGATCCAGGAAGGACGTGGTCATCCGCACGAGAGGCCGGCTGCGCCCGGGCTGGCGCGCCCGGCTCGACGCGCTGGGCGCGAAGGTGCATCGGCGCGCCCTGTTCGACCGGGCCATCGTCAGCATCGATCGCGATCGGGCGGACGAGCTCAAGGACCTCGAGTTCGTCGCCGAGGTCAACGACAAGCCTCGCGACCTGGTCGTGCCCGATCCCCGGCTGCGTGCCGCGATCGAGCGCGCGCGCACCGGCGAGCCCGCGGAGGCGGCTGCGCCCGCGCCCGCGGGCGAGCTCACCGAGCGGTACGACATCGCCGTCCATACGCTGGATCTGGTCGACGACGTCCAGCGCCAGCTCCAGGAGCTCGAAGGGATCGAGGTCGAGTCCGTGTCCCGTCGCTTCATTCGCATTCGCAGCCGGCCCGGGAATCGCGCGCTGGACGACATCGCGCGGATGTCGGGAGTCGACATGATCAGCGCGGTCCGCGCCGTGCGGCTGATGAACGATCACGCGCGGCGCCTCGTCGGCGTGGAGGCCATCCAGCACGCGAGCCATGGCACGCGGCTGCGAGGTGCGGGCGAGATCGTCGGCGTGCTCGACACCGGCGTCGACGCGTCCCACCCGGATCTGGCGGATCGGCTGGTAGGGCTGCCGACGGAGGTCCTGGTGAGCAGCCGCGCTCCGGTGTTCTCCGCGGAGGTGATGACCTGCGGCGCGTCGGAGTGCGACCTGAACGGCCACGGGACGCACGTCTGCAGCATCATCGCCGGGACGGGCGCCGCCTCGAACGGCGTCCTGCGGGGCGTGGCTCCCGAGGCCAAGCTCGCCGTCGTCAAGACGATCAGGTCGGACGGCAAGCCGGAGCTGCCGCCCTATGTGGGGGACGTGCTCGCGCTGGCCGTCCGGCAGGGGGCGAAGATCCTCAACTTGAGCTGGGGGATCGACGCGCACGGCGTCTACGATCAGGTCGCCCTGGGCACGGATGACTTCATCGACGAGCACCCCGATGTCCTCGTCGTGGTCGCCGCGGGAAACGAAGGCGCTGCGCACGACGGGGTCGTCGGGTTCAACAGCGTCACCTCGCCGGGCTGCGCCAAGAACGTCCTCACCGTGGGTTGTTGTGGCAGCGGTCGCGGTGGAGGACCTCCATTCTCCGAGACGTGGGGCGAGCACGATCGCGAGCGCAAGCGCTTCGTCGATCCGCCCGTGGCTGACCAGCGCGTCGCCGATCCAGATCTGCCTTCAGCGTTCAGCGGTCGCGGTCCGACGCACCACGACAGCGTGAAGCCCGATCTGCTCGCGCCGGGGACGTGGATCCTCTCCGGCCGCGCGAGCAGGAGCGACGGCAAGGTGTACTGGCAGGAGAGCGGTGACGAGCGCTACGTGTACTGCGGCGGGACGAGCATGGCCGCGCCGGTGGTGGCGGGGTGCGCGGCGATCGTGCGCCAGTACCTGCGCGAGCAGCGCGGCCAGCGCGCTCCATCGGCAGCGTTGCTCAAGGCCATCCTGATCGCCGCCGCCGCGCCGGTCCACTCCCAGCGCGGGGACGCCGAGCGGGACGCGATCGGGTACCCGGACTTCGATCAAGGGTATGGACGGCTCGATCTGCGGCGCGTCCTGCCTCACGACGAGGCGCCGCCGGGACGTGTGCTGCTGTTCGACGACATCGCCAACGGCTCGGGACAGGCGCTGATGAGATCGCCCTGGGTGCGTTCCAAGTACTGTTACCGATTCCGCGTCGCGGAGGGCACGGCGGAGCCGCTCACCATCGTGCTCGCGTGGACCGATCGTCCGGGGCAGGGGCTGCAGAACGAGCTCGACCTGCTCGTCGTGCCACCGGCCGGCGATCCGGCCGGCGATCCGCACGCGCAGATCGCCGGTAACGCGGAGCTGCACGCGTTCCGCCAGGGCTGGGGTGCCGACAAGGTGAACCACGATCGCAAGAACAACGTCGAGATCGTCCGCGTGCAGGCGCCCAACCCGGGCGAGTGGCAGATCTGGGTGAAGGCAGCGACCACGCTCAGCGACGTCGCGCAGGGGTTCGCGCTGTGCGTGGTCGGCGCGGTGGTGGACGGCCTCGCGCGGACGCCGTAGCGCGCACCGGGCGCGCCCGGGCACGCCCGGGCGCAGCCTCAGGTGCTGTACATCCGGATCAGCTCGCGCTTCAGGATCTTGCCCGCCGGCGACATCGGCAGCGCCTCGACGAAGATCACGGCGCGCGGCACCTTGTAGCGGGCCAGGTTCTGCGCGCAGTGCTCGAGCAGCTCGGCCTCGCTGGCCGTGTGGCCCGGCTTGCACACGACGACCGCGCGCCCGACCTCGCCCCACTTCTCGTGCGGCACGCCGATCACCGAGCACTGCGCCACCGCCGGGTGCTCGTAGAGCACGCGCTCGATCTCCAGCGGGTAGACGTTCTCGCCGCCGGAGATGAACATGTCCTTCTTGCGGCCGGCGATGTAATAGAAGCCGTCCTCGTCGGTGCGAGCCAGGTCGCCGGTGTGAAACCACCCCTCGGCGTCCACCGCGGCGCGGCTCGCCTCGGGGTTCTTGAAGTAGCCCGAGCAGGCGCTCGGGCCCTTCAGCACCAATTCGCCCAGCTCGCCCGGGGGCACCGGCGTGTTGTCCTCGCCGACGATCCGCGCGTCGATGAAGTAGTTCGGCTTGCCGATGCTGCCCGCCCGGCGCTCGGACTCGGCCGGCGCGAGCGAGAACACGGCGGGCCCGAACTCGGTCATGCCGAAGCCCTGCGTGAACACGACCCCGTGCGTCTCGCGGTACGCGTGGATCACCGGGACCGGCATCGGCGCGCCGCCGCTGATGAGGAACCGCAGCGTGGAAAGCTTCGCGCTCGCGAAGCGCGGCGACGCCATCATGGCCTGGAACTGCGTCGGCACGGCGAACAGCACGGTGACGCGCTCGCGCTCGATGAGGTCGAGCATGTCTTCGGCCGTCCACTTCTGCATGATGACGACGGTGCCGCCGAACACGAGCAGCGGCAGCGTGTACACGAACAGCGCGCCGGTGTGGAACATCGGCGTGTGCGTGATCGTGACGTCGCCGCGCGCGATCTGGTGGATCGCCGTGTTGAGCGTGTTCCACGCGATCATGCGGTGCGAGAGCTGCGCCGCCTTCGCCGTGCCGGTCGTGCCACCGGTGAACAGGAGGCACGCGACGTCGTCCTCGTGGACCTGCTCGCTGGCCACCGGCGGCGCCGGCGCGTCGTGGACGATCTCGCCGTACGCCACCGCGCCGGGCAGGTCCGGCGCGCCGAGCGCCAGCGCGTGCGAGATGATCGGCGCGTCCGCGCCGTCGCCCGCGCTTGCGCCGGCCGCCCGGGCCTCGAGCAGCGCCGCCGCCGTCTCGCGGAAGTCGGGGCCATAGATCAGCGCGCGCGGCGTGATGAGCTCGATCACCTCGAGGTTCTCGCGCGCGTGCGCGCGCCAGTTCAGCGGGACGAAGATCGCCCCGAGCTTGCTGCACGCGAAGAACGCGTCGAGCACCTCGACGCCGTTCATGGCCAGGACCGCCACGCGATCGCCGCGGCCCACGCCGGCCGCGTCGCGCAGGTGCGCCGCGAGCCGGTTCGCGCGCGCGCTCAGCTGGCGATAGCTGAGCCGGCCGGCCGCGCCCTTGGCCACGTCGACCACGGCCGTCGCGTCCCCGTAATAGCGCTCGCCGCGCTCCATCCAGTCACCGATGAACATGAGCCCTCCTCGCGCGAGCCCGCGCCGCGCGCCGTCTGCGCGATTTATATCCAGCGGATCGCCGCCGCCGCCATCGAGATGCCGCCGCCGCTGGCGCACAAGACGACCAGATCGCCGGCGGAGATCCTCCCCTGGGCCACCGCGTCGTCGAGCGCCATCGGCACGCAGGCCGACCCGGTGTAGCCCCACTTGTCCATGATCCAGTGCGCCTTCTCGCGCGGCTGGCCCAGGACGTCCATCACCGCCTCGATCGTGCGCAGGTTCAGCTGCGTGAACAAAAACAGCGAGACGTCGGGCAGGCCCACGCCCGCCTTGTCGAGCGTCGCGCGCACGAGCTCCGGCCAGCGCTCGGTGTTGAACGTCGCGGGGAACTTGCGCACGAACTCGACGTGGGGCCGGCCGTGCGCGGCCACCGCCTCGGCCGTCGCCGGGCGCGCCGAGCCGCCGGTGTAGATGCCGAGCGCGTCGTGGTACTCGCCGACCGCCGACAGCTTGGCCGCCAGGACGCCCGGCCGCTCGCTTGGGCCGAGCACCACCGCGCCCGCGCCGTCGGCGAACAGCGTGGCCGTGCGCTTGTCGTTCCAGTCGAGAAAGCGCGTCATCGCGTAGGCGCCGATCACGAGGACCCGCCGGTAGTCGGCGTCGGCGACGATCGCCTTGGCGCCGACGTCGAGCGCCGTCACCCATGACGCGCAGGCGCAGTTCACGTCGAACGTGCCGGCGCGGCGCGCGCCCAGCTTGTGCTGCACGACCGACGCCGTGCCCGGGCTCAGGTAGTCCGGCGTGTCGGAGGCGACGATCACCAGATCCAGCTCGTCGGCCGCCGTGCCGGCCCGCTCGAGCGCGCGGCGCCCCGCGGCCGCGGCCAGGTCCGAGGTGACCTGATCGTCGGCCATCACGCGGCGCTCGGCGATGCCGACGTTGGCGCGCAGCCACTCGTCGACCGGCTGGCCGAGCGCCTGCTCGAGCTCGCGGTTGGTGACGACGCGATCGGGGACGTAGCTGCCGGTGCCGAGCACCGCGGCGTAGCGCGGCGCCGTCACTTGCGACCCAGGGCCTCGAGCAGCACCGCGCGGACCGCCTCGGGCGCCTCGAGGGGCGGCGAGTGGCCGACGTTCGGCAGCACGATCTCCCGGTAGGTGCCGCCCGCGGCGCGGTACGCGTCGAGCATCGCGCGCGTCTGGCGGATCATCGGCTGCGGCGGGTACGCCTCCTCGCCCGGCCAGCCCGGGACCATGCCTTGCTTGGCGAGGTAGCCGAGGTCGAAGGACGAAGTGTCGGAGACGACCTGATCGTCGGCGCCGCGGATCCAGTAGACCGGCGGCTGCGGATCGATCTTGGCGAACGCCGAGAGGTTGACGTACGCGGGCGAGAGCGCGTTGTTGATGCCGAGCTTGCCCGGGCCGACCCCCGGCCAGTTCGGTGAGGTCACCACGTCGCCGGGGTAGCAGCCGGGCGCTGTGGACGTCATCAGGATCTCGTCGACGTAGAGGTCCTCGCGCTCGGGCGCGACGCGGAACGGCGGCTTGAAATAGAAGCTGTTCATGATCCTGCGCGGCGAGAAGTCGCTCTCGTCGCCTGTATCGTGCGCGAGGAGGCGCTTCCCGATCTCGGGCGCCACGGTGCCGGCGCCCGAGCCGGCGTAGTCCGGCCAGCAGGGCGTACCCGCTTCGTCCCGGGTGCCGCCGAAGCCGAACGGCGACAGCGGCGCGACGAGCGTCAGCGAGGCCACCTGCTTTGGGTGATCGATCGCGTACTGCATCGCCACGCCGCCGCCGGTCGACCAGCCGACGAGGTGCGGCCGGCCGGCGCCTGGGAGCCCGGTCTCCTCGAGGAGCGCGTGCAGGTCGTCGGCGAAGTCGCGCATGCCGCGCGTCGCGTCGATCGGCTTTGCCTCGGTGCGCCCGAAGCCGCGCAGATCCGGCGCGATCCCGCGGACGTCGGCGGGGAGCGCCAGCAGCGTCTCTTCCCAGAACCGCGACGTGGAGAGGTTGCCGTGGATGAAGACCATCGTGGTGGTCTTCCGTGGCCCGCTGGCGAGCGCGTGGATGCGCAGGCGACCCGTCTGGTAGCTCGCAGCATGGATCCCTGGGAGCAGGGCTAGAGACGAAGGCGTGCTCAAAGTGCCGGTACGATCCTACGGAACCGGTCACGGCACCAGATCGAGCCGGGGCATGATCTCGCTCCATACGCCCGGGCAGCCACCTCGACGTTCGCGGATGTACCATCAGTCCATCGCTCACTCACGATGATCGTGCTGGACAATCGTGCCTTGTCTGGGTAGTCTGCACCTCGACGCGGTCGTCCGCGTCCACCATGACCTGCTGATCGCTCGAACCCCTGCGTGATCCCAGCTGCGACTTGCTCGCAGCGCCACGCGTTCGTGATCGCGGATCTCGCCGCCGGCCCTGCCGGCGCGCCCCGGTAGCACGCCCGCTCGGCGGTGCGCCCCGGACAGCGCGCCGGCGTGCCCCGGCGCGCTGCGCGCGCGCACGCGTGGAGACCCCCAAGCGGCGGAGCGCCCTCGCGCTCCGCGAGGGAGACCTCTATGCGTAAGCTCGACCTACACCAGATCTCGCGGCAGCTGCTCATTGGCAATGACAATACGGTGCTCCCGGCCGCCGGCGCGCCGGCGCCGCTGGCCCTGCCGCCGGAGCCCGCGCCGCACCCGGCGCGCGCCGCGCCCGACCCGCGCCGCGGCGGCGGTCACCGCGGCGCGCCCGCGGCGCGCGGCCACGCGCCCGCGGTCCCGCTGCCGCGCGCGCTCCGTCCGCGACGGCGCTCGTGAGCGGCTCCCCGCGGCGAGGCTGCTGCTTGCAGCCTTACAGCCGGACGCCCAGCTCGGACATGAGGTCGGCCATCTCCTGGCCGCCGGCCATCATGTTCAGGACCTCGTCGCGGGAGATCTCGCTCTTCTTGAACGTGCCCATCGACTGGCCGCGGTTGAGCAGCGTGAACGTGTCGCCGACCGGATAGGCGTGGTGCACGTTGTGCGTGATGAAGATGACCGAGATGCCCTTGTCGCGCGCCCGGGCGATGAGCCGGAGCACGTTCGCGCTCTGCTTCACGCCGAGGGCGGCGGTCGGCTCGTCGAGGATCAGCACGCGCGCGCCGAAGTGGATCGCGCGCGCGATGGCCAGGCACTGGCGCTCGCCGCCCGACATCGTCCCGACCGCCTGCTCCGGGTCGCGCACCGTGATCCCCATCTCGGCGAGCCGCTCGCTCGCGACCTGCCTCGCGAGGCGCCGATCGAACACCCGGAAGATCCTGCCGTAGGTGCGCATCGGCTCGCGGCCCAGGAAGAAGTTCCGGTACACGCTCATGAGCGGCACCAGCGCCAGATCCTGGTAGACGGTGGCGATGCCCCGATCGAGCGCGTCGCGCGGCGAGTCGAAGGCGACCGGCTCGGCGTCGACCCGGTACGTCCCGCGGCTCGGCGGGTGGACGCCGGCCAGGATCTTGATGAGCGTGGACTTCCCGGCGCCGTTGTCGCCGAGCAGGCAGTGCACCTCGCCGCGCCGGATGCGCATCGTGACGTCCTTCAGCGCGACGACCGTGCCGAAGAACTTGCTGACGCTGTCGAGCTCGAGGACGTACTCCGATGCTGGATCCGGGGCCACGATCACCTCGTCTGCGTGACGCGTCGGCGCACCTGGTTGTTGAACAGCACGGCGAGGAGGAGCATCAGGCCCAGGAACACGCGGAACCAGTCCGCGTTGATGTTCGTATAGGTGATGCCGACCTGCACGACGCCGAAGAGGAGGGCGCCGAAGCAGGCGCCGATCACCGAGCCGTAGCCGCCGGTGAGCAGGCAGCCGCCGATGACCGCGGCGATCACCGCCTCGAACTCCTTCTGGAGGCCGCGGTCGGCCGCCGCCGAGCCGATGTCGCAGATCTGCAGCATGGCGAACAGCCACGCGCAGAGCGCGGTGAACATGAACAGCGAGACCTTCACGCGCCGCACCGGCACGCCCACGTTCTTGGCGGCGCCCGCGTCGCCGCCGACGGCGAAGATCCAGTTGCCGAACCGCGTCCGGGTGAGCGAGAGCGAGCACGCGGCGGCGAGCACGGTCCACCAGATCAGCACCTTGGGGATGCCGCGCACGAGCGGGGTGCCGTCGTCGAGCGCGCGGATCAAGCCGTGCTGCGCCATCCAGCCGAACAGGCCATCGCCGACCGTCCCCACGAACAGGAGCCTGACGACCGGGTCGCGCTCCGCCAGGTCCCCGATGCCGCTGACGATGGTCCGATCGGCGACGATGATGGAGAACGCCAGCGTCAGCCCGCGCAGGACGAAGAGGAAGGCCAGCGTCACGATGAAGGACGGCAGCCCGGTGCGGACGACGAGCTGGCCGTTCACGAAGCCGAGCACGAGCGCGCAGGCGAGCGAGACCAGCATCGACAGCCAGACCGGCCAGCCCATGTGGAGCGGCGGGATGGCCGCCACCATGCCGGTGAACCCGATCATCGAGCCGATGGAGAGATCGAACTCTCCGGCGATCATGAGCAGGCACGCGCCGACGGCGAGGATGCCGAGGTAGCCCGCGACGACGGACCAGTTGATCACCCCGTCGAGAGCGAACATGCCCGAGCCGCCGGCGGTCACCAAGAAGATCGCGAACACCAGCGCGGTGCCGGCGATGGCGGTCGCCTCGGGTCTCGCCATCACCCGGTGCAACCGGGAGACCTGCCGCACCCGGTCATCGGATCTATCGGTCATCAGCGCGGCGGTGCTCGCTCAGCGGTACTGGCCGGCGAACTTCTCGACCGTGGCGATGTTGTCCTTGGTCACGAAGCCGGGGCCGGAGCTGATGTGCCGGGCGCCGTACACCGGCGCGAGGCCGTACGCCTCGAGCCGGGCCTTGACCTTGGGGCTCGCCTGGAGCGCGGCCATGACCTTGGCGAGGTCCTGCGTGTTCTCTTGCTTCATGATCGCCAGGACGGCCACCGGGATGTAGCCCTGGAGGTACGGCTGCTGATCGATCGCGAACGCCACCGTGCCGTCCTTGATGCCGGCCGAGATCTCCGGCGACAGATCGAACGTGGCCATGAAGAGCTTGCCCTTGAGCCCGAGCTTGTTGATCGCCTTGAGCGTCGGGTGCGCCGAGTTCGGGCCCAGCGTCAGGACCGCCGCGGTGCTCGGGTTCTTGCGCAGGTGGGCAGAGACCTTGCTCTCGACGGTGGTCGGATCGTCGCCGCTGTCGAGGGTGGACGCCTTGTAGTCGACCCCGATGGCGTCGGCGAACCCCTTGCAGCGCTCGAACGACGCTGGGTTCGTGGCGTAGTGGTTCACGCAGAGGAACGACTTCGCACCGGCGGCCTTGGCGCGCTCGCCGGCCGCCTTGCCCGCGTCGTACTCGGGCTGGCCGACGTGCATGACGGCGCCGAGCTGCTCGCTCTGCGCGGTGGTGCCGGAGTTGATCGTGACGAGCGGGATCTTCTTGGCGCCGACCTGGCCGATCGGCTTCTTCAGGACGTCGAAGTCGGCGATCGACGTGATGACGCCGCTATAGCTCCGCGCGGCCGCCGCCTCGATGAGGCGGGCCATGTCCGCCAGATCGCCGCCCGAGGGGTTGCGATAGTCGACGGTGACGCCGAAGTCCTCGCCCGCGTGCTTGATCGCGTTCTTGATCGTGTTCCACCACGAGTCCGAGTCCGGGGCGTGGCTGACGAGCACGTACCGCGTCTCTCCTGCCGCCGCCGGGGCAGATCCGGTCTGGCCCTCGGTCTTGGCGCCCGCGCCGCCGCTCGCCTGCTGGCCCCCGGAGCCCGCGACGCCGCTCCCCGCCGTGGGCGGCTGCGGCGTCGCCTGCTTTTGCTCGGGACGAGAATCACACCCGGCAGACCCGGCGACACAGATACACGCAAGCAGCCCGAGCAGTGTCTTCATGATCCCCTCTTAGCGAGCAAGGAGGCGGCAGAGCGGGGGCGACCGTAGTCCAGCCCGATCGAGGATTGCAAGCGGGGGAGCCGGCGCCGAGCGGCAGATGCTGGACGTTCAGGGCTGAGCGCCGGGAGGCTCACGCCGGGCGATGCATGAGCCGCTGACCAGCCTAGGCGCAGCATCCTTCAATTGTAACGGCGCAGCATCTTTCAATTGTAACGCCCCAGCACAATTCAATTGTCGTGCTACAACACGATCCAATTGCAACCGCACGGCCTCCTCGACGGTCTCCGTGCCGTGTGACCCATGGCCGCGCCTCACGAAAAGCTCGCCGCCGCGCTCGAAGAGCTGCGCCGCCTCCAGGCCGACGGCGCCCGCGTCTTCGCGTCGAATCAGCTCGCGCGCACGGCGAGGGAGCGGCTGGTGAAGAGCGGCTTCCTGCAGGAGGTCATGAAGGGCTGGCTCGTCTCCGCGAGCCCGACCGCCCGGCCCGGTGACACCACGCCGTGGTTCGCCTCGTTCTGGGAGTTCTGCCGGCG
Organism: Kofleriaceae bacterium; assembly: GCA_035558535.1. Taxonomy (GTDB): domain Bacteria; phylum Myxococcota_A; class Polyangia; order Haliangiales; family Haliangiaceae; genus JABFXX01. Next base: position 26,208 of record DATMCI010000022.1, read on the forward strand.
GTACTGCGACGAGCGGTTCGCGGCCGAGTGGCACCTCTCGCCGGAGCAGTCGCTGCTGCTCCACGCGGAGCACACGGCCATCCCCAAGCAGGTCATCGTCCACAGCCCCGCGGCGAACAACAACCGGATCGATCTCCCGTACGGCACCTCGTTCTTCGCGCTGAAGGAGAAGGCCATGCCGCCCGCGCGAGATCTGGAGCTCCTGCGCGGCGTGCGCGGTTACCGCGTCGAGGCGGCGCTGGCGCGCGTCGCGCCGAGCTTCTTCTCGCAGTGGCCCGTGGAGGCGCGCGTGGTGCTCGGGAGCCTCCGCGATCCCTCCGAGCTCCTCTCGCGCCTCCTTCCGGGCGGGCACTCCGTCATCGCCGGCAGGCTCGCGGGCGCGCTTCGCCACATCGGCCGGGATGCCATCGCCGACGAGATCGCGACCGCGATGAAGGCCGCCCACTTCGACGTCCGCGAGACCGATCCGTTCGATGCCGATCCGAGCGCGGCGCCGGCGCTCCGGTCGGTTCCGCCGATCGTCGCGCGCCTCCAGACGCTGTGGGCGAGATCGCGCGAGGCCGTGCTGGCCGAGCTCCCCGCGGCCCGCGGCCTCCCCGCCGATCGCGATGCCTATCTCCAGAGGATCGACGGGGTCTACCAGCTGGACGCGTATCACTCGCTGTCCATCGAGGGCTACCAGGTGACGCCCGAGCTCGTGCAGCGCGTGGCGGTGGGCGCGTGGGATCCCGAGCGGGAGCCGTCGGATCGCGAGAGTGGAAACGCGCTCGCGGCGCGGGGCTACTGGCTCGCGTTCCAGCGTGTCCGGGAGACGGTGCGCCGCATCCTCGCCGCGCGCGGCGACATCGGCATCGTGCGCACCGCGCACCGCGAGTGGTACCGGGAGCTCTTCAGCCCGCACGTCGCGGTGGGGCTCCTCGACGCGCAGATCCTCGCCGGCTACCGGACCCAGCCCGTCTTCCTGCGCGGCTCGCGGCACGTCCCGCCGCGCGCCGAGATCTTGCGCGACGCGATGCCGGCGCTGTTCGATCTGATCGAGGGCGAGCCGGCCCCGGCCGTCCGCGCCGTCCTGGGCCACTGGCTGCTCGGCTACGTGCACCCGTTCCCCGACGGCAACGGCCGGATCGCGCGCTTCCTCATGAACGCGCTTCTGGCCGGAGGCGGATATCCCTGGACGGTGATCCGGGTCGACGATCGGGCCGCGTACCTGGACGCGCTGGAGGCCGCGAGCGTGGCCGCCGACGTCCGGCCCTTCGCGAGGTTCGTCGCGAAGCAGATGCAGCTCACGCAGGCCAGCCTGCCCGGCGCCAAGGCCCGGCCGGGTCGCCGGCCGACCCGCCGCCCGGCTCGCGCCCCGACGCGCAGGCCGCGCCGCCGCTAGCTCAGTGCAGGAGCCACATCGCGATGTCGAGCAGGATCGAGCGGCCGGTCAGCGGCTGGAGGGCCAGCGCGATCACCCCGAGCAGCGCGGCCGGGTAGAGCACGCGCGTGCTGTTCTGCAGCCACGCCGGGAGCTCCATGGGCCGCCGGCGGATCACGCCGACGAGCACCGGCAGCGCGACCAGGAGCTGCGTGAGCGCGGTCGTGATGAACACGATCCGGAGCTCCTGGACGTCGATGATCCGCGCGCCGAACACGATCGCGATCCCGAGGTTTCCGAGCACGCCGAGCGCGAGTCCCCACATGCGCAGCCGGTAGAGCCCGATGACGCTGGCGAGCGTGATCACCGCGCAGATGAAGAACCCCAGCGTGTCCTTTCGCGGCGCGCCGCCCAGGAGCGCGAACGCGGTCCACATCCACAGCGTGAGCGTGTCCGCCAGCGCGAGCACCAGGGACAGGGTCAACGTCTTCTGATAGGCGACCGGCCGGAACGCGCCCGGCTCGGCGCTCGCCGCGCTGCGCCCCGCGATGAGGAGCGCGAGCGCGCCGCTGACGACCATCGCGATCGCGGCGCTCGGCTGCCGCTCCAGGTGCGCGAACAGCATGCCCAGCATCACGGCTGACCAGATCCCCGCGCGCGCGAGCATCTGCGCCTGCAGTTTCCGGATGTGGAACAGCGGCGCGGCGATCGCCGGGAGCGCCGCCGGCAGGAGCAGGAGGTGCTCGTGCTCGGCGACCTTGACCATGAACCCGGAGGCGAGCAGGGCGAAGAGGCTCGCCAGCCACGGCCGCGCGCGATGTACTTGCATGGCGGGGAGAACGGCCCGGCGGCACCGGCTATTCCAGCCCGCGCGCCCGCCCGCGGGCCGGTGCGCTATGGCGCGACGACTGCCCGGTAGCCCGGCGCCAGGTCGCGCGTAGCCTCGACGAGCCGGCGGCGCACCGCGGCGCGCGCCTCGCCCGGCGCGACGCGCGCCGACAGCTCGATCGCCGGCTCGCCATCGACGCGCAGCAGGGCCTCGCCCAGGGTCGCCGTGACCGTGGCCACCGCGGCCAGCCCGACGAGCTCGCCGCTCGCAGTGCGCACGGCTGTCTGCGCCAGGCGCTCGGTGACGCTGCCATCGAGTCGCAGCACGATCGCGCGCTCGCGGCCGCCCACGCGGAGCGTCCCGAGCGGCTCGCCGCTGAGGAGTGCGCGGGTCGCCGCCGCCAGCTCCGCGCTGGAGATGCCCAGCTGCGCGGCGCGCGCCCGATCGAGCTCGATCGTCTGCTCGGGCCGGCCCGGCGGCGGATCGCGCGTGACCTCGGAGGCCCCGCCGGCCGCCCGGAGGTCCGCCTCGAGCTTCGCCGCGATCGTGCGGAGCACCGTACGATCCGGGCCCCGCACGCTGACCGCGAGCGGCGCGGGCACGGGCGCGGGCGCGACCGGCGGCGGCGGGCGCTCGACGAGCGCAAACCCCGGCGGCAGCGCGCGGCGGAGGTCCGCGAGGGCCGCGCGCACGCGCGCGAGCACCTCCTCGCGGTCGGCGCCTTGCTGGAGCCGCATGCCGAGCGCGAGCGGCCCGCCCGGATCGTCCGCGGCGGTCTCCTCCGCGAGCCTCGCGACGTCGCGCACGCGGACCGTCGCGCCATCGCGGCTCGCGACGGCAAGCTCACCGAGCCCCTCGAGCGTCACGGGCGCCGGGACGATGCGGATCACCGCCTTCGACGTCGGATCGATCCTGCCCGACGGCACGTCGAGCGTCCCGGGGACGACCGCCGCCAGCTCGGCCAGCGTGACGCCAGCCGCCGCCAGCCGGGCGAGGTCCGGCCGGATCGCGATCACGCGCTCCACGCCGCCCGCGAGCTCGATCGCGCCGACGCCGGGCAGCCGCTCGAGCCGGGGCTTGACCACGTCGCGCGCCAGCTCCGAGCGCTCCGCGCGCGGGGCCGCGTCGCCCTCCAGCTCGAACCACAGCACCGGCCCCGCCGGATCGACGCGCGAGATCACCGGCGGCGCGAGCCCGGCCGGCAGCTGCCGCTGCGCCTCGCGGACCGTGCGCATGACCGCGTCCGTGGCGAGGTCGAGCGGCCGCGACGCCTCGAACGAGATCTCCACGTGCGCGTGGCCCGGCTCGATCGTCGATCGCAGCGAGCGCACGCCGGCGAGTCCCGCGACCGCCTGCTCGATCGGCTCGACCGCCTCGCGCTCGAGCGCCGCCGCCCCCGCGCCACCTCCGTGGAGCGAGATCGCGATCACCGGCCCGCTCGCGGCGGATGGCACCGGCGAGCCCCCGCACGCCCCGCCGCCGACGACGGCGAGGCCGACGAGACCGACGAGACCGAGCAGGAGGGAGAGCCGCGCCGTGCGCATCGCGGCCCGAGCATAACGGGCCGGCCGCGGATGCGGTATGAACGCTCCATCTCCGATGACCCGCCTCACGCTGCGCCGCGCGACCCTGGACGATGTCCCGATGCTCGAGCGCTGGGATCGCGAGCCGCACGTCATCGCCGCGACCACCGATGACAAGGATGTCGAGAAGGCGTTCGGCGATCACGACTGGCGCGTCGAGATCCCCAAGCAGTCCGACGTCGACGAGTACCTGATCGCCGAGCTGGGCGGCCGGCCGATCGGCGCGATGCAGATCATCGATCCGCACCACGAGCCCACGCACTACTGGGGCCAGATCGAGCAGAACCTCCGCGCGATCGACATCTGGATCGGCGACGCCGCCGATCACGGCAAGGGGTACGGCGAGACGATGATGCGGCTCGTGTTCCAGCGCTGCTTCGCCGATCCGGCCGTCACCGCGATCGTGATCGATCCGCTCGCGAGCAACACGCGCGCGCACAAGTTCTACCAGCGGATCGGGTTCGTCCCCGTCGGGCGGCAGATGTTCGGCGAGGACGACTGCCTCGTCCACCGGCTGACCCGCGAGGCCTGGCGCGCGCGGTTCCCCGACGATTAGCCCCCGGCGCCGCCGCATGCCGACCTGGCGGCGTGGCCGCGCGCGCCGCGCGCTCTGCTACCTTCGCGCTATCGTGGACGACGCGCTCCGGCACCGAGCGTGGAAGGCCCGCGCCGAGCTCGAGTCCGGCGCGCTGGGCGGCGCGGCGCTCCTCGAGCTCTTGCTCGCCGTCCCGCCCCGCGAGCGCGACGTCTGGGTCGGCGAGCTGCTCGGGCTCGCGGAGCCGCCGCCGGACGTTCCGGATCTGCCGCGCGGATCGGTGCCGTACCTGCCGTGCGGCGTCGAGGAGATCCTCGCGATGGTGCGGGAGGTGCCGCTCGAGCCCGATGACCTGGTCGTCGATCTCGGCTCGGGGCTGGGCCTCGTCGTGTTCCTCGCGCACCTGCTCGCCGGGGCGCGCGCGCACGGCGTGGAGATCCAGGAGCCGCTCGTGCAGCGGGCGCGGGCGCGGTGCGCGGCGCTCGCCCTCACGGCGGCCGTCTCGTTCACCCACGCCGACGCGGCCGAGACCGAGCTCGACGGATCGGTCTTCTTCCTCTACGCCCCGTTCAACGGCGAGATGCTGGCGCGCGTGATCGGCCGGCTCGAGGCGGTGGCGCGCAGGCGCCCCATCGTCGTCTGCGCGGCGGGGCTCGAGCTCGGCGACGTGCCGTGGCTCGCGCCGCGGGCCACCTCGAGCCTCTCGCTGACGCTCTACGATTCGCGCGTCGAAGGCGTCCCGCGCCGCGCGCCGCGGATCGCGTAGCGTCGGGGTATGCCCGTGTACAAGACCCTCCGCTACCGGATCCGCCCCGAGGCCCGCCTCGATGCAGAGCGCGCGATGCACGAGTTCGCGACGTACGTGCGCGGTGAGCTGCCCGGGTCGGCGTGGACGATGTATCGCGATCCGCACGATCCGGCGTATTACCTGGCGATCCTCCGCGCTGAAGACCGCGCCGCGGACGCGCGCCACGGCGAGGCGCCAGGGACGCGGGCGTTCGCCGCCGCCATCGCGCCGTTCCTCCTCGAAGCCGAGGGCGAGATCCGGGAGCTCGAGCTCGTCACGTCGAGCGACCTCGCGCGGCGGCATCGCCCGGATCACCGGCCGGGCGCCGGCCGCCGGCCGCGCTGAGCGACCGCGGGTGGGGGCCGGCCAGCGCTCCGCTCACGGCTGTGTGCACATACCAGCGCGCGGGTGGCGCGCGCACCGCCCGCGGCCATCGCCGGTTCGCGCCCTTGGACGCGCGCCGGGCTGGATCGGATCGTGCTGAGCCAGCCGCATCATGATTCGCGCTGTAGCAGCCGTGCTCCTCGTGTCCCTCGGCGCCGCCGCGTGCGCGTCGTCCGCGCCCGAGCCCGACGATGTCTCCGACGAGGAGGACCGGCCCGTCGACGTCGACATCGCGGCCATCATCGGCGACCCCGACGATGATGCCGCCACCGCGGGGCTCCCCGATCCGGCCGAGTCCCTGGCGCCCGTCGCCGCGACCGCGGTGCCGTCGCCGGGCTGCGTCGCGCGCGCGACCCTGGCCGGCTACCCGACCTGGTTCTTCTTCACCCGTCCGGATCGCCCGTGCAGCGGGACGGCGGACCCCGGCGTCGACATGAACGCCGTCGACGAGCTGACGCGCCTGATCGGCACGGTCCCGGCCGGCGGGCGCATCGACGGCCACATCTTCAGCATCTCGGTCGACGCCGTCGCCAAGGCGCTGCTCGACGCCCAGACGCGCGGCGTCGACGTGCGGATGTCGATGGACGGCGCCGTCGCGGCGTCGACCGACACCGCGAAGACGAGCTACCTCGACAAGCTCACGAAGAAGGTCTACTGCACGCACTCGAACAACAGCTCGTGCATCTCGACGGCGGACGACGCGATCTCGCACACCAAGCTGTTCACGTTCAGCACGGCGACCGCGCCCGACGGGGCCGTCTCGAGCAACGTGGTGTGGTTTGGCTCCGCGAACCAGACCTACGCGAGCGGCGCGCGCCTGTACAACAACACGGTGACCGTGTACGGCGAGGCGTCGCTCTACACCCAGCTGCGCGGGTACCTCGACGAGCTGTACGCGCAGCGGCGGCTCTCCGATTACTACGATCCGTCCTCCGGGCGCGGCCACCTGCTGGCCGCCGCGGCCGATATCTACGCCTCGCCCGAGGTAGAGACCGATCTGGTCGTCAACCGCCTCGACGACATCACGCCCGACACGAGCTGCCGCATCCGGGTCATGCAGGCGTCGGTGCGCGACAGCCGGCTCGACGTGGTCGCCGAGCTCGCGCGCCTCCGGCGCGGCGGCTGTCAGATCTGGGTCGTGGCCGACACCGTCGAGCCCGACGCGCTCGCCGCGCTCCACGCCGCGAACATCCCCGTGCGCGAGATGCCGATCCACGACAAGTCGTTCATCGTCTATGCGAAGTACGGCACGACGTACCAGTACCGGGTCTACAGCGGCTCGCAGAACCTGAGCGGCAGCGCCGCCCACAAGTACGACGAGATCTTCGTCAAGCTCGCGCCCGAGACCGGCACCGTGCACCCGGTCTACGACGCGTACTACACGCACTTCAACGACGCGTACAACGCCGGCACGACGCTCTGAGCCCTGCGTCTCCGCGTCCGCGGCGTTCGCGCCGCGGCGGCGCGCCGCGGCGGGAGCCGTTCCGGTATCGTGCCGCGATGCGGGGAATCGTTATCGCGATCGTGCTCGTGGTCCTGACCGGCGCTGCTGGCGCCGAGGACCTATCGGGAGACTGGATCTTCACGGAGCAGGTCTTTGGCCTGCGCCGCGGCTCGAAGCTGACGCTCAAGCAGGACGGCGCCAAGCTCACGGGCACGCTCGCCGACGCGAATGACGATCTGCCGGTGACTGGCACGGCCACTGGCAACAAGGTCACGCTGACCGTGCAGCCGAAAGATCCAGCGGACAGCTTCGCGCTCGTGGCGACGCTCGGGCCCGGTGGCCTCGCCGGGCAGTCCACGCACCGCGGCAAGCAGGCCGAGCGCAACTACGCCACGACCTGGACGGCGACGCGCATGCCCACGAACCGACCCGCGGCGCCGCGGACGCACACGTTCACGCCGACCGTGTTCCACCGCGCGTTCTCGCCCGACGCGCCGCCGGTGCTGCGGGTCTGGCCCGGCGACATCATCAAGACGACCAGCGTCGACGCGGCCGGGGTCGACGCCACCGCCAAGGTGCGCGTGCTCGGCGGCAACCCGCTGACCGGGCCGTTCTACGTCGAGACCGCGATGCCCGGCGACGTGCTCGCGGTGAAGATCCGGAAGCTGACGTTGAACCGCGACTACGCGTTCAGCGGGCGGCGGCTCATCGATCGCGCGCTGACGCGGAGCCAGGCCGAGAAGTTCAAGGACGTCGCGCCCGCGCAGCTGCGGTGGATCCTCGATCGCACGCGCGGGGTCGCCCGGCTCGCCGATCCGCCGCCCGCGCTGGCGCGCTACACGGTCCCGGTCCGCCCGATGCTCGGCTGCGTCGGCGTCGCGCCGCGCTTCGACGCGCCGCCGATCTCGTCGCGCGACCTCGACTACTTCGGCGGCAACCTCGACTTCGCGGAGGTGACCGACGGCGCGACGGTCCTTCTGCCCGTCAGCATCCCGGGCGCGCTGCTCTACGTCGGCGACGCCCACGCGGTGCAGGGCGACGGCGAGGTCACCGGCTCGGCGCTCGAGACCTCGCTCGACATCGAGATCTCCGTCGAGGTCCTGCGCGGCAAGCGCTGGAAGGTCCCGCGCATGGAGACCGAGCAGTACATCATGTCGCTCGGCCTCGAGGGCTCGCTCGACGCGGCGCTGGCGCGCGCGACCTCGGACCTCGCCGACTGGCTCGAGGACGAGTACAAGCTCCGGCCCGTGGAGGTCGCCCCGATCTTCGGCTCGGCGCTCGAGTACCGGATCGCCGAGATCGCCGACCGGAACGTCAACGTGGTCGCCAAGCTCCGCAAGGAGCGGCTCGCGGGCGTCGGCGGCAGCGGTCCCTGACCGGCGTCGGCGGCAGCGGTCCCTGACCGGGCGTCGTCAGTCGCCCGGGCACGCCACGTACCAGTACCGGGTCTACAGCGGCTCGCAGAACCTGAGCGGCGGCGCCGCCCGCAAGTCCGACGAGATCTTCGTCAAGCTCGCGCCCGAGACCGGCACGACGCACCCCGTCCACGACGCGTACTTCACGCACTTCAACGACGCGTACAACGTCGGCACGCCGCTCTGCGCAGCGCGCTCCGAGCGGCGCGCTCCGAGCAGCGCGCTCCGAGCGGCGACCGCCGGGATCACGGCTGATCGGGTCGCTCGGTCCGGGTGAGATCGAAGCGCAGGCCGCTCGATGCCTCGCCGCGCCCGGGGCCCTTGCGCCTAGCGCGCCAGAGGTGGGTGCGGCCATTCGCGGCGCGGCCGAGCGTCCACAGGCGCGTCACTCGCAGGCCGGTCGGGGGGAGCTCCTCGTCGTAGATGTCGAGCGGACGGCCCGGCTCGAGCAGGCGCCCGAGCGGCAAGATGGACGGCCCGCCGGCGGGATCGCGCATCGCGCCACGCGCCAGCCGGCGCAGGATGACCCAGCCATCCGCGCCGGTGTCGCGCTGGGGAATCAGCGGGATCCAGTTGCGGGGGACGGTCGTCTGCAGCAAGTAGCGCCGCGCCGCGGCGGCCTCGGGCGGCGCCGGCTGCGCGCGCCGGCTGACCTCGTCCTCATGGCGATCGAACGGCCGCCCGGTGCGGCTCTCGACGATCTTCTCCACCGCCCAGGCCAGGTTCGCAAGCTCGTCGCGGAGCAGAAGTACCTCCTCGACGGGGCCCGACTCCAGGGTGGCCGGCAGCGCGTCGAGCAGGAGGAGCGCGTGGCCCGCGTCCGCCGCGCCGTCGTCGCTGGCCAGCTCGAACATGCGCCAGTCGGTCCCGGAGCCATCGCCGAAGGGGCCGAGCTCGATCGTGCCACCGAACGTATCGGTGACAGTCACCTTCGTGAGCTCGCACAGGCTGCCGACGGGCAGCGCATCGAGCGGCAGCGTGAACCAGTCGTTGCCGTAGACGGTGGCCAGCTCCACGAGCACGAGCTTGAGCAACTCGTTCGGCGCTGATGCGACCGCCCCGAAGTCTACGCGCCGATCCTCGAGCTCCCACCAGCGGGGCACGGGCATGCCTGGATAGCTGATCGGGGTCGGGATCGCGGTGCGGGTGAAGGGCGCCGGTCCTCGCCCGGCGGCGGGCGATCCAAGCGTGGGGGCCGGAGCGCCGGGCGCGGCCGGCGCGCGCCGGACGAACGAGTACCAGTCGAGGTGGCCGCCGTCGTGCTCGCGCGCGTCGAGCACGAGCTCGCCGGAGCCAGCCGAAAAGGCGTACTCCATCCGCCGGGGATCCCACGCGCGCTGCCCCGGCGTCGCCTGGCTGAACAGCTCGCCGCACCAGCCGTACCACGCGCGGACCGCGGCGAGCACCGCGGCGCGATCGTTGCCTTCGATCGGAGGCTTGTGCGGCAGCTTCGGGGGTGTGCCGAGCGCGACCTGGAAGTTGGCGTAGATGCGCGCGCCGTCCGGGACCCGGCGCGAGGCCACGCTCAGAAAGCGGCGGCTGCGCGCGTCGAGCGACGCCGTGTCGGCGGGCGGCAGCTCGAGCGGGTAATCGCGCAGGAATCGTCTGCGGTAGTCGTTACTCTTCTGTGGATCGCGCAGCTGTGCGTCAATCATGCGCAGCAGCTGGAGGCCGGCCTCGGCGGCGAACCGCAGGTCGTCGAACGGGCCGGCGGCGCCGGGCGGCGGGAAGTCCCGTTCGCGCTCCACCATCGCCTCGAGCGGCACGCTGGCGGCGACATCCTCGGGTTGACCGCCCTCGGGTTGCCAGCGCGCGAGCGGCGTGCATGTCCCCTCGACCTGGACGCGCACCGGGGAGCCGGCGTCCTGGCCGGTCAGCTCGAGGAGCTGCCACTGCCGCCCGAGCAGCCAGAGCGCGTCGTACACCTGCGCCTGCAGGCCGAGCCCGAGCCCCGCCTGAAGATCGTCGGTGCGCGCGTGCGGCTCCACCCGCGTCCAGGAGGTGATCGCGGCGAGGTTGTCGATCAGGATCTGCATCCTGCACTCGCCCCACTCGGTCCTCACGGCGAGGTCCCAGAGCCCGGTCCTGCGCAAGGTTCGCAGACCCGGGAGCCTCGCTTTGATCTCGGTGTCCTTCCACGACAGGATCGTCGGCGCGATCTCGGGTTGACCCGCGGCGATCAACTTGAGGCTGGCGGGCTGCTTCCCGAATCCGGTGCCCAACACCGTGATGGTGGCGCCTGCCGATGGCCCCGACGGAACCACCCCCGTGATGGTGGGTAGCTCGCCGAGGCGGAAGTCGGCCGGATCGCTGCGGCCCCAGGGCGTGCGCACGACGAGGCTGCGCTCGCCGGGGCCGCCGAGTGATTCGAGCAACGGCACGTCGACCTCGATCAACGTCGGGCTCCAGCTCGCCACGTACGCGGTCACGTCGACCAGCTCGTCGGACGGCCCGGGGGCCTGGAACAGCACCTCCGAGCCGTTGCTCGGCCGGCCGAAGCGGCTGCCGGTGATCGTGATGCGAGCGTTCTCGAGCCCGCGCGCCGGGACCACCTTCGCGATCGTGGGCCGCTCCGCTTCATGCAGGATGATCTCGACGGGCAGGCTGACTCCTGCCGCGGTGTGGACGGTCACCTCGAGCGGGCCCCCGGAGCCGAACGACTCCAGCGCGGGGACCTGGACGAGGATCGTCGTCGGCTCCCAGCCGACGATCGCGCCGGTCACGGGGACCACATGGGGCGTCGGCAGGCGGAAGCGTACGGCCGACTCTGCAGTCTGCTCGTCGAACGCGGCCCCCGTCAGCGTGAGCTGGGCGCCGGGGAGTGCCGATGCCGGTGTGACCTTGTCGAGCCGTGGCGTGTCTGCCATGTCCGCTGTCCTCTCAACCGAGCTGCACGCCGCGGCCCACCTTGAGATCGGTAGCCACGGTCACGCCCTTCGTGTTGAACGCCAGATAGGTCGCCGGGACGAAGTGCCCGGCGTCCTGCAACGCATTCAGATCGACCATGCGCAGCTTCGCCAGCTCGAGCGTCTCGCGCACCGTGGCCTCGAGCGCCGCCAGGGTCCAGTCCGCGCCGACCACGGGCGGCACTGCGAGCACGATCGCCTGCGGTGGCGTGGCGTCCGGCTGATCGAAGTGGAACGCCAGGCCGGTGGTCTTCGCGGGCGCCGGCAGCACCTCGGTGTACTGCTCGATCAGCAGCCCGGCGAGCGTGCGCGCCGGATCGAGGGGGCCGGCCGGCAGGTGCGCGACCAGCGACACGCGCCCGGTCGGCGGCGTGCTGCCGGAGAACGGCAGCGCGACCCAGCGATCGTTCGCGACGGCCGGGAGCTGCGCCACCGCGAAGCGCATGGGGTCGGCGCCGCCGAGCGCGTCGGCATAGAGCAGCGTGTCACCGAGGCGCCGCGCGCCGTCGCGGATCCGCGTCAGGCGCTGGAACCACAGCGTCGCGGCGAACGCGTCGCCGCCCTGCAGCGCGGCGCTGGACGGAAAGCCGACGTCCACCTGCGCTCGATCGCCGCGCGGCGGCGCGGTGTAGCGCGGCGCCGCGCGGAAGTCGCCGCCGAGCACGGTCCGGAGACGGGCGATCGCGTGGTCGGCGCGCCCGCGCCGATCTTCCTGGTCCGGCGTGGCGAGCGCGTCCAGCGCCGCGACCCGGCGGCGCACCTCCGCCTGCGCCACGCTGGCCTGCAGCTTCAGATCGGAGAGCGTGGCCGGATCGTCGCCGATCGCCGCGAGCGGGACCGCGCCCAGGACGCCGAGCGCGCTCGCCGCGAGCAGCGCCGCGCGCAGCGCCTCGCCGGCCGGCGCGGCGATCGCGGGATCCGCGGCGGCGATCGCGGCGTCCGCGGCGGCGATCGCCGCACCCAGCGCGTCCTTCGCGGCGCCCAGGGCGGTCGCGACGGCAGTCGCGCGGGCCTCCACTTCGGTGGCGTCGACCGCCGCGGCGCCGGGGGCGTCGGGCAGCGACAGGTCGTCGGGCGTGATCGAGCGAGCGCCTCCGATCGTCTCGCGCAGTGCCTGCGCGAGCTCCATCAGCTCGCGCAGGCCGATCTTGCCCTCGAGCTCGGGCTCGCGGCTGTCGATCACGCGGACCCGCGCGTCGGGCGGGATCCCCGCCGGACGTGTCCGGGTGGCGTGGTAGACGATGCGCTGCTCGAGCTCCGAGAGCTGGGTCCGCTCGCTCGCCACGGCGGCGTACACGACGTCGAGCGGGGACGGCGCGGGCATGAGCTGATCGAGCCGGCGCTCTTCTTCGGCGAGGACGGCGCCGCTCGCCGGTGCCTCGTACCGCACCCGGTAGTGGACCCGCTTCGGATCGCCGAGCACCCGCCCGGCCCAGGCGTCCAGCCGCGGCTCCGCCGCCGCGCGGCGCGCGAGCGCCGGATCCGGGCTCCAGCCGGCGGCCGGCGCGGCATCCCCGGGCAGCAGCACGGCGAGCCGGTGGATGGTGGCGATGCCGGCGTGCGGTGTGTAGATCGCCTCGAGCTCTGGCGGTGTGGCGCTCGGCTTGGCCGCGGCGCGCAGCGCGGCGGCCGCGCGCTCCGCGTTGCCGCGCGCCAGCTGGTAGACGCCCTCGGTCAACAGGATGTCGCCGATCGCGTCGATCGCGTCGTCGATCTCCTCGAGGACGGGCGGCAGCTCCACCTGCAGCTCCTCTGCCACCTCCGCCGTGAACTTGCCGAGCAGCTCGTCGGGGAGGGCGCGCTCGGGCACCCACTGGCGGTGCAGCTCGAGCGCGTCGACGACGTTGCGCGCGCCCACCGCCTGGGCGGTGTTGCTCGGCGGGGCCGTCCCGGTGATCGGCAGCTGCAAGACCTGCCGGAGGTCATCGATGAACCGCGCGAGCCCGCGCTCGTGCAGCGAGCGCTCGAGGCGATAGCCGAGCAGGGCGCCGAGCTGCTCGCCCGCGCGGACCCCGTCGAGCAGCGACAGCGCCACGCGCACGCGCTCCGACGACAGATCGATCCCGAACGGGCGCCGGTGGCCGGTGCCCTCTGGGTGCGAGCGGTAGCCGCTGGCGAGGATCGCGGCCGCGGAGGCGTGCGCGAGCGAGGGCGCGTGCACGTACCCGAAGCTGCCGCTGCCGTCGCCTTGCCGGATGTCCTCGACGACGCCGTAGGCGCCCAGGTGCAGGCCGCCGGCGGCGTTGGCGCCGCGGAGCGCGTCCAGCCGGCGCTGCGCGAACGACGAGATCCAGGCGTCGAGCCGGTGCGAGCACAGATCGAGCGTCTCCGCGGCGGCGTGCTCCAGGACCTTCACGGGCGCGTCGATGAGCTGCGCGATGCCGTCGCGGACGGCGTCCAGCGGAGCCCGCGGCGCGATATCGAGCAGGTCGCCCTTGGACCTGGCCGGGTCCTCCGCCGAGGGGGCAGTGAGAAGGTCCCAGGTCATCTCGGGGCGTTCCGCGGTGGGGTTGTCCTCGGCCTCGTCGATCCCGTAGAGGACCTCCTCCCCGCCGCGCCACGGACGGGCGGGCGCCTGCTCACCGGCGGCGAACAGGTACGCGACCAGCAGCGAGTGGCGCAGCAGCAAGTAGAGCAGCGGGCGCTCCTTATCGAAATCGAACCAGTCCCGGCGCAGCGCCTCCCATCCCGCGGCGTGCAGGGTGGTGAGCCAGTCTTGGGCGAGCGTGTCCAGCGCTCCCGCGGCCGCGGACTGGACGAGCGGGATCGTGAGCGGGAAGTACCCCGCGTCCAGGTCCTCGGCGTGGAACAGCGTCTGCTCGAGGTACGGGTGCCAATTCCCCAGCTGGTGCTTCTCGAGCACGGCGCGGGTGAGGATGGCGCGCTGGGTCCGCCACGCTTCATCGAGCTGCTCGTCGGTGGTGAGCTGGCTGCCGATGAAGCGCCAGGCGGCCTCGACGAACGGCATGCCGAGCACGCTGCGGCCGCGGAAGCTGATCGACCTCGGCTGCATCGAGAGCACCGTGAGCAGGTCCTCCTGCGAGGCCTCTGGGTTGGCGGCGACCGCCGGATCGCCGCGCCGCGGCAGCCGCGGCACTTTCCGCACTGACGCGCTCCAGATCGGCTGCAGCGTGCCGCTCAGGAACGCGGCCAGCCCCTCGACCGGCCGCTCGTGCTCCTGCGGCTTCCAGCGATCGAGCGGCAGCACCGGCAGGAGGCCGTAGGGCTGCTCGCCGATCCGCAGCACCGGCTGCGGTCCGCATCCGCGCACCCAGTCCACGAAGTGCAGGCGCGCGGGCTCGATCGCGGCGGGCGGCACGACCGGCGCCATCATGTGCTCCAGGAAGTAGCCCCAGGTCGCCGGCCACAGCGCGGCGTTCATGTGCCGGCGCGCGCCGCGCAACTGGGCGCCGCCGTCGGCGTGCGGCGTGCCGGCGAACAGCTCCGCGCTCCGTGCCGTCAGCCCGAGCGCGTGCGCCGCGGCGCCGGCATTGGTGTCCGCCGCTAGCGGCGCTGGCACGTCGGGCGGGGCCGGCCGCGCCGCGTCGCCCGGCTCGTTGGTCACCGCCGGCGTCACGTTCGTCGGTGTGCCCTCCGGCAGGAAGCCGATGCCGCGCGTGTACCGGTGGGCCGCGAGCGCGTCGCCCAGCTCGCGCGCCCCCTGCTCGGGGGTGAGCGCCGTCTCGACGCCGAGCACGACCAGCCGCGCGATGGGCCGCGGCACCGGATCGGGCAGGCGCAACTTGATCGCCATGCCGCGCGCGAGCGCCTCGGCGAAGTCGATCATCCAGGCGAGGCCCGGATCGCGCTCAGGATCCGCGTCGCTCGGCGCGCCAGGATCGGGGCCCATCGGCAGCTCGAACGGAATCGGCCGCCCGTGCTGCGACGCCACCAGGTTGCCGTCGTCGTCGTATGCGAACGCGTGGAGGCGCCGGGGCAGGAGGCGGCTGCGGGCTGCGCGCGTCCACGGATGTTCGTGGACGACGACCGTGCCGGCCAGCGTCGCGCGGACGATCCACTCGGCTCGAGGGACGCCGAAGCGCGTGGTCAGGTCGAGCCAGACGTCGTCGCGGCGCGTGCCGGCGTCGCGGTAGCGCCGGCCGAGCTCGGCCTCCTCGGCCGTCAGGTGCTGTTCGTGGCTATCGATGTGGATCGTGTCTGGAATCGCGCGCACCCAGAGCTCGCGGCCGTCGGGTGAGAAGCGGGTCTGGAGCCCGAGCGGCAGGAGGGCCACCGGGGCGGCCGACAGCCGCACCTCCTCGAGCGCGACGCTCACCGGAGCGCTCGTGCCCTGGCGGGTGCGCACGCGCACCTCCTTCGGCCCGGGCCCGCCGAGGCCGCCGGGGAACCGGAAGCGGATCCGCAGATCGCCCCACTCGACGATCGCGGCGGTCACGGACTCGTGTCCGGTGGCATTGACCAGGACGGCAGATTTATTATCCATACTGCCGAACGCACTCCCGATCGCGATCAGCTCGTCGTCCGGCAGCGCGCTCGGGGGCTCCCCCGGCCGCTCGGGGACGGTGATCTCTCGCAGCGTGGGCGCCGTCATGGCGGTGTTTCCTTTTTCGGCGGCAGCATGGTGCTGGCGTGGATCGCGATTCGCATCGGACGCTGATAGGTGATGGCAGCCATCTGCGCGGCGTCGGTGCCCCAGGTCGCCTCGGCATCGTGTCCGGCGAGCACCTTCATCGTCCTGGCCGGCGTGGAGGGTGACTCGGCGAGCGGCCCGGCCACGCTGACGTGGCGCACCGCCGCTAGCTCGTCCGGGTTCCGGACGACGTCCGACCAGTCCAGGTTGGCCCAGCTGCCCTCGAGCGGCTTGTCGTCGGGCTCGTCCAGCCCGAAGCGCGGGGCGGTGGGCTGCTCCTGGATCACGAAGAACCAACCCGGGTCGGTACCGCCGCCGCGCGCAGTGTCTTCACCGAGCTTGAAGCCCAGATAGGTGACGTCCGGATCGATCGTGCCGCGGAACTCCGGGTAGAGCTCCTCGGACCCAGGGACGAGCGACGTGGCGCCCTGCACGGCCTTGGCCGCGTAGATCGCGGTGTGCGGATACCGTTGCAGGAGCCGGCCGCGGATGATCAGGACCAGCATGCCGGTCTCGCCCACGCCCTTCGCGTTGCCTCCCAGGCCGCTGGTCCAGGCGGCGATCTTCGGGATCTGCTGCGTGGAGTCTGCCTGCGCGTCACCCCCGCGGATGTCCCAGAAGCGGTCGGCGAATGTGGCGGCAAGATCTGCCGGCAGCCCACGCCAGAGCAGCTCGCGGCTGAGCTCGTGGTTGATGCCGACCATGAATGCCTCGATGAAGCGCGTGTTGCCGAACAGGATGCCGACGGTGTCGGCGGCGATGCGGTCGATGCCGGGCAGCAGCATCTCGCGATCGATCGCTATGAGCTGCTCGACCATGGGCTGGGGGAACCGAGGCGTTGCCGCGCGCGGGCGGAGATCGAGCGACGGCTCCTGCGGTGCGAGCTCGGCCGCG
This sequence comes from Kofleriaceae bacterium, assembly GCA_035558535.1. Lineage (GTDB taxonomy): Bacteria > Myxococcota_A > Polyangia > Haliangiales > Haliangiaceae > JABFXX01. The sequence continues at coordinate 42,936 of DATMCI010000022.1, forward strand.
GCCTGCCGCGCCCGGGCCCGTGGCTCGTCGACGAGCGCGGTTACCTCGCGCGCGACGGTGCGGTCGGGGTTCAGCACGCCGTCCCGCGCCGTCAGCTGCACGCCGACCTTGTCCAGCTTCAGTTCGTCTCGAGGCTCCGGCGGCTTTTGGACGACGGGCAGCCTCTGGAGATAATTCCAGAGGAGCTCGGTCGCGTTCTTGAAGCGGTTGTTGATCCCGCTCAGGCGCTCGGCGCTGAGGAGGCGAGCTTCGCCTCCGCCATCGTCGTTGGCGACCGGCTGCAGTGCCTCGGTTGTCGCGACGGGTGTAGCTAGCGTCAGCTCTGGCGTTGGCGGCGGCGGCGGTGGCGGCGCGTACGGATCGGTCCCGGCGTACAAGCCGCCGTTCGCGATCGTCGTCCAGCCGCCGTGCTTGTGCTTATCGAGGTGCTCGAAGCGCTGCTTCCCACCGGCTGCCTTCGTGACCTCCTTGAACTCGGCCCCGCCGCGCGCGGGGCGCATCCGGACCTTCAGCTTGCCTTCGGCGAGGCTGCCGGACATGTCCTTGGCCACGCGCTGCGGGAGCCGCCGGCCCAGAGGACCCGCGGGCCGTAGCGCGCGCCGGAACGACGGAGAGAGCGCGGCCGCGGGAAAGACGCTCTTCTTCACGCTCGCGCGCAGTGTCTGGCTCGCGTGCAGATCACCGTTGGGCAGCAAGCGCACGCGGCTGTGCAAGGGCTCCGTCACTCGCGCCAGGCTGTCGTCGGGCAGCCCGCTGATGTGCTTGTCGAGCGTGGCGGCCGTGGTGGCTCGGGCCACCTGCGCCTGCCGCAGCATGGCATTACCGCGTTCGAGCTCCCCGGCCTGATCCCACGCCGAGGCCATGAGCTCTTCCTGCAGCCGTTGCACGACCTGGGTCCCGAGGGCGGCCGTCGCGCGGAAGCTGGGATCGAGGTTGAGGTCTCGTACCCAGGGAGCCCCCGCCTCGAGTTCGGGCAGCTGATCCACCACCCCCGCATGGAAGGCGCCATAGATCGGTGGCCGCAGCACGGTGGGGTCCACGTCGGGCGGCGCCTCGATCAGCTCCTCGAGCACCTCCTGGAACGGCCCCTTCACGTCTCCGGGCCATTGGTGCGCAGGCAGCGTGGGCGAGATCAGCGCGCCCTCGAAGGGGAGCGTGGTCGGCGAGCCGAGATTGAGCTCGTCGAAGGCCGGATCGGGATCAGGATCGGAGATGTCGAGCGCCAGGCCGCCGATCTCGTCCCCCACGACCTTCGCGCGCAGGCGGCGCGCGAGCACCTCGAAGTCGCCCACCTCGCCGGTGGCGAACTCCCAGTGATCGTAGATCGGCAACTCGAAGCTTCCGCTGAACGCGTCCCAGCCCCCGGGCGGCGGCCACGCCGGCGCCGCGCTCGCGTCGACCGGCTCGCCGAGGCCCGCCTGCACGCCGGCTCGATAGACCGGCACGAGGCACGCTAGATATTGCTGCCGCGGCTGCAGGCGGCGCGGGCACAGGATGCGCGACAGCGTCAGCTCTGGATTCCGGCCGTCGAGCGCCTCCGGTAGATCACCGCCGCTCGTGAGTTGCACGTGCGCCCAGGCCCACGACTCGGCCAGCTCCGGGAGCTCTTTGCGAGCGTCGGCCGGCATCAGGCTGATCCAGGGGAGCGGCCTGCGCGGGTCGACGGAGATCCTGGCGAGCTCGCGGCGGAGCACCACGAGCGTGAGCCACGGGAGCGGCTTGACCGCGTGCAGATCGGGGCTGAACAGCCAGGGCAGCTCGGGGGCATCGAACTCCACCAGCGGGAAGTAGTTCGGCTCGAAGTCGGCCGTCCCCGGCCGTGGCTCCCTGCGGATGATCTGCGCGCCGTCGAGGCCCACCACGTCGCCGGGGCCGTGGAGGCGCAGCGTCCGGGTGACGTTGTCAGTCGCCGCCGCGCCCAGGCGGACCGTCAACGTCACCGGCAGGCGCAGCCGGCCGTTGTCGACCGCCACCGAGCTCGCCGCGGCCAGTCCGCTGCGGGCCCAGGCGAGGAAGCGATAGCTCCCGGTGATGTCACTCATGTCGGCTCCAGCTCCAGCTGCGTGGTCTTGCTCAGCTCCTCCGCGCGCACGATCTGCCACTCGTCGCGCTTGGGGTGATTGCGCAAGATCTCAGCGGCGGACGTATAGCTGCCGTCCGACCCATCGATCTCCGTCACCTTGGTGAGGCCGTCCTTGGTGGCCACGACAAACACCGGGTCCTTGACCGCCGGGCCCGGCGTTGGCGGGGCGAACTTCTTGCGTCCTTGCTTGCGCACCTCGGCGGTGCCGGCGGGGCCATACTCGGCCAGCACCGCGACCCTGGCGGGGGCCGGTGTGTAGATCGCCCGATTGTCGGCCTGCGCGGGTGGCGGCTCCTCGAGATCGAGGATGACGACCTGCTCGTAGTCGAGCGGCATCACTTGCGTGTTGCCGTGCTTGATCGCCGTCTGCGGCACCAGGTGCACACCGGATACCATCGGCTCGAAGGACGGGCTCGACAGCTTCTCGGCATCGCTCATCCGGCGGAACTGCGCCGGCGCGAAGTGCTGTGTTGTCTTGTCTGTTTTCTTGAGCCCGACCGCGCTCTCGATCTCGAAGCGGTTGTAGTCCGCGGGCGGAACCGATCCGAACAGCTCCAGTGTCCGCTCCAGCGGCACCAGGTTCTGCGAGACGGTCAGCGTCCCGAACGGGTGCGCGAGCGGTTCGCTGTCGCTGAGCTCGGCGCGCACCGTCACGAGCTGGCCGCTTTCGGGCAGCTGCGCGCTCCAGTTATCGACGGCCTCGAGGCTCGGCTTCAGGACGTCCCACACTTTTGTACGCTCGATCGCCGGTACGTCCTCTTTCCGGCCGAACGTCTCCCGGAACGATCTCGAGTAGCTGGCGAAGAGGACCTTGAACTTGGCCTCGCCCCACAGGACCCACGGCGCAGGACCCCTCAGGTGGACGGTGATGTCGAGGCTCATCAGCGTCTTGCGGCCCCGCTTGAGCGCGAGGTGCGCGTAGATGGTCGCCAGGATCCGGAACGGCGAGAGCTGGATGAGCGTGTCGAACCCGAGATCGCCGTCGAGTGCGAAGCCGGCGATCTCGACGTACAGCTCGAGCCGCGCGCCGACCTGCACGGTATTGGAGGTGAGCGCGAAGTACGCCTCCATCCGCAGCCGCGGGTTATTGCCGGTCGACAGCGCGAGGGCGAGCCGCCGCAGCACCGGGAACCCGGGCGGCGGGTGGAACGCGGGGTGGAACCCACCCAGCGCCATCGCGAAGTCGGGATTCTCTCCCCAGCTCGCGCGCGTCGCCATGTCACCGCTCAGCGCGTACGGCCCGACCATCGAGTCGTACAGCGAGGCGTCCACCGACAGCTCTCGCCGATCGAAGTCGATGATGCCGACGACATCGCAGTTGATGCTGACGATCGGCTGCTTGGCATTCGGCAGCGCGGCGCGGACCCGGCCGAGGATGATCAGCCGGAGGGGGGAGGGCAGCTCGAGGATCAGGGCGATCTCGATCGTGATCAGCGTGACCGGGACGCCCCACCCGAACAGCGCCATCGGCCCGAACACGTACTGATCCGCGGCGGGCGGAAAGACGCTCTGCAGCGTGCTGATGATCTGGGGCGCGCGCGGCGTCGGGTCGTCGGGCGAGAACAGGATGGCGTCGAGCGTCCGGTTCCGCACGCCCTCGCGGAGGACGTCGACATTCACCGTGCGGTGGATTCCCAGCAGTCCGCCGATCCCGTTGAGCGTGAACCCCCAGCCGAGCTGGATCGGCGTGAACCCGGACGCCTGGATGATGACCAGCAGCGAGAAGCCACGCGACCCGTCCGGCAGCCGGGTGGTAAGCAACCCGATCGCCTTGAGCGTGATGATCTCGAGCTTGAGGTACAGGCCGCCGGCGTACTGCTCCTTGGCCGAGTCGAAGAACAGGAACCCGCCGCCGGTGACCGGGCCGGCGTCGACGGACAGCGCGACACCCGTGGGCGCCTTGAACCCGATCGAGAGGTCGACGTTGCCGAGGTTACCGCGCTGTCCGAATGCCGATCTCAGCTCGATACCGATACCCTGGATAGCCGCGGCGATCGGCCCGATCTCGAGTCCGCCGGTCACGCCGACCGACAGCGTCGCCTTGGGGCCGTCGACGGTGAGCTCGATCTCGAGCTCGCCGATAAATATAGGGCCGATTGATCTATTGATCTGGATCGTGTAGTTGAGCCCTGCCCCGGCAGCGAAGTACATCCCCCGCTGCAAGCTTGCGCCCACCGTGAGATCGAAGCTGGTGGTCAGCGGCTCCTTCGGCAGAACGGCCTGCAGGAACCCGTCGCCCTCGGACGCGATCAGGATCAGCGCCATGTCGTCGAGCGCAATCTCGAAGCCCGCGTCGGGGCCGGAGGCGTTGACAGCTGCCTGCAGGCGCACGGCGATCCGTTCGATCTCCATGCGAGTGCCGCCCGCGTTACCGAACAAGATCAAGGGTTCGCCGTCGCGCACCAGTCCGACGCCGAGGGATCCGGCGGCCGCGGTCGTGGCGTCTAGCTCGACCCCGCTGTGCGGCCGGATGCCGAGCGACAGTCCCTCCGCAGCGAGCTCGGCATCGGCGGTGACCTTCCACCCCGCGCCGAGGTCGGTTTCGATGCCGACCTCGCCCTGCGCGTACGGCACCAGCGCGAGGCCGACGTCGCGCGGATCGGCGGCGGGGGCGTCGGCGCGGCGGAGGCGCACGCCTGCCTCGGCGGTCGCGAGGCCGTTCGCAGGCGTCTCGACGGCGGCGGTGAACAGCGGCGCCTCGAGTTCGAACTCCGCGCGCACCGTGGCCTGGATCCCAATCAACCAAAAGAACCCCTCTAGCCGATCGAGGAGCAGGTCGACGGCGAGCTCCGCGGTGCCCCACGCGTACTCACGGGTGAACAGCTCGCCCGGGTTCGTGACGAGCAGCGAGAGGCGATCCCAGCGCACCTCGATCAGATGGAAGTCGGGGTTGTAGTCGCCCTCGGGGACGAAGCTCTGGGCGGAGAGGCCGACCAGTTCGAGGAACGACGCGATCGCCGGGTGCTCGCGGCGCAGGTACTGGACGACCAGGTAATCGATCAGCCGTCGCGGAAGCCGATCCAGCCCTGCGTTGGCGACGAAGTCCGGCGCGGCGGCGAACGCGGCGTTGGCGCGTCCGGGGAGCTGCTCCACGACGACGACCACGTCCTTCACCGCGATGCCGAGTTCGATCACCTTCGGGATGAACGTCGGCTGCTCGTACGATCCGTCCGCGTATGCGTCGAGCACGACGCCGAGCTTCTGCGCCAGGTTTTCTGCGCCGTTCACCAGCGTGGCGAAGAAGGTCGGCAGGTCTCCTCCGTTTGGCACCTTGTATCCGAGGTTCGCGAGGAGCTCCGCTCCATCGTCGACGGCGAGGATGTCTCCCACCGCTCTCACCGCCTCGGAGACCGGGACGACCAGCGCATCGAGCGTGCCGCGGGTGGTCATGGCTTCGGGATCCCCCAGCGCGCGTCGAGCGGCGCGGTGTCGAGAGGCAGCGCCGCTGGATAGTCCTGCGGCGCCAGGCCGCCCATGTAATGGAGGCGCAGGTACGCGTCGATGGCGATGACGAAGTTCACCATCCGATTGATCACGTCCTCGCCGCGCGAGTGTCGGAACACCAGGTAGTCGCGCTTTGTGTGCACCCACGAGCTGGGCAATGCGGCGTCGACGGCGTCCATCTCGTTGGTCAGCCGGCGCGGGTTGGCGTTGTAGGCGATGTAGAGCATCCCATAGTAGGTCAGGAAGTCTTTCCACTCGGTGTCGTTGGGCCCGACGCGCGAGCCGTCGTCTCTCTCCAGCGACGGTGGGCTCGACCCGGCGGGGAGCCAGGAGGCCGACGGCTTACCCGCCGGATACGCCTCGCCCTTCCGATGGTACGGGCGAGGCGCGCCGGCGGCCGCCGCGTGCATGTCCGACTCGAGCATGCGGAACCACGCCGTCATCAGCGACAGGCACACCCAGTGCGCGCGGCGCGAGCGCTTCCAGATCACCGGGAACCCGAACGCGGGAGTCATCGCGTGCCACGTAGCGAGCACGCGTTCGCGCAGGTAGCGCCCCGGATCCTCCTGAGGTTCGAGCGAGAGGACGCCTGCGTTCTCGACCCAGCCGAGATGCTTCTTGAGTTCGTCGTCGGCATCGCGCTGCGCGAACGTGTCGAGGCCGTACGGATAGCTCAGCCACGACCTGCGAGCCATGGCGTCATCGCCCACGGGATAGTAGGCGCGCGTGAAGCGGATGTTATCCGGCGGGGGGTTACGCCACAGCGCCTCCCACCGCAGCGTCTCCGCCGGGTTGGTGGTGTTGCGGACGATCCGGTTGATCGCACCGAACGCCCGCACGCCCTCCTTATCCATGAGCGCCAGCAGGACGGGCAACGGCAGCGGCCGGCTGCCGTTGTGCGTGATCCGCTGCGACGCGAGCATCGCTGAGGTCAGGTCGAACAGGTTGAAGCCACTGATCTGACCCGTGCCGATCGGAGGCGGATATAGTTCGCGGAATCCGACCTGCCCCTTGAGATTCGTCGCGCGATACGCCCCAGGGATGAACGTCGTTTCGCTTCGGTATGGGTTCTTCGGCGCGAGATCGCTCGCGGGGATGTCGACCTTTCCCGCCCACCACTTGATCGAATCGTTGCCGAGGTTCGTCGCCGCGAGGGTGTCCATCTGCGAGCGGAGGAACACCGCTCGCAACCAGTCATCCGAGTGGAGGGGGACGCGGAGCGGGTGCCCGCGCCCGGTGGCGGGGTCGAGCAGCGCATGGATGTCGACGAACGGCTGTTCCCGCGAGGAGAAGTGGATCCCCTCGGTGAGCTCGACGAGGAAATCGATCAGCGTGTGGAAGCGATTCGTCCGCTGCGCGGAGATCCAGCACGCGTTACCGGTGGCCTTCGCGTCGTACGGAGTGAGGTCCATGGCGTAGCCGGGGCGCGGGCCCGCGCCCGCTGGTTGCGCGCTCAGCCCGAGCGCCGCGCCCGACGAGCCGGCGACGTGGAGCGCCTCGACCTCGTAGGTCGTGAGGCCTCCGTGTGGAAACGCGGTGCCGACCGCGGCCGCGGGAGCATAGACGCGCGCGGGTTTGCCGACCGGTGAGCCCGCGTAGCAGGCGATCCAGCGGAACGCTGGATCGTCGACGAGACGGAGCAGGTTGTACTGCTTCTTGCGCGCCTCGTCGGCTGGAGCGTACGGCGGGATGTCCCCGGGGGCCGGGAACCGTAGCGTCTCGGGATCTTGCCTGGCATCCCGGAGGACCTCGCTCCAGGTGAATCCGGCCAGCCGCGGAGCGTAGATCGTCGACGAGAAATAGCGCAGCGACTCCAGCATCGCGGGCGCCGCGAGGACACCTTTCGCGACCTCGACGATGCCCACCGCGTCGGCGGCTCCCGCGTCGCGGGTCGGGAGCTTGCCTGCCCACCCCGTGGAGATGGTGCCGGCGGCCGCCGTGTCCTCCGCGCGCCATCGGATGCTGAACAGGAACGCGATCCAGGCGCGGAGAAGGTTGTTCACCTCGGACAGGACGAAGTCCCGGACCTCTTTGCTCGACTTGGGGATGACCAGGCGTGGATGGTCGGTCTTGGCGCCGCCGAAATGCGCTACGATCTGTTCGACCCACTGCAGGTGAAGCGCCAGGTGAAGATCGATCACGCGTGCGACCGATCGACGATCGACGTGCTCGAAGGCGAGGATACGCTGCTTGAACACTTGGGAGCCGGTCCCCTCGGCGCCCTCTCGGATCGAGAGCGTGGGCTGCTGCATCGTCACGCGGCCCGTGTTGCTCGGGCCAACCACGCGAACCGTTCCCCCCTCGTTGCGATAGAGGAAGTACGGCTCGAAGCGAAAGCGTCCGCAGATCGGCGAGCGCAGTACCATTCTGTCGAGCTCGCCGATCGTCGGGACGTTCTGGTCGGTGGTGGCCAGCAGGAGCTCTGGAAGCTGCGCGTTCAACGTGCCGTCCGGCTCGATGGGGCCGTCATCGTCGAGGCCCCAGGTAGTGTTGAAGCCCGGATTCGTCCGATCGGCGAAGAAGCAGCGGATCGTGTCGAGATCGCCAAACGGAATAGGGAGCGCGGCGAAGCCATTGCTCGTCTTGTCGTATGTCAACGCCGATTGCAGCGCCGCCTCGACCTGTTCGCGCGTGCCAGTCGCTGGTGGCTTCGACTGAAACGTGTTCTTCACCACGGCGTCCTTGCCCGTGGTGGCCGTCTTTGGGATCGCGGCCTCGACGGATAGCGCGGGGACGGCGGTCATTCGCGGCAGGATCACCTTCGAGCCCGGCGGCGCGGCTGCGTTGGCCTCACGCACCTCCTTGGGCTCAGGCGGCGCGGCGTGGTAACGGTCGTGCGTGCTGAGCAGGTTCATCGCCTCGGCGTCGACGAGGAGAGACCACGCGCGCGCATCGGCGAGTGGCACGGGTTCGGGAGGCACCGCGATGGGTAGCGTGAACTCCCGTGAAAAGTTGATCGTGCACGACGGCCGGTCGTTTCTCATGCTGACGCATGACGCCGGAGTGCCACGCACTCTCGACGCTCCCCCTCGACCAAGAGCTTACGCCTACCACCGGCCGCAGCCTTCCTCCTCACGTCTTCCATGTCGACGCTCCCCTTCGACCAAGAGCTCCATAGCGGCCCAATGACGAGCGGTCGATTGATGTTGCCGTGCTCGAACACGACGAGCACTTGGTCATCGGGCTTCGGCAAACAATACGTGCCGCAGTCGAGGCCTGCCATCGGGACCACGATGCGCGCCCAGGAATGCACTCCTCGCAGCTTGCTCGCGCGAAGCGTCGACGGCGTCAGGCCGCTGGTCCGGAGGCGCGTCATGAAGCCCCCGGCCCAGGCGATGACTTCGGCATCGATCGTGATCGATCGGCTGTACCGTCACCGGCCACCCCATCCATGGAGACCAACCTAGAGGACTCCGATTCGTTTGGCAATCTGCAGTCGTGCCGCATTTTGTAGCGGTCAGACCTGTCGCATATTGCGGCAGACGAACATCACTAACTAACTAACGGCGGACACCTCAAACTGTCCGTCGAGCACGATCTACCGTTTGCCTTTGCCTCTTCCGGCTGCCAAGAGCGCGAGGTGCGTGGACGCATGAGCCGTCAGTCGCCCGGGCACGCCATCGACGGCGCGCTCGCGCTCGGGACGCAGCGGTGCACCCAGACCTGGACGCACGGGGAAGTCGCGTGGTGCACCGCGTACCAGTGGAAGTCGCCGCGCGGCGACGTGAACGCCTGGCCGGGCTGCAGCAGCGCGAACGTCGTCGCGTGCGAGAGGCCGTAGGCGAGGGCGCCGCCGGCCGGCGGTGCGAGCGGAGCGCCCGCGGCGTAGCCGATGAGGAACGGGCTCGTCTCGAGCGACGCCAGGATCGACTCGCCCGCGTCGCCGATGTTGTGCCAGCCGGCGCCCGACGGCACGCCGTACGTCGCCTCCGCCGCGGTCCCGCGGCGATCGAGGCAGACGTACATGTCCTTGAACGGTGACTCGGCGACCCACGTCGAGGAGCCGCCGACGGCGGTGACGCGCGGCGCGCCGCCCTGCGGGAACGATGCGTGCAGGCTGCTGCTCACGAACGGCGACTGATTGATGAAGCCGGCCGGGAAGCTCGACGAGCGCAGGACGTCGTACACCGTCCGGGTGCTGCCCGCGGCCAGGGCGGCAGCGACGGGATCGACGACCGGCTCGCCGCCGGGGAGCCGGCGCAGGGACTGCGGCAGGGAGCTCGCGAGCGAGCTCACCGTGGTGACCGGCAGCGCGAACGAGAGCGGGAAGCCGTCGCGCCAGCCGCGCGGGCTCACCACGAGGCGCTCCGCGACGGCCGCCGGCGGGCTCGCGATCGAGACGAGCCAGTCGCCGGCCGCCGTGCGCGTGCTTGGCACCGATTGCACCCACGCGCCGCTCGGCGTCCAGAGCTCGAACGTGTCGCCGGAGAAGGGCAGGGTGCGATCGAAGCGGATCTCGATCCGCGTGCCGCGCTTTGTGCCGACGACCGGCGGGCGAGCGCCGCTCCAGGAGACGAACGCCGCGGCCGCGTTGGTCTGGCCGTCGCCGTACGGCGCGTACGTGCTCTTCCACAGCGCCACGGGCACCGAGACGCGCGTGGTCGGATCGCGCTGCAGCTCGGGGGTGACGGCGTTCGCGAGGATCGCCTCGGGAGTCCAGCGCGCCGCGTCCGCGCCGCCCCACGGGGCGAGCTGAGCCGGCAGCGCGCCGGGGCTGACGCCGTCGATGTTGCTGGCGATGTCCGGCGCGTCGTCAGAGGACGAGGTGGCGCATGCGGTGGCGCATGCGGAGAGCGCCAGCGAGAAGAGGAGCGAGCGGTGCGTCGTGTTCATGCCTCGCACACTAGCGATCGCGATCGAGGCCGGCGAGGTGAGGAGCCGCGGTGCGATGGTGAAATCATGCGTGGCAAGTCGAGTAGCCAGGGCGGCCTCGACGAGGACATCAGCGGGCCGGTGGTACTTCCTTGCGTGCTATGAGGCCGCGCCGCGCGGGGCGCTCACCAGAGGCGCGGCATGAGCTTGCTCGCGAGGTGGCGCAGCGAGGACGTCGCCGGCTCGCCGCTCCCGAGGAGCGCCTCGAGCTCCGGCCGCGTCACGAGGCGCACCTCCTCGACCTCGTCTGCCTGCGGCGTGAACGGCCCGTCGCTCGTCGCGCGGAACAGGTGGATCTGCTCGTAGTGCACGCCCGGCTCGGGGCCGAGACGCGCGAGCCGCTCGATCTCGGCAGTGACGCCGAGCTCCTCGAGGAGCTCGCGCGCGGCCACCGCGGCGTAGACGGCGTCGAGGTCGTCGTCGGGACCGGCCGGGTAGTCGCTCTCCTCGACGTGGCCCGCGACGGAGACGTCCCAGTAGCGGGGGTTGGTCTCCTTGGCGGGGTGGCGCCGCTGGAGCAGCAGGCGCCCCGCGGAATCGAACACCAGGATATGCACGCTGCGGTGGACCAGCCGCTGCGCGTGGATCACGCGGCGGTCCTCCCAGCGCACGAAGCGGTTGGCGTCGTCGACGACGGCGATCCGGCCAGGCACGGCCGCAGGGTACGCGATGATCGCGCCGCCATGCGCTATGTTGGGGCCGCGTGGAAGGCGAGCTCCATCTGATCCTCGGCCCGGTCGGCGCCGGCAAATCGACGTTCGCGCGCGCGCTCGGCAAGAAGCACCGCGCGGTCCTGCTGATCCTCGACGACTGGATGGCGCAGCTGTTCGGCGCCGACGCGCGGCCGGCGACGGGGCGCGTCGAGTGGTACATCGAGCGCCGCGACCGCTGCCTCGAGCAGATCTGGAAGCTGACGGTGGCGCTGTGCGAGGTGGGCACGCCCGTGGTGCTCGAGCTCGGGCTGATCCGGCGCGCCGAGCGCGACGCGTTCTATCGCCGCGTCGAGGACGCCGGCTACGAGCTCACCGTCTATCTGCTCGACGCGCCCCGCGAGGTGCGCCGCGAGCGCGTGCTGCGCCGGAACGAGGAGCGCGGCGAGACGTTCGCGCAGGTCGTCCCGCCCGAGTTCTTCGAGCTGGCGAGCGACCTGTGGGAGCCGCCCGACGACGACGAGCTGAACGACCGCTCGATCCGCGCTATCTGATCGCGCGCACGCTCGCGCGCACGCTCGCGTTCGCTCGTGGCCTGCCGGCCCAAAACACAAAGGCGCCGCCACGCGGGGAGCGCGGCGGCGCCGGTCGGCGATCCGGTGGATCGTCGGGCAGAGCCTTGGGGCTTACTGGCCGGAGCTGACCGTGAGGGTCAGGCCGGAGTACGCCGCGTAGGCGTCGATCATGACGTAGTACGTGCCGGTGGCGGCATTGGTGATCGTACAGCCCTCGTTGCTGGTCGCGCCGGCCGAGCGGCAGTCATACTGCGCCGTGGTCGGCGCCGAGCCGCGCCGGACGTAGAGGTCCGCGTCGCCGTTGGCGCCGGTGAGCGTGAACTTCATCCCCGTCGCGCTGGCGGGCTTGACGTAGTTGAAGCTCAGCTGAGCGTTGGTGGCCGCGGACAGGTTGGGCTGGGTTGCGAGGACCGTATAGGTGAGCGGCGCCGGCACGCCGACCGCCTGCCACGCCGCGGCGATGCTGCTCGCGGCGGCCGCGCCGTACAGCGTGTTCGCGGCCTCCTGGGTGCAGCCGGCCGCGTCCGAGAAGGTGCTGCCCGCGGTCATGCACGCCGTGTTGGCGCGATAGAAGATGGCCGCGCCCATCTGGATGCTGGTGAGCGAGTTGCTGCTGAGCGCGGGGACGGAGACGCTGGTCTTGCCGCGCGGGTGGGTGCCGCCCTTGACCGCGAGCGAGAACGCCAGGTTGGCGATACCCGAGTTCCAGTGCACACCGCCGTTGTCCGACGTGCCGGTGTAGCGCGTCGGCCAGTAGTCGTAGTCGCCGTAGCGCGCCGGATCGTCCATCTGGCGGAGCGAGTCGCCCGCCGTGGCCGGCGTCCAGCACTCCTCGCCGACCTTCCAGGTGTTGGCGCTGACCGCGCCGTCGCGGTAGGCCTCGATCGCCGCGCCGAAGATGTCCGACATCGCCTCGTTGAGCGCGCCGGACTCGTTGGAGTAGACCAGGCCCGACGAGCGTTCGGTGACGGCGTGGGTGATCTCGTGGCCGACGACGTCGAGCACGGTGAGCGGACTGGACTGGACCCCGTCACCGTCGCCGTACACCATCTGGGTGCCGTTCCAGAACGCGTTCACGTAGTTGCGGCTGTAGTGGACGGTCGACTTGATCTGCGCGCCGGCGCCGTCGAAGCTGTCGCGGCCGTGCCGGGTCGAGTAGTAGCTCCAGACGTAGCCCGCGTTGTCGTGGGCCTGGTTGGCGACGGCGTCACTGGTGGGCCCTTGCCCCTCGCTGCGCAGGAGCGTGCCCGGTAGCGTCGTGCGGTTCTTGGCGGTGTACGTCGCGCGGTTCTGCGCGGTCTCGAGGTTGTCGTAGGACCACACGACCTTGCCGGTCGCTGCGCTCACGAAGACCACCGGCATCGTGGGCTCGCCGTGGGCGTTCTGCATGTCGAGCTGGACGCGGTAGGTCAGGTGATCGACGCCGCCGTGGCGGAGGATCTGCATGTCGACGGCGGGCTTGCCGGCGAGCAGGCTCCGGCCGCCCATGGCGGCCACGGCCGCGGTCTCGGCGGCGCGGTCCGTGATGGCCGGCGTGAGGTTCACCTTGACGTCGGAGAGGGTCCGGTCGGTCACCGTGTTGAACAGGCCGTCGGCGCCGATGTGGACGATGGTCTCGCCGCCGAACACCGGGACGCCGCCGACCGTCTGGCCGACGCGGACGTGCGCCTCGCCGGCCTCGTCGATCCACGTTCGCTTCACGGCGGCGTCTCCGAGGCGGAGACCGATCTCCGGACGCTCTGCGATGTGCTGCAGGGCCAGATCGCCCGCGAGCCTCATCGACTGAGAGCTATCTACTTCGAATACCTTCTCGGTCTTCGACTCGACAGGATTGTCGGGCGAAGCGCAGCCTGCGAACGCGAATGCGACGGGAACGGCGTAGCGGGAAAAGCGCATGTTTGGACCTCTGCGGCCGATGGCCGCGATCTGGGAGAGTGACCATCCCCAGCAATGGAAAGTCATACATCCGCAGGGATGTACAACACCGCAGGTCCACTGGGGATGTGGACCTACAGTCGAGGTTCGCAAGATATAGAGGCGCCACGTAGGATTCAAGGACTACTTTTCAAATTTTTTGGATATCCGCGCATACGTAACCCAAACATGGAGTTAGGGCACGCTTCGCGGCACCTCTGTCGACCTGTCGGACCAGCGCGCTCCGCGCAGCTCGCGGGCTGCCGGCGGCTGCCGGCGGCGCGCTTTCTCGACGAGGATTCGCGCTCGATACGCCTTCGCGCGCGGGCGGCGCGAGCGGAGACAGGTCAGCCGCGGCGCGCGCGAGGACGTACTTTGTCTCGCGCCGTGCTGGGGTATGAGCGGCGATATGGCTGCGGCAGAAAGACGGCTAGATCTAGTGTGCGCGGGCGGGCATTTGTATGCAGCGTCCGGATCGACAGTTGCTCACAGGTGATGTTGGCCGGCATCGGCTTGCTGACCTGGAGTAGTAGGTGGGATATCAGCCGCCGCCGCGATCGGTATTCATCCGAGGATCGGATAGCCATGCAGGTGAGCGTCGGCGCCCGATCGGCAGGGTCGGCGGCGCGCTCGACCCCGGAGCCGCCGGGATTGTATGGGGCTGATCGGAAATGCTCCGCTCGGAGCGGAGGGCTGATCCACCTGATTCTCGTAGATCGCGAGTCGGGCCAGCGTTTGGAAATCTTCGGGAGGATGCGAGTCCTGCCGGGCGGCGTGGGTTCGCGCGCGGCGGCCTTGATCGAGCGTGGCGGGTGCACCCACCATCGGGCGCGATGACGCCCAACGATCCCGCGGTCCGATCGGTCCGCATCGCGGTCACGCTGTGCGAACGGTTCGCCGAGATCCTCAAGGGGCCGTCGCAGGTGAGCGCACACAAGCAGCACGGCGCGCTGATCGGCGTGAGCGGCGACATGGAGGGGATGTCGCTGCGGATCGGCGAGGCGCAGCAGATTTATCCCGAGATCTGGCGCCACCTCGACGAGGCACGCGCGGTGCTCGCGGGCCGCGGCGTCGACGTCGCGGCGTACGATCAGCTCCGCGCGGCGGAGGGGAACGCGCTCGGCGCCGCCGTCGGCGCGGAGCGCTCGACCACCGGCGTGGGGCAGTACGCGGCCGATCACTACGTCAAGTCGGCGAACTTCAACCGCCAGGGGCACGCGCGCGCGAAGCAGGCCTGCGACGCGCTGATGCGCGCGACGCCCGACATCCCGTGGGCGGAGATCGCGCGCGCCGAGGCCGCGGACCCCAGCATCGCGGCGTTCACGCGCGCGACGCGCACGACGCGGTGGATCAAGCTGGCGCTCATCGCCGTCGTGATCGCCGCGCCGTTCGCGTACGTGCTGTACACGCGCTCGCAGCAGACGACGCGGACCGACGAGGCGTGGCCGGCCGCGCGGGCGGAGCCGCGGCTCACCGACGGTGAGCGCGCGCAGCTCGACGCCGCGGTCGCCAAGGCGCGCGAGACGCTCGCCGCGGCGGTCCGCGCCTGGCCCGCCGCGACGGAGCCGGAGGCGCTCGCGGCGGCCGCGCCGGGCGATCCGGCGTGCGAGCACACGTTCCCGGTGCCGACCGATGCCGCGGCCAGGCACTTCGTCGAGACCGGCGCGATGGACCCAGCCTTCGGGCCGCGCACGCTCGATCTGTTCCGCCCCGCGACGCCGATCCCGAGCCGCCGGCTCGACGAGCTCGCCAGGGCCGTCGAGGGCACCGCGCAGCTGGCCGCCGCGGGCGGCGGGACGCGGGCCGACCTCGAGGGGCTGGCGCACCTGCCGACGCACATCGTGTTCGTGGTCGCCGCGCGGCTCGTGCGGCCGGGGAGCGACGCGCAGGGCGAGCTCATCGGGCGCGCCTACGTGTACTCGATCGCGGCCCACCGGCTCGTGTGCACCGGGAGCATCGAGGCCAAGAGCACGGCCGACGATCCGCTCCTCTCGAGCGTGCGCGGGCGTCCGTCGTCCCAGCTCTTCTCGCGCGTGCTCGAGGTCCGCACCCGCCATGCGCTCGCGGGCAGCCTGCGCGCGCTGAAGTGAGGCCAGCCTCCGTCGGCCTCGGGTGCGCTCCCAGCGCGGGTGACGGGTACGTGCCCGCACGTGTTCGTCAGCTCCCGCTGCTTCATGCGTGCGCGTCGGAGCGCGGCGGCCGGTCAGGGTTCGGTGGGGGCGCTCGCCTCGCGGTCTTTGTTGTCCTTGCCGCGCTTATCTTCGTGATCGCGCGGGTCGCCGGAGGTCTCGGCCTTCTGCTTCGCGTCCAGCCGATCGAAGACGTCCGGCGGCACGGTCTGCTTGACCTCGATCGGCTTCTTCTCGTTGGGGGTCTTGTTCTGCTCCTGGCGCTTGGCCGCGTCGTGCGGCGACGCGAGCGTGGCGGCGCCAGCGGTCGCCGCGGCGGCTCCGGCGGCCGCGGCCTTGTTCGGCTGCGGGACGTTCCTCAAGATCGGATCCGGTCCACCGCCGCATGCCGCCAGTGCGAGCGCACAGATCGACGCGAGGACCCTCATGGGGCCGAGGATACACCGAGGACCCTCGTGGAGGCCTGGAGATGCCTGGCGCGGCCTGGCGCGGCCTGGCGCGGCGCCGGCGCTGGCGCCTGTCGCGCCGAGCTCGCGGCTCGCGTTGAGCCATCGAGGGCCATGGATGCTAGACGTGCAAGACCGTGCAAAGTCGTATGCAGCTTCCTCTCTCGGTGCTGGATCTCTCGCCGGTGGGCGCCGGTATCACGCCGAGCCAGGCCATCCTCGAGTCGGTCGAGCTGGCGAGCCTCGCCGACCGGCTCGGGTACACGCGGTACTGGTTCGCGGAGCACCACAACATGGCGAGCATCGCGACCTCGGCGCCCGAGGTCTTGATCGCGCACGCCGCGGCGAAGACCTCGCGCATCCGGGTCGGCGCGGGCGGGATCATGGTCCCGAACCACACGCCGCTCCACGTGGTGGAGGTCTTCCGCACGCTCGAGGCGCTGCACCCCGGCCGGATCGATCTGGGCCTCGGGCGCGCGCCGGGCACCGATCGCGTCACCGCCGCGGCGCTGCGCCGCAGCGACGATCCCGAGGTCAACCACCTGCTCGCCGAGCTCCTGGCGTTCGAGGAGGGCCACTTTCCGGAGAGCCATCCGTTCGCGACGATCGTCCCGATGCCGTCGGATGTCGGCTGCCCGGCGATCTGGATGCTCGGCTCGACGCTGGCGGGCGCGTCGATCGCCGCGCAGCTCGGCCTGCCGTACGCGTTCGCGGGGCACTTCGCGATGGCCCAGGCGCGCGACGCGATCGCGCACTACCGCAAGAAGTTCGAGCCGTCGCGGCGGCTCGCCGCCCCGTACGCCATCTGCGCGGTCACCGTGATCTGCGGCGCCGACGACGAGGACGCGCGCCGGCTCGCCGCCCCGGTCCGGGTGGCGATCGTGAACTCGCGCACCGGCAAGCGCGCGCCGGTCCCGTCGGTGGAGGAGGCGCTGGCCCGCGAGCTGGCGCCCGAGGAGCGCGCGATCGCCGACGACTTCCTGGCGGGCGCCGTCATCGGCGGCCCGGACCGCGTGTGCGCCCGCCTGCCGGCGCTCGCCCGCGAGCTCGAGGCCGACGAGCTCATGCTGTCGACGCTCGTGCCGAGCCTGCCGGCGCGGCGCGCGAGCCTCGAGCGCATCGCAGCCGGGCTGCTCGCGGCATCTGCGACGGCGTAGGCTCGCCGGTGTCACGGGTGCTACGCCGTGGCCAGCGCTGGCCTGAGTGAATGGCATGGCCCTGAGCCGGCCTGGCCAGGCCCGCTGCCGTGGCCATGATTCAGCAGCGGCGGTAGGGTCGTCTCGTGAGCTCCAACGCGACGATCGACCTCAAGATCGAGGTGCCGCACGATCTTGCGAAGCTGCACCTACCGGAGGGGGGCGACCGGCGGTTGCAGGCTCTGCTCGACAAGCAAGACGGCGGGACACCGCTCACACCCGACGAGCAGGCCGAGGCAGAAGGGCTCGTCGAGCTGGCCGATCTGCTGACACTGTTGCGACTGCGTATCTCCGAGAGCGCACCGACATCGGGATGAGCGGCGGCCAGATCCCGAGCTCGTTGCAGCGCCGAGTGCGGCTACGCGCAGGCGGGGGCGGCGCGCGATATCACGCGGCGGACCGGAGGTTTTCTCGAATGATCCGAGGATGGCGCGCGGCGATGCGCAGCAACGCGACCGCGGGGCCCTCGGGTTGCCTCCGTCCTTGCTCCCAGTTGCGGAGGGTATGAACGCTGATGCCCATGGCGCGTGCGAAATCGGCCTGTGTGAGCCCGACGAAGCGGCGCAGGGCTGCGATGTCTTCACCGGAATCGAATCGGCCCGACATGAGGCGTCGCCGAAGCCGAGCGGGGATCGCACGCGCAAACTGTGCTTCGGTCAGTTCTGGAATGTCGGTCATGATCATTCGCCCATGTACTGGTGATAGAGAGCTTGCTCGCGGTTGGTCGCCCAGCGAGCGCTGATCAGCCGGATCGTGGCTTCGTCACGCTCGGTCCACACGACCAACACGAGCCCCCGCTTGATCGGGCCGATCGAGATGAACCGGTCTTCCGTCTCGGAGTGGTCCGCGTCGAAGATCTCGAGGTAGTCCGCACCGGACGTGAACAGCTCGTGCGCTTCCTCGAAGGAAACGCCGTGCTTCTGCTGGTTCGTCCGGTTCTTGGCTTCATCCCATTCGACCTCCACTTGGGAGGAAGACTAAGCCATTGGCTGACTTCGTCAAGCGTTTCGTAGCCCGGCCGACGCCGCTCGACGTCGGCCGGCCGCACGGCTGGATGCTTGGCTCGCGCTGGACCCAGACGCTCGTTGCTACACGTGTGCCGAGGCCGTAGCCTCCTCTTCGATGGTGGCATCCCTGCGCGACCTCGAGCAGCAAGTGGAGCAGCTCACCGATTCTGAAAAGGTTCAGTTCATGTTGAAGCTGTTGCCGGCGCTGTCGCACGCATTCGCGGGGATCGAGAAGAGGCCTGGCGTCTGCGGGGGAGACGCGTGTGTCGTCCGTACTCGAATCCCGGCCTGGACGATCGAGCGCTACCGTCGCCTCGGGTGGACGGAGGCTCAGATCCTCGACAACTTCCCCACGCTTCATGCCGCCGATCTGGTCAACGTCTGGGCCTAACGTCGATGCACACCTCGACGCGATCGAGACGTCCATTCGCGAGAATGACGAAGCCTGAGCATGGCGTCGTTCTACGCGAATGAGAATTTTCCTCGCCGCACGGTAGAAGTGTTGCGGGTGCTCGCCTCCCGGCATCCGATGCGCTTCCGCCGAGGGTGAGATCTGTGTGATCGTCGCCTGGTCGCACGGAGCATCGTGGAAAGCTGCAGCATGCGAGTCTGGATTGTCGTGGCTGTGCTCGTCGCGTCGGGCGATGGGCGCGCCGACGTGCCTGCGCGCGCGCCGGCGTGTCGTTTGGTCCGGCCGTATGTCGAGCCGATGTACTTCCTCGGCCCCAGCGCGGGGCTTCACCGTGTCGGCGGCGGCCTGGTCCTTCGCGATTGCTCGGGACGCGAGCGGCCGTTTCATGCGCGGATCGGACCCACCATTCACTTCGCGAACGACGACCTGGTCGATACGGCCTATGGTGGCGAGGCCGAGGCCGGTCTCTCGCTGTCGCCTGTCTGGCGAGCCGGGCTTCGCGTTGGCTTCGAGGTTGGCGCGAAGGATCAGTACGTCGGCACCGTGGGGCTGCGGTTTCGCGCGGGGGACCTGCTGGTCCTCGGGGTCGACGTGTACGGGTCGCGCTACAGGAGTCCCCCCAACAATTTCCCGCTCCCGCCGCTCGAGCGCCGCTGGGGAGTGATGGTTGGCGCCGGCTTCGAGGGCAAGGTCGGTTCGATCATCGTCGCCGCCGAGGCACTCATCGTGCTGACGGGGATCGCGCTGGCATCCCACTGAAGCTCCACGCGGTGGAAGTCTTCCGCACGCTCGAGGCGCTGTACCCCGGCCGGGGGCTGGGACTCGCAGTCATCACCGTCCAGCCGCCGGCCTGACCTGCATCACCGCGGCGCTCGCCACACACCAGTGGCTGCAGCGCCGTGCCCAGGATCTGTCCGAAGCTCGGACGATTGCTGTCCGAATACCGGCCCAAACCAATTTCTCGACCCCGACAACCTCACCGCTGCATCCGGCTGAATTTCTGGAGGTGCCACCCAGATTTGAACTGGGGAATGGTGATTTTGTAGGACAAGAAAGCTCGTCGAGGCCATCACAGACCTCAGTGAAAACGTGGGATTACCCGTTGCGTTCCGTTGCACGCTGTCCCCCCACGCGAATACAAAGAGGTCTGGAAAGGGGCTCACTGACGGGCAAGCACGTCACCGAGGTGGCCCGATGGCTGCTCGCCGGGCCGGCCGCCTCGCAAGCCCTCATCGAGCCCAAGCAAGCGCATGGCGAGGGCGCCGCGAGGGCCGCGCGGATCGCGTCGGCGTGGGTGAACGGCGCGATTCCGATCGGGTCCCGTCCGGCACCGTGGCCGCGATGCGGAAGCTGCGGTAGGGTCATCCAGTGAGCACGAACGCGACGGTCGATCTCAAGATCGGGGTGCCGCAGGAGCTGGCGCGGTTGCACCTGCCCGAAGGGGTCGACCGGCGTTTGCAGGCTCTTCTCGACAAGCAGGATAACGGGACGCCCCTCACGCCTGACGAGCAGGCGGAGGCGGAAGGGCTTGTCGAGCTGGCCGAGCTCCTGACGCTGTTGCGGCTGCGCGCCTCCGAGAGCACGCCGACCTCGGGATGAGCGGCGGCCACATCCCGACCTCGTTGCAGCGCCGAGTGCGGCTGCGAGCCAGCGATCGGTGCGAGTACTGCCGGCTCGCGCAGGCTGGTCAGGAAGCGACGTTCCACATCGACCACGTTGTCCCCCGCGTGGCCGGCGGTGCGACGGCGCTCGAGAACCTAGCGCTCGCGTGCGTCCTGGGCAAGTTCGTCGCCTTCGCAGTTCGGCACCGATGGACGGACTGCTGCTGCTTCGAATTGAGAGATGTGGCTTTTGCCTTGGACTGTTCTTGATTTGCCGGTGCTGTTTCCGCGGCCAGACTTACTGTTCTGACACCTGCCGAGCACCGGCACGTGCCGCCCAGTGCAAGCAACTGGCTGATTTTTGGAGGTGCCACCCAGATTTGAACTGGGGAATGGTGGTTTAGCAGGACAAGAAGGCTCGTCGAGGATTCCTTAATCTGAGTAAAAGCGTGGGCTTGTCAGTTTCGTTCCGTTGCACGCTGTTCCCCCACGCGAATACAAAGGGGTCTTGAAAGGGGTCTCACCGGCGGTGGCATCGCCGGGGAGACCGCGCTCCACAGCGCCTATCCGACGACCTTCTGCGCGGCGGTCTTCGGGTCGCCGTAGAAGATGGGGTCGACGTGCTCCATGACATCTGCGGCGACATCGAGGAAGTTGCGCTTGTTCTCGATGGGGATGAGGCAGCGCTTGGCGCCGTTGTCCATGGCGACGCGGAGGGGCTCGTTGAGGGAGCGGGCGGGCTTGATGTTCCCCTGGACGCTCATGTCACCAAGGATGAGGAGGGCGGGGGCGACGGAGGTGCGGCGGAGGGCGGAGCATGCGGCGACGAAGAGGGCGACGCCGATCTCGGCCTCGACGCGATTGCCGAGGAGGTCGATGGCTTCGACGACCAGGTCGTTGCGGTCGAGCTCCTGGACGAAGCCGAGCTCGACCTTTTTAGAGGTCAGGTAGGTGAAGGCGCGCTGCGCGGACTCCTTCATGGAGCCTGAGACGCCGCCAGCGGTCTTGAGCTTGCCGGAGCCGGACGCGACGGTGACCTCGACGCGGTAGAGGCCCACAGTGCCGTCGTCGGTGACTCCAGCGGTGAAGACGGTGCCCGGGCCGGGCGGGTCGGGCGGGATGAGGTTGCGGCCACCCTGCTCGGGGACGCCGACGAAGCGCTCCTCGCCGGTCTCGCGGACGACGTAGCTGAACGAGGTCTGGTGGTACTCGAAGGAGCCGAGCTTCTTGAGCTGCTCCTTGACGCGGCGGCGGCCCTCGAGCGCCAGCTCGAGGAGCTGGACCATGTCGTCGCGGCTGGCTTCGCCGTGCGGATGCACGATCTTCATGAGGCCGGAGAAGGTCTTCTGGATGGCCTTGCGGTCGCGCTGGACGAGGTGGCTGCCGAACCCGAATTCGCGGTCGGTGAGCTCGGTGAAGCTGGTCTTGCGGAGCTCGCGCAGGGCCTCTGCCAGGTAGTCGACGACGAAGCCGTAGTGATCCGTGAAGAGGCTCGGGGCCATCTTCGGGACCTCCCAGCCGGGCAGGTAGAAGTGGAGGCGGTCGAGGAAGGCGAGGGAGCGGACGTTCTCGGGCAGCGGTTCGAAGAGGTGGCTGGTCTGGACCATGACATCGACCGGTCGGTTGGTGTTGCCGAACAGGGCAAGGCCGGCCTCGCCGGTGGTGGCCTCGGCGCCGCGCTGGAACTGCCCCGACTCACAGTAGGTCTGGAGCATCGGGACGAGCTCCTTGGGCATGTTCCGGAGCTCGGCGACCTCGTCGAACGCGACGACATCCCAGGTCTGAAGGAGGCCCTTCTGCCGGCCCGTCATGTGACCAAACAGGCCAGCGACCGTGGGAGAGCCGGTGAGTAGGGCGCTGTAGGGCGAGATCTCCTGGACGACGTAGCTCTTGCCGGTGCCGCGGGGGCCGAGCTCGACGAGGTTATAGTTGCGTTCGACTAGGGGGATGAGGCGGACGAGCAGCAGGAGCTTGAGACGTATCTCCATGGCCGCTGGCTCGTAGCCCATGCTGCGCAGGACGAGGTCGATCCATTCCTCGGTCGTGAACTCGCGCCGAGCGCGCCGGTACTCGTCGAGGTCGAAGTTGGCGATCTGGATCGGCGTCATCCGTTCGATCCAGAACGGGTGCTTGCCCTTGGTCTCCTCGTCGTACTCGAAGCGCATGTCGACCTGCGCCCAGATGCCGCCCATGAGCAGTCGCTCGTAGTCGCGCATGTAGTGCTCGGGGACGTGGACGAACTTGTGGCCGAAGTTCACGACCTCCGCCCAGTAGTCCGAGTCGACGACGCGCACCTTGACCTTGTCGATGAAGGTGTGGCGGCCCTGCTGCTTTACCCGGCTCTGAGCCTTCATGGCCTCGTCGGCGCGGATGTAGTTGTTCGCGAGGGTATCCTGGACGACCTGAAGCCCCATCTGGATCGCGACATCGTCGGCAGAGGCGGCGTACTTGCCCAGCAGGTACTCGAGGACGAAGACCGGGACGTTCGCGCCGATCTTGACCTTCCGGACGAGGTCTTTGCGGACGACCTTGCCTGCGAAGACGCGGTTGACTTTGTCGTCGAGAGCGTCGCGCGTGGGGGCGGAGCCGTTGCTCATGGTCAGACTCCGAGGCGCACGGGGATGTCGGTTGGCGAACGGTACAGCTCTGCGTCTGTAGCAGGGTCCTGCACGACGACCCGCAGCGCTTTGACGGTGTCGTCGCTGAGCACGAACGCGACGGTCACGGGCTTGTTCGGCTCGAGCGTCACGCAGCCGGTCGTGCGGTCGAGTTCGGCGCCGATGGCGAGGCCCGCGGCGCCGACCTGCTTCCCGCCGGACATGAGGAGCGGGCGCACGAGCATCCCCGTGGCGCCCAGCACGAGCTGGGGGCCACCGAGCACGATCGTTGCGCTGGTCGATCTCGTTGTTACCGCCTCCGGAAGGGTAGTTGCCGTTACTGCGCTACCTGTGGTGCGTGGCGCGACGTTGCCCTTTGTTCGCACGGTGACCACCGGGATGATGAACTCCTGAAGCGCCGGGCCGCCGTGGTGGAACGCCAGATCGCCGCCTGCCCTGATCACGCCTCCGCCGCTGGGGAAGACGAACTCCAGATCAGAATCGTAACCGAGCGCAGCGGCGGTCACGCGTACGCAACCGGTCGGGGTGTCTCCGCCTCTTCCGATCCAGCACCGCCGGTGCAGGTCGACGGTCTTGCCCTTGGGCGCATCCGTGCGCATCGACTCGTCGCGGTCCGAAGCGTAGAAGAGGTGACCGTGGTCCGCGGTGAGCACCGCATGTTCGACACCTGCAGTCGCCAGCTTTCGGAGAGCGCGCGCGAGATTGTCGATGACCGAGTCCATGACCTGCCGCGCCTGGAATGTGAACCCGTTCTCGCCAGCGTGATCGATCTCCTGGGAGCGCACGACGATCACCTGAGCGCCGTCGAGCTTCTTGCCGAGTTTCGAGGGTTGCAGGCTGAGCAGCTCGTCGAGCGTGAGATCGACGAGCTCGGGCACACGTGATGCGGCGAGCTTCCGCCGGGTCGCGAGGTCGGGCAGAAACGCGTCGTCGATCTGCGCGCCGAGCTTGCCGCCCTCGTCCACGACCGAGAAGCTCGCACTTGCGCCGGGCATCAGTGCCGCCATCCCAATCGGCGTGATGCTGGGAAGCGCGGCCAGCGCCGCACGAACCGAAACCTCGCTGGTCTTGGGCACTCGCTCGGCGAGCTCGATACCCATCTCGAAGCGCATGGCATCGACGAGGAAGTAGGCGACCGGTTTGGGACGCTCGGATACGACGTCGCTGAAGATGCGGGTCTGGTGGAGTGCACCAGCGACCGCCCAGCCAGCCTTCACCAGTGCTTTCGTGAAGCCCTCGGCCATCGCATGGCAGGCGTCATCGTAGGCGTGACGCACCAGGCTGAGTGGCCGCTCTTCGGGTTCCTCGTCGAGGTTCGCGATCCAGGCCTCGAGCCGGCGCTGGGCTTGGTCGAGCCGGTACCAGCCATCCTTGCCCACGTAGGCGTCGATCCACACTGCTGCATCGCCAGACGTCTTACCGACCGCTGCTCGCACCTGGATCGCCACGTTGCCGAGCTCGGCCATGCGCCGAGTGGCTTCCCACTGGGCCTTCCTCCCGATGTCTCGGTCAAGCCAGAAGCTGTGCTCGCGCTCGGCGACGAGCGCGAGCGCATCGCCGAACTTGCCGTTCGCGATGAGGTCACCGGCGTGCCGAAGGAGCGCGCGCTCCTCGAAGCGGAAAGTGTCGATCGCGCCGAGGGCACCCGCAGGCAGCTTGCCATTCTTGAGCCCCAGCTCCTCCTCGACGCGGTCGGCGAGCGCCGCGTATGCGTCGGCGTGGCCGGTGCGCAGGCGCCGCGCGAGCTCGCGTACCGCCGACTCCTGGTCCTTCGTAGGCGGCTTCGCGACACTGTCGAGAGACGCGGGCGCATCACACGACAGGTCGAGCCGGAACTCGCCCGCGAGCACGTAGCGCAGCGTGATGGCGCGGAGCTTCGTGAGCGGAGAATCGGCGACAAGGTCGAGCCCGAGGCGCGCTTTCACGAGCTTAATCAGCTCACGCGTCGCCTCCTTGTTCACGATCTCGGCGTCGCGCGCGTCGCTCACGAGCCACGCCGTGAGGAGCCCGTCGTTGCCGCTCGCGTCGTGGAAGATGCTCTTCAGGATCGACGGGGGCTCCGCACCGGAGTTGCCCGCTGCCGCGCGCGCGAGATCCTCGTAGGAGACCTTGCGGTCGAAGGGCAGTATCTCGTCGACGACGCCGAGCGTGTACTTCTGGAGCAGGACGTTCTTCGCGAGCTGCTTGAGCTCCGGCTTCCAGGTCCTGCCGGCCTTCTCCAGCTCCATCAGCACCGAGGTCCTCGAGTCGTGCGCGACGCCGGGGATGTAGATGACCACCGCCTCCGGCTCGTCACCGCTGACGTACGGCTCGACGACCGCGCGCAGCTCGAACAGCGAGCCCGCGTACTCAGCGAGGCTCGCCTTCGTGTCGCCGACGGCGGCCGGAACGGGCTTGCTCGCAGTGCGAGGCCCGCCACGTACCTCGTCGACGAAGGGCCGGAACTCGCCGCGCTCATCGTACCAGACGACGATCCGACGGTCCTTGAGCTTGTCGGCGAGCTGCTTCGCCACGTAGTCGTGAAGCGGGTGCATCAGGCATCTCCTGGATGGAGGCGCCCCTGTCGCCGGTATTCCGACGCGATGAACGGCGCGTAGGTCTCGAGATGTGGAAGGTCGATCTTCTTGTCCCGATAGCGCGTAATGAAGTCACCGCGCTGCGCAATACACTGCCGGAGGTTCAGGATGGGGAGCGTCTCATCGATGCGTACGTGCTCCGCTGGAGGAGCGGACACCCCGCGCTTGACGTAGAACGTGTCGAGATCGAGTTCGAACCACCCGGGCTGAACTTTGAACGGATCCACGACATCCTTCGTGCCCTTGGCGCCGTTCACGCATCCGGCACTGAGCCGGTAGTTGGACCACTCGTAGACGAGCTGCCAGTCTCGCTCCCTTGGCACGAAGTGGTCTACCGTCGGGCTCCCGGTGGCCTGTTCGATGCGCATGGCCAGGTACGCACAGTACTGGTGATACTTGTCCATCAGGTCGTCGAGCGCACTCTTCCCATCGGCCTTTCGTACGTCCGTCCAGTACGTCGGAAACTTGCCGGCGGGGATGTCCTCGGGGCGGGCATACGTCACCTTGGGCCTGCGCCCACGTCCCTGCACGGACTTTCCGATGAGCTTCTGGATTGCGTTCGCCCCTCGCTTCCGAACGTGGGCGTCGAACGAGCGCGGCTCGTCGGCCAACGTCACCGGGATCACTTGGACCTCCGCTTCGGCTTCGCGGCGGCTGCTTCCACACTTCGATCACGGAAGTAGCGCCACCGGACCCAGAAGGTATCTATGTCCGGCAGACCGGCTTTCCTGAGCGCGTCATCAGCGGCGGCGATCGCGGTGGCGGACGGTGCCTTCGCCTGCATCAGCGCTTCCGCAGCCCGAACTGCCTCCTCGCCTTCCAGCGAGCGCGGCTCCTTCAGGTCGAATGCCTCGCTCGCGAGCCAGTTCCCCACCTCGCCTTGACGGACGTAGGGACGCTTGCGCAACACGACTTCGTGGCGCTCGAGATCGAGATCGAACCACGCATCAGCACCGGCATCGAAGAACGGCTCGAGTGAGGCCAGCACAAGGGGCGAGTGAGTCGCCGCGATAATCTGCACCTTCGACCCATGCTTCCCAGTCAGGGCATCCATGACCTTCAGGAGAGCGGGCACGATGCGACGCTGCCACTGCGGGTGCAGGTGGCCCTCGATCTCGTCAATGAGGAATACGATCTCGCGGGTTGGCTTCTCGCCCCGGAGCTTCGCGCTCTCGACGTGTTCCTGCCACGCCCAGGTCAGCAGATACGCCAGCGCGATGATGCGGCGCATGCCCGCGGAGGCGTGAATGACCGGAACGTCTTCGCCATAGGGCATGCGCAGCGTGGGGTAGCGCTGCGGATCCTTGACGGTGAGCTTCCGTAGCTCGCCCGGAACGAGCTTTTCGGTGGGCGATGAGGAGAGCGGCTCCAGGACTTGTTTCAGCACCTGGAAAGCGGGGTCATTGCCCGCCTGCCAAAGTGCCCAGTCGTCGATCAGTCCCT
>DATMCI010000023.1:0-57326 GCA_035558535.1 Kofleriaceae bacterium
ATCGAGCTCCGGCCGCAGCGAGGCCACCGGGATCTGGGCCGTCACCGAGATCTCCTGCTCCACGGCCTCCGTCGCCCCCGAGAGCTTGCCCTTCGATGTGACGAACATCGACTGGCCGCCCGTGCCGAGCCGGTTGACGACGGCGGTGTTGATCTGCCGGTAGCACCGCTCGACCAGCTCCTCGATCGCAGACAGCGGCAGCGCCGAGACATCGATCTCGGCCCGGGTCAGCTGCTCGATCTCCGCGACGGCCGAGGTGTCGGTGGGATCGGCCATCGCGAGGCGCAGGACATTCGTCTGGCCGTCGTTCCCGAGGCCCAGCGGCAGGACGCGCAGCCGCGCGCAGACATCGCGCGGGACCTGGCGCAGCGCCTCCGGATCGACCTGTAGATCGGCCGGATCGAGCAGCGGCACGCGCGTCTGCTTGCGGAGCGCGCCGACCAGCGCGAGCTCGTCGACGCCGGACTCGCGCACGAGCACGACGACGAGCGGCTGCCGCCGCTCCTCCGCCATCTTGCCGGCCCGCGCAGCGCCCGCCTTGTTCACCAGCCCGGCTTCGATCGCGATCTCGCCCAACGTCTTCGGCACAGATCCTGATCCTTCAGTGCACCCGACAAGATTCGAACCTGTGACCTTTGGCTCCGGAGGCCAACGCTCTATCCAGCTGAGCTACGGGTGCGTGTGGAAGGGGTTCTACCCGCCCGGGCGCGCAGAAACAAGGTGCGACGCGGCTGGGTTACGATGCCGCATGGCGATCGACTACGTGCTCGCGATGGGGTGCGAGCCCCAGCGACAACTTGGCATCGATCGCTTGATGGGCCTGCACCGCACCCGGATCCTCGCGCGGACGGCGCTCGCGAGCGCGCGGGAGGAAGGCGACCAGCGGCCGCCCGGCGAGATCGAGGTCCAGCTCACGCTGCGCAAGCCCGACGGCGACTCGGCCCGCGGCGTCCGGCTCCAGGACCTCTTCGACGAGGCCGCGCCGCTGGACGCAGTCGCCGGCCACTGCGCGACCTGCCCCGCCGGGCTCGACCGGGAGTTTGCCTGCCACCGCCGCATCCGGTACCCGATCGCCGAGCACGTCGAGGAGTGGCTGATGGCGCGCCTGCCCCGGAAGCTCGACTGCACCGCCGGGACGCTGCTCAAGCGGGGCCTCGACGAGTTCGGCTGGGACGGCGCGCCGGTCGGCCGGCTGCGCGCGCACGGGACGACGTTCTTCGAGAGCCGCGCGCCGTACGGCGTGCGCTGGGCGGCCGAGGGCGGCGCGCTCGAGGTGTCGTCCGATCAGCTGTTCCAGATGATGTTCCTGGTCGGCGACCTCGCGCCGACCCACAGCCTCATGCTGGCGCTGTTCTGCGGGGTCGTCCCGCACGACATCAGCCTCCAGGATCTGAAGGATCGCGCCGGCCGCGCGCGCGCGCTCGAGGCGGCCGACGTCCCCCCGCACCCGGACACCGCGATCGAGCAGCTCGCCGCGTTCCTGCGGATGCTCGCGCTCGCCGCGCGGCTCGAGGTCTCGATCGTGGTCGACGGCTGAGCTCCGAGGACCGCTCCTGAAGCGCGCTCGTCCGGCCGAGATCCGGACAGCTGTCCAGCCGGCGGACAAATCCGGTGCGCGGGCGCGAGATCTCGCCGAGTTACGGCCGGGATCTGCATGGCATTTCGAGTGCAGTGTCGGGAGGTATTATGGTGGCGATGTCATTTGAAAAGACCTCCACGCCCGTGCTGCTGACCGAGAGCGTGCCCGCCGCCGATCAACACGTCGTCTTCGACGGGATCGGCTGGGCCGGCTACGAGACGCTGCTCGCGCTGCGTGGGGAGAAGCGCCGCCCTCGAATGACCTATCTCGATGGAGCGGTGGAGCTGATGTCGATCTCGAAACAACACGAGCGCATCCGGTTTGTCCTCGGACGTCTGATCGAGCTGTACATGCTCGAGCTGGGCGTCCGGTTCTGCGGCTACGGCCAGACGACGTACCAGGCGGTGCACGCGGACGCCGGCTTCGAGGCCGACGAGTGCTACGTCCTCGGCGCGCCGCGCGACGGCCGCCCGGATCTGGTCCTCGAGGTCGTCTGGACGAGCGGCGGGACGCAGAAGCTCGGCGTGTACCGGGCGTTCGGCGTGCCGGAGGTCTGGATCTGGCAGCGCGGCGAGCTCCGCGCGTTCGTGCTGGAGGCCGGCGAGTACCAGCCCGCGGCCCGAAGCCGGCTCTTGCCCGAGATCGATCTCGAGCTGCTCGCCGCGTTCGCCGAGCGCACCGAGCGGGTCGACAGCGACACGCTGCGCGAGTTCCAGGCCGCCCTCCGCACGGCCGGGTACGGCAGCGCGCTCCGCTCGTAGGCGCGGCGGCCGGGCCGTCGCCACGAGTTTGCCTGCGGCGGGCGGTAGGTCTACCGTCTGCCCCATGGGGCGAAAGGAAGACGCGCTCGAGTACCATCGCAGAGGCCGCAAGGGGAAGCTCGAGGTCGTCCCCACCAAGCCGCTGGTGAGCCAGATCGATCTGTCGCTCGCCTACACGCCCGGCGTCGCCGAGCCGTGCCTCGAGATCGCCAAGGACGAGGACATGTCGTGGGAGTACACCGCGCGCGCGAACCTCGTCGCGGTGATCTCGAACGGCACGGCGGTGCTCGGCCTCGGCGACATCGGGCCGGCGGCGGGCAAGCCGGTGATGGAGGGCAAGGCCTGCCTGTTCAAGAAGTTCGCCGACATCGACGTGTTCGATCTCGAGATCGCCGAGAAGAACGTCGACAAGTTCGTCGACATCGTCGCGGCGCTCGAGCCGACGTTCGGCGGGATCAACCTCGAGGACGTCTCGGCGCCGGAGTGCTTCGAGATCGAGGAGAAGCTGCGCGAGCGGATGCGCATCCCGGTGTTCCACGACGACCAGCACGGCACCGCGATCATCTCGGGCGCCGGGCTCCTCAACGCCGCGCAGCTCGCGCAGAAGCAGCTCGCCGCGATCAAGCTGGTCGTGTCGGGGGCCGGCGCCGCGGCGATCGCGTGCGTCGAGTTCTTCATCAGCCTCGGCATGACGCGCGAGAACGTGGTCCTCGTCGACTCCAAGGGCGTGGTCCACCAGGGCCGCACGGACCTGACCAAGCAGAAGCGCAAGTTCGCGGTCCCCGACGACGGGCGGCGCACGCTCGCCGACGCGATGCGCGGCGCCGACATGTTCATGGGCGTCTCGGTCGCCAACGTCGTCACGTCCGACATGCTGCGGACGATGGCCAAGGATCCGATCGTGTTCGCGCTCGCGAACCCCGATCCCGAGATCCCCTACCCCGACGCGATCGCGGCGCGCCCCGACGCGATCGTCGCCACCGGGCGCTCGGACTTCCCGAACCAGGTCAACAACGTCCTGGGCTTTCCGTACATCTTCCGCGGCGCGCTCGACTGCCGCGCGACCACGATCTCCGAGGCGATGAAGCTCGCCGCGGCGCGCGCGCTCGCCGAGCTGACCCGCGAGCCGGTGCCCGACTCGGTGATCATGGCGTACGGCGGCAAGTCGCTGAAGATGGGGCCGGACTACTTCATCCCCAAGCCGTTCGATCCGCGCGTCCTGTGGTGGGTCGCGCCCGCGGTCGCGCAGGCGGCGATGGAGTCCGGCGTCGCGCGCATCAAGTTCGACATCGACGAGTACCGCGAGCGGCTCATGTCGAAGGGCTCGAACGCCGCGTACTCGATCATGCGGACGATCACGAAGGAGGCGCAGCGCGATCCGCGGCGGATCGTGTTCCCGCACGCGGCGAGCCCGCGGCTTCTCCGCGCGGTCCAGCAGATCGTCGACGAGGAGATCGCGCGGCCGGTGCTCCTCGGGCGGGCGCAGGAGATCGAGAAGCTGTGCCTCGAGATGTCGCTCGATCTGACGAGCCGCGTCGAGATCATCGATCCGCGCACCGAGCAGGTCGCGCGCTACGCCGAGCGGCTGTACGAGCTGCGCCAGCGCAAGGGCATGACGCGCGAGGCGGCGCAGGCGCAGATCACGAAGAGCGACTACTACGCCGCGCTCATGGTCGAGCGCGGCGACGCCGACGGCATGGTGACCGGCCTGCGGCTGAACTACCCCGACACCGTGCGGCCGCCGCTCGAGATCTTCGGCCTGTCGCCGGGCGCGAAGGTCGCCGTCGGCATGTACATGATGGTGCTCCAGAACACGGTGAAGTTCTTCGGCGACACCGTGTTCAACATCGAGCCCGACGCCGAGACGCTCGCCGACATCACGGTCCAGATGGCGGACGCGGTGCAGGGCTTCGGCGTGCAGCCGCGCGTCGCGATGATCTCGTACTCGAACTTCGGCGCGGTCCGGCACCCGGACGTCACGCGCATCCAGCGCGCGCTCGACATCGCCCGCCTGCGGCGGCCCGAGCTCGAGATCGACGGCGAGATGCAGCCGGAGATCGCGCTCGATCCGGACAAGCGCAACGCGGTGTACGGCTTCTCGCGCCTGCAGCGCTCGGCGAACACGCTGGTGTTCAGCTCGCTGGCGGCGGGCAACGCGGCGTACCAGGTCGCCAAGGCGCTGGGCGGCGCGTCGGCGGTGGGCCCGATCCTGCTCGGGCTCGCCAAGCCCGTCGCGGCGATGCAGAACGACGCGTCCGTCGAGGACATCGTGAACATGACGTCGCACATCGTGCTGAAGGCCCAGCAGCTCCAGCGCCGCAGCGAGCCGAAGCGGGCCTAGCGTGGTCCGGGCGTGCCCGGGCGTGGCCTTGCCCCCCGCGGGGCGTTGCGCGTACCCTAGCCGCGTGTTCGACGATGAACCGGGCGCGACGACCGAGCGGATCGATCGCCAGGTCCCGTTCGGAGACCGCGTCCTGCTCGTCATCGACGGCGCGGCGCTGCAGGTGATCCCGCTGCCGAGCACCGGCACGCTCACGATCGGGCGCGCGAGCCGGTGCGACGTCGTCATCGACTCGGGCTCGGTGTCGCGGCACCACGCGAACCTCCTGATCGGCCCGGACGTCGAGATCGAGGACGCCGGCAGCTCGAACGGCACGATCGTCGAGGGCGCGCGCCAGCCGGCGGGGCGGCGCGTGCGGCTCACGATTGGCGTGCCGTTCCTCGTCGGGACGGTGACGCTGATGGTGCAGACGCGCGCCGGCTCGCGCCGCGAGGTCACGCCGCAGGCGAGCCAGCTCGCGGCGCTCGAGCAGTCGGCCGCGCGGATCGCGGTCGGTAAGCTCAGCGTGATCGTCTTCGGCGAGCTCGGCGCCGGCAAGGAGCGGTTCGCCGAGCGCATCCACGAGATGTCGCCGCGGCGCGGCGCGCCGTTCGTGCGCTTCAACTGCAGCGCGATCAGCGAGCCGCTCCTCGAGGCCGAGCTGTTCGGCATCGAGCAGCAGAACAAGCCGGGCCTCCTCGAGCTCGCCGACGGCGGCACGGCGTTCCTCGGCGACGTCGAGCAGCTCCCGCCCGGGCTGCAGCAGAAGCTCCTGCGCGTGATCGAGGACTCCGCCGTGCGCCGCACCGGCTCGGCGCGCGCGCGCCCGGTCGACGTGCGCTACATCGCGTCGACGGCGAAGGACCTGGGCGCCGAGGTCGAGGCCGGCCGGTTCCGGCGCGATCTCTACTTCCGGCTCGCCGGCGCGTCGTTCACGCTCCCGCCGCTGCGCGCGCGCCGGGACGAGGTCTTGCCGCTCGCCGAGCAGTTCATCGCGTCCGCGGCCGGCCCGCTCGGCCGCTCGTTCGTGCTCACCGAGGACGCGCGGCAGTGGCTCACCAAGCACGACTGGCCGGGCAACATCCGCGAGCTGCGCAACGCGTGCGAGCGCGCCGTCCTGCTCGCGACCGGCTCGGTGATCGAGCGCCACCACCTGACGACGGTCGACGATCCGATGAAGCGTCCGGTGGCCCCGCGCTCCCGCTCGGCGCAGACGGTCCCGCCGCCGATGGGCGTCACCGCGCCGTCGGCCGCCGACATGCCGAGCCAGGTCCGCGCCACCGTCGCCGAGCTCGAGAAGCAGCGCATCATGGAGGCGCTCGACAAGTGCGCCGGCAACCAGACGCGCGCGGCCGAGATGCTCGGCATCTCGCGGCGCACGCTGATCAACCGGCTCGACGAGTACGGGATCGCGCGCCCGCGGAAGCGCGAGGAGTAGCCCGCCAGGGCCGCGCCGGCCGGCGGAAGCAGCGAGCGTGGGGATCGTGCGAGGTGAATCATGAAATCGCTGGTGCTGCCGGTCGGGGCGGCGAGCTTCGTCGCTGGCGGCGGCCGCGACGTCGCGCTCGGCGCGCTGTCCCCGGCCGCGGTGGTCGGGCTCGCCGCGGGCGATCACGTCCGGATCTCGGACGACCGCGGCGCCGACGTCGGGATCGGGATCGTCGATCCGGACAACGACAAGGTGCGCGTCTTCGCGACGGCGGCCGAGGGCTTCCCGGCCATCGACGGCGCGCTGCTCGGGTGGCGCGTCGAGCGGGCGCTCGCGCTGCGCGCGCGGCTCGGCCTCGTCGGCCCGGATCGCGCGTACCGCCTGATCCACGGCGCCGGCGACGGCCTGCCGGGCCTCGCGTGCGACGTCCTCGGCAAGACGTGCGTCGTCTACGCCTACGCCGAGGCGCTGCGCCCGCTCGGCGCAAAGCTCGCCGAGGCGGTCATCGGCTTCGCGCGGCTCGAGGGCGCCGTCGTCAAGCTGCGCGCGCGCGGCGGGGCGGAGGCAGTCCCGCAGGACGTCATCGGCGCGCGCCCCGCCGACGCCGTGCTCGTCACCGAGAGCGGCGTCTCGTACGAGGTCCACCCGCTCGCGGGCCTCAACCACGGCCTCTTCACCGACATGCGCGAGCACCGCCTGGGCCTGGCTCGCTTCGCGGCGGGCGCGCGCGTCTTGAATCTATTTTCGTACACCGGCTCGCTCGGGCTCGTGTGCGCGCGCGCCGGCGCGGCGAGCGTGGTCTCCGTCGACACGTCGGCCGGCGTGCAGGCGTGGGCGCGCGGCAACTTCGCGCGCGGGGCCCTGCGCCCCGACGACGCGCGCTGGCGGTTCGAGACGGGGGACGCGTCCCGGTTCCTCGCGCGCGCGGCCAAGGACAAGGAGCGCTACGACCTGATCCTCATCGATCCGCCGAGCACGTCCCCGGCCAGTGGCGGCGGCGGCTGGGTGCTCGCGCGCGACTACCCGGCGCTGATCGCGAAGGCCGCGGCGGTGATCCCGCAAGACGGCCTGCTCTGGCTCGCCGCCAACACGGCCGACCTGGCGTCGCTCGCCAAGCTCGCGCACAAGGGGCTGCGCGAGGCGGGGCGCGCCGGCGTGATCCTCGAGCAGGGCGGCCTGCCCCCGGAGTACCCCACGCTCGCGGCGCAGCCGGCCGATCGCTACCTGCAGGTCTGTGTGCTGCGCCTGCCGTAGCCGCTCGGCGGCGGTACAGAGCGGCCGATCTTGCGCCAAAGTAGAGGCGCCATGTGCGGCCGCTACACGGTGACCCGGCAGGACAGGATCGCGGAGGAGTTCGGCGCGGTGCTCGGCGACGCGGAGCAGTCCGCGTGGTGGAAGCCGCGGTTCAACGTGGCGCCGACGCAGCCGGCGCCGGTGATCGTCGCAGCGGCCCCGGCGCGCGGCGGCCCCGGCGCGCCCGCAGCGGCGGCCCCGGCCGCGCCCGCGCGCAAGATCGAGCTCATGCGCTGGGG
This sequence comes from Kofleriaceae bacterium, assembly GCA_035558535.1. Taxonomy (GTDB): domain Bacteria; phylum Myxococcota_A; class Polyangia; order Haliangiales; family Haliangiaceae; genus JABFXX01. The sequence continues at coordinate 7,622 of DATMCI010000023.1, forward strand.
GCTCGTGCCGCACTGGGCGGGCCCGGGCGGCAAGGCCGCCCCGCTCATGATCAACGCGCGCGTCGAGTCGCTCGACGCCAAGCCGATGTTCCGCGACGCGCTGCACCGCCGCCGCTGCCTCGTGCCGGCCGACGGCTTCTTCGAGTGGCTGCGCGACGCGAAGGCGGGGAGCAAGGCCAAGCCGCAGCCGATCTACATGCACCCGGCGTCGCGCCGGCTGATCGCGTTCGCGGGCCTCTGGGCGTGGCACCGCCCGCGCGGGGCCTCGCGCGCGTCCGGAGGAGCCGCAGGCGAGGACGCGCGAACATGGCCTGCCGACGACGAGACGCTCAGCTTCACGATCATCACCGGCACGCCGAACGAGCTCGTCCGCGCGTACCACGACCGCATGCCGCTGGTGCTCGATCCGGCCGCGTACGCCGCGTGGCTCGATCCGGCCACGCCCGGCGAGGCGGCGTACGCGCTGCTCCGCACGCCGCCGGTCGGCGACTGGATCGCCGAGCGGGTGTCGACGGCCGTCAACAGCGCCGCGCGCGACGAGCCGGACTGCATCGCGCCGCTCGCCGCCGCGGCGCCGGCGCAGCAGTCGCTGTTCGATTAGGCCCGCAGCCGGCGGAACAGCTCGCGCGCCACCTCGGTCACGGGCTCGTTCACGACCTGCGCGGGCGGGCCGTCCTCGACGATCCGGCCGCGATCGATCACCCACACGCGCGAGGCGACGCCCTGCGCGAGCTGCATCTCGTGCGTGACGACGAGCATCGTCATGCCGCCCTGCGCCAGCTCGCGGATCACCTGCATCACCTCCTCGCGCATCTCCGGATCGAGCGCGCTCGTCGGCTCGTCGAACAGCAGCACCTCCGGCTGCTGCGCCAGCGCGCGCGCGATCGCGACGCGCTGCTGCTGGCCGCCCGACAGCTCGTGCGGGTACGCGCCGGCCCGGTCGGCGAGCCCGACCTTCGCGAGCAGGTCGCGCCCCTTGAGCTCGGCACCGACGCGGCCGGTCCCGCGCACGACGCGCGGCGCGAGCGTGACGTTGTCGAGCGCCGTCAGGTGCGGGAACAGGTTGAAGTGCTGGAACACCATGCCGACGCGCGTCCGCAGCGCGCGCAGCGCCAGCGCGTCGCGCCGGCCCATCCCCGGCCGGAGCGTGGACCCGGCGATCTCCACCTCGCCCTCGTCGAAGCCCTCGAGGTAGTTGAGGCAGCGCAGGAACGTCGTCTTGCCGCCGCCCGAGGGCCCGACGATCGCGATCGTCTCGCCCCGCGTGACCTCGGCGCTCACCGCCTCGAGCACGAGCCGATCGCCGAAGCGCTTAGAGAGCTTGCGGACGCTGATCACGCGCCAGCCTCCTCTCGAGTCGCCGCGCGAGCTCTGCCAGCGGCAGGCTCAAGAGGAGGTAGAGCCCCGCGCACAAGAGGCCCGGGATCAGGTAGCTCCCCATGTCGACGGCATCCACGGACATCCGCTTCGTCAGCTCGATCACGGTGATCGTGCTGACGAGCGACGAGTCCTTGAGCAGCGCGATGAAGTCGTTCGTCGACGGCGGCAGCGCGATCCGGAACCCCTGCGGTACCAGCACGTGGCGCAGCGTCTGCCACGGCGAGAGGCCGAGCGCGCGCGCGGCCTCGGACTGCCCGCGCGGGATCGCGAGCAGCGCGCCGCGGTACACCTCGGCCTCGTACGCGGCGTAGTTGAGCCCGAGGCCGACCACCGCGGCGGTCATCGGCCCGAGGTTCACGTAGCCGCCGAGGCCGTAGTAGAGGACGAACAGCTGCAGCAGCACGGGCGTGCCGCGGAACACCTCGATGTAGCCGCGCGCGAACGCCCGCACGGGGAGCGCCCCGTAGATGCGCGCCACGGCGAGCAGGAGGCCGAGCGGCACGGCGAGCAAGAACGACAGCACCGACACCTTCAGCGTCACCCACGCCGCCGCGAGGAACTGCGCCAGCATCTGGGAGTCGAAGTGCCGCTTGCGCGCCACGGCGCTCTCCGCCGGCACGAAGTCGGTCTGGCGGGCGTCCCACAGCTTGAGCCCCTCGAGGACACGCTTGAGCTCGCCGTCCTTGCGCATCGCCGCGATCGCGCCGTCGATCGCCTGCTTGAGCTCGCGATCCTCCTTGCGGAGGCCGATCACGTACGTGCCGCGCGCCATGTCGTACGGCACGCACTGCAGCGACGGCTTGGACGGGATGCAGCCGTACCGCTCCGCGATGATGCTGTCGAGCAGGACCGCGTCGGTGCGGCCGAGCTCGAGATCGCGGTACGGCTCCTCGGTGCCCTCGTAGAGCACGGTCTCGATGGGCAGGAGGCGCAGGATGTCGTGCGCGTACGTCTGGTTCAGCGTGCCGACGCGCTTGCCGAGGAGATCGAACACCGAGCGGTACGAGGCGCCGGCGCGGATGGTCAGCGTCTCGGCGTAGACGTAGTACGGGTCGGAGAGCAGGATCCGGCGCTTGCGCTCGTCGGTGGCCTCGAGGCCGTTGATCACCACGTCGAAGTCGCCGCGCTCGAGCGACGGCACCAGGTTCGACCACGCGCACTGGACCATCCGCGCCTTGACGCCGAGCCGGCGCGCGACGGCGTCCATGATGTCGACGTCGAACCCGATCAGCCGCTGCGGGTTCTCCGGATCGGGGTACACGAACGGCTCGCCGCCCTGCAGATCGGCGCCCCACAGGATCTCGCCGCGCGCGCGGATCTTCGCGAGCGTGTCGCTGCCACCGCGGTCCTCGGTGCCGCCACAGGCGGCCCCGCCGATCGCCCCGCCGATCGCCATCATGGCCAGCCACGCCAGACGCTGCACCGGCGCATTATGCCCAAGGTCCGCCGCCGCCGCGACGTCTGCGCTACGCTCCGGGCATGGATCTGGCGCGCATGCTCGACAAGTGCGTCCGCGATCAGTGGTCGATCGACGACCTGGACTGGTCCATCCCGCCGCCGGCGATGCCGCGCGACAAGGAAGAGGCGATCTGCCAGGCGTTCATCGACATGGCCGGCATCGAGCGGCTGGCCGGCGCGCTGTTCGAGGTGCAGCGCCAGAAGACGGACGATCCGACGCTCGAGGCGATCTTCGCGACGTTCGTGGCCGACGAGGAGCGCCACTCCGCCGTCGCCGCGCGCCTCGCCCGCCACTACGACGTCCACCGCTACCGCGCGTACGAGGAGAGCCCGGCGCTGACGCGCTTCCGGCCGCACTTCTTCGCGGTCGTGCGGGAGGCCTCGCCCGAGATCGCGAACGCCTACATCACGGCCGGCGAGCTGATCCTCGACGTCGCCCTGCTCCGCTCGATCGACGACTACGTCGCCGACGAGATGAGCCACCGCGCGATGCACCTCATCAACCGTGACGAGTCGCGCCACATCGCGATCGACTTCCACATGACGGAGCTGTACTGCTCCGACGAGCACCTCGCGCAGATCCGGGCGCGTCGGCGGATGAGCCCGCTCGAGATCGCGCGCGCCACACGCATGATCGCCGCGATGATGTGGCACGCCAAGCCGTTCCTCCAGGAGGTGTTCCTCGGGCCGATGGACCGCACCGATCCGAGCGGGCGCCGGGTCCAGGAGGCGTTCAAGCGGATCCAGCTCGTGCTGCGCAAGCCGACGGTCGCGCGGACGCCGTTCTCGCGGCTCATCATCGGGATGCAGACGGCCTACGACCACCCGCTCGTGCGCCGCGTCCTCGGCCCGGTGCTGCTCCGCGCGCTCGGCGCCGAGGACCGCGCCGCGCGCATCCTGTTCACGCGCGAGGAGCTGGCCCGCACCCAGGCGATGACGTTCGACGAGCTCGCCGAGGACGCGCTCGCCGCGAAGTACAGCTAGGGCGGCGCTGGATCAGCGCGTGCTGATGTAGACGTCCTTGGACCCGTTCTTGTCCGAGACGAGCACGAACGTCTTCAGATCGGTCGACATCCAGGGATCCTCCTGGGCGCCGCCGAGCGAGTCGAAGTCGGTGACGAGCTCGGGCGCAGAGAACGGCGCGCTGAGCGAGGGGCGCGTCGCGCGGTAGATCTTGTTCGTGCCGCTCTTGACCGACGCGAAGTAGATCGTCTTGCAGTCCGGCGACAGGAACGGTCCGGTCTCGGCCGCCGTCGAGCTGAGCTCGGCGCAGACGGTGGGCTGGCTGCCGAACGTGCCCTGGCCGATGTCGTTGTTCACGCTCACCATGTACGTGTTGTCCGCGGCGCACGGCACGAACCACTTGTCGTTGTTGGCCGTGCTCACGCCGGTGACGAGGCTGGGCGTGCCCCACGACGTCGAGCCGACCGCCGCGCGCGTCACCTTGTAGATGTCGAGGAGCCCGGGGCCGCCGGTGCGCGCCGACGCGAAGTACAGGGTCAGGTTGTCGGGCGAGAAGCGCGGCGTCTCGTCGGAGACGCCGGTCACGTTGAACGCCAGCTTCAGCGGCGTGCTCCACGCCCCGGTCGGGGACGGGCGCGACATGTACCAGAGATCCTTGGTGCTACTGGCCGTGTCGGTGATCGCGAAGATCATCTCGTTGGTCGAGGACGACAGCGTGGCGTCGTCCTCGATACCGACGGTAGTGCTGGCGCCGAGGACGGCCGCGGGCGCGCCCCACGGGCCGAGCATCGGCGGCGCGTCGACCGAGGGGGTGATCCCGCTGTCCGTGCCGGGCGTGCTGCCGTCGGGCGTGAGCTGACCGCCGCCGCCGTCCAGTCGGACGCCACAGCCGGCGGCGAACAGTCCGCACGCGAGCAAGCCCAAGCCTGCAGTGATGAGCCCTCCGCGCATCGGTGCCGATACTACGCGATCGTGAGCTGCGAGATACGCTGAAAAGCTCACATCGGAGTCTATGTCACAGAACCGCCTCCAATGTGTCATCCCTAGATGTGGTTGTGGTGTGAAATCCACGCGGCTGGCAATTCACGATCGCGCGGAGTAGGCCGTAACTTCACGGGCCTCGCGTGGGTCTCGCATTTGCTCAGGCGCTAGGACCCTACAGGAGAACACGGAATGCTGAAGAACACTCTCGGTAGCTTGCTGCTGGCGGCCCTGCTGCTCCCTGCGTGCGTCGTCCGCGGATCGGGCAGCGCGTACGTGAGCGGCCCGGTCGCCGTCGTCGAGGTCGAAGAGGAGCCGCCTCCGCCTCGCGTGGTAGTCGTCGATACGCGGCCGGGCTTCATCTGGATCGAGGGCCGCTGGCTGCGCCGCGGCGGGAACTGGCACTGGCACGACGGCCACTACGAGCGCATGCGGTCGGGCGAGGTCTGGACGCAGGGCCGCTGGGAGCGCCGCGGCAACCGTCACGTCTGGGTCGAGGGCCGGTGGAACCGCGGCGCCGCGCCCGCGCCCGCGGTGCGCGATCACCGCGAGCACCGCCGCGAGGAGCGCCGCGAGGACCGCCGCGACAACGGCCCGGTCATCCGCGATCACCGGCGCTGATCCTTGGCGCTGATCCTTGGCGCTGATCCGCGGCGCTGATCCCGCGGATTCATCGATCCGGGCGCGAGATGGTATAGCGAGGGGGTGCTTCGCCCCGCCCTGGCTCTGTTTCTGGGTCTTCTGATCCAGGCCGCCTGCAACTCCGGCTCGGCCAACCCCGCCAAGAAGGAGGCGCCGTCCCCGCCGGGATCGCCGCAGGCGCCGGGACAGCAACCGCCAGCGGCCGCGCCCGATCTGGCGGCCGCCCAGGCCGCGTACACGCGGATGTGCGCCGTCTGCCACGCCGACGACGGGACCGGCTACCGCGCGGATCACGCGCCGTCGCTCGTGAACCCGACGTTCCTCGAGAGCGCGACGGACGAGTTCCTCCGCCGCTCGATCATCTTCGGCCGGCCGGGCTCGTCGATGGCCGCGTACGGCAAGGCGCTCGGCGGCCCGCTCGATGACGCGGCGGTGACGGGGATCGTCGCGTGGATCCGCGAGAAGGGCCCCAAGGCCCGCGCGCTGCCGCCGGTGCCCCGGGGCACCGCGAGCCGCGCCAGCGATCTCTACGCGCAGTACTGCAAGTCCTGCCACGGCGACGCGAAGACCCGCGGCGAGGGGCCGCACCTCGCGAACGCTCAATTCCTGGGCGCCGCGTCCGACGCGTTCATCAAGCACGCGATCGTCCAGGGCCGGCCCAAGACGCGGATGCTCGCGTTCGGCACGGTCTTGACCGACGATCAGGTCAACGATCTGGTCGCCTACGTCCGCGAGCTCGGCGCAGGCGCCCCGACGGTGTCGATGCTGCCGGAGCCGACGGGCAAGGAGCCGCTGTTCGTGAACCCCAAGGGCGCGCCCCCGAGCTGGAAGGCGCGCGACGACCGGTTCGTCCCGGCCGAAACCGTCGCCGCGGCGCTCAAGGCGGGCAAGAAGATGATCATCATCGACGCGCGCCCGGCGCCGGAGTGGCGGCGGGTGCACATCCAGGGCGCGGTCTCGATCCCGCACCACGACCCCAAGCGCCTCCCGGAGATCCCGAAGGACGCGTGGGTGGTCGCGTACTGCGCGTGCCCGCACCACCTCTCGGGCGACATCGTCGACAAGCTCAAGGCGCAGGGCAACGCCCGCGCGTTCGTCCTCGACGAGGGCATCAACGTGTGGCACCAGCGCGGCTACCCGGTGGTCGCGGCCGAGGGCGTGACGCCGCCGCCGACGGACATGTCCGCGGGCAAGGCGCCCGGGCACGAGGGCCACGGGCACTGATCGCGCGATGGGCTACAGCGATGGGCTACGCTGACGCCGTGCGCACGGCCGGCCTCTTCGCGCTGCTCGCGCCCGCGGCGTGCGCGCGCGTGCCGGCGGAGCGGGTCTGCCCGCCGCTCGAGCCGGGCCACCTCGTCGTGACGGAGGTGCGCGGCCCGCAGACGCCCGAGGACCCGCTGGGCGCGTGGATCGAGCTGTTCAACGCGAGCGGCGTCGCCGTCGATCTGGCCGGGATCAAGGTCCGGTTCCGCCGCAAGGACGGCAGCTCCGAGATCTCGGTCCTCGTGCGGCGCTCGCTTCCGGCCGCGCCCGCGAGCTACACCGTGCTCGGCCTGTTCGACGACGACGAGCTGCCCTCGCACGTCGACTACGGCTTCGCGGGCGACCACGCCGGCGAGTGGCTGGGCGCGGCCGCCGTCGACGTCGAGGCGTGCGGCACCCGCCTCGATCGCGCCGTCTACGACTCGCTGCCGGTGCGGGGCACGTTCTCGCTCGGCGGCGTGCCCGACGCGAACCGCAACGACCTGCCGGCGTCGTGGTGCACGGACGGGCGGCAGGTGGGCGCCACGTTCCCCGGCACGCCGAAGAGCCCGAACGTGGCGTGCCCGTGACGCGCCGCAAGGGCTCCCGCCGCGGCCCCGCGACGGTCGTCGGGCTCGTGCTCGCGGTGATCGCCGGGCTGGCGGCGGCCCGCGGCCCGTGCGCCGCGCCGACGGGCGGCGGCACCGCTGGCGAGCGCCGCGAGCCGCCAGCGTCGCGCCACAAGGCGCCGCGCCCGCGGCCGGGAGACGGAGGCAGCGCGCCGGCCCCCGCCGGCGAGCGCGGCGGGCGCGGCGGGCGCGGCGAGCGCGGCGAGCGCGGCCCGAGCGGCGCGGAGGCCCAGAAGGCGGACGCGCCGGGCCTCTCGCTCGGCGAGTTTCGCTTCGCGCGGGTCGTCGACGGCGACACGGTGCGGGTCGACGGGCTCGACGCGTCGCTGCGCCTCGTCGGCATCGACGCGGAGGAGACGTTCAAGCAGGAGGCCGATCGGCGCGCCGCGGCGGCCGACTGGCAGGGCTACCTGCAGGCGAAGCGGGGCCGCGGCAAGCGTCCGGTCAAGTTCGGCTCGCCGCTGGGCGAGGCCGCGAAGGCGTGGGGCGTGCGGTGGTTCGAGGGCGTCGGCCGCGTGCGCGTCGAGCGCGATCACCCGGCCGAGATCCGCGATCGCTTCGATCGCTACCTCGCGTACGTGCTCGCCGAGAAGGACGGCCGCTGGATCAACTACAACGTCGAGCTGGTGCGCGCCGGGATGTCGCCGTACTTCCGCAAGTACGGCAGCTCGCGCCGGTTCCACCGCGAATTCACCGCCGCCCTCGCCGAGGCGAAGGCGGCGCGGCGCGGGATCTGGGAGCCGGGCGCCAAGGCGTACCCGGACTACGCCGAGCGCGAGGCGTGGTGGGGCGCGCGCGGCGACTTCGTCGACGAGTTCCGCCGGGAGGCCGAGGGCAAACCGAGCTACATCGACGTCACGCACGACGACGCGCGGGCGCGGCTCGCGGATCACGCGGGCAAGCCGGTCCACGTCCTCGGCACGATCGACGAGCTCGTGCGCCCATCCGGCGGCCCGGCGCGCGCCGAGCTGGCGTTCGCCGGGGACGGGGTGTTCCCGCTCGTCTTCCCGGATCGGAAGCTGCTCGCGCGGTCCGGCGTCTCGGCGTGGCGCGGCGAGTACGTCGTGGTGACCGGCGCGCCGGCGCTCCACGAGCGTGAGCGCACGGGCGAGCGGCAGCTCCAGCTCGTCGTCGAGCAGGCGAGCCAGATCCGGCTGTCGCCGGTGCCGGGGCTGACGCCGCCCCGCGCGTCGCGCGACGCCGATCCCGAGGCGGCCCCGCCGCCCTGAACGCACCTCGCCCTCCCGTGACCGAGGCCACGCACCGCCGGGGGGTCCCATTCGCCGCGGCGCCGTGCGATCGTTCGCTCATGCGTGTCGCCCGGATCGCCGCCGCGCTGGTCGCCTGCAGCGCCGCCGCCGCGTGCGGGCCGGCGGATCACGAGGGCGACTGCGTGGAGGACCTGGTCGCGGGCGACCTCGTCATCACCGAGGTCTTCACCGACTACCAGGCGCCGGGCGGCGGCACCGGCATCGACGACGGCAAGGAGTGGATCGAGATCTACAACGCGTCGGGCCGCCCGCTCGAGCTGCGCGGGCTGACGGTGCTCCACAGCCGCGCCGATGGCTCGCGCGAGCAGTCGCACGTCATCGACGTCGTCACGATCGCCCCGGGCCAGTTCTTCACGATGGGCAACTCGGCGCAGGACCTGCTCCCGCCGTACACCGACTACGGCTACCGCGACGACCTCGGCGACCTGCTCAACTCCGGGAGCGGCAAGCTCGAGCTCCGGTGTGACGGCGTCTCGATCGACACCGCGATCTACAGCGACGTCCGCGCCGGCCGCTCGCGCCAGCTCACCGCCGCGCAGGCGCCCGACTACACGGTGAACGACGGGCTCGAGAACTGGTGCGAGGCGGCCGCCACCGAGTTCGAGCCCGGGAACTTCGGCACCCCCGGACAGGACAACGACTGCGCGCCGGTGATCGCCGGCAAGTGCAGCGACGGCGGCGCGCTGCGCGACACCGTGGGCCCGGCGCCCGGCGACCTCGTGATCACCGAGGTCATGCCGGGCCCGGCGTCGGTGGGCGACACCGACGGCGAGTGGTTCGAGGCCCGCGTCCTCACGGACCTCGACCTGAACGGCGTCGGCCTCGATCGCGCGGGCGACACGGCGAAGCCGGATCTGATCGAGCAGGCGGACTGCCTGCGCGTCATCGCCGGCATGCACGTCGTGTTCGTGCGCAACACCGATCCGCTGGTGAACGGCGGGCTCGTCCCCTACGGTGTGTTCCGGTTCTCGCTCGTCTCGGGCAGCGCGACGTCGCCCGGCGACGTGCGGATCCTGAACGGCGCGACCGTCGTCGACGCCGTGTCGTGGACGAGCTCGCGGAGCGGGCGCTCGCTCAGCCTCGATCCGGACTTCACGAACGTCACCGCGAACGACGAGGCCGCCAACTTCTGCGACGGCGCGACCGCCTATAACACGTCCGGCACCGGCACGGACTTCGGCACGCCCGGCGCGCAGAACGCGCAGTGCCCGCTGCAGCCGCCGGCCGGCCAGTGCCTCGCGGGCGGCGTGCCGCGCGCGATCGTGAAGCCGCAGCCGGGCAAGCTCGTGATCACCGAGCTGCTCGCGAACCCCGCGGGCACCGGCACCGACGCCGCCCAGGAGTGGTTCGAGCTCGCGAACACCGGCACCGCGGCGTTCGACCTGAACGGCCTCACGGTGCAGGGCAACACCGCGCCGGGGAACGTCGTGAGCGCCGCCGACTGCAAGAGCGTCCCGCCCGGCGGCTTCGCGCTGCTCGCGCACGGCACCGATCCGACGGCGAACGGCATGCTGCCGCCCGTCGACGCGACGTTCTCGTTCGCGCTCGCGCAGAGCAACGGCAGCATCAAGGTGCTCGACGGCGCGACCGTCCTCGACGCGGTCACGTGGACGAGCGGGGCCCAGGACGGCGCGTCGCGGCAGCTCCCGCCGGGGATGATCACGACCACGGCGAACGACAACCCGGACGCCTTCTGCAACGCGCTGCCGACGCAGAAGTACGGCAGCGCCGACAACCTCGGCACGCCGAAGGCGGCCAACGTGTGCCCGTGACGGCCGCGGGCGCTGTGCTCGCCGCGGGCGCGAGGCTCGCCGCGGGCGCGCTGCTCGCCGCAGGCGCTGCTTGCGGCGGCGACGCGCAGTGCGGCCCGACGGAGGCGGTGGTCGCGCGGATCGTCGACGGCGACACGATCGAGCTCGCGAGTGGCGAGCTCGTCCGCTACCTCATGATCGACGCGCCGGAGACGTCCGACGGAGGCGAGTGCTTCAGCGCGAACGCCGTCACGTTCAACACCGATCTCGTCCTCGGCAAGACCGTGGCGCTGCGCCACGACGTCGAGTGCCAGGACCGGTTCGGGCGCACGCTCGCCTACGTCACCGTCGCCGGCCAGGAGGTCAACTCGCTCATGATCGAGCGCGGCTACGCCTGCGTGCTGCACGTCCCGCCGAACGGCGACGACCGCGCCGCCGAGTTCGCCGCGCGGCAGGACGCCGCCCGCGCGGCGCGGCGCGGCCTGTGGGGCGCCTGCGACCCCACGCCGTGCAACTAGCCACGCCCCGGCCGCGCGAGCCGCCGTGTTAGCCTCGATGCGGTGCGCGCGGCGACCCACTCCTTCTTCGCCGCCTGTCTCGCCGCCTGTCTCGCCGCCTTGGCCGCCTTGGCGGCCGTGGCCGGCCGCGCCGCGGCCACGCCGTACGAGGCATTCATCGAGGTCGAAGACCAGGCCGATCTCGAGGATCTGCTCGCGGCCGGCGACCTCACGCAGGACACGTACACCGAGCTGCTCGCGCTGCTCGAGGTCGGCGTCGATCTCTCGCGGGCCGACCGCGCGCAGCTCTACTCGCTGCCGAACCTGACCTACGACGACGTCGATCGGATCCTCGCCTACCGCGACCAGCACGGCGGCCGGATCCGCGATCCGGCCGCGCTCGTCGCCGCGGGCGCGCTCACGCAGGCGCAGCTGCGCGCGCTCCGGCCGTTCCTCGTCGGGCGCGACCCGGACGAGCACGGCGTCACCGGCTGGGTGCGCGGCGCGGCGCGGCTGGCGATCCGCGATCAGCTCCTGCCGCCGCTCCTCCTGCGCGGCCGGCTCGCCACGAGCGACGACGTCACGTTCGGCTTCGCGGGCGTCTTCACGCGCCTCGCGATCAGCCCGCCGATCTTCGAGCCGAACCGCGGCGCGCTGATCGCCGATCGGCCCACCTACGGCGCGGCGCTGCCGAAGCTCTACCTGAGGTACGAGGACGCGGACACAGCCGCGATCGCGGGCAGCTTCCGCGCCGGCTTCGGCCAGCGGCTCGTGTTCGACAACACGCAGCACGGAGCGCCGAACGGGCTCTACTCCGACGACGAGCTCGTCTACGCGCCGGACCTCGAGCCCGCGTGCCGCGAGGCCGCCGGCGAGCTCGCCGCGTCGCCGTGCGACGGCGCGGCCGGCGGGCGCCACGTCACGCCCGACTTCCGCTACCGCGAGGCCCTGTTCGGCGCGGCCGGCGGCTGGAAGCGGCGCCCGCTCGGCGCCGGCTGGATCCAGGCGTACGCGTGGGCGTCGTCGGCGCGGCGCTCCGTCCACCAGGACGAGCTCGTCGACCGCGGGCGGTGCCCCGATCCGCACGCGGACGGCGATCCGGCATGCGACCCGCCGCCCGTATTCGTCCGCCCCGACGGCCCGATCCTCACGCCGACCTCGCGCTTTGCGTCCCAGGTCTTGCCCGACATGTTCGCGGAGTGGCTCGCCGGCGTCCACCTCACCTACTTCGCCGATCGGCGCAACGCGATCGGCCTCACCGCGTACGGCGCGCTCCTCGCGGGCCAGGTCGACAACCTCGAGCTCGACACGCAGGAGCACTCGCGCCTGCCGACGGGGCGGCGGTACGGCGCGGCCGGCGCCAGCTTCGCGTTCGGCGCGGGCGCGCTCGATCTCGCCGGCGAGGCCGCGCTCAGCGTCGATCGGCTGCCCGACGGCACCGGCCCGCAGGAGGGCGGCGGCGGCCCCGCCGCGATCGTGCGCGCCACCGTCACGGGAGCCGCGCAGGAGCTCGAGGCCACGCTCCGCTACTACAGCATCGATCACGCGAACCCGTACGCGCGGCCGATCTCGCAGCCCGACGAGCTCGAGGGCCAGCGCGCGCGCGACGAGGTGGGCGCGCGGCTGCGCTACGCCCGGACCGGCGCGCGGCTGACCTTGCGCGCGCTCGCCGATGTGTGGGCCCCGCTCTCGAGCCTCGGGACCGACAGCCCGCTCGGCCGCGCGCAGCCCAAGCTCGACAGCTACCTGCGCGCCGACGCCCGCGCGGCCGGCGCGCTCCGGCTCGGCCTGTGGCTGCGCTACCAGGACGGCGACCTGCGCGCGTCCGGCCCGGCTCCGTGCTTCGCGGCCCCCGCGGCCGACGCGGGCGGCGCGCCGATCGCGTGCAGCGGCCGCCAGCTCACGACGATCGCGCGCGCGCACGCGGCCGTCTCCCGCGCGCTCGCCGTCACCGCGCTCGGCGAGCACCACTTCGTCGACGATGGCCTCGATCCCATGTCTCCGTTCGCCGGCAAGCTCCGGCAGGACGTCGCCGGCTGGCTGATCGCGCTGTGGCGGCCCGATCCGGGGCTGCGCGTGCGCGGCCGGGTGCGCTACCTGCATCAGGCCGTGAACAGCGATCGCGACGATTACCTCGAGCGCTCGCTGGCGGCGCTCCTCGACGTGTCGCTCGGGATCGGCGGCGACGTCCTGCGGGCGCGCGCCGACGTCAAGCTGTGGCGCGACCGGCGCGCGGCCACGCTCGAGCGCACCCCGAACCCCGAGCTGCAACTCTGGCTGTCGTACGAGGCACGCCTGTAGTAGCGTCTCTGGGGATGGCGCTCACGACCATCCTCGTCGGTTGCGATCTGTCCCCGGGATCCGATGTCGCGCTCGAGCGCGCCATCGCGATCGCCGCGCCGCACGGGGCGACGGTCGTGCTCGTGCACGCGCAGGCCGAGGACGCGCCGCCCGCCGAGATCGATCACGTGATGCAGGAGCAGCTCGGCGAGGTCTCGGCGCTGGTGCGCGCCCGCGATGCCCGCGAGCTCGCGGACCGGATGGCACACGTCGAGGCGCGCGGCGTCGCCGCCCAGCTGATCAGCCGGAACGGCCCGCCCGAGGAGGTGCTCGCCCAGGCCGCCGCCGAGCGCCAGGCCGAGCTGATCGCGATCGGCTCGCAGGGCCACACCGGGATCGCGCGGATGCTGCTCGGCAGCGTCGCGTCGTCGACGATCCGCCACGCCACGTGCGATGTCCTCGTGTGCCGCGGCCCGGTGGCGGCGGCGCGCTTCGGGCGCCCGCTCGTCGCCACCGACTTCTCGCCGGTGTCCGCCAAGGTGCTCGAGCACGCGGCGCTGCTCGCCGAGCCCGGCGCGCCGTTCGATCTGGTCCACGCCTGGCAGCTACCGACCGGGTCATGGGGCGCGACGCTGCTCGGCCAGGCGCGGTTCCCGTGGTCGACGGTGCGCGACGCGGTCCTCGCGTCGGCGCGCTCGCTCGCCGACAAGCTGGTCACCGATCACCAGGGCCTCGGCCACCCGCTCCACGTCGCGCTCGAGCAGGGGGCGCCCGCGCAGGTGATCACGCAAGCGGCCGAGCGCGGCAGCAACGATCTGATCGCCGTCGGTGCGCACGGCCGCCGCGGCGTGCGCCGGCTCCTGCTCGGCTCGGTCGCCGAGAGCACGATCCGGCACTCGCCGTGCTCGGTGCTCGTGGTGCACGGCGATCCGAAGCCGTAGCCGCGGCGCGCGGCCGGGGGCTACTCGTTGCCGGAGCCGGACTCGAGCGAGAGGGCGCCGATCTTGTTCTCTTCCTTGGCGGCCTCGTCGGCGCCCTCCAGCTTCTTCTTCTGCTCGGTGAGGTTCGCCCACTTCTCGGCCGTGGCGATCCCCTGCTGGAGGTGCTCCGGCCAGCCGTCCGTGGTGATCTCGCTGGCCTTCTTCGCGCCGCTCACCACGGCGTTGAGGTCCTTGTACAGGGCCCACTTGGCGGGTAGCTCGGCTTCTTCGAAGATCGCCGTCGTCGGGCACTCCGGCTCGCACGCGCCGCAGTCGATGCACTCATCGGGGTTGATGGCGAGGGAGTTCTTGCCCTCGTAGAAGCAGTCGACCGGGCACACCGCGACGCAGTCGGTGTACTTGCACTTCACGCACGGGTCAGCCACGACATATGCCATGGTGGGGATCTAGCCATAACTGGCTCGGGCCCGGAAGGCATGGACGCATCGATTCCGGGGGTGCAGAGTGTCCGCCGATGAAGACGTTCCTCCTCGCCGCCGTGCTGGCTGCCGCGCCCGGCCTCGGATGCCAGGGCGCCAGCTCGAAGCCGAGCGCGGGCGATCCCGCCGGCGCGCCCGCTGCGCCCGCCGCGCCCGCGCCCGCTGCGCCCGCCGCGCCCGCGCCCGCCGCCGCGCCCGCGCCGCCATCCGCCGCGCCCGCGCCCGCCGGTAGCGCGTACGCCGCCGACATCCAGAAGCTGTGCGACGTCGTGGCGCGCTCGGGCGCCGAGAGCGTCCCCGCCGGCGAGCGCGTCCTGCCGATCGCGAACTGGCTCGCCGCGAACCTGACCACCCCCGAGTCGCGCCAGTTCCTCGTGCGGATCCAGCCGCTGGCCGGCGAGCCGAAGGCGGAGGCGCTCGAGGCGGAGGCCCGCCGCGTCGGCCTGTCCGGCTGCGCCCTGGCCGCCGAGTGGCGCTCGCCGCCGCCGCCGTAGCGGCCCGCGCCGATCCTCGCGCCGATCCCCGCGTCAGCCCCGCGTCAATCTTTGAGCGAGAACGGCGTGAAGCTCGTGTGCTCGTCCAAGTAGTCCTCCCGCTCGACGCGCTTGAGCCATCCGACCACCAGGTACGTGACCGGCGTGCACACCACCTCGACGCCGACCTTGAACGCCCAGCTGGCCGCCGCCAGCCACACGAGCGTGTCCGTCTTCCAGAGGCCGGCGAACGCGATCGGATAGAAGACCGCGGTGTCGACGAGCTGGCCGACGAACGTCGAGCCGATCGTGCGCGTCCAGAGGTGGCGGCCGCGCGTCCACACCTTCATCCGCGCCAGGACGTAGCTGTTCACGAAGTCGCCGACCCAGAACGCGACGAGCGACGCGAGCATGATCCGCCAGGTGTTCCCGAACACCACCTCGAGCGCCGGCTGGATGATCGCGTTGTACGGCTCGCTCGGGTCGAGCGGGGCGTGGATGATGAACTGGCCCATCACCGTCGCGAACAGCATCGCGCCGAAGCCCGCCCAGATGACCTTGCGGGCGCGCGCGAAGCCGTACACCTCGGTCAGGACGTCTCCGAAGATGTAGCTGATCGGGAAGAACAGGTTGCCCGCGCTGAACGGGATGCCGGCGAGGATGCTGGTCTTCCCCGGCCCGATCAGGTTCGAGCACAGGAGCACGGTCACGAAGCCGACCATGCAGAAGTCGTAGTAGCGGTAGTGCCGCGGGTTGGCGACGTGACCTGCTGCATCAGGGGAGGGCGGTGGCTTGGTCATCGACGTGGTGCGGAATGTGTCACAACCCCGCGCTCCCGTCAGAGTTGAACCACCGGAGGAGGGCGTGCAACGCTCTCTGCCTCATGCGGTTGCCCCGGCACGTGGCGCTAGGTCTGGTCGCAGCCGCGGGCTGCAACCAGATCTGGGGCCTCGACCAGGTGGACCTCGCGGACCAGCCGGACAAGAAGACGCGGATCCGGCTGCAGCTGCAGATCGCCAGGACCACCGACGAGGGCTACGCCGACCCGACCCTCGAGTACCGGGTGCTCCAGCCGCCGCCCGTGATCCAGCTCGGCCTCGTCGGCGAGCCGCTCGCGGAGGACGTCTACCGCCCGGACGACGGCGGGACGATCTCGTACTCGACCACCTTCGTCGGCCAGCGCTGGCGGCTGGCCTACACGCTCGCGGGCGGCGTCCCGCGCGAGGTGCAGTGGTCGCCGCCGGCCGAGGATCAGCTCCCCCTGCTCGTCGAGCCGCTGGTCGGCCGCGCCGAGCGCCTGCCCGTGCCGGCCGGCAGCGGCTACGCGATCACGCCGCTGGGCTCGCCGCTGTCGCACACGCAGCCGCGCGTGTTCACGACCGGCCTCTGGACCGAGAGCGCGTTCTCCGGGACCTCCCCCGGCGCGACGTTCAACTACGACTTCGGCGCCAACGCCGTCTCGCAGAGCGGCCTGCTCGGCGCGCCCGAGCCGGCCCGGGGTGATCACGGCGTCCTCGCTGACTACAAGAACCTGAACGGCTGCCGCGTCACCTCCGGCGTCGCGGTGTTCGGCGTGCCCGACCTGGTGGCGGGCCAGCTCACGGCGCCCAGCCCGCAGCCGACCTACTTCTCGGCCGACAAGCAGGTGCGCCTGACGTTCGCCGGCTCGCCCGTCGGCGCGCGGCTCCAGGCGCTGCTCGGCGACCGCGCCGCGCCCGCCGACCTCTTGCGCATGGAGTACGGCTACGCGCCGTCGCTCGGGATCTCCGGCTTCACCCGGCCGGCGCCCACCCCGGTCCTCGACTTCTTCCTGCCGGGCCCGCCGATGATCGCGTTCGCGAACTGCACGTTCGCCCCGATGCAGCTGTTCCAGACCGAGAGCTTCGCCGACTCGCCGGAGCTCACCGAGCGCTTCTTCCGCGTCGTCCACGTCGAGGCCGCCAACCAGCGCGTGCGCGGCGCGCTCACGCTGACGTCCGGCTTCGCGGCCGTCGTGACCTCGAGCGACTACAACTTCTTCACCGACTTCACGGTCGCCGCGCCGCGCAAGGTCGTGCTGAGCCGCGCCGGCAGCCAGCTCGCGGACCTCGACGATCTCACGCAGGAGGCCGAGCCGCTCGCGCTCGGCGCCGAGCCGCTCGAGCTGAGCTTCGGCATCGAGAGCGGCTCGACCCTCGTCACCGACTCCTTCGACGTCACGCTCTACTCGATCGCCGGCAGCGCGCTCACCGCCGAGCGGATCTACACGTCGACCGAGCGCAAGCTGTCGATCGATCCGTCCCTCTTGCGCCCGGGCACCGAGTACGTCTTCGAGCTCCGCGCCTACCGCGGCCGCCCGAGCGCCGCGCGCGCCGACTTCTCGATCCACACGTACCCGCAGTACGTCGCCAGCATCTTCACGCGCACGTTCAAGACGGCGCCCTGAGCCCCGCGCGAGCTTGGGATTTCCCCCCTCCTGCAAGCGCCGCGCGAGGGCGCGTCCGAAATCCGGCCGGACAATGTCCGCCAGGCGGACACTCCGGACAAAAGCAGACGTGATGTCAGTAACTTAGGACGGCACGGGACGTGGTTATGCCTCTGCGCGGAGGTTTCCAATGTCCAATCAGGAAAAGAAGAACAAGAGCATCAGCGAGGCGATCCGCGCCATCCACAAGCAGTTCGGGACGGGCTCGATCATGCGGCTCGACGGCAGCGAGGTGCAGCCGGTCGACGTGATCCCGACGGGCTCGCTCGCGCTCGACGTCGCGCTCGGCTGCGGCGGGCTGCCGCGCGGCCGGATCATCGAGATCTATGGGCCGGAGTCGTCGGGCAAGACGACGTTGACCCTGCACGCGATCGCCGAGGCGCAGCGGGCGGGCGGCGTGTGCGCGTTCATCGACGCGGAGCACGCGCTCGACACGGCGTACGCGCGCCGGCTCGGCGTCGAGCTCGAGGACCTGCTCGTGAGCCAGCCGGACTGCGGCGAGCAGGCGCTGGAGATCGCCGACACGCTCGTGCGCACGAGCGCGATCGATCTGATCGTCATCGACTCGGTGGCCGCGCTCACGCCGCGCGCCGAGCTCGAGGGCGAGATGGGCGACACGCACATGGGTCTGCAGGCGCGCCTCATGAGCCAGGCGCTGCGCAAGCTCACCGCCGCGATCTCGCGGACGCGCACCGTGGTCATCTTCATCAACCAGCTCAGGTCCAAGATCGGCGTCGTCTACGGCAACCCCGAGACGACGACGGGCGGTAACGCGCTCAAGTTCTACAGCTCGGTGCGGCTCGACATCCGGCGCAAGAAGCCGATCAAGCGCGGCGACGAGACGATCGGCAGCGAGATCAAGGTCAAGGTCGTCAAGAACAAGCTCGCCCCGCCGTTCCGCGAGGCCGACTTCGAGATCCTGTACGGCACCGGCGTCAACAAGCTCGCCGAGCTGGTCGACACGGCCGAGCGGCTCGGGCTCGTCGAGAAGAGCGGTACCTGGTACTCGTACGAGGGCACCAAGATCGCGCAGGGCCGCGACAAGGCGCTCGCTCACTTCGACGAGCACCCCAAGCTCGCCGAGCAGCTGCGCGACGCGCTGATCAAGCAGGCGCGCCACGCGGCGGCCGGCGGAGCGACGGCGTCGGCGACGAACGGAGTCGTGTCGTGACCCGGCGGACCGCGCCGCGCATCCCGTGCTTCCTCGGCCGCCCGATCATTGACCCGGGCATCGACCCGGGCATCGACCCGGGCATCGATCCGGGCACCGATCCGGGCACCGCCGGACTGTTCGCCGGGCCGTTCGCCGGGCCGTTCGCCGAGCCCGCGCGGCCGATGTTCGCGTTCGATCGCGAGCTCGGCGCGCTCGAGTGGGCGTTCTATCGCCACCTCCTGCGCGTGATCGATCTCGACGCGCTGTTCGAGCTCGAGCAGATGCTGTGGGCCGAGCTCGAGGAGATCAGGCCGTTCACCGACGATCAGGTGCTCGACATCGCGAACGCGATGCTCGCCCGCGCGCTCGAGCGCGTCGCGCACGATCCGCTGCGCTCGATGAAGCTGGGCACGCGCGGGCCGGGCGGCCAGCTCGTCGAGGCGCCCGAGGCGCCGCACGAGGGCTGCCCGTTCTGCGGGCTGGCCTCGCTCGCCGTCGGCACCGGCGGCAGCGGCGGCGGCGGCAGCGGCAGCAGCAGCGGCAGCGGCAGCGGCAAGCCCCGCGCGGGCTGGCCGCGGGGGGCTGCGTCGTGAGCCGCCCCGGCAGCACGCCGCTGCTCGCGCCGGCACGGGCCGCGCAGCTGCTCGACGACGTGATCTTCACGCGCGTCGTCGAGCTGATCGATCTGCCGCGGCTGTACGACCTCGAGGCGATGCTCGCGCTCCAGATCGAGGACCTGGGCGCAGGCATCGAGGAGGCGCGCGCGAGCGCGAAGGAGATGGTCGATCGCGCGCTCCTGCGCGTCGCGCAGACCTCGCGGAAGTGGACGCGCTGGCGGCCGCCGGACGCGGGGGACGCGGACGACGCGGACGACGCGGACGACGCGGACGACGCGCCGGCCGTGCACGCTCGGCACACTCTGCACGATGCCGCGTGCGAGCGCTGCGGGACTCCGCATATCCGGGCGAAGCAGATTCCGAAGTCCTGACTCTGCACATGCCCGGGTCACGTGCGCGCGATCGCCTCACCTCCGTGAGCACCGCATCGCGCCGCGATCGTGAAGCTCCAGCCGCGCCACCCCCGGTACCCCCCGGGTACCCATGGAGGGTGGCGCGGCTGGAGCCTCCTACCAGCAGTCGCTTGACAGGTGGTAATGAACACCAGCTCTACCAACCTTGATACAGCCTTGATTTACCCTTCTGCAGATATCGTTTCTCGCAATGAAATGGGCGATCTCTCGCGCTTCCTCCCTGAGGATTGAGCATGAGAGAATGACGTAGCGAGGATCGATTGCGTTGCGCCGCTTGTAACCGAGACAAGCGCCGCAATTTGCAGCGCCTCTCGACGAGGTCCGAGTGTCATCCCGCTTGATCTCGTGACATTCGATCCTCATGTAGGATGAGAATGCAGTGTCCATTTTAGTGGACTTCGCATTCTCGGGTGTCCTCTCTACAGGACACATCCACAGGGGTAGTTTATTTTCGGCGCTTGTCGGGTGCAGAGTCAGCCAACCATCGATTTCCACACAGGATGCGGCCATACTGCGCCCCAAGATGTCGTCCGCTGGACCGCCGAAGGAAGAGCGGCTCGCGAGTGAACGTGACTTTTATCGTCGACTGCTCGATCTGGGGAGCGAGCAAGAGATTGAGCCACTGCTCGATCAAGCACTCGCGCTGATCGTCGAGGTCGCCGAGGCATCGATGGTCTATCTCGAGCTCTACGACGACGACGCGACCCAGCCGCGGTACTGGCGGGCCAACGGGCTCAGCGATCGCGACGTCGCGTCGATCCGCGCCTCGATCTCGCGCGGGATCATCGCGCGCGCCCTCAGCGAGGGCCGCACGATCGAGACGCCGTCGGCGACGGAGGATGACCGGTTCGCGGATCTGGGCAGCGTCCGGCAGCACGCGATCCAGGCGGTGCTCTGCGCGCCGGTCGGCAAGGCGCCGCCGATCGGCGTCATCTACCTGCAGGGCCGGACCGAGCCCGGGACGTTCACGGCCACGGACCGCGAGCGCGCCGAGCTGTTCGCGCGCCAGCTCGCGCCGCTGGCCGATCGCCTCGTGCACCGGGACGCCGCCGAGCGCATCGACCATACGCGCGAGATCCGCCAGCGGCTGCACTGCCCCGAGATCGTCGGGCGCTCGAAGGCGCTGGCGCAGCTCCTGCAAGCGGCGTCGGACGTGGCGGCCCTGGACGTCGACGTCCTGATCACCGGTCCCTCGGGGACCGGCAAGTCGATGCTCGCGCGCACGCTCCACAACAACAGCCCCCGCGCGCGCGGCCCGTTCGTCGAGATCAACTGCGCCACGCTCCCCGAGCCGCTGATCGAGGACGAGCCGTTCGACGAAGGGCGCGGCGTACACCCGGCGGCGGCGGCGCGCCGGGCCGGCGGCAAGCTCGCGGCCGCCGACGGCGGCACCCTGTTCTTCGACGACGTCGCCGCGCTCTCGGCGGCCTCGCAGGCCCAGCTGCTCCAGCTCCTCGAGACGCGCGAGTCCCACGCGCTCGGCGGGGCGGCAACGATACGCGCCGATGGGCGCGCCGATGGACGCGCCGACGTGCGGGTCATCTGCGCGACGAACGCCAACCTCCAGGAGCGCGTCGCCGCGCGCCAGTTCCGCGAGGATCTCTATTACCGCATCCACGTCGTGCCGCTCGAGCTGCCCGGGCTCGACGCGCGGCGCGATGACATCCCCGAGCTCGTCGAGCACTTCGCCGCGGAGGCGTGCCGCCGGTACAAGTTCCCGCCGATCGCCGTCTCGCGCCGCACGCTCGCGGCGTGCCGCGACGCCTCGTGGCCCGGGCACACGCGGCAGCTCTCGAACGCGATCCACGCCGCGGTGATCCGCGCGCGCGGCGCCAAGTCGCCGACCCTGCACGAGCACCACGTGTTCCCCGGCAGCCCGCCGGGCCCCGAGCCACAGACGCTCCAGCAGGCGACCCGGCAGTTCCAGCGCCGCTTCGTGCTCGAGGCGCTCGAGCAGAACGACTGGAACGTCCGCGAGACCGCGCGCGAGCTCGATCTCGCGCGCTCCCATCTCTACAACCTCATCAACGACTTCGAGCTCCGGCGTGACGATGGAAAGGACCGTGGCCGCTCATGAATGTCTCATCGCTTCTGGCACAACCCCACCTCTCGGTGATCGCGCGCGACGCCGGCCCCGAGCTTTTGCGCATCGGGGCGCGTATCGAGCACAAGGCGCTCGTGGACGGGCGCGACGAGCTCGAAGAGCTCTTCGGCCAGCTGCTCGGCCAGCTGCGCGACGCGCGCCTGCCGCCAGCGCCGAAGACGCTCGATCTGATCGGGCCCGCCACGCCGGAGCTCGCGCTGCTCGCGCTCGGCCGCTGGGTGATCGACGTGTCCCGGCCCGCGGTCCGGGCGTTCTTCCGCGAGCTCGCCGACCTCGCGGTGCTGCCGCGGCTCGGCGTGCGCGCCGTCCGGCTGCTCGGCTGCGAGACGGCGCGGACCCGGCAGGGGCGCGCCGCGATCTGCAAGCTGTCCGAGATCCTCGAGCTCGAGGTCCTCGGCACGAGCGAGCCGCTCGTCGCCGCGCACTACGACGCGCGCGGCCTGCGCGACGACGCGCACCACCTCCTGGTGTCGTCGGCCGAGCTCGCGTGGAGCGCGGGCCCGGCGGCCGCGCCCGCCGCCCTGCCACCGCTCGACCTCGGCGTCGGCGTCGGCGCCGGCGCGGATCCGGCGCCGCGCGCGCCGCGGCTCCTCGACATCGACGCGCTGCCCGCGTCGCAGCTCGGCGCGCACCGGTGGCCCTGGCCGCGGCGGCTCGCGAGCGGGCGCGCGGCGCGGGACCTCCTCGTGCTCGTGCGCCGCGCCGCGGGCGCGGTGCCGCCGGGCCCCCCCGCGCCGCCTTCGTGGGAGCTCGTGCTGCCGGCGGCGCGGCCGGGCTGGTACCACCTCCTCGAGGTGCTGCCGGGAGCCGCGCTGGTGCGCGCCTACCCCGACGGCGAGCACCGGCCCGGCGTGGTCTACTCGGTCAACGATCCAGCGGCGCTCGCCGCGCTCGTGGGCCGGTTGCCCCCGGCGCCCGACGCGGGCGCCTGATCCCCGGCGAGCCGGCCCTGGGCGTAGCCCCGGTACAGCCCCCAGGCACCGACGGAGAGCGCGGCCGCGACGAGCACCGTCAGCGCGAGCGCCCGCCGGCGCAGCACCTGGCGCGACCGCGCGACGAGGCGGCCCGGGGTCCACGCGTCGCCCGTGCCGCCCGTGCCGCGCTGGCGCCACTCCGCGTCGAGCTCGGCGATCGCGTCGGCGTGCGCGCGCAGCTCGCGGAGCTCGGCGCGATCGAGCAGGCTCGGCGCGCCGGGCCGCGAGCGCCGCAGGTGGTGGCGCACGAGCTCGATCGCGTGGCGGCGCGCGAGGTCGCGGGCGTCGAGCCAGGCGAGGACGCGCGGGATCAGGCTGTCGTGGACGAGCTCCCAGGCGGGCTCGTCGGCGCCGCGCACGCGGACGAGCAGGCCCCGCGCGCGCAGGACCTCGAGCACGGCGGTCACCCGCGCCGCGCCGTGCCGGACGCCCACCGCCGCGACGAGCTCGCCCTCGGGGCGGCTCGCGCGCTCGTGCGCCGAGGTGACGAGCGCGAGGAAGAGATCGCGCGCGATGACGTCGCGGCCGTCGGCGAGCTCGGTGTCGAGCACGCGCTCGAGGTGCTCGCCGACGATCGCGTCGAAGCCGCCGAGGCGGCGGTAGTGCGCGAGCGACAGCGTGGCCTCGCCGGCCCCGAGGTGCTCGAAGAGGACCGAGCACGCGAGCTGGAGGTGCGGCGGGTAGACGGCGGGCTCGCCGCCCCACCCGAGCTCGGGCCCGAGCGCGGCGGCCGCGCGCCGGAGATCCTCGAGCAGGGCGTCCAGCAGCTCGGGCTCGATCGCGAGCCGGTGCTCGGCGAGCGGCCCGACGATCGCTTCGCGCGCGCCCGCGAGCGGGAGCGGCGGCAGGCGCACGATCACGGTGCCGGGCTCGAGCGCCTGCGCCGGCGCGACGAGGCGCGCGAGGTGATCCTCGCGGATGCTGAGCACGACGGACACGTCGGCGCCGGCGGGCCACTGATCGAACGCGAGCACCGCCGGCAGGAGCGCGGGCTCGCCGAGCGCCGCCTCGAGCTGATCGAGCACGAGCACGAGCTTGCGATCGTGCTGCCCGCGCCAGCTGGCGATCGCCTCGGCGACGGACGCGCTGCCGGGCGCGATCGCGGACGCGATCGCAGCGGAGATCGTGGTCCCTGCGCGGGCGCGGCAGCGCAGGTAGATCGCCGCGACGCCGAGCGCCTCGAGGCGCGGCAGGAGCCCGGCGCGCAGCATCGACGTCTTGCCGGTGCCCGACGGCGCGGTGTAGACGATGCAGCGCCGGAACAGCACGTGCTCGGTGAGGAGCGCCAGATCGTCCCGCCGGCCGTGGAGCCGGCCGCGATCGACCTCGGTGAACGGCGCGAGGTGGCGGAACGGCACGATCGGCAGCGGCCCCGAGCTCTGCGCGGTGGGCCCCGCGGTGCGCCCGGTCAGCGCCGCGGCGAGCGCGCGCGCCGTCTGGTAGCGCTGCGCCGGATCGGGAGCGAGCGCGCGGGCGAGCACGACGCGCAGCGCGGGATCGGCCACGCCGTCGAGCGGCGGCGTGAGCGTGCTCGCGCTCGTGCGCCGCCACCCGGTGAGCAGGAACACGAGCACGAGCGCCGCGGAGTAGAGATCCGAGCGCGCGTCGACGCGGCCCTCGTGGAGCTGCTCGGGCGCCATGTACGCGGGCGTGCCGCCAGCGGACTGCGCGGGCCGATCCGGCGCGCGCAGGCGCGCGAGGCCGAAATCGACGAGGACGAGCCGCTCTCCGGGCTCGCCGCCGCCGCCCTCCTCTTCGGTGAGCTCGGGCACGGCGAGCCGTTCGGACACGCGCGCGGCGGCCATCGGCCGCGAGCTCCGCGCGCGCGCGACGACGATCGCGTTCGCCGGCTTCACGTCGGCGTGGACGAGGCCGGCGGCGTGCGCGGCGCCGAGGCCGGCGAGCAGCTGGCGCACGAGCTCGACGGCGCGCTCGGGCGGCATGGCGCCGCCGCCGCCGAGCGCCTGCAGGTCCTGCCCGTCGAGCAGCTCCATCGCGAAGAACAGCCGGCCGTCGTGCGTGATGTCGGCCTGGTGGATGCGCACGACGTTCGCGTGATCGATCCAGCCGACGTTGCGGATCTCCTGCACGAACAGGCGGCCGTCGTCCGACGACGGATCGATGTCGGGATTCAGCACCTTGACCGCGACATCGCGCTCGACGGCGAGCTGCCGCGCGCGGTAGACGGTGCCGAACCTGCCGCGCGCGAGGACGCCGTCGATGCGGAACTGCCCGGGGAGCACGGTGCCGGTCAGGTCCTCCGGCTCGCCGGGGTCGCCGGGATCGCGCAGATCGCGCGGGCGCGGCGCGCGGTGCGCGAGCTGCGAGCGGCGCACGTCCCAGAAGCCGGCGAGCGACGGCGGCTGCGCGAGCGTCTCCGACGCCTCCGACGCCTGGAGGGCGGCGCCCGGCACCCGGCGCGCGAGGTGCTCGGAGAGGCTCGCCATCGTGACGGTGCCGGTCCGCGGATCGAGCGCGTCGCCGCACAGGCCGGTGAGCAGCGCGTCGATCAGGAGATCGCTCGTGGGATCGCCCGCGTCGGCCGCGATCACGTGCTGCGGCCGGTGCGTGGCGAGCGCGCTGAGCCAGCCCCGGGCGCACTCCTCGGCGCACTCCTCGGCGTTCCCCTCGCCGCGCGCGGACACCACGACGACGACCTGCTCGGCCTTCGCCGCGAGCAGCCGCTCGCGGATCCAGGCGAGCGGCAGCGTCGCGTCCTCGGGGTACTCGCGGGCGCGCGCGCCGGTGACGAGCGCCGGCGCGCCGGCGGCCAGGACGATCTGGCCGAGCAAGACGACGATCGCGGCCCGCACCGGCTCGGCGGCCAGCTCGTCGAGGTGCTGCTTGAGCGTGGCGCGGTCGGCGGCGTAGCGGTCGCCGGGGGCGGCGGTGAGCCGGCGGATCTGCCACGCGGCGCCGGTCGCGAGCAGCGCCTCGCCGATCTGGCCGAGCGTGTGCACCGCCGGCGCGTCCGGTGCGGGTGTACACGCCACGCCGAACCCTGCCACGAGCAACGCCGCGCCTTCGGGGCGCCGAAGAACCATCCCGAGGGAATGCTACGACAAACTACGCCAGCCACGCCGCCACGCGGGCGGCGATCGCGGCGGGCGCTTCGAGATGGAGGAAGTGTCCGGTGTCGGGGACGATCTCACGCTCGCGGTGAACGAAGTACCGACCGTCATCATCGCGCGGCGGCAGCACGCAGCCGTCCTGTGCGCCGTGCAGCTGGAGCAGCGGCGCCGCGATCGGCGGCTCCAGCGCCGCCACGCGCGCGCGGAAGCCGGCGAGAGGTCGGACCATCGCGCGGTAGTACTCGAGCGGCGCGGGCAGGCTCGCCGCGAGGCACGCGTGCAGCTCGGCGCGCGCAGCTGGCGCGAGGGAGAGCCGCGGCGACCACGCGCGCCACAGCCGATCGATCAGCGCGAGGTCACGGGCGCGCACGATCCGCTCGGCCCCCGGCAGCTGGAACAGCAGCATGTACCAGCTGCGGCGGAGCTGCGCCGGCCGCCCCACGGCGCGCAGGAACGTCCGCGGGTGCGGGATCGCCAGCGTGACCGCGCGCCGCACCGCGGCCGGGGCGAGGACGCACACCCGGTAGGTGATCGCGCCGCCCCAATCGTGGCCGATCAGATCGACAGGCCGGCCCGCGCCCGCGATCTGCGCGAGGAGCGCGATCGCGTCGGCGGCGAGCGTCTCGAGATCGTAAGGCCCTTCCAGTGGCGACGGCGCGTAGCCGCGCAGCCACGGCGCGATCACGCGCCGCGTGCGCGCGAGCCGCGCGAGGAACGGCGTGGCGGTCGGCGGGTGATCGGGGAAGCCGTGCAGCCAGAGGAGCGGCGGCGCGTCCGCGGCGCCCCACGCCAGCGCGTGGAAGTCGCCGCGCGGCGAGGGCAGCACGATCCGTTCGGCGCCCTCCGGGATCATCGCGGGCCTCGCGGTGGCATCGGCGGCAGGCTCGCACGCGCGCGCCGGAGGTACAATGCGGGCGTGGTACGCCAAGCGCGAGCGCTCGGGTGCAGCGTGCGAGCGCTCGGGTGCAGCGCGTTCGCGCTGGCGCTCGGGTGCAGCGCGCTCGCGCTCGGGTGCAGCGCGCCCGCGTCACCGCCGCGGACCGAGCCGCCGCGGACCGAGCCGCCGCCGGCCGACGAGGCGCCCGCGCGGCCCGCGCGCGCCGATCTGCCGACGGGCGAGGCGCCGACGAGCCTCGTCGCCCTGGACGGCACGCTGCTCTTTACCGACATGGCCGGCGGCATCTGGTCGATGCCGGCGGACGGCAGCGGCGCGCCCCGCCAGCTGAGCGATCAGAAGCGGCCGGGCTTCGCGTTCCAGCTGTTCACCGCGGGCCGGCAGGTGCTCGCGACGTCGCGCGGCGATCTCTTGCGCGTCGGCGTCCCCGGCGTCCCCGGCGCCCCCGGGGCCCCCGGGGCCCCCGGAGGCCCAGTGACGCTCGCGAAGATCCGCGGGCTCCTCGAGTACCCGATCGCGGCGGCCGCCGACGCGTCGTTCATCTACCTGACGCTGTTCAAGCGACCCGAGATCATGCGCGTGCCGGTCGCGGGCGGCGCGGCCACGAAGCTCGCCGAGCTGCCGCGCGCGGTGCTCGCGCTCCACGGCGACACGCTGTACGCCGCGAGCTACGCGACCGGCGTCCTCGTGGCGATCGAGACGGCGACCGGCAAGTCGCGCGTGGTCGCGCGCGGCCTCGCCAAGCCGACCGCGATCGCCGCCGACCCGGCGCACGTCTTCGCCACGTGCGAGGGCGATCAGACGCTGCGCCGGATCGACGTCGCGACCGGCGCGATCACCGAGCTCGCGCGCGGCCTCGTCAACAGCGATGACGTGGAGCTCGACGGCGACCACGTCTACACGCGCACGTGGGGCGCACGGCCGGCGCTCGTGCGCGTCGCCAAGGACGGCTCGCGCCCGCAGGAGATCGTCGCCGAGCTGCCGACGCCGACGGACATCGCGTTCGACGCGACCAGCGTCTACGTCGCGAGCCGCGACGGCCGCCGGATCGTCCGCCTCGACAAGGCCGCGCTCGGACGCGGGCGCTAGGTCGCGCGCTCAGCGCCATCCAGCGCTCCGGCCAGATCACGTTCACCGCGTCCATGGGCCGGCCTCGCGGTCCTGCTTGCGCCGCGCGAGGGTGCGCAGGCCGTAGATCTCGCGGACTGGGACGTGCCGCGGCTCGGGGGCGCGCGGCTCGGTCTCGGGCGGATAGCGCAGCGAGACTTCGTACGTCTCATCGCCGCGGTGGATCGCCTCGGACTCGGCGCTAGAACCGGCTCAGGAACGAGACCGAGGCGCCGCTCTGCTCCGGCTGGACCATGAGCCGCTTCATGGGCGGGTTGATCCACACGAACGCCGAGATCGCGGCCCCGGCGGCGGCGGTGAAGCCGGTGAGGATCGCGAGCTGGCGCCACCGCTCGGCGCGGGCGCCGACCCGGTTGTACTCGAAGTAGTTGAAGTCCTCCGCCGGCACGCGCTCGAGCTCGGCGCGCTGGCTCTCGTACTTGTCGAGCTTGCCGTACGAGATGGCGAAGCCGACCGCGAGCGCCGCGGCGCCGGCCGTCACCGACACCTGCGCGATCCGGTTCGGCCTGCGGACGAGGACAGGCTTGCCGCGGAAGGAGATCTGCATCGCGGGCGGATCCGGCAGGACCGGACCGGTCCCGTCGAGCCACGGGAGCTCCGACGCGCGCTCGAGGTTGGGCCTCGAGCAGTCGCGATACACGGGGTAGATGAGATCGAGATTGAGCGGGCCAGAGCCCGCGCACGGCACGCGCGAGAGCGGCGAGGCGCCGGTGGGCGGTGCCGCGGGCAGGCCCTCCCCGCCGAAGCCGCGCATGAGCGGATTGATGGAGTACGCCTCGACGGGCAGCCGCGTCGCCGTGCCGTTGTGCTCGACGAGCCAGCCGTGGGAGGGCCACTCCATCGACCACATCATCTGCGTGCGCATCGGCTTCTTGTGCTCGTCGAGCGCCGGCTCGAAGCGGAGCTTCATGGCCTCCTTCACCGCGATCTCGTCGAGATCGAACCCCGGGCGCTTGAGCAGCTTCACCCGCACGACGTGGCCCTTCTCGTCGATGTCGAGCAGGAGCCACGCCCGGGCCCACGCGTCGCGCTCGACGGCCTCCTCGCTGTACGGCGGCGTGATCATCGGGATGTCCTTCGACAGCTTCGGGGGCACCGTCGGCGGCTTGGAGTCGATGATCCGGATGATCTCGCCGTCGGCGATCTCGACCTCCAGATCGAGCTTCCGGACGGAGCCCTCCTTGACCGTGCCCTTGCGGAACGTGTGCAGGTTGCCGGCGCCGATCACGACCGAGACCTCCGCGTCGCCGGTGAGGTCGACGCGGTAGTAGCCCGCCGCGTCCGTCTCGACGATCTTGTGCTCGGTGCCCGTCATCACGTGCACGCGCGCGCCGGGGACGGGCCTGCCGAGCAGGTCGAACACGTGACCGTGGAGCACGGCATCCGCGGCGGCCGTCCCCGCCACGCACAACAAGACCAACACCGACAGGAAGGCTGCGCGCATGGGCCGATTATAGGGCAGGCACCGGGGCGGCCATGATTTCCGTTCGCGGGCTCCCGAGATTTCGTGGGATCGCACGGAGCCAGTCCGCGGTACCCTCGGGCCCGTGGCAGGAGGGTCCGTCATGCGAACGATCGTCCCCATCACGTGCGTGCTCTGCATCGCGACCGCGAGCCGCGCTGACACGCCGCCCGCGGAGGCGCCGCCCGCGGCTGCGGAGGCGCCGCCCGCGGCTGCGAAGGTGCCGCCCGCCGCCGCGCCGCCGGCTGCCGCCGCGGCGACGGCGCGACGGTCGCACACGCGCATCCCCGAGATCGCGGCGTCGATCGTGACCGGCGGCATCGTCATCGCGACCGCCGCCTCGTACCGGGAATGGAACCAGGCGCACGACCGGCGCCGCTCCGTCCAGTGGGATCTCGACGCCACGGCGGAGGACTACGACCGCGCCATGGCCGACACCCTCACCTGGAAGAAGCGCACGTGGCTCCTCATCGGCGCGACGTTCGTGTCGGTGGGCGCGACGGCGTTCCTGTGGATGCGGAACCAGGAGCCCACGTCGTTCAGCGTGCAGCCGACCGACGACGGCGACGGCGCGGCCGTTTCGTACAGCGGCCGGTTCTAAACCGCTCCAGATCCAGTGCAGCAGATCGTCGACTTCATCCTCGAGCTGGACAAGCTCAAGGCGGTCACGCGCAAGATCCGTCCGCTGGGCCAGGCGCGGTACGAGAACGCGGCGGAGCACAGCTGGCAGCTCGCGCTCCTGGCGATGTCGCTGGCGCCGTACGCCGGGGCCGCGATCGACATGCACCGGGTGATCGGCATGCTGCTCGTGCACGACATCGGCGAGATCGACACCGGCGACACCCTGGCGTTCGTCGAGGGAGGCTGGGACGAGCGGAAGGCCGCCGAGCGCGCCGCGGTCGCGCGGATCTTCGGGCTCCTGCCAGAGGCGCAGGGCGCGCCGCTCCTGGCGCTGTGGCAGGAGTTCGATCAGGAAGCGACGCCCGAGGCCCGCTTCGCGCACGCGGTGGACCGGGCCATGCCGGTCCTCCTGAACCTGGCCAACAACGGCCAGAGCTGGCGCGAGAACGGGATCAGCTACGAGCGCGTGGTGCGCCGCGTCGCCCCGGAGGTCAAGGCCGGCTGCCCGGCGCTCTGGGAGTACCTGGAGGGCCGCCTCGAGGAGGCTCGCCAGCGGGGCTTGTTCGGCGCCTAGGCCACTTTTTGCGAGTCAGCGTCTGCGCCCGCGGCCGCGCCCGCGTCTGCCCCGGCGCCTGCGCTGGCCGCCGCCACCAGCTGATGCTCGACGAGGCGCCGGTACGTCCCGCGCCGCTCCATCAGCTCGTCGTGGCGGCCCTGCTCCACGATCCGCGCGCCGTCGAGCACCACGATCCGGTCCGCGTCGCGGACCGTGCTCAGCCGGTGCGCCACGACGATCGTCGTGCGGCCGTGCATCAGCCGCGCGAGCGCCGCCTGCACCGCGGCCTCGCTCTCCGCGTCGAGGTTCGACGTCGCCTCGTCGAGCACGAGCACGCGCGGGTTCGCGAGCAGCGCCCGCGCGAGCGCGATGCGCTGCTTCTGCCCGCCGGACAGCTTCGTGCCGCGCTCGCCGATCACGGTGTCGTACCCGTCCGGGAAGCCGGTGATGAACTCGTGCGCGAACGCGTCCTTCGCTGCCGCCTCGATCTCCTCGCGCGTGGCGCCGTCCTTGCCGTACGCGATGTTGTCGCGGATCGTGCCCGAGAACAGCACCGGCTCCTGCGCCACCATCGCGAACGCGCGGCGCAGCTCCGCGAGCGGCAGCGTGCGCACGTCGGCGCCCTCGAGCAGCACGCGCCCTCGGTCGACGTCGTAGAACCGCAGGAGCAACGACAGGATCGTCGACTTGCCCGCGCCCGACGGGCCGACGAGCGCGACGACCTCGCCAGGTCGGATCTCGAGGTCGACCTCGGTCAGCACCGCCTGCGCGCGCCGCGACGGGTACGCGAACGACACCCGCTCGAACGCGATGGCGCCCTTGCCCGGCGGCAGCGGGACCGGCGCCTCCGGATCGCGGATCTCCGGCACCGTGTCGATCACCGCGAACAGCCGATCGGTGGCGCCCGCGGCGCGCTGCAGCGAGCCCCACAGGCTCGCCAGATCGCCGAGCGCGCCCGCGACGATGAACGTGTAGAGGAAGAACGAGGTCAGATCGCCGGCCGTCAGCTCGCCGCGGATGAGCGCCCGACCGCCGAGCCAGATCACCGCGACCACGCCGACGTAGCCGGCGGTCATCGCCGTCGAGTAGAACCACGACCGCCAGCGGACGAGATCGAGCGTCTTCCGGAACGATTGCTCGACGCCCGCGCGGTAGCGGCCGGCCTCGTAGCGCTCGCGCACGAACGACTGCACCGTCGCGATCGCGCCGATCGACTCCTGCACCTGTCCGGACACCTTCGCGAGCTCGTCCTGCACGGCGCGCGTCATCTTGCGGATGCGCCGGCCGAAGTAGATCGTGGTCACCACGATCGGCGGCACGATGCCGAGCATCAGCAGCGTGAGCTTGACGTCGATGACGAACAGGAGCACCAGGCCGCCGAGCATCTGGATGCTGTTGCGGAGCGCCATCGACAGCTCGCTGCCGACCACGCCCTCGACGACGGTGACGTCGGAGGCGAGCCGGCCGACGAGCTCACCGCTGCGCCGCTCGTGGAACCAGCCGAGCGGCAAGGTCAGGATCCGATCGAACACGAGGCCGCGCAGGTCCGCCACCACGCGCTCGCCGAGCCAGCTCATGCT
This sequence comes from Kofleriaceae bacterium, assembly GCA_035558535.1. Taxonomy (GTDB): domain Bacteria; phylum Myxococcota_A; class Polyangia; order Haliangiales; family Haliangiaceae; genus JABFXX01. The sequence continues at coordinate 39,650 of DATMCI010000023.1, forward strand.
GTAGTGGCGCAGCCAGACCAGCCCGGCGTTGACGATGAACACGCCGCACAGCCCGATCACGATCAGATCGAGATCCTCGGTGGTCCGCGCGCCCATCCCGACGTCGACGGCGATCCGCGCCGCCCACGGGTACACGAGGTTGATCCCCGACGCCGCGAAGAGCGCCGCGAGCGCGAGCAAGAACCGCGCGCGGTGCGGCCGGAGCAGCGGCAGGAGGCGCCACAGGACGGCGAGGCGGCGGCGATCGCGGGCGGCGCCCTCCTTCTCGGCGTCGCCATCGACATACGGACCGCGGGCGCTCACGTCTGGCCTGCATACCGCGCTCGCCGGGGCGTGTCACCTGCGATACTGGCCGCCATGCGGATCTCCGCCGCGATGGCCGCGCTCGCCGCGACGGCCGCGATCACGGGAATCGCCATGATCGCCGGCTGCCGCTGCCGCGCCCGGGATCAGCAGGCAGATCCTGCCCGATCGGGGAGCGCGGCTGTGCCGGCTCGCGGCGGCGCCGCCGCGCTGGACGCGCTGTGGGCGCTCGCGCCGGCCGGGGCGCGCGGCGGGCTCGTCGCGTCGCCGCGCGCGGTCGCGATGGCCGAGCGCGCGGCCCAAGACGTGCGCGGCATGCTCGATCGCGTCGCCGAGCTGGCCCCGTGGCGGCGCGAGCTCGACGACGTGCTGCGCACGGAGCTCGGGATCGGCGCCGCGTCGCTCGCCGAGCTCGGCCTGACCGCCGACAAGGGCCTCGCGCTGTTCCTCCTGCGCGACGGGATGGTGGCGATCCTGCCGGTCGCCGATCGCGCCCGGTTCCTCGCGCGCGCGGCCGGCATCGCCGGCAGCGGCGCGGACCCCGATCGCGTCGGCGACGCCGCGTGCCGGGAGGTCCGCGGCGTCTACGCGTGCGCGACGTCCGCGGCGCTGCTCGACAGCCTCGGCGGCAGCGGCGGCCTCGCGGCCGAGCTCGCCGCCGTCGGCGCGCGCGGCGACATCGAGCTCGTCGGGATCGAGCTCGCGCTCGGCGGCGCGGCGCCCGGGCGGATCGCCGCCGTCATCCAGCTCGCGCGCGGCGCCGCGGTGATCCGTGGCGCCGTCCGCGGCGTCGATCCGGCGCTCGCCGCGCGCGCGGCCGGCGCGCACCGCCCGCGCGTCGATCCGGCGCGGACGTCGGGGTTCGCCATCGCCGACGTGCCGGCGCTCGCCGGGGGCGCGGCCACCGCCGGCCCGCTCGACGTCGTCGTGCGCTCGCTGCGCGGCCCGCTCGCGATCACCGTGCCCGCGGGCGGCGCGACGCTCGAGGCCGAGCAGGTGCTCGCCGACCCGGCCCCCGCGCGCGCGCTCCTCGCGCGGTGCCCCGAGCTCCTCGAGCCGTTCGGGATCGCCGCCGCGCGCGAGGGCGCCGACGGCGACGCCGCCTGCCGCCTGACCCTGCCCGCTGCCGGCCTGCCGCTCGACGCGTGGATCGACGGCGACCTCCTGCGCCTCGGCCGGCGCGGCGCCACCGTCACCGGCGCGCCGATCCCGATGACGCCGCTCGGGACCGAGCTCCTCTCCGGCGCGTGGGGCCTCGCGCTCTGGGGCCGCGGCACGCTGATCCGCGCCGCCGGGCTGCCCGCCGGCTCCGGACCGCTCGCGGGCGACGCCATCCTTTCGGTGCGCGCGCTCGCGCTCGTCCACGAGCTCGGCGCCGGCGTCCGGCGCGACGGCGCGGACGGCCTCGCCTTCGTGCTCGCGCTGCGGACCGCGTTCGCGAACCCCGACGACGTCGTGGCCCAGCTGCTCGCGCTCTCCGCGGACGACCTCACCTCCGGGCGCGCTGCCCCCACCGCGAAGGCGATCGCCGATGCCGCGCCCGGCGCGCCGCTCGCCGCCGACCTCGCGGCCGGCGATCTCGGGCTCCTGATCCCGACGACGGTGCTGAACGCCGCGATCCGCCGCGGCCTGCCCGCCCTGCTCCGCCGGGGCCGCGCCGCGCCCGCGCCCGGCGAATAGTTGCCGCTCCCGACTCCCAGGCTCGTCCCGCGCAATGGTCCCGCGCGAGAAGCCGTGCGACGCCGCTCCGACGAGCTACGATGGACGAGTGGAGCGGGTTCGGCCGGGGGAGGTGGTCGCAGGGCGTTACGAGATCATCCGCTCGCTCGCCACCGGAGGCATGGGCGAGGTGCTGCTCGCGCGCCAGGTCAACCTCGATCGCCTGGTCGTCATCAAGCGCGCGGTGAACCAGCACTCCGGGCGCGAGCTGCGGGCGCTCGCCGACGAGGCGCGCGTGGCCGCGCGGCTGCACCACCCCAACATCGTCAGCGTGCTCGACGTGATCGACGCCGAGTCGACGCCGATGGTCGTGCTCGAGCTCGTGGTCGGCGTGCCGCTGCGCGACGTGATCGATCGCGCCCCCGGCGGCCTGCCTCCCGGCGTGGCGCTCGCGATCGCGATCGACATCTTGCGCGGCCTCGCGTACGCGCACGCGGCGCGCAGCAGCGACGGCACCGGCATCGTTCATCGCGACATCAAGCCGCGCAACGTGATGGTCACGTTCTCCGGCGTGACGAAGCTGATCGACTTCGGGATCTCGCGCTGGATCGACGAGCCCATCGCGGAGCGCACGGTCACCGGCACGCAGGGCTATATGTCGCCCGAGCAGGAGCGCGGCGAGCCCGTCGACGGCCGCACGGATCAGTACGCGGTCGGCGTCACGCTGCGCGAGATGCTCACCGGCTTCCCCGAGCCCACCGAGGCGCGGCCGCTCCAGCCCGCCGCGCTCGCCGCGCTCGTCGACCGCGCGACCGCCGCGCGGGCCGAGGATCGCTACGCGGACTGCGGCGAGGTGATCGCCGCGCTCGAGCGGTACGCGGCGGCGCAGCGCCTCCATCCGTCGGCGATGCTGGTGGAGCGCTGGATGGACGCGCACTTCCCGGAGCGCCGGCAGGAGCTCGAGCACCACGCCGCGTGCGAGCCGTCGCGGGCGCGGGCGCGGCCGCCCACGCCGTCGACGATCGCGGTCGGCCCGCGGCGCGCGGCGCGCCACGCGCGCCTGGGGCTCCTCGCCCGGAACGCCGGCGCGCCCGCCGACGCCTGGCTCGCGCCCGTCGTCGAGCGGCTGGTGCGCCAGACCCTGCGCGCGCGCGAGGACCGGCGCTTCGAGGTCGATCGCACGGAGGACGCGACCTGGATCGAGCTCGCGCTCGCCCGCGACGGCGCTGGGTTCCGGATCGAGGCGCGGCTGCGCGGCGAGCCGCCGGTGCTCGCGGCCGGCGCCGCGCCGCCGGTGCTCGCGGCCGCCGCCGCGCCTTCGGTGGCCGGCGCCGCGCGCGAGCTCGCGGGCGCGCTCGAGGCCGAGCTCGGCGGCGGGCTCGCATCGATCGATCCCGCGCCGGCCGAGCTCGCGGAGCTGCGGCGGCTCGGCGCGCGCTCGCTGCCGCAGCTCCGCCGCTACCGCAACCTGCTCCACGCGTGCTTCGCCACGCGGATGCCCGACGCGCACGGCCTGATCGCCGCGACGCGCGCGCTCGTGGCCGACGATCCCGAGTGGGCGCACCCGCACGCGCTGCTCGCGTACCTCGAGGGGCTCGGGACGCCCGCCAGCGCCGAGGTGCTCGCCGCGGCGCGCCGCGCGGCGGACGCCGCCCGCGATCCGTCGGGGACGAGCCTCGTCCGCGCGCTCGAGCTGTTCGGCGCCGGCGACGCGGCAGGGGCGTACGGCGTCCTCGACGCCGCCCTGCGCGACAACCCCACCGAGCTGCTCGGGTGCGTGGTGTGCTCGATGACGGCGGTCCTCGTGCACTGCACCGAGGAGGCGATGGCGCTCCTGCGCCGGCTCCACGCGCAGCACCCCGACCTCGCGTTCGGGGCCGACCTCGCCGAGGCGCTCCGGCGGGAGGGGCGCGACGCCGATGCCGATCGCGTGATCCGCGAGTGGGCCGCGCAGGCGCCCGAGAGCGTCGTCGCGCGCGTCGCGCTCGCGCGGCTCGAGGCCGCCGCCGGCCGGATCGGCGAGGCGCAGGCGCGGGCGCGCGAGGTGCTCGAGATCCACGGCGAGCACGGGGACGCGCTGCCCGATCTGTTCGAGGCGCTCGCCGGGACCGATCGGCTCGCGGACGCGCGCGCGATCGCCGATCGGATGCTCCTGGGGAGCCCGCTCGCCCGGGCGCGCGGCCGCTACCGGGTCGCCGTGACCGCCGTGCTCGAGGGCCGGTTCGCGGCCGCGTACGACGCCGCGCGGCGCGCGCTCACCGAGCACCGCGCGTTCGGGCTGCAGTCAGAGCTCACGCAGTGCCTCGAGCTCGCGCGCTCGCTCGCGCCGCTCGTCGCGGATCTCCCGGCCCAGCGCCGGCACACCGAGGAGCTCGCCGACGTGTTCGCGAACCTGATCGGCGACGCCGGCACCGCCGCGGCGACGCGCTTCGAGCTCGCGCTGCTCGATCGCCGCGAGGCCGCGCCCTCGATCGAGGAGCACCTCGCGGGCCTGCCCGACGGCCCGCCGCGCGACGTGGCGCGCCGCCGCATGCTGCGCGCCGCCGCGGCCGCGGGCTGCGGCTCGGCGCCCACGGCCGTGGCCGCCGGCTTCTCGGCGTTCGAGGAGAACACCGCGTCGCTCGTGGCGCTCGGGCTGTGCGCCTGGCGGGTGCGCGAGCTCGACCTCGCGCGCCGCAGCTTCGAGCGCGCGACGCAGCAATGGTCGAGCATGGACTCGAACCAGATCTCGCCGTACCACGCCGTCCTCGCGCGGTTCCACCTCGCCGGCGTGCTCGCCGAGCTCGGCGATCGAGCCGCCGCGCGCGCCGCCTACGAGGCGTTCCTGCGCTGCTGGGCCGAGCCGGATCGCCCCGTCTCCGAGGTCGCGGCCGCGCGCGCGGTGATTGATCGATAGAGAGGGGGCCTTCCCGTCCCCGAATGGCCCGGCAAGCCGGGCCATTCACCCCCGCCGCGCGTCGCGGCGCGCGGGATCCCACGCGCGCGCGCCGCGCAGAGCTTCAGGGTGCCGGCTTGGCGGGCGGCGCCGGCGGCGCAGGCGCTCCGGCCGGCTTGGCGTCCTTGCCCGGCAAGAGGATCGCGCGGTACACGCGCTTTCCGTCGAGGAAGCGCGCCGTGGCCGCCTTGACGTTGGCCGGCGTCATCCGCGCGACCGCCGGCGCCGGATCGAGGATGATCGTCGGGTCGTCGCCGAAGCGCGCGCTGCTCTCGAGCCAGTTGGCCCAGAAGCCGTTCGTCCGCATCGCCGTCTCGCGCTCGCGCAGGAACGCCTGCTTGACCTTCTCGAGGTACTCCGGGCCGATGCCCTGCTTGGCGATCGCGGCGATCTCGTCCTGCGCCGCCTTGAGGAGCGGCTTCACCGCCTCCGGCGCGCAGCCGAACTGGATCGTGAACTGGCGCTCCTGCACCGGCGAGCGCAGGAGCGAGCCCGACGCGCCGACGCCGTACACGCCGCTCATGTCCTCGCGCATGATCTCGCGCAGCCGGATCGACAGCACCTGGCCGAGGATGTACAGGTCGCGCTCCTTGTCGCGCGTCCACGGCTCCTCGCCGTGGAACGACATGACGACGAACGCCTTCTGCTCCTGGCCGAGCGTCCACGTCTTCTCGACCACGCCCCCGATCTTGCGCGCGCCCGCGTCTTTCTCCTTCTCCTTGCGGCCTTTCGCCGGCAGGCTCGCGAGGTACGTCTCGACGAGCGGCCGGAGCTTGCCCAGCTCCACGTCGCCCACGATCACGAACGTGAAGTCGCTCGCGTCGCCGAACCGGTCCCGGTAGAACGCCAGCGCCTTGTCCAGGTCGACCTTCGCGACGTCCGCCGGCTTCGGCGCCTTCTTGCGCGCGTTCCCCTTCCACAGCGCCTCCTGCGACTGCAGCGAGAACTGCACCTCCGGCACGCGCTCGCGATCCTCGAGCTGCTGGCCGTAGTTCATCTTCCAGATCTCGAGCGCCTGCGGATCCTTGCGCGGCGCCGCCATGCGCAGATGGACCAGCTGGAGCATCGTCTCGAGGTCGCGCGCCGAGCCCGAGGCGTCGACGTTCTCGGTCACCTCGTCGATCGTCGCGTCCACCGCCACGCGCTTGCCGGTGAGCGCCTTGTCGAGGTCCTCGGCGTCGAGCTCGCCGACGCCGCCGATGCCGACCACGTCGTCGGCGAACCGCGCGTCGCCGAACTGCTTGTCGGTCGCCGCCGCGAGCCCGCCCGGCGAGCTGCCCGTGATGATGACCGCGTCCTTCTCGAAGTCGGTCGGCTTGACGAGCACGCGGACGCCGTTCGACAGCGTCCACTCCGTCACGCCCAGCGCCTCGATCTGGCCCTCCTTGACCACCTTGCCCGGCGCCGGCTTCTGCGCCATGAGCGGCGCGACGACCGCCTTGTCCTCCCACGGCTCGATCGCGCTCTTCTCGACCTCGGCCACGATCGCGCGCACGCGGTCCTCCGACGGCATCGGCTTGCCCTCCGGCACGGCGACGCCGATCACGCGATCCTCGGCGCCGCCGAACGACCGCGCGAGCGCGTTCAGCTCGTCGAGCGTGATGAGCGGCAAGACCTGCAGCGTCAGATCGCGCTCGGCCTCGCGGCCGACCATGAACTCGCGCTCGAAGAAGTTGCGCGTGATCTCCTCGGTGAAGTCGCGGCTGTCGGACGTCGCCTCGGCCGTCGCGTTCTGCTCGTAGGTGCGCGCGAGGTTCGTGCGCGCGCGATCGAGCTCGGACGCCGTGAAGCCGTGCTTCTCGACGCGCAGCACCTCGGCGAACAGGCTGCGCAGCGCGTCCTCGGTCTTGCCCGCCTTGGCGGCCGCGACGCGCGCGAACGCGTCGATCTCGCGCGTCAGGCCCTGCACGCCCGCGAACGCCATCTGGAACGGCGCCTCCGGGCGGCGGCCCAGCGCAGCCAGCCGCTCGTTCAGCATCTGCTGGAACAGCTGCTCGGCGACGATGCGGCGGAAGTCCTTGCGCGTCGCCTCCGGCCGGTGCGGGAGCATGTTGTACACGGCCAGGAGCAGCGTCGGGAGCTCGCGATCCGTGACGATCGAGATCCGCGTGCCGTCGGCCTTCGGCACGCCCGCCGCGACGCGCGGGCGCACCTTCGCCGGGCCCTTGAGGTCGCCGAACTTGGCGGCGATCTCCTTCTCGATCGCCGCCGCGTCGGGGAAGTCCCCGACGGCGATCACCGCCATCAGGTCTGGCCGGTACCAATCCTTGTAGAAGCGGACGAGCGCCTCGCGCGGCGCGCCCTTCAGGATCTCGGGCAGGCCGATCGTGAGCCGGTCCGCGTAGCGCGAGCCCTTGAACAGGACCTTGATGGACTTGTCGAGCACGCGCTGCTGCGCGCCGAGCCCCAGCCGCCACTCCTCGAGCACGACGCCCCGCTCCTTCTCGACCTCGGCCGGCTCGAACGCGACGTCGCTCGCCCAGTCGTGGAGGATGTCGAGGCCCTTGCTGACGTGCGCCGGGTCGTCCGTCGGCACGAGCAGCTGATACACCGTCTCGTCGAAGCTCGTGTACGCGTTCAGGTGCGCGCCGAACTTCATGCCGATCGTCTCGAGGAACCGGACGATCTCCTGCTTGGGGAACCGCTTCGTGCCGTTGAACGCCATGTGCTCGACGAAGTGCGCGAGCCCGCGCTGGTCGTCGTCCTCCTGCACGGATCCCGCGTTGACCGCGAGCCAGAGGAACGCCCGCTTCTCCGGCTTGCCGTGCGGCAGCACATAGTACGTGAGCCCGTTCGGCAACGTGCCGCGCTTGACCTTGGGCCAGAGCGGGAGCACATCCGGGTCCGTCGCCGCGCTCGTGGCCGCGCCGCCGCCCGTCCCCGTCGTGATCGGCCCGATCGGATCCGGCTTCGGCTTGGGGCCGCAGGCGGCCGCGGCGACGAGCGCGAGGATGAGCAAGCGGCGGAGCGTCATGCCGGAGACATTGCCACGCCCGCTGCACCCGTGGGGCACCCGGCGGCACGCGCGACGCGCCCGACTCTCAGGCGTCGACGAGCACTGGACGTCGCTGGGCTCAGCCCCAGCCGAGCTGGCGCCGCTCCGTGATCGAGAAGCGGTCATCCAGATAAATCGCAAGCGCATCGCCGAGAATCTTGTTAGCCCGAGGCTCCGGATAGCCGAGGTCGCGTGCGAGCTCGCGTGCACGCCCTCGAATCGCTCCGAGGATCAAGTCCCTGCAATCTGGGTAGGACCTGCTGTCACGGCTGGGCGGCAGCACATGGATCTGCCTGATCTGCTCCGCGAGCCGCTCAGCAAGCGGGCCCTGCTTCAGGACATCGATCAGGACCGAGTTGAAGAACCCGTCGCCGACGCGATCCTCGGCAGGCTCGAATGCATCAGCGAACGAGATGCCAAACCGCAGGCTCTCGTTCTCGTCGGAGATCGCTCGCACGCCGAGCTTGACGAGCCCGTGCTGTAGCTCGTCGCTCCACAGCTCATCCTCGAGACGCTCTTGGTCGCCGGTTGCGATCGTGACATAGAGGACCGGGTGGCTGACATCCAGGCCGCGCCGCTCCCGCCGAACCTCGACGAGAAGACGCGCGCCACCTTGCTTGAGCTTCTGCCAATGACGGAGCCGCGGATGATCGAACCAGCCATCCTCATCGGGCAGGAAGTATTCGTTGCTGTTCTCCATCGGGTCCTGGCTCCTCACGAGGTCATCGCGAAACTGGCCGCAGAAGACGCGGGCGCTGTCAGACAGCCGCATGCCGACGTTCGTCCCAATACGTGACTGTCAATGGCACAGCGACAGTGTCTCACGCCAGCCTGGAGCATGTGACCCAGGACCGGACAGATCCCGCCTGCGATTTGCGAGTCACGCGTGGCGCACCGCTTGCCACGAGGTCTCTCTGTCACAGCGCACCGCTCGCTGTATCCTCTGGGGCATGTCGTCCCCGAGCAACGCGGACACCGAGCTGCCGGCCGTCGACGAGCACATCGTCGTCCCTGACGCCGGCTACGAGATCGACGACGGGAAGATCATCCTCGTGCCGCCGGCCGAGGAGCCCCACGCCAACCGCAACTCGAAGCTCGCCGCGCTGCTCGAGATCCACGCCGCCGACGACTTCGACGTCGCCGTCGACATGCTGACGCGCATCTCCGCCAACACCGACCGCGCACCCGACGCCAGTGTCTACCCGATCGCGCGCGATCCGCGCACCGGCGGCCGCCAGCTCGAGCACCTGGCCTTCGAGATCGTCAGCACCGAGTCGCTCGACCACGCCGCGGGCAAAGCCAGGGGGCTCGCCGGCCGCGGCGTGCGCCGCGTGTTCGCGATCGACGTCGAGTCCGCCCGCGTCTTCGAGTGGTCGCGTGAGCTCGACTCGTGGAGCATCCTCGACGTCAACGCCGCGATCACCGACCCGGCGCTCGCCGTCCCGCTGCCCGTCGGCGCGCTCCTGTGCACGGATAAGGCCGATGACGCCGTCGCGGCGGCGCTGCTCGCCAAGCGCAACCCGGTGATCGAGGCCGCGCTCCGCGACGCCGCGGCGCGGGGCACGGCGCGGCGCGTGCAGCAGGGTGCAAGCGGGCTGCTGCTGGGCTGGCTGCGGCAGCGCTTCGGCGACGAGGTCGACACTCGTGTCGAGCAGCGCCTCGCGACCGCCTCCATCGCGCAGCTCGAGGTCTGGGCCACGCGCGTCCTCTCCGCGGCCTCGCTCACCGAGCTCCTCGTCGACTGAGCCGCCCGAAGCGGCCCGCGCTCCGCCCGATTGCCACGCCTGCTACACCCTGAAGCCACCGGCGGCAGGGGGGACGCCCGCGACGGCAGCTGCCGCCGGCGCCAGGCCGCGCGCTGCGCCGAGCCGGCGCTACTCCTCCAGCTCGTCGCCAAACAGCTCGGCCAAGTCGAGCTCGATCGCTTCGAACGGCTCTGCGCGGACGACGTCCCCCGACGTGCCGCGCGAGATCACGACGTACCCCGCCGGCGTCCAGCGCTGGACCAGCAGCATCTTCGCCTGGGGATCGACGAGCCAGTAATAAGGAACCTCGGCGGCGTGCAGCACCTGCGGCTTGTCGACGTGATCCCGCCGCTCGTGCTTCGGCGAAACGATCTCGCAAACCCAGTCGGGCGAGAGTTTCACCGGCCAGCCCAGGGGACGCGCCGGCGATCGCTCGCGCCGCCACCCCGCAGCGTCGTGGCAATGCACCTCGCCCGACGCGTACTGGACGTGGATCTCGAGCAGGATCCACCATCCCCCCGGCCCTCCGCGGCCCGGCCTGCGATCGAAGGGGTGCAGCAGCCCCGCCAGCCTGCTCTCGCCGTGCGCGTGCTCCGGAGACGGCGCCGCCTTCTCCACGATGACCCCGCCGACGAGCTCGAGCCGATCGTGATCGTCGATCGCTCGCAGATCGTCCACCGTGGAGAGCCGGGGCTTCGAGGTCACCGCCATAGACGGCTCCAGTCTAGCGCGCCGCGGGTCCGCGCGGCTGCCGCTCGCGAAGACGAGCCAGCGGTCGCGCCTGCCGGATCGTGCAGGCTGGTGCGCATCGAATCCTGATTCGCCCCGGCTGGCTGCCGGCGGCCGTGCTGCTACCTGCTGTCCGGCCCTTTGTCCGGCATTCGGACATGTCCGGCCGGACCGGACAGCGCCCGCCCGCGATCTTGCAGAGTTACGTCTGGCGCGCCGCTTGCCCTCACCCCGCCTCATGAGCGCGCTGCCACGAGATCCCCTCCGTCACAGCGCACCTCTTCTCGCGGTATCTTCGGGCATGTCGTCCCCGAGCAACGCGAGCACCGAGCTGCCGGCCGTCGACGAGCACATCGTCGTCCCTGACGCCGGCTACGAGATCGACGACGGGAAGCTCATCCTCGTGCCGCCGGCCGAGGAGCCCCACGCCAACCGCAACGCCAAGCTCGCCACGCTGCTCGAGATGCACGCCGCCGCTGACTTCGACGTCGCCGTCGACATGCTGACGCGCATCTCCGCCAACACCGACCGCGCACCCGACGCCAGCGTCTACCCGATGGCGCGCGATCCACGGACCGGCGGCCGCCAGCTCGAGCACCTGGCCTTCGAGATCGTCAGCACCGAGTCGCTCGGCCACGCGGCCGGCAAGGCCCGCGGGCTCGCCGGCCGCGGCGTGCGCCGCGTGTTCGCCATCGATGTCGAGCGCGCTCGCGTCTTCGAGTGGTCGCGCGAGCTCGACTCCTGGAGCATCCTCGACGTCACCGCCGCGATCACCGACCCGGCGCTCGCCGTCCCGCTGCCTGTCGGCGCGCTCCTGCGCACGGCGAAGGCCGATGACGCCGTCGCCGCGGCGCTGCTCGCCAAGCGCAACCCGGTGCTCGAGGCTGCCCTCGACAGCGCCGAAGCGCGCGGCGAGGCACGCGGCAAGCGCGCGGTGCTGCTGCACCAGCTGCGGCAGCGCTTCGGCGACGAGGTCGACGCCAGCGTCGAGCAGCGCCTCGCAGCGGCGTCTGCCGCGCAGCTCGAAGTCTGGGCCACGCGCGTCCTCTCCGCCGCCTCGCTCACCGAGCTCCTCGCCGACTGAGCCGCCCCCCAAGCCGGCCCACGCTCCGCCGAGCAGCAGGCCGCTACTCCCGAGGGGCCTGCGCGCAGCCTTATATAATGTGGAGACGCGCTGCGTCAGGGCAATGATTTCGATGGCTTGAACACTGCGAGCTAACTTATCGACCTAGCTCGACTTTCGGAGGCTCGCGCGCGGCTCGGGAGCCGCGCCACATCGAAAGGCAGCTCCCGGCCTGAGAGCGACGTGCGAGCGAGGAGAACAAGCGCACGAGCATCTGGGCACGCGATGAGCGCAACGCCGCGCTCGCACGTCCGCGTTCGAAGAAGCCGTGATCCGCTCTCGTCCGGTATCCGGACAGTGGGCCGAGGGGTGCATGTCCCGCACCGCGCTCGACCAGCGAGTCGGGCACCCCGGGCACCCCGGGCCTCACGATCTGACGATCTGCAGCCCTCCGATCGCCACGTAGCCGGTGCCGTCGATGCCGAGGCCGAGGAAGCCAGCAGCGTCGGCCGGCGCTGGCACGCTCCAGCGCTTGCCGTTGACCTCGACCGTCAGGAGCTTGCCGTCGAGCGCCACGCTCACCGACAGCTGTTTCGGGGTGGCGAGCTCGGCCGGCCACTCGGCGATCAGCTGGTCGCGTAGCTTTCGGTCCCCCGGGCTCTTCGCGGTGATCTTCACCAGCCGCACCGCGCCGCGCGTCAGCCGGACCGCGTAGCCCGCCAGCGGCCGCTCCTTGTGCTCGAGGTCGCGCAGGCCGAAGAGCACGCTGACCGTGGGGCGCCGCGCCTCGGACTTCAGCTTGCCGTATCGCTCGAATTCATTCTGCTGTCCCAGCCGCCAGTCGAGCGGGGGCTCGAACGGTACGGCGAGCTTGAGGGTGAAGCGGTCGCTTGGGGCGGCGCCCGTCACCAGCAGCGAGGTGTTATCGGGGTTTCCGCTGAAGTAGCGGATCTCGTCGGCGCGCAGGACATCGCTGCGCGGGCCGGTCGAGAGCGGGGTGTGGTTGAACGCCCAGGTGGGCTCGGCGCCAATCAGCACGTACTCGTCTGCGCTCGCGCTCATCCAATAGCGAATGCGCATCAACTCCCGAGCTGCTTCCGTGGTCAGGGCGCCTCCGGTGAGCCACATGCGTATGTCCTTCACCGCGCTCTTCTTGCTGGCCGCCGAGGAGCCGGCCACCGCGCGCAGGAGCTCGCGCAGCTCGTCTTTGCGCTTCACCTCTTGCAGAGCACGAGCCAGCTCGCGGTTGACCTCCAGCTCTTCGGTGATGTACGCGAGGGTCTCCGAGCCCGGAGCGCTCCGTTGCAGCTGCAGGAGGACCGCCGTCGAGCCATCGAGGTCGAGCACACCCTGGAGCGCTTCGGCGAGCAAGCGTTGCATGCGCTGCTTCCACTCGGCGGGCGGCGAGAGCTTCAGACCAAGCTGGTAAACGTGCTCGAGCATGGCCGCGCGCTGCCGCCGGTCGAGGTGCAGGCACCTCGCGAGGGACAGAATGCCGTTGTGGATGAGCGTGGAGTCGAGCGTGTCCCGATGGGCGTTGCGCTGCATCGCGGCAACGGCGCTCGCGAACTCGCCGTCGAACTGGTTCAGCGTCAGGGGCGCGCTCACGTCTTTCGGAAACGGCGCGACCGCGGGGAAGACCTCGGCGAGCGTCGACCAGTAGGCCTTGTAGAAGTTGTCGGACAGGCGCTGCCTGGCGAACCGGTCGCCGCGCTCGCCCAGCGTCCCGAGCGGGCCACGCACCCTGTAACCGGGGTCGTGGATCTCCGCGAGCAGCCAGGTCGCGACCTGCTTCTCCTGCTTCGATCCGCTGCGAGTGATCTTGTAGAGACGCTCGACGATCTGAGCGCCAAGCTGCATCTCCTTGTCGGCCTGGAGGCGGGCGAGCTCGGCCTCGGCCTGCCGAGTGGCGTTGACATCGGCGCGCGCCTTGCGGATCAGCTCCTCGTACCCGGCGAGCGTGATCTGGGCGAGCTTGAAGTTGGCGTCGAGGTTCGTGGCGGCGCGCAGCAGGGTCACCGCCTCGTCGTACTTCTGCTCGTCGTACTTGCCGATGCCCTCTCCGAACTTGCGGAATGCCTCGAAGTCGGCGGTGTGCACCTTGCTCACCTCGGCGCGATCCTTGGGCGTGACCTTGGCGCCGAGCGCGATGATCACCTTCTGCACCAGCGTCTTCTCGAGCTCGAAGAAGGCCGCCTTCTCGCCCTCGACCTTCTCGGCGAGCAGGATGGTGGCCCCCTGGACCGCGAGCAGCTGGCAGTCGAGGCGCATCTTGTCGCCGACCACGGTGAACGAGCCGATGACCAGGTGTGACGCGCCGGCCAGCTTGCCGATCTTGACCGCGGTCTTGGGATCGAACTCGGCGCGGCGCTGCAGCTTGAGCTCGGCCTGGATGTCGTGCAGGCGGGCGCGCTCGACGAGCTCGAACACCGCGGCGGCGGAGAGGTCGGTGGTGATCATGGACTGCAGCCCCTTGCCGAGCGCGTCGAGCGCGGCGCCAGGAGCAGCGTCGGTGAAGTCCATGACCGCCACGCGCATCGGTGCGGCCGTGGCGGTGGCCGATGCGACCAGGAGGCAGAGGCAGAGCGCGCGCCCGAGCATTACCGCAGCATAGCCGCGCGGGTCAGGCGCGGAGCTTCTGACGTTCATGGCCGTCAGGCGACCGAGCCGCTCCACTCCCGACGCGCGAACCGCCCCGCGCGGCGCGATGTCGTGAAACGATGAGGGCCGTCGCCTCATCGCGGCATGCCCATGCGCACCGTATCGTTGCTCGTATCCCTGGCCATGGCCGTCTTGATCGGCGGGGTCCCGCGTGTCCAGGCGGCGCCCGCGGCGGCGCCCGCGGCGCCCGCGGCGCCCGCGCCGCCCGCGGTCGCGGCGCTGTACTTCGACTACGACGGGGCGGACTCCGATCTGGGCCAGCTCAGAAAGGGGTTTACCAGCATGCTGATCTCGGATCTGGCGGACCTCGACGCCATCCGCCTCGTCGAGCGCGATCGCCTGGAGTCCGTGCTCGCGGAGCTGAAGCTGCAGGCATCGCCGAAGTTCGATCCCACGACGGCGGTCAAGGTGGGGAAGCTCCTGGGCGCGCGATTCCTGGTGATGGGCAGGTTCTTCGCCTCCATGAACAAGTTTCGCGTGGATGCGCGCATCATCGACATGCAGACCGGACATATCCTCGCGTCCTTCGGCGAGACGGGCATATCAGATGACTTCCTCGCCCTGGAGCAGAAGCTGGCGGGTGCGCTCAAGGCTCATTTCACGAAGATCGTGCCGCCGCTCGACAAGGCTCGGACCGAGACGCAGACCGCGACGCCGCCGCGCCCGCAATCGGCGAAGCCGCCGTCCCCGCTGAAGGCGAAGACGGTGGCGGAGTACGGCCGCGCGCTCGAGGCCGCCGACCGCGGGGACAAGCAGGCGGCGAAGAAGATCCTGGAGAAGGTCGTCGCCGAGGCGCCCGACTTCTCGCTGGCGGCGGCGGATCTCGATCGGCTGATGAAGTAGCAGCTACGGCCGGCAGCGCGCCGAGGCGCCCTCGATGCCGAGCTCAGCGGCGCTGCAGAATGCCTGCGGCGCATCCTTGCGGCCGAGCTGCTCGCGTAGCTCGCCGACCAGCTTCCAGGCAATGCCGTCGTCTGGCTTGCGCCGCACTGCCTCCTCCAGGTCGAGGAGCGCCTCGCGGTACATTTTCGCGAACAAGTACGCTTTGCCGCGCGCGTTGTACACGTCAGGGTAGTCCGGCTTGCGCGCGATGAGCTCTGTGAACGTCGCGATCGCAACCGGGTCTTGGAGGCGCAGCTGCACCACCCCGAGGTTGAAGCGCGGCGCGTCGTAGTCCGGCGCGTACCTCAGCGCGCGAGCGTACGACGCGACGGCGTCTTCGAACCGCTTCGCCTTGGCCAGCGCGTTGCCGTGCACATTGTGACCGGCCGCCCACGTCGGGCAGCGATCGATCGCCCGGGCTGCTGCCGCGAGCGCGGCGTCTGCATCGCTGGCGATCTGGTCGCGGGCGGTGAGGATGAGCTCCCCCGCCTCGATCGCGGCGGCCGGCGCGCAGGCTGGCGGCGGCGGTGGATCGCCGAAACCGGCGAGCCGTCGCTTTACCGCGTCGAGCCTGGCCTCCAGCTCGGGGGCGAGGTCGCCGTGGCCGTCGATCGCGCGCACAGCCACGAGCACGACCGCGAGGCCAACCACCGCGAGGCCCGCGACGATGGCGCTCTGCCGGAGCCGCGAGCGCGGCGCGGGAGGGGGTTGCGGTGTTGGCGCCGGGGCGTCTTCGGTCACGAGCGGCCGGCTCGCGTCGATCCCGCCGCGCCCCCAAAGCTGCGGACGATCGCCGTCCGGCAGGCCCTGCAGGTGGATCGCGGCGCACCCCTGCCGGTAAGCCGCGTCGACGGGCTCGCCCTCTCCCAGGCCGCCGTAGAAGCCGATCGCGAAGCTCCGCGCCGCATCCTCGTGGATGGCGCCACCCATCCCAACGACGTGGTCGACGTGCGCGAGCAGCGCGTCGGCGTGGTCCCCGCTGTAGCAGGCGCTGAGGACGACGAGCCGGACCGACCCTCCAGTGGCGGCGAACGCATCCGCGAGCGCCGCGGTGGAGACGACCCGGGCGCTGCCATCCTCGGCCTGGAAGAACAGGCCGCCCTGGTCGCCGTGACCGCTGAAGTGCACGACCAGCGGCCGCAGATCGCGCAGCGCGCGCAGCAGGTCCAGCGGCTCGGCGGCCCACCGGGTCTCGAACTCGAAGCGATCCCGGTGGCCGCTGTGCTGGAGCTCCGCCCGGATCGCGCGCGCCTCCCGGTCGAGCGCGCGTCGGTCGGTCCCGCCCGGATTGGCGGCCAGAAACAGGATCGTGTGCTTCGTCATCGCGCGTCGCCCGAGCGAGCTCACTATGCCAGCCCGCCGATCACGACGGGAAGGTCGTATTCGTGCCGCCGCCGCCGACTTCGATGTCGCCGCCGGCATGCTCACCCGCATCTCCGCCACCACCCACCGCGCACCCGACGCCAGCGTGTCCTGCTCACCGCGGCTCAGGTGGCGTCCACCCGCGCGTAGCGGACGAGCTCTGCCAGCGCGACATGGGCTCACCGTCCGGTTCCTGGAGATCCTCCGAAGAGCTCGAGCCCGCGCTCGCGCGAGGCTCGGGCTGGCCGGGCGCTGGCCGCGCGCCCAAGCCGCGGGCGGCGAGCGGCGAGGCGAGCACGCGGCAGCTCGCGATCCGCGCAACGTCAGAGGAGCTTGCGGCCTGGGAGCGCCGTGCGAGCGAGGAGAACAAGCGCACGAGCGTCTGGGCGCGCGACGAGCTCAACGCCGCGCTCGCGCGTCCGCGCTCGAAGAAGCCGTGATCCGTTATCGTCCGGGTCCCGGACAGCGGGCCGAGGGCGCAGGCTTTGTCCATTGATTCGACTTCTGCACAATAAAGCTCACGGCTTTACATTTATTCGGGAGTGCGGCCTGCGAATAAAATGTACAGCCGTGAGATCCCTGGTTTGCCGTCGACGACTGGCGGCAAACCGCCCGAGCTCGGTGATCCGGAGGCACCTACTGGCTCCGTCGGTTCGCCCACGTTCCGATCGCAACCTGACGTACGCCGTCGCCATTGCACCCTGTGATCGCCGCGAGCGCCGTCCTCGCGGCGTCGCGGCATGGCGCAACGCCGTCGCTCGAGCCCTGCGGCCTGGCCGAGGCGCCGGCTCCAGATGCGAGTGAGCCATTAGGGGCGCAGCGCCAATTGTGATTTTTGGCTGAGCAACCCCGGTCCGGATCCCCGTCTCCCAGCACAATCGCGACTCGACACGACAACCTGGTCGACGCTTGACCCTGCGAGCGGCCCCGCTTGCAGCGTCGCGGCGTGGTCGATCGGCCTACAAGGGAACAGGGGCGACCTTCACCAACTTCGAGATCACTGCAGAGACCCAGTACGCGGATATCTGGTACGAGCCCGATCCAACGTGCGCCGCGGAGCGCGCCACGTTGGGCCTCCTCGGTCGGCTCACGGAGAGGGGACTTACGGGGCTACTGGGCGTTGACGCAGGAGACGACCTTCCAGGAGCCGTCGGTCTGACGGTGCCAGGTGGTCATGTAGGGACCCGCGGCGACCCCGCCATGGTAGTTCGTGCCGCGCATTGAGGCGTAGTCGCCGTTGACCCACACGTGGTCGGTAGTCCAGGTGTACCCGGCGAAGTCGTCGACCGCGGCGATCACGAACTGCCGGATCTCGTCGACGGACTTCATCATGCCCGCCCCGG
>DATMCI010000024.1:0-14948 GCA_035558535.1 Kofleriaceae bacterium
CGACAACTACGAACTCCGCCAACCTGTTCACCCAAGGAGATCCCTCGACGACAACTACCCGCAGGAAGACCATTCACCGACCGGAGGTCAATGGGGAGAAATAATTGTCGTTAGTGGGTGAATCTAGTTGACGTCAGCCAGCAGCGCGAAGTAGCAGTGCGGCTGCTGCACGGCGAGGGCGGCATCGGGAAGACCCGGCTGGCCATCGAGTGGGTGCGGCGCCGACGGGCGCGGCACGAGGTTGCGGGGTTTCTTTGCCAGAACCCCGGCGAGGCATGGCTGGAGCGGCTCTGTAGCCTCGGCCCGCCGGTGCTGGTCGTCATCGACTACGCGGAGAGCCGATCTGACCTCGAGACTCTCCTGACGCGCGTGGCCGCGTTTGGGGCGGCGACCGGACCGCGCCGAGGTGTCAGGGTGCTCCTCCTTGCACGTGGTGACGGCGACTGGTGGAAGGCGTTGTTGCAACGAGACCCTGCGATCCGGGCGCTCGTCGAGACCCGCGAGCCGATCAAGCTGTCGCCGCTGGCAGTGACTGTGGCGGCACGCGAAGACGTGTTCGTTGCGGCATCGATGACCTTCGCGGCGATCCGAGGGCAGGCGCCGATTCTGCGTTCGCCGATCGCTCTGGAGGACTCGCGCTTCGACCGCGTGCTCTATCTGCACATGGCCGCACTCGCCGTCGTGGAGCGTGCGAGAGAGAACGCAGAGCCGGCCAAGGGCGGTGCGCCAGCAAAGAGCGTCGTGGTCGATGCAGGCTCGTTGATGGACGAGATCCTGGAGCACGAGGAGCGCTTCTGGGTAGGCGAAGAGAGGAGCCGATCCGGCATTTCAATGAACGTGTCGTTGGCGCGGCGACTGGTCGCGGCGGCGACGCTTCGAGGGGGGCTCACCACAGAGCGTCAGGTCCGCGAACTGTGCGTACGACTCGAGGAGCGACCGAGGACCCGCGACGACGACGAGATCATCGCGCTGCTTCACGATATCTACCAGTGTGTCGACCGTACGAAGTATCTACCGGGCCTCGAGCCAGACTTGCTCGGTGAGAGGATGGTGCTGCGAGTCGCGGCGCCACCCGAGGGTGCAGGGGCTCCAGCAGGGGACTCCTGGATCGATCTCGTCGTGGTCCCTGGGGACGATGCGTCGGCGCTCATGGCAGCCTTCACAGTCCTCGGCCGCGCCTCGGCGACGAACCCAACGGCGGCAAGGCCATGGATCGAGACCCTGCTCCGAAGCGAGCTCGTCACGCGGGCAGTGCTTGCCCTGCAAGCTGGCAAGACCGTCGGGCAACGGACCGCATCCTCGGTGCTCGGCGATCTGCTCGCGGAGGCACTGGAACGCGACGGGTCGGCCTCCATCGCGGCCGAGCTCGCCCGAGAGAAGATCCCATACCCGACCGTATCGTTGCGGCGAGTTGCGGAGTGGCAAAGCCGGATGCTCCTCGCACACGCGCCCAAGGGAGATGACGATCGCACCATGGCGGCACGTGCTGCCTTGTTGAACGACCAGGGTATCCACCTCGGCGAGTTGGGCCAGCGCGAGGCGGCGCTGGCGGCCGCGCGCGAGGCGGTCGCCCTTCGTCGCACGCTGGCGACGCGCAACCCCGACGCATTCCAGCCCGACCTCGCAGCCAGCTTGAACAACCTGGGCGCGAAGTTGGGCGAGCTAGGTCAGCGCGAGCTGGCGCTGGCGGCCACGCGCGAGGCGGTCGACCTCTACCGCGCGCTTGCGACGCGCACCCCCGACGCGTTCCAGCCCGCCCTCGCGATCAGCTTGAGCAACCTGGGCAGGATGTTGAGCGAGCTAGGCCAGCGCGAGGCGGCGCTGGCGGCCACGCGCGAGGCGGTCGCCCTTGGTCGCACGCTGGCGACGCGCACCCCCGACGCGTTCCAGCCCGATCTCGCAGCCAGCTTGGTCAGCCTGGGCGGTCGGTTGAGCGATCTGGGCCAGCGCGAGGCGGCGCTGGCCGCCACGCGCGAGGCGGTCGACTTGTACCGCACGCTGGCGACGCGTAACCCCGACGCGTTCCAGCCCGCCCTCGCCATGAGCTTAATCAACCTGGGCGCGGGGTTGAGCGATCTAGGCCAGCGCGAGGCGGCGTTGGCGGCCACGCGCGAGGCGGTCGCCCTCTATCGCACGATGGCGTCACGCACCCCGGACGCGTTCCAGCCCGCCCTCGCAGACAGCTTGAGCAACCTTGGCATCCACTTGAGCAAGCTAGGCCAGCGCGAGGCGGCGCTGGCGGCCACGCGCGAGGCGGTCGCCCTCTATCGCACGCTGGCGACGCGCACCCCCGATGCGTTCCAGCCCGACCTCGCAGCCAGCTTGGGCAACCTGGGCATCCGGTTGAGCGAGCTAGGCCAGCGCGAGGCGGCGCTGGCGGCCATGCGCGAGACGGTGGACCTCTACCACACGCTGGCGACGCGCATCCCCGACGCGTTCCAGCCCGACCTCGCCAAGAGCTTCAGCAACCTGGGCATGATGTTGAGCGAGCTAGGCCAGCGCGAGGCGGCGCTTGCTGCTATGCGCGAGGCGGTCGCCCTCTACCGCACGCTGGCGATGCGCACGCCCGATGCGTTCCAGCCCAACCTTGCCATGAGCTTGCGCAATCTGGGCGGCCGGTTGCGTAAGCTGGGCCAGCGCGAGCCGGCGCTTGCTGCTATGCGCGAGGCGGTCACCCTCTACCGCACGCTGGCGACACGCGACCCCGACGCGTTCCAGCCCGACCTCGCCATGAGCTTGCACAATCTGGGCGCTCTGTTGAGCGAGCTGGGCCAGCGCGAGCTGGCGCTTGCCACTACGCGCGAGGTGGTCGATCTCTACCGCACGCTGGCGACGCACAACCCCGACGCGTTCCAGCTGGTCCTGGCCATAAGCCTGAACAACCTGTGCACGATATTGAGTGAGCTGGGCCAGCACGAGGCGGCACTGGCCGCTACGCGCGAGGCAGCCGATCTTCACCGCACGCTGGCGACGCGCTTTAGCCCGCCCTCGGCATGAGCTTGAACAGCCTGGGCGAGAGGTTGAGCGAGTTGGGCTCGCGCGAGCCGGCACTGGCCGCCACGCGCGAGTCGGTCCCAGGTCCGTCTGGCGTACGATGGGCGCCATGTTCCTCGGTCACTTCGCGGTCGGTCTGGCAGCGCGCCCGCTCGCGCCACGCGTGCCGCTGCCGGTCCTCCTCCTGGCGCCGCTGGTAATGGACGTGGCGTGGCCGGTCCTCGTCGCCGTCGGCGTCGAGCGCGCGCGGATCGAGCCGGGCCACCTCGCGGCGTCGCCGCTGGTGCTCGAGCACATGCCGTACTCGCACAGCCTCGTGGCTGGCCTCGGCTGGGCGCTCGCCACGGCGCTGATCTACGGCGCCCTGGCCCGCGATCGGCGCGGCGCGATCGTCGTCGCCGCGCTCGTGCTGAGCCACTGGCTGCTCGACTGGATCACCCACGAGCCCGACATGCCGCTCGTGCCGGGCGGCGGCCGCTACGGGCTGGGGCTCTGGCGCTCGCTGCCGGGGACGCTCGTCACCGAGCTCGTCATGTTCGCGGCCGGCGCATGGCTCTATACGCGGGCGACGCGCGCCACCGGGCCGTGGGGCCGCTACGGCTGGCCCGCGCTCGGTGGCGTGCTCGCGCTGGGCTTCGTGGGCGGGACCTTCGGTAAGCCGCCGGAGGCGATCGAGCCGCTCCTCGTCACGATGGGCCTGACGATGGCCCTGGTGATCGGGGTGGCGATCGCGGTGGATCGCCAGCGCCCGCCACGCCCGCCGGATCCGGCGTGACCGGCCGACGGCGCCGATCGGGCCACCGAGCACGTCATCGCGACGCGCCTGCAGGCGTCGATCTAGCGAGCGGTGACCTTCTACCCGTAAGTACTAATACGCGCTCCCGAGTAGTCAGAATTCTCATTTGACCCGGACTGAGGTCGGGTATCCGTTAATTCACGTACGGAGCCTCGGTCGCGCCCAGCGACCCGGTCAGCTCGTCGCAACCCGAGGTGATTCGGTCTACCTCTGGCCTAGCTGGGGCGTCCTTGTCGCTGTCATTACGAGTGATACGGTCGGTGTAACAAGGAGGCCGGCGTGGTGAGCGTAAGGCAAGTGAGTGGGTGTGAAGGGCGAGCACCATCCTCGGCCGCTGCGGCGCGCGCTGCGCAGGCTCGGGCAGGGACCGCGAGCGTCCCGGCGAACGGCAACGGTACAGCCTCGCTGATCGGTGCAGTCCCTGAGCCGCTCGCCCCCGATCCCGCTGCACAGGTCGCATGTATCCCCGAGCTCCGCTGTGAGATGAGCCTGGGCGACCCCACCGGGGTCGTCATCGACTCGGTCATGGTTCGCATGTACGAGCTCTTGCGTAAGCTCGCCGGCGGCGACATCTCGGTGCTGCTCCTGGGTGAGACCGGGGCAGGTAAGGAGTTCGCCGCGCGAGCTGTCCATGCGTGGTCGCGGCGGGCAGCGGGCCCCCTCCTGGCGCTGAACTGCGCCGCATTGCCGGAGAGCCTCATGGAGAGCGAGCTCTTCGGCTACGTGAAGGGCGCATTCACGGGGGCCGATCGCAACAAGCTAGGCCTCCTGGAGGCCGCCTGCGGCGGGACCTTGTTCCTCGACGAGGTCGGCGAGCTGTCGCTCGGTGCGCAAGCCAAGCTCCTGCGCGCGATCGATGCGCGCGAAGTCACTCGCATCGGTGATGTCACCCCACGACCGGTGGATTTTCGTCTCGTTGCGGCCAGCAACCGAGATCTGGCCGCGGAGAGGGTGCGCCGGCAATTCCGTGAGGACCTGTATTACCGACTGGCCGCCGCGACCGTTACCGTCCCCCCGCTTCGCGAGCACTCGGGCGATATCCCGGCGCTGGCCAGGATGTTTGTCGCGCGCGCATGCGGAGCCATGGCGCGGTCGCCGCTGCCCCTGTCGGACGCTGCCATGCAGTTGCTGCTCTCGTATCGATTTCCCGGCAATGTCCGCGAGCTGGCCAACGCCATCGATTACGGCGTGGCCACCGCGGCGGGCGATCGTATCGAGTCGTGGGACCTGCCGGCTGGGCTCGGTACCGGCGAGCCAGGCTCCGGCGAGCCAGGCAGCCAGGCGCGATTCCAGCCGATCGCCGAGGAGATCGCCGCGCTCGAGAAGCGCCGAATGACCGAGGCGCTGGCTGTCAGCGGCGGGAACCAGTCCGAAGCCGCAAAGTTGATCGGCATGCCGCGCCGGACCTTCGTCCGCAAGATGCGCCAGTACAGGCTTTGTTGACGTCGCCCGCCGGCTGTCGTGAGCCGTTTTTGCCTAGCGTTGCGCCATTGCGGCTCAAGCGAGCTGTCTCCCGGCGGCTCGCGTCACGCGAGAGGCCGATCTTCAGGTGGTCCCGTACGTGCACAGGCTTTCAGCGCAGAACGACGATGGGGCGAGTGCCCGTTCGCGGCAACCGCGCCACCGTCCCTACAAGGACGTGGACAATGATGACGATGACGATGACAAGGACGCGATTGTATCTCACGACTCTGCTGGCGATGGCCCTTATTCCCGCCTTGATCGCGTGCACGCCCGAGGACGGCGACATGGTCGGGAGCGACAAGACCAGCGTGTCGGAGCCCGATAACGGGGAGCCCGGGCGGGAGGCCCCCGGTCCGTACGACCACGAGTCCTTGCTGGCCCCGCCTGCGACGGAAGCGGTTCCCGAGGGAGCCTCTCCAGAGCTCCTGGCCGAGTTGGAGCGCCTGCCGGTTCCCTATGACCGAAACCACTTGCCGGTCATCTACGACAAGGACGGCAAGCTGCGTGTCGCGGAGCAGCCGGTCGCCGTGGAACCCAGCCTCAACAATGCGGACCGAAACCTCTACGTGGTGGGTGGCGGCGATTGGGTCACCTACCACTATATAGAGCTCCCTTTGCCCTCCTATATGACCGACTTCGACGGAGGAACGATCAGGCTCATCATGCAGCATGAGCTCGACTCGTATGACCAGGTCCGCATCATCGACGAGCACATCGGGACGGAGTACGCCGATAACTCGTATGGAGCACGCGGGCGGTTCCCTGGTCGGTATGGTTGGACCCGGCAATCGGGTGGCGGTGATCTCGCCTGGATCCTCGGTGACGGGACCCCCCACAATCTGGCCAACCCCTGGGACTGGGCGTGGGTCCTGGATTACCGGTGGTTGCAGGGCAATTCGGTGCTCGGCGGGGACTACATCCGGATTTACTCACACCCTCACGTGACCACCCGGGTGGTCTTCGTGGACTGAGCCCTCGATTGATCCTATGGCGTTGCGGCCTGGGCCGGCGCACCGAGCAGCGTGTCGGCCGCGGCGAGGTAGCGCCGCGCCTTCTGTCGCGCGAGCTCGTTCGCGAGCCGGCGCTCGGGCCACCGCGTGACGTCGGCGGCGAGCACGCGCTCGAGCGTGGCCACGAACAGGGCGCGATCCCGCCGGGCGACCGCGACGCCGTGCGCGTACATGACATCGGCGATCAGCCCGCCTGGGCCGAGCGATCTGCGCGCGGCCTCGAAGTGCCGCGTGCCGTCGTCGCCGGGCAGAAACCGGCTGCGCCCGGCGAGCAGCGTGCCGAGCAGGAGCTCGCCGTCGGCGTCGTGAGCGCCGGGCAGGAGCTGCGTGCACCGGGTCAGGGTCTCCGTGAGTGGGCCGAGCCGGGCCAGGTTGCGCAGCGGATCGAGCGCGAGCTGTACGGCATCGCTCGACGCGATCCACAGCAGCGCCGGGACCTCCGCCCGCGTGGCCCGGGCGACGAGCGCGCTCCAGGCCGCGCCGCCGCGGGCGCGCGCGTCGCGCCACGCGGGCGGGAGCAGGGCGAGGCTCGCGTCGGCGCACGCCGCGAGCAGAGGGCCGAGCCGCGCCGAGATGCGCGCGGCGTCGCCGGTGCGGCCGGTGAGGCTCGCGTCCTCCCAGTCATCGAACACGAAGCCGGTCGCGTACTGGCACAGGCTCTCGGCGCGCAGCTGCCGGAAGCCGGCGTGGTGCGGATACGCGAGCGCGAACGCCTCGAGCTGGACGATCCCGCCGGGCATCGCCTCGCGCGCGAGCTGGACGTCGGGCAGCCGGCGCGCGGCCTCCTGCGATCGCTCCAGGACGTCGTACGTGGTCCGCGCGGCGCGCTCGTTGATCCACGACGAGCAGCCGAGCGTGGCGCACACGGCGACGATGCCGGCGAGGGGGAGCGAGCGGGCGAGGGCGAGGGCCCTCATCGCGCCTCCGCCGAGCCGGCCGCTGATCGCAGCGCTTCGTCGACGGAGGCGCGCCCCACCGCCGCGGCGCCGAGCGGCGGCTCGATCAGCTGCTCGATCAAGACCGCGCCGCGCGCTGGCGCGTCGCAGACGGCCATGTCCTCCGCGATCGCGCGCGCCCGGTCGCGGAACCCGGGCTCGCCCAGCGCGCGCCGAACCGCCGCGCGGATCCGCGCTGGCTTCGGCCGCCCGGTGCGCAGATCGATCCCCGCGCCCGACCACTGCACGCGCGCCGCGATCTCCGGCTTCTCCTCGCTGCCGCCCGCGACCACGAGCGGCACCCCGGCCGCGAGCGCCATCTGGACCCCGCCGTAGCCGCCGTTCGTGACCACCGCGGAGAGGAGCGGCATCAGCGCCTGGTACGGGATGAACGGCGCGATCCGCGCGTTCGCAGGCGGCTCCTCGATCGCCGCGCCCGACGTCGCGACCACGAGCACCGGCTCGTCTGCGAGCGCGCGCAGAGCCGGCGCGATCAGCTCCCGGGGATCCGTCGCGAGCGTCCCCTGCGTGACGAGCACGATCGGCGTGCCGCGCGCGCGCGCCGCCGCGAGGTCGCTCCACCAGGGCGGCCGCGCGGCCGCCGGTGCGCCCGACGGCACGAGCGGGCCGATGAACTGCACCTGCGCCGGCAGATCGCTGCGCGGATACTCGAACGCTGGCACGGTCGGCTGCAGGTAGAGCCGCGGCGCCATCACCTCGAAGTACGTGCGCTCCGTCGGCGGCAAGCCGGCCGCGGCGCGCGCGCGCTGGTACGCGCGGTTCACGCCCCGGAACAGGACGCGGAAGATGAGCCAGTTGAGCAGCCGGTAGATCCAGCGCGGCTCGCCGGCGCGCGCGGGGCGGCGCGCCGAGCCGAACGGCGCCGTGTCGATGCTCGGGGCCATGAGCGCGCTGATCCCGAGCCCGGCCCACGGCAGGCCGTGCTTCTCGGCGAGGAGCGCGGCGCCGAGGTGCGCCTGGTCCGCGAGGATCGCGTCGGGGCGCGCCTCGCCGGCGAGCGCCTCGAGATCGCGCAGCTGATCGGGCGCCGGATCGATGAACATCGCCCGGAGCTGCGCCTTCACGCGCGCGAGCCCGCGCGTGCCACGCAGGGCGGGCAGGGCGGCCTCGATCTCGGCGTCGTCCCAGTCGTGCGCGGCGCGCATCGGCGCGAACGCGGCGCCGGTCGCCTGGATCGCGCGCGCGAACTTCTTCGCCGCGTACCACTGCACGTGGTGGCCGCGCGCGACGAGCGCGCGCACGAGCAGCAGCATCGGGTGCACGTGGCCGGTCAGCGGGACCGTGGCGACGAGGAGGCGCGCCATCACAGCCCTCCCAGCGCGGCCGCGATCATCCGGCCGAGCCCGACGCGCCAGGACGGCAGCGCGATGCCGAGCGCGCGCAGCCGGCCGGTGTCGAGCACGCTGTACGCGGGGCGGCGCGCCGGGGTCGGGTAGTCCGCCGTGGTGATCGGCTCGACGCGCTCGCACGCGAGCTGCGTGTGGCGGTGGGCCTCGGCCACGATCGCGATCGCCAGGCCATGCCACGTGGTCGGGCCGCTGCTGCGCGCGTGGTAGATCCCGCTCGGCGCGCGCGTCGCCAGCTCGAGCAGCGCCGCCGCGAGATCGTCGGCGCAGGTCGGGCAGCCGCGCTGATCCGCCACGACCCGCAGCGCCGGCAGCTCCCGCGCGAGCCGCAGCATCGAGTGCACGAAGCTCGGGCCGCCCTCGCCGAACAGCCACGACGTCCGCACCACGGCGCCGCCCGCATCGAGCACCTGGCGCTCGCCCGCGGCCTTGCTCGCGCCGTAGACGTTCTGCGGCGAGACCGGATCGTCCTCGCGGTACGGGCGCCGCGCGGCGCCATCGAACACGTAGTCGGTCGAGACGTGCAAGCAGAGGACCCCGGCGGCGGCGCAGGCGCGCGCGACGTGCCCGGCGCCGTCGGCGTTGATCGCGAACGCGCGCGCGCGCTCGGCCTCGGCGCGATCGACGGCGGTGAACGCCGCGGCGTTGATGACGACGGCGGGCGCGTGGGCGCGCAGCGCGGCGTCGATCTGCGCGGGCGCGGTGACGTCGAGCGCGTCTGCGCCGAGCGCGACGGCCACGTCGCCGCGCGCGGCGGCCGCGCGCACGAGGCTGCGCCCGAGCTGACCGCGGCCGCCGGTGACGAGGACCTTCATGGCACGTAGCGCGGCAGCTCGGCGTCGCGCAGCGCGGGGGCCGCGGCGTCGCGGGGGGAGAGGATCGGGGGCTGGCGCACGGGCCACGCGATCGCGAGCTCGGCGTCGTCCCAGCGCACGGCCCGCTCGTGCGCGGGCGCGTACGGCGCCGTGCACTTGTAGATGACGTCCGCGTGATCGGAGAGCACCGCGAAGCCGTGCGCGAAGTCCGGCGGGATCCACAGCTGGCGGTGGTTCTCCGCCGACAGCACGGTGCCAAACCACCGGCCGAACGTCGGCGAGCCGCGGCGGATGTCGACCGAGACGTCGAAGATCTCGCCGCGCGTCACCTGCACGAGCTTCCCCTGCGGCGCGCCGAGCTGGTAGTGCAGCCCGCGCAGCGTGCCGGCGACCGACGACGAGAAGTTGTCCTGCACGAGCTCGGCGGTGATGCCGAGCTCGGCGTACCGATCGCGGCGGTACAGCTCGCAGAACCGGCCCCGCGCGTCGTCGAACACCGCGAGCTCGATCAGCACCACGCCGGGCAGCGAGGTCGGCAGCGTGTCCTCGGTGCGCCGCCGCGCCCGCCGGTGCGTCGCCGCGTCGCCGGTGGCGCGCGGAGTGGCCGGGGCGCGCAGCGCGATGGCAGCTGCGTCGCTACCGCCGGCGAGGGAGATGCCCTTGGTCGCCATCACTGATGGGAGGTCGGCCGCGGCCGAACGGTTACAGCGGGCGGGGCAGGGGCAGGGGCGGGGCTCGCTAGATCAGCGGCAAGGACAGCGCGAGCAGCCCGGCGAGCACCAGCGCCGCGTGGAGCCGGCGGCACACGGTCTGCGTCCGGCGCCAGCCGGTGACGAGCACGAGCGCGGCGGCGGCGCGCCGCATCGCGATGACGCCGGGGACGAGCGCGAGCAGCGCGCCGAGCGCGGCGAGCCGCACCGCGAGCTCGCTCGCCGGCAGGATCGCGCGCGGCCAGATCGTCGGCAGGAGCAGGAGCTGGGCGATCACCACGACGGAGATCGCCCAGCGCTGGCCAGCGAGCAGCGCCGTCGCCGCGACGGCGAGCACCGCGGCGACCTCCGGCCCGTGCCAGCTGCTCGGCGCCAGCGGCAGCGCGAGCAGCGCCGCGAGCAGCGCCGTCGCGCCGACCCGCACATCGGCGCGGCGCCTGCGGAGCCGCGCGAGCTCACGCCAGCGCCGCGGATCCGGGGAGCCCGCGCGCGCGGCTTCGCCCCGATCAGCCGCGGTCATCGCTGAACTGTCATGGTCTGGTGACACCCGACGAGCGATTGTACTTAGCCCGATACAAGTGTGAACGGCTAAGTTGCCGGAAGAGCTGCGAGCTCTTCGGAGCCGCCCCGCGCCGCCCCGGCCCGCGCCGCCGCTGCCGCGATTACTCCGCGATCTCGCGCAGCTTGCGCAGCATCTCGCGCGCCTCGTCGCACCGGCCGGCCGCATCCTTGAGCGACTGCCGGATCAGCTCGAAGCTCGCGCGCGGCAGGTTCTGGGCGTACTGCTCGAACTCGCCCTCGGCCGCCATCACCTCGATGCGCATGCTCGACAATAGATCGTTGAGCGCGGCGGACGTCTCGGCCGTCATCGAGGCGATCTCGAGCGCGCGCTTGACCTTGGCGCTGCCGGCCTCGGACGCGATCAGCTGCTCGGCGCGCTCGAGGCGCGTCTTCAGGTTGTCGCGCTCGATCTCGATCATCGATAGATCGTTCTCGAGGTCCTCCATCCGGCGGACCGTGTCCTGGTTGAACTTGTTGGCGCGGTACATCCGCAGCTCGGTCTGGAGCTGCTCGACGCGGCGCCGCAGGACGCGGATCTCGGCCTCGGCCTCGGCCTGCGCCTGCGAGGGCATCGCGGGCGGCGGCTGCGCCGGGGCGGTCGGCGTCGGGGCCGGCGTCGCCGCCGACGGCTGGATCACGGCGACGTGGCCCGTGGGCCCGACGGGCGAGGTCGCCCCGCCGCCCGGGTGCTGCATCATCGGCGACATGCCGCCCGGCGCCGGCACGTCGCTGGCGCCGCCACCGGCGTCGACGAAGCGCAGCCACAGGCTGCCGCAGCGGACCGCGTCGCCGTGCTTGAGCAGGTGGCTCTGGACGCGCTGCTCCTGGAAATAGACGCCGTTCGCCGACGACAGATCCTCGAGCACGTAGCCGCCGCCGCCCCAGAAGATGCGCGCGTGGTGGCGCGAGACCATCGCGTCGTC
Organism: Kofleriaceae bacterium; assembly: GCA_035558535.1. Classification (GTDB taxonomy): domain Bacteria; phylum Myxococcota_A; class Polyangia; order Haliangiales; family Haliangiaceae; genus JABFXX01. Next base: position 11,576 of record DATMCI010000024.1, read on the forward strand.
GGTGCGGATCGCGCAGTCCATCGCGCGCCCGATGCGGATCTCCGCCGAGGCCAGATCGAGAGAACCTTCGATGCCCTGCGCATCGCGCCAGAGGAGCCGCGCCACTTCTGGAAAAAGGTAAGCCAGGCCCTCGAGATCCACAAGTTTGAGGCCCGCCTTGCGTCACCGCCCGGCGAGCGGAGGGCATCCCTGCGTGGTAAGTGAGCGCCATGTGCGGCGTCTTCGGCATCCACGGCCACGACGAGGCGGCAAATATCGCCTACCTCGGCATGCACGCGCTCCAGCACCGCGGGCAGGAGTCGGCCGGGCTGGTCGCCGTGGCCGATGGCAAGCTCCGCCGGCACGTGGCCATGGGCCTGGTCTCGGACGCATTCAACCGCGAGGCACTGGACAAGCTGCCCGGAGCCATGGCCATCGGCCACATCCGGTACTCCACGGCCGGCAGCTCGGAGCTCCGCAACGCCCAGCCGTTCGTGTTCGAGTACGCGGGGGGATCGGTCGCGATCGCCCACAACGGCAACCTGGTCAACGCCGCCGAGCTCCGGGCCGAGCTCGAGGCCCAGGGCTCCATCTTCCAGACCTCGAGCGACACCGAGGTGATCGTCCACCTGATGGCCAGGGCCCAGGCGCCGGACGTCGTCGGCAGGCTCGTCGCCGCGCTCCGCCGGGTCTCGGGGGCCTACTCGCTGGTCCTCGTCACGGACGACGAGAAGATGATCGGCGTGCGCGATCCCAACGGCTTCCGGCCGCTCGTCATCGGGCGGCTCAAGGACGCGTTCGTCCTGTCATCGGAGACCTGCGCGTTCGATCTGATCGAGGCCGAGTTCATTCGCGAGGTCGAGCCGGGCGAGATCGTCGTCGTCGGCAAGGGCGGGGTGACGAGCCACCGGCTGCCGGAGCCGGCGCAGCGCTCGTTCTGCGTGTTCGAGCACGTCTACTTCGCGCGGCCCGACAGCCTCCTGAACGGCAAGTCCGTGTACCGCGCCCGCGAGAAGATGGGGCGGCGGCTCGCGCAGGAGGCGCCCGTCCCCGCCGACGTCGTGGTCCCGGTGCCGGACTCTGGCGTCCCGGCGGCGATCGGCTACGCCAAGGAGGCCGGCCTGCCGTTCGAGATGGGCCTCCTCCGCTCGCACTACGTCGGGCGGACGTTCATCGAGCCGCAGGACTCGATCCGCCACTTCGGCGTGCGGCTCAAGCTCTCGCCGGTGCGCGCCGTGGTCGACGGCAGGCGCGTCGTCGTCGTCGACGACTCGCTCGTCCGCGGCACCACGTCGCGCAAGATCGTCAAGATGCTGCGCGGCGCCGGGGCGCGCGAGGTGCACCTCCGGATCGGCGCGCCGCCGACGACGCACCCCTGCTTCTACGGCATCAACACGCCGACCCGCAGCGAGCTGGTGGCCGCGTCGCACACGATCGACGAGATCGCGCGGTACGTGACCTGCGACTCCCTCGCGTACCTCTCCCACGACGGCATGATGACGGCCGTCCGCGGCGAGGCGGCCGGGACCGGCTACTGCTCGGCGTGCTTCACCGGCAAGTACCCGGTCGCGCTCGGCACGTCGGACCTTGTCCAGCTCCGCCGCGCCAGGGTATAGGGTACCGTCATGCCCATCGAGTCCGTCGATGTCCGCGCGCTGCGTGCGCAACTGAAGGAGCTCGGCCAGAAGGTCGACGAGCTCCGGAGGTTACTTTGACGTCGATCAGAAGCGCCTGAAGATCGAGGAGCTCGACTCGATCGCCGCGCGGCCGGCCTTCTGGGACGATCAGAAGAAGGCGCAGGCCGTGCTGCGGGACAAGAAGCAGCTCGAGTCGGTCGTGAACACCTACGACGCCCAGAAGCGGGCGCTCTCCGACGGCGAGGTCCTGCTCGAGCTCGCCGAGGAGGCGAGCGACGAGGCGTCCGCGAAGGAAGTGGAGGCCGCGATCGCGGCCGTGCGCAAGGCGCTCGACGACATCGAGTTCCGGCGCATGCTCTCGGGCGAGCTCGACGGCGGCGGCGCGATCGTCGAGATCACGTCGGGGGCCGGCGGCGTGGACGCCTCGGACTGGGCGGCGATGCTGATGCGCATGCTGATCCGGTACTGCGAGCGCAAGGGCTGGAAGGTCGAGGTCCTCGAGGAGACCCCGGCCGAGGAGGCCGGGATCAAGCACGCCACGCTCGCGGTCGCAGGCGACTACGCCTATGGCCTGCTCAAGGCCGAGGACGGCGTGCACCGGCTCGTGCGGGTCTCGCCGTTCGACGGCAACGCGCGCCGCCAGACGTCGTTCGCGTCGGTCCGCGTCCGGGCCGACATCGACGACGACATCGTGGTCGACATCAACGAGGTCGATCTGCGGATCGACACGTACCGCGCCGGCGGCGCCGGCGGGCAGCACGTCAACAAGACCGACTCGGCGGTGCGCATCACGCACAACCCGACCGGCATCGTCGTGCAGTGCCAGAACGAGCGCAGCCAGCACGCGAACAAGGCCAAGGCCATGAAGCTCCTGCGCGCCGCGCTCTACGACTTCGAGCTCGCCAAGCGCGAGGCGAAGGCCGCCGAGGACGCCAAGGCGCGCCTCAAGATCGAGTGGGGCTCGCAGATCCGGAGCTACGTCCTGTTCCCGTACCAGCAGGTCAACGATCACCGGACCGAGGTGAAGACCAGCGACGTCGACGGCGTCCTCGACGGCGACCTCGACGAGCTGATCCGCACGTACCTGCTCAAGGCCGCCAACGAGCCGGCCCAGGCCAACTAGCGGCCGCTCCGACATCGGCGCACCTGGCGGCTGTCCGAGCCGTGCACAGTGTGGCGCCGCCCGGGCGTCGGGGTTGCTGTGATTTCGCGGGGGCCGGTCGCGTGACCTCCAGGCATCCGTGTTGCACCATCGCATCGCAAGGAGGAGCGATGGCGAAGCGTCTGCGTCTGGTCCTGGTACTCGCGATCACCGCACTGGCCGCCTGCGGCCCCGACGAGGTCGGCAACGAAGGCACCCTGGTCGGCGGGGCGTGCATCGACTCGCGAGACTGCGAGTTCGATTGCCAGCGCAGCGGCGACTACCCGCAGGGGACGTGCACCGTGCCGTGCGACTTCGACGAGGATTGCCCGAGCGGCACGTTCTGCATCGACACCGAGGGCGGCGTCTGCCTGCTCGGCTGCGACTTCCCGGAGGACTGCCGCGTCGGCTACACGTGCAAGGGGCGCCCGAGCCGCGGCCGGGGGGGCGAGGCGCTCGTGTGTAGCAACTAGCGCCAATGCCGGTCAGTTAGCGCTCCTCTCCGTCGAGGACGGCCGCTTGCGGGCGTAGTTGCTCATCTTGATTTTGACGGCGCGTGGAAACGTGCGGTCGGGCCGGCGTGGTGGCAACACGAACCGGCGGATCTTGTCGCGCA
>DATMCI010000025.1:0-8158 GCA_035558535.1 Kofleriaceae bacterium
GTCGAGGGCAAGCTCCACCTCCAGGCCGCGCACCGGGCTCGGGTTGTTCAGCATGTGCCAGAGCATCGAGCGCACCTCCGGCAGCTCGACCTTGCAGCCGCAGTCGACCAGCGCGGGGCCGATCCCGCGGATGAGCGCGTCAACCTTGTTGCCGGTCTCCATCACCCCCAGATGGCCGAACAGCCGGGTCACCGGCGGGCAGCGCGCGAACAGCGACTCGCCCGGCGCCGGCGGCGCCGCGAGCCGGCCCGCGGCGCCGTCTCGCTCGCGTGCATCCATCCGCTCATCGAACGCCGTGCGCGGCGGGCGCGTGTCGGGCCCAGGCGGCGGCTTGAACAGGAAGCTCGGCTTCGTGAAGCCGGTGCGGTGCGCGGCCTCGACCACGGCCACGACGCGCTCCCACGGCACGGCCTCGTCGATGAGCAGGTAGAGCTGCCGCACATCGGGCGCGCGCCCCTCGAAGCGCCCCTGCGCGACTTCCTCCGCGAGCTTCCGCTGCGTGGCGGTGAGCCGCTCTGCGAGCCCGGCGGCGGCGCCGACCAGCTGGCCCTGATACTGGGTCTCGCGGGCGCCGATCGTCACGATCGGCCGCGCCATGGCGAGGGAGCCGCTGCCCAGATCGGCGCGGCTGACGAGCCGCACGTCACCGACCATGACGAGCTGCGGCTCGAGGTTCAGCCTCCCGAGCCAGCGCGTGAGCGCGTCGGCGTCCGCGCGGCACCGCTTGTCATCGGGGCCGCGGTCACAGCCGAGCGCAGCCATGCAAGCGACGAGGGCGAGGCCGAGCTTCATCACACGAGCTTGGCACAATGCCGATCGCTGTGAATGCGAACCAACCGAACCAGAACCAATCCGACCGCGGTTGAGCGCGTCGCGGATCTGCCGCGCCTCCGCCCCTGAGGCGCCCAGGGCGTGGAACTTGTAGACGAGCTGGCTCCGCGACATGTCCACGCGGCCCTGCTGAGCGCTGCTTCGCCGACGCGCGCTGCCGCACCGAATACGTGCACACGATGCGCGCCGTCGCGGCCGACAGACTCACGCCCCGCGGCGATACGGGCTGCCCGTGAGCAACGACTCGATGTAGTCGGCCGCGCCCTCGCTGAGCAGATCGCGCTGCATCCGCATCCGGTCGCCGAAGAACGCCTCGCCCGCGTCCTGATCGATGATGTGCCTCGCGATCAGATCGAGCGCGCCTTCCTCCCCGAAGGTCGACTCAGCGTAGAGCACGCGATCCTCGCGGGCTGCCCCGGTCGTGGCCTGCTCGCCCAGCAGGCACTGGAAGTACTCCAGCATGATGTCCTGCGAGCGCGCCTGGTGCGAGCCGCACACGACCACGTAGAGCTTCGCCCGCACATCCTCGGTCATTCTCGCCAGCCATGCCGTGACAGCAGCGTGGACCCCGTCGAGCGCGGCGCGCTGGGCCCGCGTGTTATTGTCCAGCATCAGTGTGCCCGCCGTGCGCGCGAACTCGCGCAGTGTGGCGCGATCGATGGCGCGGGTACGGAGTACCTCGGTGAGCAGGGCGGACGCCTGCGACAGCAACACAGCCTGGACCTCGCTCACCTCGTCCGGGATCCCCTCCTCGGCTAGGTTGTGCAGCACTGCTTTGAGCAGGTACTGCTGCTGTAAGATCTCGAACAGCTCTGTCTCGTTGAGCCCATTGGGCGCGCGCACCTCCAGCGACAAGTGGATGCCGAACACCATGTGACCGATCGCCTTGAGCTGGTGATACAGCGGCGGGATGATGCGAACGACCTCGCGCAACCCTCGGTGGCGTAGGATCAGCTCGTCGCCTGCCGCAACGATCACGGGGGTGCCGGCGTGCTCGAGCGACAGGGTCGTGAGCTCGACGAGCGACTCGTAGTCCTTGTGGAAGTAGTGGTTGAGCGCGCTGAGCAGGCCCTCGCGCGGGGGGTACTGTGGCGGTCCTGGCTGCCGAGCCGCCGGCGGCGACCCTCGGCCCAGCGCCTGCCCCAGCGCGCGCCCTAGCGCGGCGCCCGAGAAATGGTTCTGGGCAGTGATCAGCCGCCCCTGGCCGCTCACGATCACGTTCTCCGAGAACGCGTTGAGCTTGCAGAACCGAGCTCCAGTCCGCGCGGGGATCTCGCGCTCGAGGCAGAACGGGAAATATGGCGCGCCGATGAACTGCTCGGCCATGAGCCGCTCCTCGCGACAGGTGCCGGTGACCTCGTAGCCAGCCAGGAGCGGCGACCCGTTCACGGTGACCCCCACCAACCCGGCAAGGCCCTGGCTGATCGCCGCAATCACGCGGCCGCGCTCCCACATCGCGCTGACGATGCGCTGGATCTCAGGGTCGCTGGGCAAGTCGAACAGCGCGCCGTTGCCACCGCACAGGACGACCGCGCGGTAGTCCATCGGATCGACATCGGCGAGCGGCCGGGTGTGGAGGAGGGGGGCCACGTGATGCGGCGCCGCGAGGAACCCCTGCGTCACGATATCGTCGCGACTCACATTGTACTCGCTGGCCGGGTGACTCAACGGATCGATGGGGGTGACGCCGCCACGCGGGCTCGCGATGTCGGACTCGAAGCCGACCTGCATCAGCTCGAAGTAAGGGTGGGTGAGGTTCGAGAGCCACAGCCCCATCTGCGGGCCGCCAGGGTCGAGGCGGTCGACGCTGGTGACGACAAAGAGACAGTTCTTCATCGGGGTAGATTATCCTTTCTGAGTTTCCCATCGCCGCGTGAACGCCTTCTTATTGCTGCGGCGACCCCCACGAATGAAACAGGGGGCGGAGCGTGGACTCCTCGTCGGCAGCGCGGCTCTCGACAAGGGTTGTGCGCGACGATCCCCTGAAGACGATCCCTCAAGCAGGGATCACACGGATCGGCAGCGCGGTCGGGCCTCGAACGACGATCGCCGTGTTCCAGCGGATCTCTCCCGGCAGGAGCTCGAAGCCACGGAAGCAGCGGGCGAGCTCCTCGATGGCGAGCCTGGCTTGCATCCTCGCGAGCGCGGCACCCAGGCAATAGTGGACACCATGGCCGAGGGACAGCCCGCCCATGCTGTTCCGCGACATATCGAAGCGGTCAGGATCCGGGAACTTCGACTCATCGCGGTTTGCCGAGGCAGGGAGCAAGAGGAGCATCGCCCCCTGGGGGACCTTGGTTCCTCCAATTTCGGTGTCCGTCGTCGCGATCCGCAACAGGCCATGTATCGATCCATCATGGCGCAGGAGCTCGTCGACGAAGCTTGGGACGAGTCCAGGATCTGCGCGCAGTCTGGCGAAATCGTCGGGGCGCGCGATGAACGCCTGCATCGCGTTGGCGAGGAGGTGATGTGTCGTCTCGAAGCCGGCCGGAAGGAGCAAGAACAGAAATGAAATGATCTCTTCATCGGTCAAGGCTTGACCGTCAGCCACCGCTTGCACGAGCGTCGTCACCATATCGTTCTCCGGGTTTTTTCGGCGCGCAGTGACGACGTCCTGTAGATATGCCTCCATCTCCTGGAGCTCGCCACGAATATAGGCGACAAGCTCCTCAGCTGGGGGGACCGGGCCGATCATACTGAGAGCATCGGTCCACCGTTTGATGTCCCGATACAACGCAGGATTGACCCCGATCAGCTCGGCGATCACCTTCGCAGGTATCGGCAGAGCATACTCGACGATATAGTCACACTCTCCGAGCGTCTTCAGACGCTGGCTGTGCTCGGCGACGATCTCACGCATGCGCGGCTCCAGCCGCTCGATGCTCTTCGACGTGAAGGCCCGATTCACCAGCGCCCGGAGCTTGGCGTGCGCTGGATCGTCCTTCCCCAATATCGAATTGGCCATCGGGTTGTGAGGCAGCCACGCGGGCGCCAGCAATGCCGCGAAGCCCTCCGAGGAGAACAGCTTCGGGTTCCTGATGACATATTGAACATCCTCGAACCGACTGACCGCCAAGACTCCTCCAGGATCGACCTCCACGACCGCTCCGCGCCGACGCAGCTCGGCATAGGTAGGGTAAGGGTCTCGTCGCACATCCTGCAGGAAGAGATTTATCCGCTCAGGCACCCCCCGACTATATACACGGCGAGGCTCAGCGGCTGCCGAGCCGCAGCTTGGGGTGCATCGCGAAGCCGTCCGCGGAGTTAGCCGACGATCGTGCCCAACGCGTCGGTATAAACCTCGTCGACCGAGAGCTCGACGTCGATCGAGGCCAGCCGGAAGCGTTCGCCCGGACCGAAGTCATCCAGGTGCCAGCCGCTCTGCTCGCGACGGTACACGTCGATCCGTCGTTCGTGCTGCGAGACGAGCACGTACTCGCGCAGTGATCGCAGGCGCCGATAGGCCGCGAACTTGTCCCCACGATCCGACTCCGCGGTCGAGTCGGAGAGGACCTCGACAATCACTGTCGGATTGACGACCGCATGAGTATCGTCGGGGTCCGCCTCCACGGCGCTGCAGACGACGTGGAGATCGGGGTATGTCGCTCGGTCGGCTGCGCGGATCCGGATTCGCACGTCGGCGGGCAGCGCGACGCAGGGGCGTCCCTTCAGCGCGTCGCGGATCAGCCCGGTCAACTGTCCGATCAGCCGCCCGTGCGCGATGGTCCCGCCCGCCATCGCCACGATCTCGCCGGCAATGTACTCGTGCTTGAGCTCGCTGGTCTCCGTGAACGCCATGTACTCGGCGTATGTGGCTCGCTTGCGAGCGACGTTGACCATGCGAGCCAACGGTAGCACGCCGGCGCCGGCTCGACTCACAAGTCCGCGCGGCGGCCGCGAGCGTATCGTCGCGGAGGATGCGCGGATCGTGCGTCGCGCGGAGCCTGGTGATCGCGCGCCCGTTTGGCTTACGATGCGCCGGTGAATCAGCGTAGTAGTCGCGACAGCAGTGGAGTGACCCCGGAGTCCCGGCCGGACGGCGGCACCGCCGGCAAGCGGACCCTCACCGAGCAGCTCCCCGTGCAGATGAAGTCGTCCCGGCCGCCCGCGGCGAGCGCGGCCGAGGGCGCGCCGGTGCAGCAGAAGGCCGAGGCGGGCGGGGACGCGAGCGCCGAGGGCATCGGGCAGATCGCGCAGGCGGGCGTCCAGGGCAGCGGCGGCCGGCTCCCCCACCTCGACGCCATCCAGCAGTCGTTCGGGCCCGCGCACGATATGTCCGCGGTGACGGCCCACCAGGGCGGTGACGCGGCGACGGCCAGCGCGGCGATGGGCGCGAAGGCGTACACCACGGGCTCGAGCGTGGCGTTCCGGGAGGCGCCTGACCTCCGGCTGGCCGCCCACGAGGCGGCCCACGTGGTCCAGCAACGCGCCGGCGTCCACCTCGCGGGCGGCGTCGGCGCCGAAGGCGATCCCTACGAGCAACACGCCGACGCGGTGGCCGATCGGGTGGTGGCAGGCCAGTCGGCGGCCGACCTCCTCGCGGGTCCCGCGAGCGCGGGCGCCGGAGCCGGCGCGGGCGGGCCGGTGCAGATGGAGCGCGAGGATGTGTTCCGCGCCGATCCGGCGGCCTTCCTCCGCGAAAACGTGCTGTCGCTGACCATGAAGGAGGGCATGACCGAGCGAATCGTGGGCAACGATCCGATCGTCAAAGCTGCCAACTCGCAGCTCATCTCGAAGATGGGCACGTTCGATCGCCACTGGTTCAAGCTGGTCCCCGACCAAGGCCGCTCCAAGGAAGAGCAGCGCGCCTATATCCTGACGCCAGCGATCGAGAAGTACGTCGAGCAGTATCCGAACGACGAGCTGCTCTCGACGCTGCGGGAGCGGCCCGACCTGCCGCCGGTCGAAGGGGATGACGCGTACCTGCTCTCCGCCTACGTGGAGTACAAGAACATCAACGCGGCCAACCCCGATCAGAACGTGGGCCACACCGACGTCACGCGCGATCGCAATGCCAACGCGGACTTCAACCCGGACCTCGTGTTCACCGCGGCGATGAACGGCTGCGCCTTCACCATCACGCCGTCGGCGACCCAGGGCAAGTTCACGGCGTGGCACTTCCAGAGCCCGACCTCGAACCGGGCCGCGGCGTCCACGTTCCGGCAGGAGAAGAATCCGTCCGACTGGTACGGGGCCGAGGAGTACGACAAGGGCAATCACCAAGGTTTGTTCGAGGTCACGAACTTCATGCACCGCGACCAGAACAACCAGTGGAGCGTGATCAGCCAGCAGAACGAGACGTCCGCCCAAAATCCCAACGAGATCACGAGCAGCACCGTCGAGCAGCGGCCGCTCAACGTCGACCAGCCACCGGATCGGGCAGCGATGATCAAGCAGATCTACCGCTCCATGCAGGACACCAAGGCCGCGGAGATCCGGCGATTCGTGTCGAACGCCCGCAAGTACGAGGGGCAACTCACGGAGAAGACGAGGGTCTCCTTGCAGCTGCTCGGCCGCAACGTGGGCCTGATGCTCGCCGAGGAGCAGCAATGCCTCCAGGCCGCGGCAGGTCTCGACGGGCTGGCCGCGGCCGCCCGGGACATCCGGACGTTCCGTATCGGCAACGCGACGCGCACCGCCGAGGCGTGCGACTCGCTGCGCACGCACCTCGACGAGCAATACAAGACCGAGAGCGAGCGCTGGATCAGGAAGGACGAGAAGCTGATGGGGGATCTGGAGCTCTGCAGCAAAAATCTGCAGAGCGTCGGCCAGTACATGGGGCAATACGAGTGGATGAACGAGCTCCTGGCGGAGGCCGAGCGGCAGTAGCGCGCGCTGCGGCGGGCGCTAGATCCGGCGCGCGCGCGACGCGCCGGTCGTCGGCCGGTCGTCGTCGATGACGGCCGTCGTCGCGTGCTGCAGGCGCTCCGCGAGCGCGTCGGTCGTCGGCAGATCGAGCGACGGGACGTCCCAGATGCGCAGCGTGCCGTCGGTCGAGCCGGTGACGATCTGCTCCGCGCGCTTCCACTCGACGTGATCGACCGAGGCGGCGTGGCCGCGCAGCACGCGGAACCGATCCGTGCCCAGCTGCCAGATCCGCACCGTCCGGTCGTAGCTCGACGACGCGAGCCGCGTGCCGTCGGGCGAGAACGCCACGCCGCGCACGATGTCGGTGTGGCCGCGCAGGACGTCCAGCACGCGGCCGGTCACCGCGTCCCAGACGCGGACCGTGCGATCGCCGAGCGCGGCCGCGATCCGCGTGCCGTCGGGCGACACCGCGTAGCGCACCGCCAGATAGAGATCGGTCGGCAGCTCGATCATGCGCCCGCCGTCGATCATCACGAAGCGCTGGTCGCTGCGGAGCAGCAGCCGATCGCGGACCGGCTCGAACTCCCAGATCCCCCAGTCGGGATCGACCTTGTACGCGCGCACGGCACCGTCTGGCGCGAGGATCTGGACCTCGTCGCCCTGCACGACCGCGATCCGCCCGTCCGCGGCGACGGCGAACCCGCGCTGCAGCGCCGCACCCTCCACCATGACGGCGCCCGCGCCGGTCGCCACGTCCCATTGCCGCAGCGTGCCGTCCCGCGATGACGTGTACAGGCGCCGGCCGTCGCGGCTGAACCGGGTCTGGAGGAGCGCGGCGGTGTGGCCGCGGAGCTGGATCGGCGCGCGCGCGCGGTGCCGCAGCTCGGCGGAGCCGTCGGCGGCCGGCACGAGCAGGTGCTCGCCGTCGGGCGACACCGTCGCGGTGCCCAGGCCGCGCGCTGCCCACGAGAAGATCGGCACGCGGTGGCCGGAGGTGATGTTCCACCACGCCGCCTCGCGCGGCGTCTTGACGAGCGCGCGATCGCCCTCGAGCCTGAGGTCCAGGATCCGATCGACCTCGACGAGCGTGCGCGAGCCGGGCTGATCGACGAGCCAGACGCGGATCGAGCCGTCCCAGCTGGACGTCACCACCGAGCTCTCGTCGAGCGAGAATCGCGCGTGGTTGACGTCATCGTCGTGGCCGCGCAGCACCAGCGAGCTGCCGTCCGCGACGGTCCACACCCGCGCCGTGGTGTCATCGCTCGCCGAGAGCAGCCGGCGCCCGTCGCGGCTCCACTGGAGCGTGTAGTTCGCGTCGGTGTGGCCGCGCAGCTCGCGCACGGCGCCGGTCGCCACGGTGATCAGCTTGATGTCGTGGAGATCGCCGCCGACCGCGATCGTCTGCTCGTCGGGCGACCAGATCGTCTGCCTGATATCGCCGCTGTAGGCCGCGAGCCTGCGCATCGGCCCGCCAGCGAACGGCACGAGCCAGATCGCCTCGCCGTCGTAGAGCACCGCC
>DATMCI010000026.1:0-38398 GCA_035558535.1 Kofleriaceae bacterium
CCGCTCGACGTCGACGCCGCGGCGGCGGCCCTGCTCCCGGTGCTCGACGGCGCGGCGCTCCTCGTCACGCGCAGCGCCGACGGCATGTCGCTGTTCCGGCAGGGCCGCCCGACGATCCACGTGCCCGCGATCGCCAAGGAGGTGTTCGACGTCACCGGCGCGGGCGACACCGTCGTCGCGACGATCGCGCTCGCGCTCGGCGCCAGCGTGCCGATCGAGCAGGCGATCGAGCTCGCGAGCGTCGCCGCGGCGGTCAGTGTCTCCAAGCGCGGCACCTCGACGGTCACGCCGGGCGAGCTCGTCGCCGCCCTCGACGCGGACTGATATGCCCGAGCGGGCCGGCGAGCCGGGCGGCCGCGCCGCGGAGGTCGTGCTCGCCGCCGCCGCGCTCGCGCCGTGGCTCGTGCTCGCGCCGCTCGCGGGCGCGGCCGCCGTCGCCGCGCACGCGCTCGCGCTCACGGCGGCGTTCCACGGGGCGGGCGTCGGGATCGGCCGGCTCGCCCGGAGGCCTGGCGCGCACCCGCTGCTCGCGGTGCAGTGGGGCGCCGCGGCGCTCGTCGGCCTCTTCGGCATCGCGATCGCCGCGGGCGTCGGCGGCCTCGTGACGCAGTCCGTGCTGCTCTACGGCGCCGTGGCGGCGCACACGGGCGCGATCGCGCTCCGCTGGCGCGGCTACCGGGCGCGGCTCGCCGCGGCGCGCCCGGGCCTCGGCGTCTGGCTCGTGCCGTGGGGGCTCCTCGCCGGGATCGCCGTGCTCCACGTCCTCGGCGCCGCCGGCGACCTCGACGCGCCGCCGTTCGACGACGACGGCCACGTGCCGGCGCAGCTCGCGCGCCTGCGCGAGACGGGCGCGCTCGGCGATCCGATCGGCTACGCGCGCCACGCGCAGCTCGGCGGCCAGCTCGCGCTCGGCGCGCTCGCCACGCTCGGCGGCGACGTCCACCTCGCGCGGCTCGCCGAGGGCCTGGCGTTCGTGCTCGCGCTCGCGCTCGCGCTCGCGCGCCTGCGCACGCCGGGCGAGCGCGACGCCGCCCGCGCGCTGTGGGGCACGCTCCTCGTGCTCGCCGGCTCCGCGCAGAGCTACGTCCGCCCGGATCCGGCGACACTATGGACCGCGATCGGGCTCATCCTGGCGCTGCACGCGACGCTCGCCGATCGGCGGGCCGGCGACTCGCCGCTGCCGATCGCCGTGCTAGCGGGCGCGCTGATCACGCTGCGCCTCGAGCTCGCGCCGGTCGCGGTGGCCGCGATCGCGGCCGCGTGGTGGCCGGATCGGCGCGACCTCCGGCGCGCCGCGCTCCTCGCCGCGGGCGTGCTCGCCGTGATCGCGCCGTACCTCCTGGCGCGCGCCGGGGCTGGCGCCGCGGTCCCGGCGGCGGCGCGCGCGCTCCTCGAGTCGCGGCTGCCGCCGCTCGGCGCCCGGCTCGCGATCTTCGCGGCGGTGGCGGTGGCGTGCGCGCCGCTCGCCGCGATCTTCCGCGGGCGGCCGCTCGGCTGGCTCGCCGCGGGCGCGGCGCTCACGATCGCCGGTGTCGCGAGCCAGCTCACGGGCGAGCGCCCGTACGCCGCGGGGTTCCTCTGGCCGCTCGCGATCGCCGCCGCGATCGCGGGCGTGATCCAGCTCGGGCGCGCCCGGCGGACCACGGCGGCCGCGCTGCTCGTCTCGCTGGCCGTGGTGGTCTTCATCTACGAGGGGCGCACGACGGGCGGCCGCAGGCGGTGGGTGCGCCGCTACATCGATCTGGGGTTCGACATGGACTACCTCCGCACGACGCGCGGGGCGGCACCCGTCTCCGGCGGCTACGAGGCGCTCCTACGGCCGCTGCCCGCGCGCGCGACCGTCGCCGTCTGGGTGCTGCGGCCCGAGCGCCTGCCGTATGGCGCCGGCCCGCGCATCATCGATCTACGCACGCCGCGCGCCGGCTGGCTGGGCAGCGCGCCGTGGGCGCCGTACGCGCCGTACCTCGCTCCGCTCGAGGCGTTCCTGGCGCGGGTCGGCGCCGACTACCTCCTGGTCGAGGAGGCGGCCCCGGGTCTCCGGGCCGTCGCGCAGAGCCATGCGGTGATCGCGGAGGCCGCTGGCGTGCAGCTGATCGATCTGCGCGCGGCTCCGCGCGTGACGCCGTGATGGCCGCGATGGCCGCGCGGCCGCCGTGACGCCGCCGTGACGCGGCCCACGTCGTGACGCGGCCCACCCGTGCCGGCCCTTTCCTTGCGGCGGCCCGTCGGGCGCGGGTAAGGTCGCCCGGCTCGCATGCTCAAGAAGCGCCTGATCGCGGTGATGTTCGGCCTCGCGGTCAGCGCGGTCTTCGTCTACCTGGCCATCCGCGGCCTCGATCTCGAAGCGGTCGAAGCTGCGTTCTCCTCCGCAAGCCTCCTGCCGTGGCTGCCGCTCGGCATCGCCTCGTACCTGTGCAGCCACGTCGTGCGCGGCCTGCGCCTGCGCGTGCTGATCCGCCGCCACGCCGCGATCCAGCCGCTCGCGGCGACGCACATCGTCGTGATCGGCTGCGCGGCCAACAACGTCCTGCCCGCGCGCCTCGGCGAGCTCGTGCGCTCCGGCATGCTCGCCGAGCGCGGCGCGATGCCGCTCGCGCAGTCGATCACCGTCACGTTCATCGAGCGCGTGCTCGACGGCATCATCCTGCTCGCCCTGCTCGTCGCCGCGACGCTCACCGTCGCCGTCGCCGGCTGGATGCAGGACCTGGTCTACGTCGCGCTCGCCGTGTTCGGCATGGCGACGGTCGCCATCGTCGGCGCGGCGCACGCGCCCCGGCTCCTCGTCGCGCTCGCCTCGCGCACGACGCGCCCGCTCGGCCCCCGGTGGCAGGCGCGCTTCGTCGGCCTGGCCCAGAGCGTCGCCAACGCCGGCGCCTGCCTGCGCCACCCCGGCGACGCCGCGGCGCTGCTCGGCCTCTCCCTCGTCGCGTGGTGCCTCGAGGGCGGCATGTACCTCGCGCTCCTGCCGATCTTCGGCCTGTCGATCGAGTGGCAGATCGGCATCGCCACGATGTGCGTCACGAGCTTCGGCATCCTCCTGCCGTCGAGCCCCGGCTCGATCGGGCCGTACCACTACTTCGCGTCGCAGTCGCTGATCGTCTTCGGCGTCGCCGCCCCGACGGCGCTCGCCTACGCCACGCTCGTCCACCTCGCCTTCTACCTGCCCGTCACCGTCTGGGGCGCGGCCGCGATGCTGTTATACGGCGTCCAGCTCGACGGCTCCACCGCCGACGATCGCGAGGCCGCGCCGCCCGCGCCGCCCGCGGTCGCCAGCTCGGCGAGCGAGCCGCGGACGTAAGCGGTCGCCGCGCGCCGGCACCGTCGTTGCATCACCGGCGGAACCGGGATACCAACGTCGGCGCGTGCCGCACGAGGAGGAGCCAGAGCCGCCGCGGCAGCGCGCGCCGCGGCTGTCGGAGACGGCGGCGTTCGATCGCGTGCTGCGCGCCGTCACGATCGCGGTCGTGCTCGCGCTCGGCGTCGCGGGCGTCGCGATGCCGTACTCGGTGCTGCGCGGTGGCACGGCGTGGCTCGCGTTCCTGTTCTGCGTGCTGTCCGGCTGGGGCTACATCGTCGTCCGGCTCCGCCAGGTCCCGGATCCCGATTTCGGGCTGCGCGCCGCGTGGGGCGCCGCCGGCTACCTGGCCGTCGCCGGCGTCCTGATCGCCGCGGGCCTGTTCGCGCGGCCGCAGATCCTCGCGCTCGCCGGCATCGGCGCGATCGGCTTTGCGTGGCGCGAGCTTTTGTCCCCCGCCCCGAGCTGGCACCGCGTGCGCGACGGCCTGCGCTACGCGCGCGCCCGCCCGACCCTCGCCGCGCTCGTCGGTGCGCTCACCCTCCTCGCGCTGTACCAGATGATCGGCGGGGTCGCCGCGCTGGATCGCAACCCGTGGGACGACGACCTCGCGTACACGCCGCTCGTCAAGCGGCTGCTCGACACCGGCGACCTCGTCGAGCCGTTCTCGTTCCGGCGCATGGGCGCGTACGGCGGGCAGACGGCCCTCGGGGCGCTCGCCGCGGCCCGCGGCACGCTCGCGAACGTCCACCTCATCGACAAGGCGCTGTGCTTCGGGCTCGCGCTCCTCCTGGTCACCGGCATGGCGCGCGAGCGCCGCGTCCCGCCGATCTGGACCGCGCTGCTCGCGCTCGTGCTGCTGCTCCTGCCGGACACCTCGATCAACACCGGCGCGCACTGGACGGGCGTCGCGCTGTTCCTCGCGCTGTACCGCACCACCCTGCGCGATCGCTGGTCGCTCGTCGGGCTCGTCGGCGCCGCGACCTGCACGCTGCGCCAGAACTACATCGCCGTCGCCGTCCTGTTCATCGCGCTCGTGCTCGCGCAGCGCCTTCTCGCGGCGCGGCGCGAGCTGCCGTGGCGGCAGGCCGTGTCGCGCGAGCGGGTGCGCTGGATGCGCGCCGCCGGCGTGGGGCTGCTCGCCATCGCGAGCTGGTGGCTGGCCGCGTACCTGTCGAACGGCACGTTCCTGTTCCCGTACGCGGGCGGCACGTGGAACCACGAGCTGTCCCTGCGGCCGAGCGGCATGACGTGGGCGCGCGAGCTCCTCTACCTCGCGTGGGCGGCGATCGAGACGTCGCCGATCGTGGTGATGCCGATCCTGTTCGCGCTGCTCGCGTGCACCGCCGAGGATCGGCCCGGCCGGCCGCTGCGCGCGCTCCTCGTCGCGGCCGCGCTCGGGTTCGTCGCGCTCGTCCACAGCTTCGCCGGCCTCGATCCGCTGCACCTGTGGCGCTACGCGTTCGGGTTCGCGGTCGCGCTGACCGCGATCTTCGTGATCGAGATCGGCGCGGAGCACGAGCGCGCCGCGCGGCTCCCCGTGATCGGGCGGTGGCTCCTCCTCGCCGCGCTCGCGCTGCAGCTCCTCGTCGAGCGCGGCGCCGTGCCGAAGCGCCTCGTCGCGCTGTCCCGCGATCTGCGCGAGGCCGCCGCGCTCGATCGGACCGGCGATCCGGCGGCGCGCCGCGAAGCTGTGCGCCACGCCGCGATGCAGGCCCGGATCCCGCCGGGCGCGCGCGCCGCGGTGCTGCTCGACGATCCGGCGTTCCTCGACTTCCGCCGCAACCGGATCGGAAACCTCGACACGCCCGGCTTCGCGAGCCCCGAGACAAGCGGCGGGCAGCTGCCGGCGTTCCGCGGCGCCGAGGAGCTGCGCGAGTACCTCGTGGCGGCCGGCTACCCGTACGTCGCGTTCGTGCGCACGGACCGCTCGCGCTACTTCCACCGCCGGCCGTTCTGGATCTGGCGGCTGTTCAACGACGGCGAGCTGTACGCCATCATGAGCGCGTACGAGCTCGACATGATCGACTCGCTCGCCGAGCTCGCCACCACGACGAAGGTCCTCTACGACGACGACGGGCTGGTCGCGCTCGATCTCACCGCGCCGCTTGGGCCCGCCTCCCGGCGCGCCGCGGGCGGCAGCGAGCCGGCGCGCCGGGACGCGTGGGTGAAGGAGCTCGCCGCGCGCGAGGGGCTCGCCGATGCGTGGTCTCTGACGTCGCGCCACGACCTCCTGTTCGACGACGGCGTCGAGGACCTCGAGTTCGTGGATCCCAGGCTCGAGGTCGCGCGCTGGTTCGAGGTCGGCCCCGGCCGCCCCGCGCCGCCGCGCGCCCCCGACGCCGATCCGGCCGGCGCGCTGCGGGCGATGCGCGGCAAGGCGATCCGCGCGCTCAACCGCCGCGTGCACCTGCGCGTCCGCGGCGAGACGGACATGCGCCTCGCGCTACGCGCCCAGATGGCGCTCGGCAAGGTGTACACGCGGCCGCGCATGGACGTCGCGCTCGACGGCGCGCTCGTCGCGTCGATCCTCCCCGACCCAGGCGGTGCGTACGCGCTCGAGCTGCCGCTCTCCGCCGCGCAGCTCGCCGGTGGCTGGCACGATCTCTACCTCGTGTTCAGCAGCATCGACGATCCGGTCCGCGGGAGCCGCGAGCCGCGCACCGCCGTGCTCGAGTCGGTGACGTGGGAGCCGGCCGCCGCGCCGGCCGCCGCGCCGCCGGCCGCCGCGCCGCCGTCCCCGCCGTCCTCGCCGTCCCCGCCGGCCTCGCCCTGAGCTGCGCCGCTCCTCGTGAAGCGAGCCGCAGCGCACGGTCTGGCCACGCCCGCCGCGCCCTGTAGCCGCGCGCACACACCGCGGGCGCCGTCGATCTTCCCTGCGCGCGCGACGCGTGTTTGTATGCGCGCGTGAACGTCACGCCGTGGCCACGCATCTTGAAGGGCCTGTTCATCGCGTGCCTCGCGCTCGTCGGGCTGTACCTGCTCGAGTCGGCGTTCGAGCCGTTCCGCACGAACTGGGGCGATCCCTGGTCCGACGGCAACGCCCTGACGTCGGGCCGCCACTTCGCGGAGGAGGGCTTCATCAAGCTCGCGTTCACGCCGCGCGTCGACATCGGCCCCATCACCGACACGACGCTCGTCTACACGCACTACCCGCCGCTGCCGGACCTCGTGAACGGCTTTTTGCAGTGGTCGACCGGCGGCAACCACCTGGCGTTCTACCGGATCATCGCGATCTTCTTCAGCGCGCTCTCGCTCTACTTCTTCCACGCGTTCGTGCAGCGCCTGATGAACGGCGTGGTCGCGAAGGTCGCCGTGGCCGTCATGGCCGTGAACCTCCTGTGGCTGCAGTACGCCGACACGCTGCACCACATCCCGCTCTACACGATGGCCGGCTACGCGACGCTCGCCGCGGCGGTGCGCTGGCTCGACGAGCGGCGCCCGTGGCAGCTCGCGTGCGTGAGCGTGGCGACGTTCTTCTGCTTCATCGCGAGCTACGACTTCTACTTCTACGTGCCGATCCTCCTGCTCGGCACGATCAAGCTGCGCAAGCACCGCTGGTTCGGCGGCCCCGGGCTCATCGTGATCCTCGTCGTCGCCACGAGCGGCCTCGTCAGCATCGCCGTCAAGAACCTCCTCGCGATCTGGGCCGTCGGCTCGCACGAGTGGTACAAGGACCTCGTCTTCCAGTTCCTCGAGCGCTCCACGTCGAGCTACGCGCGCTCGTACAAGGAGGGCCTCGCGCAGATGGTGTTCTGGCGCGCGTGGCGGTTCTTCACGCCGCTGTTCTACGTGTGCGGCTTCGTCCAGCTCGTCGGGGTGGTAGATCGGCTGCGCGGCCGGCGGCCCGACTTCCCGCTCCTGCCGCTCCTGTTCCTCGCAGCGGGCATCCCGTTCATCAGCGTGTTCTCGCAGCTGTTCGTCGAGCAGTACCACACGACGCTCCTGCTCCTGCCGTACGCCTCGCTCAGCATCGCGACCCTGCTCGTCGGGACGTGGGCGCGGTCGCGCGTGATCGCGCTCCTCCTTGCGGCCGCCTACGTCGGCTGGCAGGGCTTCCAGCTGAAGATCTTCAAGAAGACGTTCGTGCGGCCGGACGACATCGCCGCGATCTCGAAGGCGCTCGCGCGCGACCGGCACAACTACGTCCTCACGAACATCACCGTCGACTCGCCGAGCCGGTACTACTGGAACCGCTACGCGTTCGGGATCATCACCGATCCGCTGACCTTGCGGCACCAGTTCGAGGAGACCGGGACGGACTCCGCGCTCACGACCGTCCAGTTCAAGCGCCTGCGGCGCCACGCCTACGACAAGTGGCTCTACGCGACGTTCGGCGGCTCGCGGCGGTGGTGGTGGCTGTCGCGGCCCGACTTCTACCGCAACCAGTGGGGCCGCGAGTTCGACAAGATCGATCGCGACCTCGACGAGCAGCTCGCGGACGTCGGGGCTGTCGTGCACGAGTCCGCGGAGGTGCGCGTCCGGCAGCTCACGCTCGAGGAGCTCGATCGCATGCAGCGCGAGCGCATCCCGCGCCAGCCGGCGCGGCTGATCGACTTCGAGACGCTGGCCTCGGAGCCGTACAAGCTCGCCGGGTTCACGAGCCGCCAGGCTGGCGACGAGAGCATGCCCGGCTACGCGTTCCTCCGGGCGCGCGCGCCCGGCCACGAGATCTTCACGCTCCAGGGCTTCAAGCACCTGCAGACGGCGCCGCTGGTCCGCGAGAGCACGCTGCTCGTCCCCATCGCGCCCCCCTCCGCGAGTGAAGGGCCGCTCACGCTCCGCGCCACGATCTCGACGCCCGTCGTCCTGCCGCTCGGCGTCCAGCAGACGGTGACCGTGAAGGTGAACGGCCAGCGGATCGCCACGCGGACGTTCGCGTGGCACGACGGCATCATCGTGCTCGAGGGCCCCGTGCCGCCCGAGGCGCTGGCGCCGACCGCGCTGGCGCCGACCGCGCTGGCGCCGACCGCGGACGGCCTCCAGCGCGTCACGTTCGAGTACGAGCACGCGACGAGCGAGTACCTCGCGGTGCGCCTGCACCGCCTCGAGCTGATCCCGGCGGCGCCAGCGCTCCCGGCGGCGCTCCCAGCGGCGCTACCGCCGGCCCCCCCGCCGACCTGACGCGCGCAACTGGCGTGCACACCTGACGCGCGCAACTGGCGCGCGGCGCGCCGCGGCACGCGCAACCTCGGCGCCCTCTCCGGGCGGCGGCTGATGATGGAGCCCACGTCGAGGTACGGCACATCGGGTGCAAGATCCCGTGTCGATCCTCATGCGGTGCCTCCACCTGCTCGCGGGCGTGCTCCTGGCATCTGCCGGATGCGGCGACAACCTCGCTCGGCCGCCGGCCGCGGGCGACTTCGACGGGCTGTGGCTGATCACAGCGCGCACGCGGCCGGCCGAAGGCGGCGCGCTCGTGACCGAGACGCGCGACGGCGCGCCGCGCGCGATCCGGGGCGACGCCCTGTTCACGTCGCGCGGCGACGCGGCCGGCACCTGGCATATCCGGCTGCTCGTCCTCGATGACGGAGTGCTCGCGCCGTCCGACGCCGCGCTCGTGAGCGCGCCGGCGCCGATCGCCTACGCGATCACCGTCGAGCCGGATCGCTGGGTCATGGCCGATCCGGCCGGGGAGATCGCGGTGTACGCGACCGAGCTGGACGGCGATCGGCTGACCTTGACCTGGGACGTCCGCGATCCACGCGGCACCGCCACGGCGCCCCCGACGAGCTGGATCTTCGACCGCGCGCCGCCGTGGTCCCCGGCGCTGATCGGGACCTGGAACGCCGTCTCGCTCGAGTATCCCGACCGCACGCTGCTGACCGACACCTGCATCGACCAGTTCAAGATGACGATGGGGTGGACGTTCGATCCGCGGCTCGTGATCGATGCCACGCGGGCGCTCCTCTACTACTGGGACGATGTCTGGCCGATCCCGGTCCCTCCCTGCACGGTCCTGGTCGACGAGCTGCGCGGGGGCCTGCACGGGCTCGCCGAGCAAGATGGCCGGGAGCTGCGGCTGTGGACGTTCCCGGGCGAGTGGGACCGCAATACCGGGGCACAGCGCGGGGCGAACGCCCTGGTGTTCGACGTGCAGCGCGAAGGAGACCTCGCGACGCTGACCCTGACCGGGTGCCTGCCGCTCCCCCACTGCAACGCCGGCCAGGGATCCTGGTTCGATCCGACGCTGATCCGGCTCGTGCTCCGCCGCGCCGGCGCGCCGTAGCCGGAACCGACCGGGCTAGGCCGTCGCGACCGCGAGCAGCTCGCCCGTCGTGAACGGCAGCGGCAGCGCGCGCAGCTTCGCTGGCGCGAACCGCTGGATGCCGCGCGCCACCTGCGTCAGCGCCGGGTGCGGGTACACCTCGAACTGATGGCTGATGTAGTCGAGCGTCAGCGACTTCCACAGCGGATAGAACGCGACGCGGGTGAAGCCGACCTCCTTCAGGAGGCGCTCCAGGTTCTTCTTGTTGAAGTAGAACAGGTGCTCGATCTTGTAGTGCGTCCAGCCGGTGCCGAGCACGCGCCGCGACGGCGACCCTGCGTCCGGCGTGGTGATCGCGAGCGTGCCGCCGTCCGCGACGAGCCTTCGGGCGAGCGTCAGCGTCTGCCGCGGATCGCGGACGTGCTCGATGTAATCGCACATCGTGATGACGCTGAAGTCCCCGGCCTTGGCGTCCGGGAACGCCGCGTGCTGGAGCTCGCCGCAGAACACGCGATCCTCGCCGAACTTGCGCGCGATCTCCTGGGCGCCGAACTCGGACAGCTCGAGGCCGTACGGCTCGTAGCCGCGCTCGCGCGCGACCTCGAGCAAAAAGCCCGTGGCCGCGCCGCAGTCGAGGAGCTTTTGCCCCGGCGCGTGCGGCGGCAGCTTGTCGAGCACGTAGGCGAACGTCCGCTTCTTGAGCGCCGCGACCACCGCCTCGTTGTCGTGCAGGCCCCACGCGTCGTAGTAGTGCGCGCCGTAGATCTGCGCGAGCGTCTCGTCGGTCGGCTGCGGCGAGATCCGCTCGAGCCCGCAGTCCGCGCAGCGGACGAACCGATGCTCCAGCTTCTCGAACATCGGATCGAACCGGGTCGACGCGCAGACCTCGCAAGCAGACATAGGGTACGTGTCTGCCATCGGCCGGCGCGGGGGTCAAGCGACCCGGCCGCCCGGCGTGATCGCGTCACGTCACGAAAATGCGCGCACGGCGTCGATCACGCGGCCCTGATCGGCATCGTCGAGATCGTTGTAGAGCGGCAGCCGGACCAGCTCGTCGGCGATCTGCTCGGTGACCGGGCACGCCCCCGGCGCGCCGCCGTGGCGGAGGCCCATCGGCGAGAGGTGGAGCGGCTGGTAGTGGAACACCGCCTGGACGCCGCGCGCCTTGAGGTGCGCGATGAACGCGGGCCGGCGCGCCGCCGGCACGAGCAGGTAGAACATGTGGAACGTCTGCTCGCAGTGGGCCGGCACGATCGGCAGCCGGATCCCACGGGACTCCGCCCAGCCCGCGAGCTCCTTGGCGTAGCGGTGCCAGATCCACGCGCGCCGGCCCTGGATCTCGCGGCGCGCCTCGAGCTGCGCGAGCAGCATCGCGCCGAGGATGTCCGACAGGACGTAGCTCGAGCCCACGTCGACCCAGGTATACTTGTCGACCTCGCCGCGGAAGAACCGGCTCCGGTCGGTGCCCTTCTCGCGCAGGATCTCCGCGCGCGCCGCGAGCCGCTCGTCGCTGACGAGCAGCGCGCCGCCCTCGCCGCACGTGAAGTTCTTCGTGTCGTGGAAGCTCTGCGTCGCGAGCGTGCCGAACGTGCCGAGCGGCCGCCCCCGGTAGCTCCCGAACAGGCCGTGCGCGTTGTCCTCGATCACCGCGGCGCCGCACGCGCGCGCGATCTCGCCGATCGCGTCCAGCTCGCAGCCCACCCCGGCGTAGTGCACCGGGACGATCGCCTTCGTCCGCGGCGTGACCAGCGCCGGCAGGAGCGCCTCGTCGAGGTTCAGCGTGTCGGGCCGGACGTCCGCAAAGATCGGACGCGCGCCGCGCAGCACGAACGCGTTCACCGTCGAGACGAACGTGAACGCCGGGACGATCACCTCGTCGCCGGGCCCAAGCTCGAGCAGCAGGCCCGCCATCTCGAGCGCGTGCGTGCACGACGTGGTGAGCAGCGCGCGCGGCACGCCGAGCGCCCCCTCGAGCAGCTGCTCGGCGCGGCGGCAGAACGGGCCGTCCCCGGACAGCCGCCGCGCGGCGATCGCCTCCTGGATGTACGCCAGCGCGGGACCGAGGAGCCCGGGGCGGCTGAACGGGATCACGCCGGGCCTCCCGCCGCCGCGCGCGCCGTCTTGCCGCCCCAGATGTACTCCGGCGCCTCGGGCCCCTTCATGAACAGGAGATCGAGCACCGACACGCCCGGATCGTACGGCGGGTGGAGCTGCTCGTACTCCGGGTAGTCGTAGACCATGTACTCGAGGCCGATCTTCGCCTCGGCGAACACCGCCTCGTCGAGGTACGCCCGCGCCGAGGGCCCGCTGATGTAGTGCGTCGCCGAGACCGCCTCGAGGATGCGCACGAGCCGCTCCGTCCGGTCTCCGGACACCCCGAGCTCGGACGAGCGCACGAAGCGCGTGTGCGTGATCCCGAGCGCCTGGGCGAGCGCGCGCGTCGTCTCGATCGTGAAGTCGGCGAGCCGCTCCGGCCGGCCCGCGTAGAACGCCTCGAGCATCGGCACATACTGCGCGAAGAACGGCGCCCGCGCATAGCTCTGGCGGAGCGTCGCCGCGTGCTTCTTCGCCCAGTCCTGCGTCCAGGTGATGCGCGCGTCGGCGATCCGGAGCCCGCCCGTGACGTTGCCCTTCGAGGAGACCGGGATCGTGAGCCACTGGACGCCGTTCGCCGTCTTGATCCGGTTGCGGTTGCGCCAGCCGTGCTTGTCGTACTGGACGTCGTCGTAGAACACGAACACGTCGGCGCGGTGCACGAGGTCGAAGTACCCCCGCCAGGGCACGTAGCTCGGCTGGAGGATGACCCCGACCTGCCCGCTCATCTCGAGCCTGCTGCTTCCCGGGCGATCGCGAGCAGGTACTGCCCGTACTCCGTCTTCTCGAGCGCGCGGCCGAGCGTGCGGAGCCGGTCGATGTCGATGAAGCCCTTGCGGAACGCGATCTCCTCGAGGCACCCGATCTTGAGCCCCTGCCGCGTCTCGACGGTCTGGATGAAGTTGCTCGCCTGGAGCAGCGCGTCCGGCGAGCCCGTGTCGAGCCACGCCGTGCCGCGGCCCATGACCGAGACCTTGAGCGTCCCCGCCTCGAGGTACACGCGGTTCAGGTCGGTGATCTCGAGCTCGCCGCGCGCGGACGGCCTTAGCCTTCGGGCGATCCCGACCACCTGATCGTCGTAGAAGTACAGGCCCGGCACGGCGTAGTGCGAGCGCGGCCGGGCCGGCTTCTCCTCGAGCGAGAGCACGCGCCCCTCGGGGTCGAACTCGACCACGCCGTACTGCGTCGGATCCTTCACGTAGTAGCCGAAGATCAACGCGCCCGTCTGGAGCCGCGCGGCGCTCTCGAACATGGCGGTGAGGCCCATGCCGTAGAACAGGTTGTCGCCGAGGACGAGCGCCACGCCCTCGCCGCCGATGAAGCCCTCGCCGATGAGAAACGCCTCGGCGATCCCGCGCGGCGCGTCCTGCACGGCGTAGGTGAGCCGGATGCCGAAGTCCGAGCCGTCCCCGAGCGTGGCCTCGAACGCCGCGCGGTCCCGCGGCGTGCAGATGAGCAGGATGTCCTGGATGCCGCCGAGCATGAGGACGCTCAGCGGGTAGTAGATCATCGGCTTGTCGTAGACGGCGAGCAGCTGCTTGCTCACGGCGCGCGTCATCGGGTAGAGGCGCGTGCCGGCCCCGCCCGCGAGCACGATGCCCTTCACGATGTCACCTGCAAAGCCATGCGGGCGACAGGCTACCAGAGTTGCCCGGCCGCCTGAACGTCCCGGCCGCGGCTGCCGCGGCCGTCGGCGGCGCCGCCGCCGCAGCAGCAGCCGCCTGCACCGAAGGGCGCGATGCTTGCTACATTGCCGGCATGGCGACCGCAGCCGAGAGCGTGGAGCTCGACGACGACGTAGGCGAAGAGCTGCGCAAGCTCGCGGAGAGCTCCGGCCGACCGCTGAGCGCCCTGGCCAACGACGCCCTGCGAGACTTCCTGCGGTACGAGCGGTCGGTGGCGGCAGCGATCGAGCGCGGAATCGCCGACCTCGACGCGGGTCGCACGCGAACCACCGATGAAGTACGGACCTTCCTCGAAGAGCAGCGTCTGGCGCGCGGTCGCGGATGAAGGTCGTCTGGTCGGACGACGCGGTCATGGCGCTCGTCGACCTCGAAACGAGGCTGACGCAACGCCACACCGCCGAGAAGGCCGCGCAGGTCGTGGACGAGCTGATTCGCCGAGTCGATCGGCTGCAAGATCATCCGCAGCTCGGTCGTGTCGTGCCCGAATACGGGCGGTGGCAGTTGCGAGAGCTCGTCGACAAGTGGAACCGCGTCCTCTACCGGCTGCGACCCGATGCCATCGAGGTCGTGACCATCGTGCCGGCGCGAATGCCGCTGGACCAGAACGACCCGGATGAATGATCCCAGACGGCAGTCACCGGGACCGTCCAGCCGATCGAGGAGTCGTGCCCGGCGTTCTCGAGGCCGAGAGGCAAACAAAGGCAGACAGGAGCGTGACGGTTGATCTCGAATTCACGGTAGAGAATGATTTGCGGGAGGAGACGATATTCAGGCGCCACGGCACTTTCGTCCGAGAAGCGTGAGGGCGCCCCTCGCCGCGATCCTCTTGCTCGCGAGCGCCGCGAGCGCCGCGCACGCCGACCCCGCGGGCTGGTACCAGGGGAGCGCCGGACGGAGGCGGTCGGCGCACCTCGTGGCCATCGTCGCCGGAGGCGCCCTGTACATCTCGTCCGAGACGTTCCTGAAGGAAGATCTGGCGCCGTCGACCTGCCGCCGCTGCGGGGTGTCGTCGTTCGACGGGAGCGTCCGTGACGCCGCGGTCTGGGAGGACACGGGCCTCGCGGCGGCCCTGAGCAACCTCGACGGGTACTTCCTCTCGCCCGTCGTCGCGCTCGGGCTCACGGTGCTGGGCGCGCCGGGTGGCGTGCGGGGGCCGCCTGGGCGCTGGATGGACGACACCATCCCCATCGTCGAAGCCGGGATCTTGGCCGGGCTCATCAACCAGACCGTGAAGTTCGCCGTCGGACGACAACGCCCGTTCGTCCACTTCGCGGACTCGACCCGGGCGCCGGGCATCGATGACAACCTCTCCTTCTACTCGGGTCACACGACGCTCGCGTTCTCGATCGCGACGAGCGCGGGTGTCGTGGCTCACCGTCGCCGATCTCAACTCGAGCCGCTGATCTGGTCCACTGGATACGCGTTCGCCGCGACGACCGGCTATCTCCGCATCGCCGCGGATCGCCATTACTTCACAGACGTCATCACGGGCGCGGTCGCCGGGGCGGCGATCGGCCTCGCGGTCCCGCTGCTCTTGCACCCGCACCTGGGCGATCAGATCCAGATCGTACCGGCCGGGCGCGGGATCGCGGTCCTGGGCAGGTTCTAGCCACGGACTACCAGAACGCGGGAGCGCCGAGGTAGGGTCCGGCCATGGCCAGCTTCGAGCCGCGGCGGCTCCTCGTCACCGGCGGGGCCGGGTTCATCGGCAGCAACCTCGTGCGCGCGTTGCTGGCGCCCGCGGGCGCCGAGCCCGGCGGCCCGGCGCCCGAGATCGTCGTCGTGCTCGACCTGTTCACCTACGCCGGCCACCGCGCGAACCTGTTCGGCGCGCTCGAGGATCCGCGGTGCTGCCTCGTCGAGGGCGACATCTGCGACCGGCCGCTCGTCGAGCGCCTCCTGGCCGAGCACCGGATCGACGCGATCCTCCACCTCGCGGCCGAGTCGCACGTGGATCGCAGCATCGAGGCGGCAGACGCGTTCGTCCGCACGAACGTGACGGGGACGTTCACGCTGCTCGACGCCGCGCGCCGGGCGTGGGCGGATCGGCTCGACGCCGTGCGGTTCCTCCACGTCTCGACCGACGAGGTCTACGGCGCGCTCGGCGAGACGGGCGCGTTCAGCGAGACCACGCCGTACGCGCCGAACTCGCCGTACGCCGCGTCGAAGGCGGCCTCCGATCTGCTCGCGCGCTCGTACTGGAAGACGTACGGCCTGCCGGTCGTGATCACGAACTGCTGCAACAACTACGGCCCGCGCCAGCTGCCGGAGAAGCTCTTGCCGCTCATGATCACGAACGCCGCCGAGGGCCGGCCGCTGCCCGTCTACGGCGAGGGCAAGCAGATCCGCGAGTGGCTGCACGTCGACGATCACTGCGCCGCGCTGTGGCGGGCGCTGACCTGCGGCGAGCGGGGCGAGAGCTACAACTTCGGCAGCGGCGAGGAGATGTCGAACCTCGCGCTCGTCGAGCTGGTCGCCGACCTCGTCGACGACGCGCTCGGCCGCCCGCGGGGCACGGCGCGCGCGCTGATCCGGTTCGTCCCCGACCGGAAGGGCCACGACTTCCGCTACGCGATCGACAGCAGCAAGGCGCGGCGCGCGCTCGGCTGGGCGCCGGCGCGGACGCTCGAGCGCCAGCTCGCCGAGACGGTGCGCTGGTACCTGGACAACCCCGCGTGGCGGCAGGAGGTCTCGACGGCGGAGCACCGCCGGTTCCAGGCGGCACACTACAGCGCGCGCCCATGAGCGGCGGGCCGCCCTCGCTTGATCCCCTCGAGAGGCCCCTATAAGCTCGCGGCCCTTCGGACGCGTATGAACGACAGATACTCCCAGGTCATCCAGGCGAACATCACCGTGCACTCGATGCTCGCCGCGAGCTACGCGAAGACCGAGCCGCACTTCCGTCCGGAGAACATCGCGATCGTCGACGCGAACCTCGGGCGCCTCGCCGCGGAGACGGCCGCGACCTCGCTCCTGGATCTCGGCTGCGGCACGGGGTTCATGATCAACCTCGCCAAGCCGCATGTGAAGCGCATCGTCGGCGTGGACGTGACCCGCGCGATGCTCGATCAGGTGGACACCTCGGGCCCCGCCGCGATCGAGCTGCACGAGCACGACACCGGCTCGTTCGCCGCCGCCCCCGGGACCTTCGACCTCGTGACGGCGTACTCGTTCCTGCACCACCTCTACGACATCAGGCCGACGCTCGCGACGGCCGCCCGGGCGCTGCGCGCGGGCGGCCGGTTCTACGCGGACCTCGATCCGAACTTCTACTTCTGGGACGCGATCTCGAAGCTCGAGACCCCCGGGCGGCCCGGCGGCTACGACCCGATCGTGACGCGCGAGATCGAGGCGGTCGCCCACAAGGACGATCAGATGAACAAGGACTACGGCATCCCGAACGCCGTGTTCAACGACGCCGAGTACGGCAAGGACATCGCCGGCGGCTTCAAGGAGGAGGATCTCCGCGCGGCCCTGCTCGAGGTCGGCTTCACCGACGTCACGTTCACGTACTACTGGTACCTCGGCCAGGCGTCGGTGGTGAACGACGCGTCGAAGCCCCGCGAGCAGCGACTCGCCGACGCCGCGCTCGTCGACTCGGTCCTCCAGCGCGTGATGCCGCTGTCGCGCCCGCTGTACAAATACATCGGCTTCGTCGCGACCCGGTGATGCGGTACTCGTTCGTCGTACCCATCTACAACGACGGCGCGCTCGCCAGAGACTTCTGCCTCGAGATGGCAGCCACGTTCCGCCAGCACCTCGGGCACGACGACCTGGCGCGCGACCTGGAGGTCATCTTCGTCGACGACGGCAGCGCCAACGACTCGCCCCGGCGCCTCCGCGAGGTCTGTGACGAGTTCGCGTTCGCCAGGGCAGTGCTCCTGAGCCGCAACTTCGGCCAGCACATCGCGGTGTCCGCCGGGTACCGCGCGGCGAGCGGCGACTATGTCGGCATGCTCAACGTCGATCAGGAGGATCCGCCCCGCGAGCTCCCCAAGCTGCTCGCGCTTCTAGAGCAGGGGGAGCACGACATCGTCGGCGGCCGCCACACGGCCCGGCGCGTGCGCTTCTCGACGCGGGTGACCTCGTACCTGTTCCACACCATGTTGAACCGGCTCACCGGGTACAACACGCCGATCAACGCCTCGACGATGCGGGTCATGACGCGGGGCGCGCTCGACGGCTACAACGCGCTGACCGAGAAGAGCCGGTACCTCCCGGGGCTCGAGATGTGGCTGGGCATGCGCTACGGCTGGGTGCCCGTCGAGCACCAGCCCCGCCGGGTCGGCAAGTCGAGCTACAACTTCCGGCGGCGGCTGCGGATGGCGATCGCCTCGATCATCTCGTTCTCGGACTTCCCGCTCCGCCTGGCGGTGAAGTTCGGCCTCTTCATCGCGGCCGCGGGCATCCTGCTCGGGATCTCGCTCATCGCCGACAAGATCTTCTTCCGGGCGGTGCTCCCCGGGTACACGTCCACGATCGCGGTGATCGTGTTCCTCGGCGGCGCGCAGATCGCGGTCACCGGGGTCGCGAGCCTCTACATCGGGCGGATCCTGGCCGAGGTCCAGGGGCGCCCGCTGTTCGTCGTCCGCGAGACCTACGGCGGCCCGCTCCGGGCGCTGGATCAGCCCGTGCTGCGGTCCAAGGAGGCGAGCGCGTGAGGCTGGCGATCATCGGCTACGGCGCGCTGGGCCGCTACATCGAGGACATGATCACCGAGGCGTACCCGGTCGATCGAAGCGAGATCGTCTACTTCGACGATCAGCGCCACGCGGCAGGCGCCGAGCGCTCACGGCCTTTCGCGGCCCACACGAGCGACGAGTTCAGGGACCTCGAGTTCTACGTCTGCCTCGGCTACAAGCACCTGCGGATCAAGCAGCAGATCATCGACCGCCTCCTCGAGCTCGGGCGGAAGGTGCCGTCCTTCGTGCACCCCTCGGCGTACGTGCACCCCTCGGTCCGCATCGGCAGTGGATCCATGGTGTACCCGGGCTGCAGCATCGATCGGAACACGGCGATCGGTAACGGCGCCTGGATCGCCAACGCGGACGTGATCGCGCATGACTGCACGATCGGGGACTGCTGCTGGTTCGGGGCGAGCGTCACCCTCTCGGGCATGGTCGCGGTCGCCGCGCGCACCTTCATCGGCTCCGGCTCGGTCGTCTCGAACAACATCGAGATCGGCTCGAACGTCATCATCGGCCTGGGCACGGTCGTGACCAAGCCCGTCGGTGACAACCTCTCCGTGATCGGCAATCCCATGCGCATCCTCGAGCGACCGCTCGTGCTGCGCTGACCCGAGGGGCTTCGATGACCAACGATTTCTACGGAGTTGTTCCCCAGCGGGTGCTGACCTCCGACCTCGATCGGTACCTGGAAGAGCTCGCGCTCCTCGGGTTCACCGTCATCGAGGACGTCGTCCCCGCCCCCGAGCTCGAGACCTTGCGGACCAAGCTCGACTCCATCTACCAGGTCCAGCGCGCGGAGCTCGCCGCCGAGCTCGAGCTCGAGGAGATCCAGGAGGAGAACCAGGCCCGGGCGCCGCTCTGCTACGACGACCACTTCGTGGAGCTCGCGCGGCACCCGACGATCATCGAGGTGCTCCGGCGCGTCCTCGGCAGGTACTTCCTGATCCACCTCCAGATCGGGATCCTCAACATGCCGTCGGTTCCCAACCGCCAATCGGTCTGGCACCGGGACCTGCTGTATCAGGACTACGTGAGCTCGCGGCCCCTCGCGATCAGCGTGATGCTCTGCATCGACGAGTTCAGCCCGGCCACCGGCGGCACCCAGGTTGTCCCGTTCACACACAAGGTCGAGCAGATGCCGTCCCGCGAGTACATCGACAAGCACGCGGTCACCATCCATGCCCGGCCGGGCTCGATGTTCGTGATGGACTCGATGCTGATGCACAAGGCCGGCTTCAACTCCTCGGGCCGCGTCCGCCGGGGGCTGAACACGATCTACGCGTCCGGCCTGCTCAAGCAGCAGATCAGCTTCCCCTCGCAGCTCGGCGGCAAGCACCAGGACGATCCGTTCCTGAACATGCTCCTGGGGTACGACGCCGAGGCGTCCCGCAGTGTGCGCGACTGGCGCCTGCGGCGTCACCGCAAGCTGAAGAACAAGTAGGCTGCCGTCACGGCCGCGCCGCGACGGCGAGGCAGCTCGTGCCGAACGGCACCCGGCGCCCGGCGCGGATCACCGCCAGCTCCGGGGCGAGCAGCGCCTCCATCACGCGCCGGAGCAGCGGCGCCGGGACGTGGTGCCCGGCGGCGGCCTGCTCGACCGCCGCCGCGGGCCGGCGGCGCAGGCGGTGCGGCAGGCTGCGGAGCGCCAGGATCGGGACGGTGAGCGGCGCGAAGAAATACGTCTCGTAGCGGACCTCGAACGAGCAGCGCGCCAGGAGCCGGCCGAGGCTCCCGAGCGTGTAGCGCCGGTGATGGCCGGCGAGCTCGTCCTCGGCCGACCACAGCCATCGGTACGCCGGGACGGTCACGCAGACCACCCCGCCGGGGCGCAGGATCCGGTGGACCTCGCGGAGCAGCGCCTCGTCGTCGGCGACGTGCTCGATGACGTCGAACAGCCCGGCGGCGCCGAACGCCCCCGGCGCGAACCCCGCGTCCTCGAGCGTTGCGCAGATCACGTTGGGAAGGCCGCGGCTCCGCGCGTTGCGCGCCCCGACGGGACCCGGCTCGAGCAGGACAGTCTCGACGTGGCCACGCTCGAGCGCCTGGCTCACGGCGCCGTTGCCGCCGCCAACATCGAGCAGCGGGCCCGCGATCCGCTCGCGGGCGAGCGCCGCCGTGATGCACGCGCTCCGGTGGGCGAACCAGAACGAGTCGTCCTCGATGCGCAGGCACGCGTCGTGGCCAGTCTCGGGGAAGCTCAGCGCGTGGTCGTGCGCCGTCCGGTTCCTCCAGATGCCGTCCGCGTCCAGCTCGAGGCGGTGCCCGAGCAAGGACAGATCCAGACCACGTCGCTCGCTCGCCATCATGCTCATGCGTCGCTCGCCGGGCCCGCTACTCGGTCTTCTGCCGGTACTTGCGCTGCTCGCGCGGCAGGTAGTACTCGTCGAGCGACTCGGGGACCTGCGCGTAGAACCCCATCTTCTGGATCGCCTTCTCGCTCGCGCCTGTCAGATCGACGCCGCTCGCCGCCATCATCTTCGGGATGTCGAGGCGCTGCTTCATGTAAGGGCGGCACATGTTGAGCGTGATCGAGTGGCGCCAGCTGGCGGTCGTGTTCCGGCCGCCCGCGTGCCAGACCCGCGGGTTCAGGTACACCGCGCTCCCGGCGGGCGCGATGATGCGGCTGGCGTTGGCGAAGAAGTCCTGCTCGCTGGGCGCCTCCGCGGTGCGGTGCGAGCCGGGGAGCACCCAGGTCGCGCCGTTGTCGGCCGTGAAGTCATCGAGCAGCAGCATCACGCCCGCGTTGGTCTCGTAGCCCGAGATCATCCGCGGACAGTCGACGTGGATCCTGCAGGAGTAGTTGCCGCTATCAGGCGGCATCGAGGACGAGGTGTACGCGTAGACGATGCAGCCCTCGCCCAGAATGCACTCGATGATGCGCATGACGCCCTCGTCGCCGAGGACATCCACGAATGATCGGGCGTGGGTGCAGCAGACGAGGACCATCCCGTAGTCGATGTAGTCGGTGCGGCCGTGATAAGCGGACTCCCGCGCGATGGCGGCCTCGAGATCGAGCCGCAGCTGCGCGACCGTGCTCGGCGCCAGCACCCCGGGGACGATCGCGTAGCCGTCCCGGGCGAGGTCCTTCAGGGTCTGCTCATCGGCGGCCGGGTCACGCATCGCGGCACATGATAGCGCTCCCCGCGCGTCCTCAGCGCGCTTCCCCGGCGTGTTGGGCCGCCGCCTCGGCCTCGGTCGGAGGCGCGGCGCCGCGCCGGAGCGCCAGGTAGGGCAGCGCCCCGAGCAGGCACGGGGTCGTCTGCCCGATCAGGAACACGTTGAACACGGTGGCGCCGCCGCCCAGCCCGATGATCGCGAACAGGCGCTCGAACGCGACGTGCCCGACCCCGATGCCGGCGTACGAGATCGGGACCACGAGGGTCAACATCCCGACGGGGTAGACGCTCGCGACGCCCGCCACCGAGGCGTCTTGCGCGGTGATCGCGGCGGTGAGCGTCGCGAACAGGCCGAGGCCCGTCACGTGCAACGCGATCGCGAGGCCCAGCGCCGCGAGGAGCATGCCGGGACGCGTCGCGGCGAGCCGCGCCGACGCGACCAGCCGGCCGGCGAGCCCGGCCACCGGCGCCGCGTCCTCGGCCCGACGCGCGCCGCGCGAGCCGATCCGGCGGACGAGCGCCAGCACCAGGATCGGCGCGGCGAAGGTCACGGCCGCGAGGATCGCGACACCGATCGCCAGCTCGCGGCGTGCCGGCGTCTCCCAGGCGGCGGGGCCTTGCAGCAGCGTCACGATCAGCGCGAGGACGACCAGGCTCGCGACCCCCATGACGCGATCGACGAAGGCGATCAGGAACACGCCTGGCCGCTGGGCCGGCTCCACGTCCCGGGCGACGTAGATCGATTTCACGACATCACCGCCGATGTTGCCGGGGATCACGATGTTGAAGAACAACCCGGTCAGGTGCAGCTGCAGAGCGCGCCCGAGCGGCAGCCTCACGTCCACGAGCCGCAGGAGGAGGCGCCACCGCAGGGCCCCGAGCAGCACCGCGAACGCCAGCGCCGCGAGGTCCGCGATCAAGAGGTGAGGCGCCTCGAGGAACAGTCCCAGCGCGGCGAAGTCGAGCGTGTCCGCGTGGACGAGCCACCCCACGAGCAGGACGGCCACGGCCACCTTGCCGCCGAGGAGAACGAGGCGCCGTCTGCGCGACAAGCGCGAACGCTAGCACGCGGCGCGGTCAGCCCGCGGGTGTGATGCGACCCACGCAGGGCGGGCATCGTCGCCATGGCGCCGCACCGCGCGGCTAGCATGAGCCATGAGCAAACACTACACGCGACGGCGCTTCCTGCGCGACGCCAGCTCGGCGACGGCGCTGGTCGCGGTCGGCCTGGGCTGCGGGAGCTCCGAGGAGGAGGCGCCGGTCCCGCCCAACGTGGTCGGGATCGCGCACCGCGAGGAGATCGAGGCGGCGGTGCAGGCGGCGGTCGGGCTCGTCGGGGGCCTCTCGGACATTCGGTCCGGGCAGGTCGTCTTCATCAAGCCGAACGTGGTCCACCCGTTCGTGACGGGGCCGGCGATCACGACGAACCCGGAGGTGCTCGCAGCCGTCGTGCGCATGGTCAAGGCGCGCGGCGCGACCGTGGTGGTTGGCGATCGCTCGGCGCGCCAGTTCGACACCACGGCCGCACTCGACGGCAGCGGCCTGCGGCAGGCCGCGCTCGACGCCGGCGCTGACGAGGTCTACGCCGCGCCGCGCCCGACGGAGGACCCGTCGGCGTGGGTGCTCATGCAGCCGCCGGGCTACGAGGAGACGTGGGCCGGGATGGGCGGCATCCTCGCGATGCGGAAGATCATCGAGGCCGATCACTTCAT
The DNA here is from genome assembly GCA_035558535.1 of Kofleriaceae bacterium. GTDB lineage: Bacteria > Myxococcota_A > Polyangia > Haliangiales > Haliangiaceae > JABFXX01. Next base: position 22,799 of record DATMCI010000026.1, read on the forward strand.
CAACGTTCCGACTTGCAAGAACCACCGCTGGGCAGCGCACTCGCTGTCGATGAAGGCCCACATGGGCTCGATCGGAGACAACTCGCGCGATCCGATCCACTACGCGATCGGCGAGCCCGAGCGGCTGGGCCGCGACATCGCGCTCCTCAACCAGATCTTCGCGCCGCGGCTCAACATCATCGACGCGTGGGACGTGCTGGCGAACGGCGGCCCGGAGGGGGTCGGCACGGACGCAGTCCGCTACCCGGCGCGCCTGATCCTGGCGAGCCGGGACCGCATCGCGCTCGACGCCGCGGCGGTCTCGCTGATCAAGCTCGCGCGCGCGCGCTCGGTCATCGATATGCCCGACGAGGTCTCCGCCTTCCTCGACGCGACGTCGCCGTGGGCGATGCCGCAGATCGTCCACGGCATCGCGCTCGGGCTCGGCGTGGCGTCGCCGCTCGAGGCCGAGCTGCGGTTCGACGGCGTCGAGGACGAGGGCGCGCTCGCGGCCATCTTCGCGAGCTAGCTCAGCGCCGCTCGAGCACCAGCTCGTCGAGCGCGACGCGCCCGCCGTCCTTGCTGAACACCGTGAGCTCCACGCCCTCCCGTGGCACCGGGAGCTTGAACGGGATCTCGACGAGCTGACCGCGCTCGCGCGGGAGGTCCCGCGCCGGGAGCGTGATCCGCGCGAGCTCCTCTTTCCCGGCGTCCGCCGCGACGATGAAGATGATCCAGCCCGGCGAATCGAACCCGTTTCCGATCCAGCGCGCCCGGAACCGGCCCTTCGGCAGCTTCATGTACGGGCCGTAGACCACGTAGCCCTCCTGGCCCGTCGCGATCACCCGGTTGCCCGCCGCCACGCCCTTCCCCCGCTGGAGCGCCGGGTGCGCCGCGGCAAGGCGCATCGGGAACACCGCGTCCTTGCCCTCGCGCAGCGGCAGCTCGAGCCAGAGGAGCGGCACCTCGGCCGTCCGGAACACGGACACCTCGTACGTGTCGCCGACGTGAAAGCGCTCGGCCGGCGGCGGCAGCGTCGCGCGGAGCGCCTGCTCGTCGCGCTCGTCGTGATCCGTCACCACGAAGAACTGCTCCGGCAACGCCGACGCCGTGTAGCACGACGTGTCCGCGAGCCAGCGCTGCGGGATGAGCAGGTGCGCGAAGTAGACCGGGCAGATCGTCACCGCGCCCCGCGCCACCAGGTTCAAGATGTTCGCGTTGAGGACGCTCGAGAAGCCGTGGGTCAGGCCGCGCCGCGCGAGCTCCGCACCGAGCTGCTCGTGCTCGGCGGCGTCGGGCCAGGCGTAGGGTACCGGCGTGGGCGGGCGCGTGCCCGCCACCGCGAGCAGCGCCGCGAGCGGCACGGCGGCGAGCCACCCGATCGCGAGCCGGCGCCACCACCCTGCGCCCTCGGCGAGCGCCCGCACCGCGAGCAGGGCGGCGAGCCCGAACACGGCGAGCAGGCTCGGCATCAGGTAGCGCCCCGACGACGGGCTCACGAGGAGGTTACCGATGATCAGAGGCACGAGGAGCGCGCCGAGCTGCGCGACCACGACGATGCCGAGGAAGCGCGTCGCCGCGATCGCCCGCGACGCGAAGAGCTCGCGGCCGACGAGCGCGAGCGCGCCGGCCATCACGGCCATGCCGGGGAGCGTCCGCAGCGCGAGCTCGTCCGTGCCTCCGCAGAGCAGGAGCAGGCTCCGCCCGAGCATCGCGAGGTTGTCTTGGATCCCGGATGCGTCCCGCACGACGAAGTCGATGTGGCCGAGCGGGTACGAGAAGCTGACGGCCCGCAGGAGCAACGCGGTGTAGATGACGAACGCGAGCCCCCACGCCCCCACCGCGGTGGCGGCGAGCGCGAGCCGGCGGCGCAGCGCGAGGCCCCGCCACGGCCACAGGCAGCCCACGAGCAGTGGCGCGACGATGAACACGCCCCCGCGCGTCGGGTTCTGGACGATGACGAGCGAGACGAACAGGCCCGCGGCCGCCCAGCGCCGCGGCCGGGCTGGCGCGTTCGCCGCGAGCATCGCGAACGATCCGAACGCCAGCACGTAGAGGACCGACAGGAACCCGTACGCGAGCTGGATGTACACGAAGGCGACGTGCGCCGGCGACCACGCCATCAGGGTCACCATCGCGGCGAAGAGGCCCACCCAGCGCTCGCCGCACAGCCGGGTGAACAGCGCCGTGAGCGCGGCGACCTCGACGATGAACCCGGCGGCGACCGCGACGAGCAGGCTCCCCGGCCCGACTCCGAGCACGGCGACCGGCAGGATCGCGAACAGATGCGGAGCCAGCACCCAGACGTCGCGGTTCACGTAGTACCAGTCGGAGACCACCGGGAGCTTCGCGTCGAGCGACTTCGCCGCGAGCAGCGCCGTCACCGACGCGTCGGACTCGATCCACTCGAAGAAGCGGAGGCCGTAGAGGTACCCCGCGACGCCGACGAACACAGCCGCCGTGGCAACGAGCACGGCACGGAGCCAGAGCTGTGACGGGAGCCGCATCCGGGGCGCGCGGACCATATCACGCGATGAAGCGCGCCCCGCGGCCGCCCCGCGCCGCGAGCCCTCCGCGCGCGTCGCGGGCTATGCTCGCGCGATGAATCGCCGCGCGCGCGTGCCCGCCGCCCGCGCAGCTTTTGCGCTCGGGCTCGGGCTCGCCGGGGCATCCGCTTGCGGCGACAACGCGGTCGGCCGCGACGCCGGCATCGTCCGGCCCGACGCCCGGCCCGGCTGCAGCAATGGCGACGTCATCTATGCGCGGCTCGTCGCGCCCGGCTGCGGCACCCCTGGCGCGCCCGCGTCGCCCGCGTGCCTCGACGGCGCCGTCGTGCTCGTGACGTCCCCGCCCGACGATCTGCGCCTGTTCGCGCTCGAGCGGCCCGGGCGGATCCGCATCCTCGACGCCGCCGGGCGGCTCGCCCCGCGGCCGTTCCTCGATCTGTCCGCCGACGCTGGCGGCCCGATCATCGAGAACGGCGAGATGGGCCTGCTCGGGCTCGCGTTCCACCCCAAGTACGCGACGAACCGGCTGTTCTACGTGTTCTACACGGGCCGCAACCCCGATCCGCTCGACACCGGCAACCCGTTCGTCAACGTGCTCGCGCGGTTCACCGCGAGCGCCACCGATCCGGGGCTCGCCGATCTCGAGAGCGGCGAGATCCTGATCTCGATCCCCGACTTCGCCGCGAACCACAACGGCGGCATGCTCGAGTTCGGCGCCGACGGCCTGCTCTACGTCTCGACCGGCGACGGCGGCGGCGGCATCAACGGCGATCCCGAGGGCAACGGCCAGAAGCGGGGCTCGCTGCTCGCCAAGATCCTGCGCATCGACGTCGACCGCGCCGAGGGCGGCAAGCCCTACGGCATCCCGCCCGGCAACCCGTTCGCGGCCGGCGGCGGCGTGCCCGAGGCCTTCGTGCTCGGGCTGCGCAACCCGTGGCGGTTCTCGTTCGATCGCGCGACCGGCGATCTGTGGATCGGCGACGTCGGCCACGCCGAGTTCGAGGAGCTCGACGTCCTGCGCCCCGGCCGCCAGGCCGGCGCGAACCTCGGCTGGAGCATGTACGAGGCCCACAGCTGCTACCGGGCGCCGTGCGATCCGACCGGCGTGGTGTTCCCGCAGCACGTGCGCAGCCACGCCGTCGATCGCTGGAGCGCGATCATCGGCGGCCAGGTCTACCGGGGCGACTGCTTCCCCGCGATTCACGGCTGGTACTTCTTCACCGACAACGGCGCCGGGGGCCTGGCGAAGGCGCGGCTCCGCCAGAACGGCTCGCTCGAGGTCGAGGACGTGCCCGGCGAGCACCCGCTGCTCCCCACCAGCATCCACGCCGCCGGCAGCGGCGAGCTCTACGAGGCCGACGTGAAGGGCAATATCTACCGGATCGAGACGCGGTGACGGACGCTCCGAAGATGCCGGACGCGCTGCGACGCTCGCTCCGAGAATGACGCACGCGCCGCGATGAACGCCGCGGTGACGAACACGCTCGCCGGGGCGGACGCGCACTCGAGATCTCTCCGCCTCGACACCAAGGTCTCCCAACTGCGCGCGCCCGCGGAGAGGTACGGCGGATGCACGAGCGCATCATCACCATGCGCAGCGTGCTCTTGGCCCTGATCCTCGTCGGATGCGCGGCCTCCGATCCCGGCGACGGCGCGCCGAGCGCCACCGGCCCCACGGACGACACGCCGGTGGTGCCGGACGCCATCTGCGACGGCGCGCCCGGCGCGCCGCGCGTGCTCGTGTTCTCGCGCGAGAACCTCTGGTCGCACGCGTCGGCGCCCGTGGCCCGCCAGACGTTCCTCGAGCTGTGCCGCTCGCACGGCTTCGGCGTCGTCGCCAGCAGTGATCCGCGGATCTTCAACGATCGGCTGCCGACCACCGACGTCGTCGTGTTCGGCGTGACGAGCGGCGAGGTGCTCGACGATCCAGCGCGCGCCGCGCTCGAGGAGTGGGTCCGCTCCGGGGGCGGCGTGATCGGGATCCACTCCGCCAGCGCGACCGAGCTCTCGTGGCCGTTCTTCACCCAGGTGATCGGCGCCCAGTTCCGCGGCCACGGGGATCGCTTCGCCGGGCGGCTCATGTTCGAGAATCGCGCGCACCCCGTGCTCGCCTCGTCCGTGAGGGTGCCCGCGATGGTCCGCGACGACGAGTGGTACACGTTCTGGACGCGCCCCGAGGAGAGCGGCGTCATCGTGCTGATGTCGCTCGATGAGCGGACGATGCCGGCGGCGTATCCGCACGACCTGCGGGTGGGCTACCACGCGATCTCGTGGGTCCACGAGCCGTTCGGCGCGCACGTGTTCTACACGTCGCTCGGCCACTTCCCCGAGACCTACGCCGAGCCGTGGTTCCGCGACATGCTCGTCGACGCCGTCCGCTGGGCCGCGCGCTGGTAGCGAGCCTCACGCGCCGCGCACCGAGAAATCGATTCCCTCCCTGCGCGCGCCCGCGGGCGGTATCCTGCGGCACAGACCTCCATGACGATGCGCAGCGTGCTCCTGGCCCTGATCGTCGCTGGATGCTCGTCCTCCGGAAGCGGCGTGATCGACGCCCCGCCCGTCGACCAGGTGCTGGGGGACGGGGCCATCGACGCCACCTGCGAGGGCACGGCCGGCGCCCCGCGCGTGCTCGTGTTCTCGCGCGAGAACCTGTGGACGCACCCGTCGACGGCCGTGGCGCGCCAGACGTTCCTCGAGCTGTGCGGCTCGCGCGGCCTCAGCGTCGTCGCCAGCACGGATCCGCGGATCTTCAACGATCGGCTGCCGACCACCGACGTCGTCGTGTTCGGCGTGACGAGCGGCGAGGTGCTCGACGAGCCGTCGCGCGCCGCGTTCGAGGCGTGGGTCCGCGCCGGCGGCGGCGTGATCGGCATCCACGCCGCCAGCGCGACCGAGCTCGCGTGGCCGTTCTTCGTCTCGCTGATCCGCGGCCAGTTCGGCGGCCACGCCGAGCACTTCACCGGGCGGGCGGTGTTCGAGAACCGCGCGCACCCCGTGCTCGCATCGGTCTCGGCGTCGATGGTGACCCGCTTCGACGAGTGGTACTCGTTCACGACGCACCCCGAGCAGAACGGCGTCACCGTGCTGATGTCGCTCGACGAGCAGTCGATGCCCGCCACCTACCCGCAGGAGCTGCGCATGGGCTACCACGCGCTCACGTGGGTCCACGAGCCGTTCGGCGCCCGCGTTTTCTACACCGCCCTCGGCCACTACGAGGACGTCTACGCCGAGCCGTGGTTCCGCGACATGCTCGTCGACGCCGTCCGCTGGGCCGCGCGCCGCTAGGCCGCTCGGCGGTGGGGGAGAACGATCACCAGCTCATCGACGCGGCAGGCGCGGCGGAGTTCCCGCGCGCCGCCGAGCGCTGGGTGCGGGACGCGGCGGCGTACCGCGAGGCGGCCGGGGCGCGCGCGCACCTCGACGTGATCTATGGCCCCAGGCCCCGGCAGCGCCTCGACGTCTTCGAGCCGGCGGGCGGCGCCAGCGGGCCCATCGCCATGTTCATCCATGGAGGCTTCTGGCAGTTCATGGACAAATCGGACTTCAGTCACCTCGCGCGCGGGGCGAACGCGCGCGGCGTCTGCGTCGCCGTCGCGGGATACACGCTCTGTCCCGAGGCGACCATCGCGGAGATCATCGACGAGGTGCGCGGCGCCGTCGCGTTCCTGGCGAAGCGCTACGGTCGGCCCGTCACCGTGTACGGCCACTCCGCGGGCGGACACCTGACCGCGTGCCTGCTCGCCACGGATCTGCGCGCCTTCGATGCCTCCCTCGATGCCAGCGTGGTCCCCGCCGGGCTCGCCATCTCCGGCATCTTCGACCTCGAGCCGGTGCTCGATTCGCCCTTTGGCCCAAGGCTCCGCCTCGATGCCGCCCTGGCGCGCCGGCTCTCGCCGCTCTTCTGGCCAGCGCCTGCCGGCAAGGCGATGCGCGCCTGCGTCGGCGCGGCGGAGACGCCGGAATTCCTGCGCCAGACGCGCGCCCTCGTAGAGTGCTGGCGCGGCGCGGGCGTCCGCATCGAAGGAGCGGAGCTCGCGGGCGCCTCTCACTTCGCGGTGCTCGACCCGCTCACCGATCCCCAGAGCGCGCTGACGCGCGATCTCGTGCACCTCGCGTCAGGGCTGTCCGAGCCGCGCACGGCCGCGTAGCAGCATTGTCTTGACCTCACTCCATCACGCTCGAAGCAGCCAGTCCGCCGGATGGCACCAGCGGGACGAGCAGCCTCCGCACGAAGGTCGCCGCGATGATCCGATCGCCGCCGACCCCGAAGTCATCGAGCAGGGGATTGAGCGGATTGGGGGCCGCGGGAGCGCGGTGCGCCTCGAGGAAGAGCTCGCGCAATCGCAGGGCGGCCGCGGGGTCCCGGGCAGCGTCGCGGATCGCGCTGCCGATCACTGCAATCACCTCTGGCTCGTGTCCGCGATAGTCGATCGGCGCTCGCCCCGGCAAGAGATCGTGCCAGTCGGCGACGAACGGCGCGAGCCCTCGTTGCCGCAAGGCGACGAGTTGTTGCCCCTGCGAGTCGTTGGTCGGCGGGAGCCAGAGGACGCGCGCCGCGAGGGCCGCAGCCTCGTAGATATTGCCGAGCCCCGGCGTCATCGCCGCGATCTCGCTCCCGCCGAGCAGGCGCTGCGCCTCCCGCGGGGAGACCGTCCGCGCCGCCGGGGCGTGGTCCCGTAGCTCCGCGGCGATGTCCTGGCTCGTCGTGACGTGGACCTCGGCGTACAGGTCTGCCGCGGTCGGGAGCAGCGCCAGCATCAGCCGCGCGTAAGCGACGCAATCTTCCCGGGAGAGATAGGGATTGCGGAGCCCGCCCAGGTTCAGCAGCGCGTAGCGGCTCGGGCTCACCGTCGGTCGCGCGCGGGTGGAGGAGATCGAAGGGACGATGACGATGTTGCCGCGCCCCGCATCCCGGACGCGCTCTCGGACACCGAAGAAGTCCTGGCACATATAGAGATCTGCAGAGTCGAGGGCCCGTGGCCACTGGGGCCAGTACCAGGGAATGGGATCGTAGATCCCGACCGGGATCCCCGCGGCCTTGGCAGCCTCCGCGGCCGGGAAGTCACAGGCGACCAGCGCCGCGTCGTGACTGGCACAGAGCCGGCCGAACGCCTCGGCGGCGCCGACGTCGGGCAGCCGATGCATGGCATCGTAGGGCAGCTTCATGTGGATATCGCAGGTATGCCCTGCACCCGCGAACGCGAGATAACGAATGCGCGGGCGGAGGTGCTCGAAGACCTGGGCCAGCGCCGCGGCCGGCCCGAAGCCGAATGCCTGGGCCGTGACGATCACGCGCAGCGGGAGCGGCGCCGTCACGAGGGGAGCACGCCGAGGCGGGTGATCGCCGAGGCGACCATGCGGCGGACCGCGTCGTTCGCCGCGCGGGAGAGGCCGCTCGTTGCCCAGGTGATGTGCATCGTCTCATCGAGCGTGAAGAGGTTGACGGCGATGTCGCCGGGCAAGCACGCGGCGCCGTGGAGCGCGTCGATAGTCACATCGCCGTAGTGGCTCGGGATCGGCTGGCGGCCGAGGTTACTGACCGAGAGATCGGCGCGGTTCGCGCCCTGGCGCGTCCGCTCGAGGAACCTGACATCGTCCCGCTCGGCCCGGCTCGCTTCCTCGATCGCGGCCGACGCTGCGAAGATCTTGTCGTCTGCCGTCCACGCCAGCAGCTGCTGCCGTACCGCGAGGGCCTGGTCCCAGAACGATCCCGGCGCCGTGAGATCCAGGTGGATCTCGGCGAACGCGATGGAGCAGCTGACCGTGTCCCTCACGGCAGGATCGAGGCGATGGCGATAGCTGACCGGACTCGAGATGACGACCGCGTCCCGGTTCCCGGAGACCTCCGCGAAGGCGGCCCCGAACGCGGCGCAGGCCGCCGCGTGCACGGTGACGCCCCGCTCCTTGCAGCGTCGCGCGAGCGCTTGCATGGGCTCGCTCGCGAGCTTCGCCGTGGCCACCACGATCTCCGACGTCTCGACGGCGAACAGGGACGTCGATCGCGGGCGCGCGTCCGGCGGCGGCAGCGCAGGTGGGGGCTCGACGGCGCGGACGGGTGCGGAGCCCTGGTGGGTGAGCAGCGGCGGCAAAGGGCTCGGCGCGCGCGCACGCTCCGCGGGCTCGGGCGTGAGGAGGTCGCGCATCGCGTAGAGGCACGCGGTGCCGTCCGCGATCGTGTGGTCCACGGTCATGACGAGATCCGCCCGTTCGCCATTCTGATGACGCACCAGGGTAAACCGGGCCAGCGGGCCGGTGGCCCGATCGAGCGCCGCGACGAGCTCCGCCGCGGCGACCTCCAAAAAAGTCTGACCGCTGCCATCGTCGGACATGACCCGGAGCGGGATCGGCGCCACCGCCTCGGTCGTGAACGTGAGCACGCCCTCATTGCGGATGACGCGCGCCGCGAGCAGCGGGTGCCTGTGCGGCAATCGCTCGAGGGCGCGGCGCAGCTCCACTTCGTCGAGCGGCCCCCGGAGGCGCACGCAGGAGAAGCCGTTCGCAGGCGCCTGCTCCGAATGGAGATACATCATGCGCTCCACGCCGGAGAGCGGCCGCTCCATGACATCTGCCTCCTCACGCTGCGCTGTCGGGAAGAGGCCAGAGTCTGCGAATGCGCCCAATCGTGTCAAGCACGCGAATCGATCGCGCTGCTTCACGCGCGGCGTCAATTAGTGTGCCATGACACTAATGGCGCGCTAGGAAGTGGACGTGCCGCGCCAGTCCAAATCCCGAAGCGCCTCGATCGAGGGCGCGCCACGCGACAAGGTGCTCGACGACCTGGCCCGGGCTGCGATCGCCGAACACACGCTGAGCGCGATCGAGGCCGGCCGCTACGTGAACACGCGGAACCAGATCGTGCCGCTCGACGACGCGATCGCCGCCGCGAAGCGTGGGACCGTGCTGTACGACCTCGAGCGTGAGGCGCTCGCGAGCACCGCGGGTGCCCCGCCTGCATCCGCGCCGACGAAGGTCACGGGTGAGACGACGCTCGAGGCGCTCGCGCGGCTCGCGGGCGAGGCCGGCGGGCACCTCGCGTGCCTGAACTTCGCGTCGGGGAAGCACCCAGGCGGCAGCTTCCTCCGCGGCGCGCAGGCGCAGGAGGAGGCGCTCGCTCGCTCGTCGGCGCTGTACCCGTGCCTGCTGACGCAGCCGGCGCACTACGAGCGCAACCGCGCGCACGCGTCCGAAATCTACCTGGACCTCGCGATCTTCTCGCCGCACGTCCCGTTCTTTCGCGATGACGGCGGCGGTTGGCTCGATCAGCCGGTGCTCGCGTCAGTGATCACGTGCGCAGCGCCGAACGCGTCGGCGCTCCGCCAGCAGCACCAGTTCGACGCGAGCGCGGTCGAGCACGCGCTGCGCCGTCGCGCCGCGTTCGTGCTGGCGATCGCCGCGCACCACGGCGTCCGCCGCCTCGTGCTCGGCGCGTGGGGCGCCGGCGTGTTTGGCAACGATCCGGCCGTGGTCGCTTCGGCGTTCCACGAGCCGCTGCGCGGCGACCTCGCCGGCGCGTTCGATGAGGTCGTGTTCGCGATCCCGCCCGGCCCGAACCGGTCCGCGTTCGACGCCGCGTTCGCGCACGGCGCCGCGGCAACCTGAGCGCGAACGGCGAGCACGCGACCGAAGGGGAGCCATGGAACGGCTCCGTGACTCGCCTTCGCCCGTTCCCGGAGGCCCATGCCGAGCCGGTCGCGACCCCTTCGGCATTGACCACGAGGCTCGCCGGTGTACCACCGATATTGTCCTGGAACCCAACCTCGTTGAACGCTCTCCATGCCAGCAATGAGCAAACACCCAGCTGAATCATATGCGGTCGATTTCCGCGCACAACCAACATCCGAGTTCTAATTGCAAGCAATGGATGTCGCCGCAACTACGCGGAACTGGGGCCGGAGATCAGCGGCGCGGGCGCGGCACCGGCGCGTCGCCCCAGGAGCGCACGACCGGATCCTCGCCGCAGCGCTGCTCGTAAGCGTCGGCGAACCGGCGCACGTCGGGCCAGCGGCCGTCCATGACGAGCAGGCGCGCCAGCTCGTGCGCGCCGGCCGGGTGGCAGCGCTCGCCCGGCGCCGCTCGCTCGAGCTCGGCGATCCGCGCCTTCCGCTCCGCGACGATCGCGTCGAGCTCGTCGTCGATCGGCCGCCGCTCTGGCGGCCGGGGTCCGCCCGGCATGAGGCTCGCCGCGGCCGAGCTCAGCGTGAACGACACGCCGAGCACGATCGCGGCCATCACGCGCAGCTGGCCCCGCGCCCGGATCTTCGGCGGCTTCGTCGACTTCGGCGACGGCTCGGGTTGCGAATCAGGCGCTTGGCGCTGCGTCTCGGCGGTCATCATGCTGCGTACAACGCGGCACCCGCGCGAGCGTGACAGCCAAAATCGCGCCGGGAGCGTCACTCCGGTCAGTCCGCCTGCTCGAACAGGTGCAGGCCCTTCTTGTTCGAGACCACGATGTCGAGCCGGCCGTCGCCGCCCACGTCGATGACCTCGAACTGGCTGCCGATCCCCGAGTCGTCATCGAGATCGACGCGCGTCCACGCCACCTCGCGGCCGTCACCGCCCGCGCGCTCCCAGCGGTACACCGCGAGCACCGCGGGCTCGCGCGCGCCCGGATCCTGATCGAAGTGCGCCCACCAGCGCTTGCCCGTGATGAATTCGGGGCGGCTGTCGCCGTCGAGATCGGCCAGGCGCGCGGCGTGGTTCTGCGACAGCGACGTGTCGATCTCGTGCGCCACGAACGCGATCTGCCCCGCGGCGTCGGTGATCTGCCGCCACCAGTAGGCGCCGTAGCTGTGCGGGCTCGCGCCGATCAGATCGTTGCGGCCGTCGCCGTCGAAGTCGAACGCGAACATGTGCGAGCAGTTGTTCGGGCAGATCGCGACCGGGTGCCACGGCCACGGCACGGCCGCCCGGTCGGCCGGCTGCTCGAGCCAGCCCGAGCCGGTGAGGATGTCGTCGCGCCCGTCGCCGCTCACGTCGCCGAGCCCCAGGCCGTGCTCGTACCGCGCCGCCTGGGGGAAGTCGGGCGGCGTCAGCGGGTTCATCTGCCACGGCGCCTCGCGCGCGGGCCCAGGCGTCATCCAGCCGAGCACGCGCTCCGGCTCGATCCCCATGACGAGCGAGCCCGCGGGCTCGAACAGCGTCGTGAGGAGCGGCATCTCGCCGGACGCGGACGGCGCGATCTGCGCGCACGCCCAGTGGACGTCGGCGCCCTCGGGGTTTTTGCACCACAGGGCGTCCTCGCCGGGCGGGCCGAACGCGATCAGATCGTCGTAGCCGTCGCCATCGACGTCGCGGTGGAACGCGCCGAAGCAGTGCGCGTAGGCGGTCAGCGGATCCCACGCGCGCGGCGGGCGGATCTCGCGCGGCGCGAAGTCGGGCCCCGCGTACCACAGCTCCTCGGTCACGAGATCGAGGTGGCCGTCCCGGTCGACGTCGAACACGGTCACGCCCTCGGAGCGGAACGCCGGATCGATGATCCGCTTGCGGAACGCGAGCGCGCCGCGCCGGTTGTCGCCGCAGCCCCATGCGGCGGACAGGGCAGTGACCGCGAGCACGGCCGCGAGCAACGGCGAAGCGGGCGGCCTCATGGCGCGAGCATAGCGCGCGCCACATCGCCCGAGCCGTGGAGCAGATAGAGTGCGCGCATAGCCTATGCACCATCCCCTGACCTGCCATGGGCGCCCCGCGCGCCGCGGCTCCCCGATCCTCGGCCTCGCGGCGCTCGCCGCCGCCGCCACCGCCTGTAGCGATCCGCCACCGCCGACATTCGAGGTGACGCTCGACTGCGCGGCGGCCACGGAGCTCCTGTTCCCGGACACGGCGCCCGGCGAGACCGCGGCCGCCATCGTGCTCGCGACGCGCACCGACGAGGGCGAGAGCGGCGCGGCGCGGCCCGCCCTCGAGGGCACCGACGCCGCGATGTTCCGCATCGTGGCCGACGGCACGACGTGCAGCGGGCACGCGCTCGTGCCGGGCGAGACCTGCGTGACGCTCGTCGAGTACAAGCCGACCGCCGAGGGCGCCCACGCGGCGACGCTCCGCCTCGGCAAGACGGAGCTCGCGCTCGGCGGCGCGGCCGTCGCGGCGCCGCCCGGGCTCACCGCCAGCATCCGCAGCGCGGCCTCGCTGCACGGCTTCTTCACCGTCGCGTCGAGCCACACGCTGCGGCTCATCAACGAGTCGAGCGCCGACATCACGCTCAGCCCGAGCACGTTCACCGGCACCGGCGCCGTGTTCACCGCGACGCCGACCTGCCCCGCGACGCTGACGCCCGGCACCGCCTGCGAGCTCACGCTCACGGCGACGCCCCAGACCACGAGCTGCGCGGCAGGCACCTTCCACTTGCCGACCAGCGCCCGCACGATCGAGATCCCGCTCTCGGTCGGATTCCTCGGCGGCGTCTCGCTCTCGCTCTCGGGCCAGGGCAGCGGGCGCGTCGTGTCGTCTCCGCCGGGCCTCGACTGCCACCGCGACGCGGTGTCCGGCGAGCAGACCGGCCGCTGCGAGCAGGCGTTCCGCGCCCCCGTCACGCTCACCGCGATCCCGGACGCCGGCCATCACTTCAACGGCTGGAGCCACAGCGCGTGCGCCGGCGGCGAGGAGTGCATCCTCGCGCCGGCGACGATGAGCCCGTTTGGCCCGAGCGCGGCCACGGCGAGCGCGGCGTTCGCCTCGCCCGGCGCCAAGCGGCTGGAGGTGACGTTCGCGGGCTCCGGCAAGGGCTTTGTCCGCGGCGCGTTCAACTGCACCGCGTCGTGCAGCGGCTGGCTCGAGCCGGAGACGCGCCCACAGCTCACGGCGGGATCCCCGTCGCGGTTCATCGGGTGGAGCGGCGCCTGCAGCGGCTCGAGCCAGGCCTGCGACCTCGGCATCGTGGTCAACGACCTCGCGACGACGGTGACGTTCGACGCGGACGACCGCGAGCAGGCGACGATCTTGCCGCGGCTCTCCGGATCGATCGTCCTCGGCGGGCTCCTGCCCGACGGCGATCTCGTCGTCGCCACCGAGGGGGGCGGCCAGAGCAGCGGCCCGACGATCGCGCGGCTCTCGCTGGCCGGCGACGTTCGCTGGTCGGCGACGCTCGCGGCCGGGTACGCGGCGGGCCTCAAGGTCACCCCGAGCGGCGAGATCTACGCCCTCGCGACCAATGCCGGCGGGAGCTCCGGGACGCTCAGCAAGCTCGACGGGACGGGCGCCATCGCGTGGCAGCGCGAGACGCCGCCGCCGATCGGCTCCGTGGGGAACACGAGCCTCGCGGTCGGTCCCGGCGGCGCCGCGATCCTCGTGAACGGCCCCGGCGGCGGTGTGGTGCGCTCGTACGCCGCCGACGGCTCGCTCGCGTGGGCGGCCCCCGCTCCCCCGGCCGTGGCCATCGCGATCGATCCGGCCGGGATCACCGCCGTCGCGTCCTCGACCGGGATCGTGCAGCGGTTCAGCGCGGCGGGCGCGGCGCTCGCGCCGGACTGGATGCTGCCGCCCACGGCCTCCGGCTCGCGCGTCACGCTGGCGTACGACGCGCAGGGGTTCCTCGACGCGCAGACCCTGTTTGACCCCAGCGGGGGGAGCGGCACGCCCAAGCACACGCTGAGCCGGCTCGATCTCACAGGCGCGCTGATCTTCGAGGCGCCGATCCCCGCCCCGCCCACGAGCGCGAGCTCCGCATCGGCACGGACCGGCGGGATCGCGGTGACCGCGAGCGCGACGGTGTTCTCGTGGGTCTCGCACGTGTACACGGGCCGCTTCGGGTTCGGCTATGCCGCCGGTGCGCTCCTCGAGGCCTACGATCCGCAAGGGGCCCGCACCTGGATGCTCGACAAGCCGGCGGTACCCAACGGCGACGTCCGCCAGCTCCGAGAGGGCATCATCGTCGAAGACGTCGCGTGCGGGGCCGGGCGCTGCGCGCTGTTTGGCAGCTACACGCTGCGCGACATCATGGTGCCCTGGATCCAGGTCTTCAGCGTGCCGTAGCGGTAGCATCGCGGCCGTGCTGCTCGCATCCGGGAGCCGGCTCCGCTCCCTCGCGGTCGCCGCGGTCACCGCCGCGCTGCTGCTCATTGCGACGCGGCAGCTCGGGCCCGGCGGCTGCCACGCGCCGCACGGCTACTACCGCGCGCAGGTCGACGCGTTCCTCGATGGCCGGCTCGCGCTGACCGAGCACCCCGACGGGCTCGCCCACGATCTCGCGTGGACGGAGTCCGGCGTGCAGCAGGTCTGGGGCCTCGGCGCGCCCGCGTGGCAGACGCCGTTCGAGCTCGCCGGGCGCGCCGTCGGCGTCTCGCCCGTGCCGGACCGGATCGCGATGCTCGCGTGGCTCCTGCTCATGATCTACGCGCTGCACCGCGGCTTTGGCCGCCGCGATCACGAGCCGTGGTGGGCCTCTGCCGGCACCGTCGTGATCGCGGCGCTCCTGCCCGGCTTCGTCGCGCTCCTGCGCGGCAAGCTCGGCGTGTACGAGGAGGCCGCGCTCTACGCGTACGGCGCGGCGATGATGCTGCTCGGCGGGCTCGGGTGCTTCGTGCGGCGGCCGACCGCGGCCGGCTACGTGCTCCTCGTCGGGCTCGCCGGCCTGGGCGGGCTCTTCCGGCCCACGGTGTGGTTCTACGGCGTCGCGACGCTCGCCGTCGCCACGGTCGTCTGGGTGCACCACGCGCGGGCGGGCGGCGCCCGGCTCGGCGGTGGCGGCGGCGGCCGCTGGGGGCGCGCCGTCGCGCTCGGCGTCGCGTTGTTCGTCGCTGGCGGCGGCCTGCTCTACGCCACCAACGCGCGAAGGTTCGGCCGCGGCACCGAGTTCGGCCACCGGCTGAACCTGCACTCCTTGCCGGGCAACATCACGGCGACGCGCTTCGGCTACCCGTTCGAGCGCGCGAGCGCTGGCGCCGCGGCGGCGGAGCTGCTCGGCGGCCTGTTCGATCGGCCCGAGCAGCGGAGCAAGCGCGGCTTCTACCAGACCGGGCTGCACGTCGGCCAGCAGCCGATCCCGCGCTGGCGCGAGTACTACTTCTCGACGTACTCGTGGCCGTACGCGCCGATCCTGCTCGCGGGGCTGGTGCTCGCGGCGCTCGCGTGGCGCCGCCGCGCCGGCGGGGATCCGGCCGCGCGCTGGCTCGGGCCGTGG
>DATMCI010000027.1:0-72122 GCA_035558535.1 Kofleriaceae bacterium
GGATGGTCGGAGCCGGCTTCTACCTCAGCGGTCCGACACCGGACTGGCCCCCCGCGCCCGAGGCTGATTCGCTAGGTGAACCCCATCAATCAGCCTGCCTCAAAAATTGATCTCCTCCATCAGAGGACGTGCTCGCTAACACGAGGAACCGGAGCGGTCGATCGAGGAGGTCTGGGGCAAGGATGGCGTTCCGGTAGCAGTGCACTACATGGACAACCAGCGCTTGTGGACTAAGTATCTCTGGGTTCACGGCCGGTCCATCTGGCCGATCGTAGTGGAGTTCGTGCCACGCTTTGGCGGTCCGACGTCGGCCGAGCTATGCAAGGAGCTCGCGGAAGCCGAGAACCGACGTGAGCTGATTGTTGCCATCGTTCAGCTCGCCATCGGCTGGTCTGACGCCTTCGACGCGGACGTGATGGAGATCTTCAAGCACTACGCCAAGCACGACGACTCGGGAGTCCGTATCGCTGTCGTCCAGGGCTGCTATTCAACAAGTGGCCTCGAGCTTTGCCGCTCCTCGAGGATCTCGCCAATAACGACTCGTCGGCCGACGTTCGCGACTTCGCGCGCAAGGTTTACGATAACGTCGCCAAGGCTAACCAAGGGCAAGATGGCGGTCCAGGCTGATGAAGGTCTTGCGCGGCGGCAAGGATCCCGACATGGTCGCGGCGATTCGCTGGGATCAAGGAGAAGCCATGACGCGATCGAGCCTGGACCGGGCCCTGCCCCACCACCACAGGCCCCAGCTCGCTTTCCTCGCGGCTGTCCTCGCGGCGGCCTGCGGCGGCGGCGTGAAGGGCCCGGCCGGCGCGCCGGTCGGGCAGAACACGCAGCCCGGGGCGGGCGCGGGCGTCGAGCTCACCACGGCCGAGGCGGTGCTCGAGGCTTCGATCGCCGCGCAGGGCGGCCGCGAGCGGATGGGCAAGCTCCGCGCGGTGCGCCAGGTCGGCACGTTCGCGATCCCGCAGATGAGCATCAAGGGCGCGCTGACGATCGTCGCGGCGCCGCCCCGAAGCTCGCTGCGCACCGTCGAGCTGCCGGGCCTCGGCAAGAGCAGCCAGGGCGTGAGCGGCGACGTCGCGTGGGAGGTGGACCCGATCACCGGCTCGCGCGTGATCGACGGCGAGGAGCGCGCCCAGCTCCTGCGCGACGGGACGTTCAATGCCGCCCTCGCCTGGAAGGAGCTCTACCCCAAGGCGGAGCTTCTGGGCGTCGTCGACCTCGCGGGCCGGCCGGTCTACAAGGTCGTGCTCACCGCGGCCGACGGCGACACGCAGACGCGGTACTTCGCGAAGGACACGCTCTTGCCGGCCGGCGTCGAGATGGTCGCGCGATCGCAGCTGGGCAAGGTGCCCCTCATGATGGAGCTGTCCGACTGGCGCGACGTCGGCGGGATCAAGTACCCACACAAGCTGACGCGCAAGGAGGGCCCGCGGACGATCGAGATCCGGATCGACAAGATCGAGCTCGATCCCGCGCTCGATCCGCAGACGTTCGCGCTGCCGCCGGAGATCGCGGCGCTGCCGAAGCCGGCATCACCGTAGCGGCGGCCCGTCGGTGAGATGATCCCTGAGAGCGGCGCCCTGTCACGCTCCTGGTATCGTCTTCCACATGGCCGACCATCCTCCGTTCGCTCTTGCGTGGCTACGGCAACGGGAGCACGGAGCTGCTGCGGTCGTCGCGATAGAAGCGGAAGAGCTGCGCCAGCTCGATGCAGATGAAGCGCTCTGCCTGTCCGATGCCCTGCTGGAGGCTACCCCGCTCGAAGCGGTCGATCCCAGGCGCCGCACATGGTCGGGGCTCGTCGAGCAACAGCGTCTGTTCGCGCGCGCCCGTCGGTGAACGGGATCAGCCGAGCTGCTTCGCGAGCCGGCGGGCGACCTGGAGCGCGGGGATGCCGGTGACGCCGCCGCCGCCGTGCGTCGCCGACGAGGCCTGGTAGAGGCCGCGGATCGGCGTCGTGAAGTCGGCGTAGCCGGGGGCGGGGCGCATGTGGAACATCTGGTTCGCCGAGAGCTCGCCGTGGAAGATGTTGCCGCCGATGAGGCTGTAGCGCGTCTCCATCTCGTGCGGGCCGATCACCTGGCGGTGCAGGATCGACGAGGTGAAGCCGGGCGCGAGCTCCTCCATCCGCGCGATCACGCGATCGGCGTAGGCGTCGAGCGCCGCGGCGTCGGGCGCCGCGGCGAAGCCGTGCGGCACCCACTGCGTGAACATCGACATCACGTGCTTGCCGGGCGGCGCGAGCGTCGGATCGAACACGCTCGGGATGCAGATGTCGGCGAACGGCACGCGCGCGGCGGCGCCGGCGACGGCGTCCTGGAACGCGCCCTCCACGGCGTCGAGCGACTCCGCGAGGACGATCGTCCCGCCGTGCACCTCGGGATCGAACCCGGGCTTGCACCGGAAGTCGGGCAGCCGATCGAGCGCCAGGTTCACCTTCACGGTGCCGCTCCGCGACCGCCAGCGCTCGATCGCGGTGACGAAGTCCGCGGGCAGATCGGCCCGATCGAGGTGGCGCAGGAACGTGATCTTGGGGTGCGTCGTCGCGACGACGATGTCGGCGTCGAGCTCGTCGCCGTTTCCGAGCGCCACGCCGGTGACGCGGCCGTCCACCACCTTGATCTTCGCGACCTCGGCGCCGGTCCGGATCGTCGCGCCGAAATGCTCGGCGGCGGCGCGCATCGCCGCGGTCACGCCGCCCATGCCGCCCTCGGGGAAGCCCCACGTGCCGCGCGGCGCCGCGCCCCCCGCGCCGTCGCCGTCGCCAGCGGCCCCGCTGGCGTCGCCGAGCTTGTGGTGCAGCATCACGTACGCGGTGCCGGGCGAGCGCGGGCCGGCCCACGCGCCGATCACGCCGCTGACGGAGAGCACGCTGCGGACGGCGTCGGACTCGAAGCGCTCCTCGAGCAGATCCGCGACGCTCATCGTCATGAGGCGCGTCACGTCGGCGACGCCGCGCTCGTCGAGCTTGCGCAGCCGCCACGCGAGCCGCAGCGCCGCGAGGAGATCGCGCGGGCGCCGGCTGCCGAGCCGCGGCGGCACCTGCGTGAGCAGCGGCCCGAGCACGCGGGCGAGCCGGCCGAGCCAGGCGTCCCACGCCTCCATCTCGGCGGCGTCGCGCGCGGAGAACTTCGCGATCTCCGCGCGCCGCCGCGCCGGGTCCTCGCACATCATGAGGTAGCGGCCGTCGGCGCGCGGCGCGAAGTACGGGTGCTGCGGGTAGACCTTGTAGCCGAAGCGCGCGAGCTCGAGCGTATTCGCGACCTCCGGCGGCATCAGGCTCACGACGTACGACAGCGCCGTGATCTTGAAGTCGGGCCCCCACGGCTGCTCGGTGATCGCCGCGCCGCCGACGACCTCGCGCCGCTCGAGCACGGTCACAGACAGCCCGCGCTTGGCGAGCAGGCCCGCGGTGACGAGGCCGTTGTGCCCGCCGCCGATCACGATGACGTCGGCGCGCGGGTTCACCAGATCCCGAGGTTGCGGATCACGAGCAGGGTCCCGGCGCCGACGAGCGCGGCGGCCGGGATCGTGAAGATCCACGCGTAGACGATCCGCGTCGCGACGCCCCACCGGATGCCGCGCGCCTTCGTGACCGAGCCGACGCCGACGATCGCGCTCGTGATCGTGTGCGTCGTCGAGACGGGGACCTTCAGGAACGTCGCGACGAACAGCGTGATCGCGCCGGCGACCTCGGCGCAGAACCCGCCGACGGGCTTTAGGTGCGTGAGGCCCATGCCCATCGTCTTGACGATCCGCCAGCCGCCGATCGCGGTGCCGAACGCCATCGCGGAGTACGACGCGACGAACACCCAGTACGGCGCGGGATCCTTGGGGCCGAGCATGCCGCCAGCGAGCATGACGGCCCAGATCACGCCGGCGGTCTTCTGCGCGTCGTTGCCGCCGTGGCCCATCGAGTACGCGCCGGCCGAGAGCAGCTGGCCGATCCGGAACGTGCGATCGACCTTCTGCGGCCGCATCTTCCGGAACAGCCAGTAGACGAGGAACATGAGGAAGCTGCCGAGGACAAAGCCGATCACCGGCGCGAGCACGATGAACTCGAGCGTCTTCGAGATGTTCTTCCAGTTGAGGACGTCCACGCCGCCGTAGGCCATCCCGGCGCCGGACAGGCCGCCGATCAGCGCGTGCGAGCTCGACGACGGCAGGCCCCACAACCAGGTCAGGAGGTTCCACAGGATCGCGCCGGACAGGCCGCACATGACGACCCAGACGAACGCGGGATCGGCGGCCCTGATGTCGACGGTCTTGGCGATCGTGTTCGCGACGCCCTGGTGGAACACGAACAGCGCGATGAAGTTGAACACGGCCGCCCACAAGACCGCGGCGCGCGGCGACAGGACGCGCGTCGAGACGATCGTCGCGATCGAGTTCGCCGCGTCGTGGAAGCCGTTGATGATGTCGAAGATCAGCGCGGCGACGATCGTCGCGATGACGATGGCATGGGAGTCCATGGCTCTAGCCGTGCTCGAGGATCACGCCCTCGATGATGTTCGCGACGTCCTCGCAGCGGTCGGTCGCGTTCTCGAGGTTCTCGTAGATCTCCTTCCACTTGATGACGATGATCGGATCCTTCTCTTCCTTGAACAGCCGCGCCACCGAGCGCCGCAGGATCGCGTCCGCCTCGTTCTCGAGCCGGTTGATGTCGATGCAGAGCTTGAGCGTCACCTGCGGCTCCTTCATCGAGCGCAGGCCGCGCATCGCGGCCTCGACCTGCAGGGTCGCCCGGTGCAGCACGTCGGCCATGTCGCGGACGTCGGGCGTCATCACCGTCACCTCGTAGAGATCGATGCGCTCCGCGGCGGCCTCGACGAAGTCCATGACGTCGTCCATGCGCGTGATGAGCCGGTGGATCGAGTCGCGATCGATCGGCGTGATGAACGTCTTGTGGAGCGCCTCGACGCAGCGGTGCGTGATCGTGTCGGTCTCGTGCTCGATGTCCGAGATCCGGCGGCACTTCGTCGGGATGTTGGCGCCCGTCGTGACGAGCGACAGGAGCTCCTTGGTACCCTCGATCGTGAGCGCGGCGTGCTGCTCGAAGAAGTCGAAGAAGCTGGTCTCGCGGGGCAGGAATCGACCGAACATGCGGCCTCCTTACGCGGAGCGGTAACACAACTCCGGCAGGAGCGTCACGGAGGTGGCCCGCCGGGCGTGTGGGACCCCGAAAAAAGAACCGGCCGCGGCATCATTGCCGCGGCCGGCCCACCATCCTCGGTTGAATCGGCTCACCAGACCGAAACACCGGTACAACCAGAAGCTCTCGTCCGGGCGATAGTGCAGGCGCGGTGCCAGGCGGGCGGGCGCCCGCGGCACGAGGCTTCGCGGGATTGCGCGGCGCGCGGGCCGCCGCGGCGCTGGCCGGCGCCTCGATCAGCCGGCTACCGCGAACGTCAGGCCGGCGCGGCGCAGCCGGTCGAGGAGCGCGCCACCCATCGCCAGGGACGGCGTGGTGACGCCGCCGGGGGACGTCAGCGGATCGAGCGCGAGGCACAGCGCCGACTCGCCGAGCATCTTCGCGGTCGAGCCGTAGCCGGGATCGGCCCGATCGGACGCGGTGTAGACGAGGACCTCCACGGAGCCGTTCGTGCCGGCCTCGGCGACGAAGCGGGTCTTCCAGTGGCCGTGCTCGCGGCGCTCCCGCGACGGGCCCTCGCCGGGCTTGGGCAGGCGCTGCGCGAGGAGCTCGCGCAGCCGCTTGTGGCGGAGCGCGAGCGAGATCCCGCCGAGCCCGGCGGTGACGGCGGCGGCCATCACGGCGCCGCGCGCCGAGCCGGGCGTCGACATGACCTCGCGGTAGACGAAGCCCTCGCCCCAGGGGAGGCCGGCCAGGGCGTGCGCGCGGCGGACGACGCGCGTGTTGACCTGCGCCATCAGGAACGGGACGGTGAACATGCGCAGGTGCCGGTTCCAGCCGATCGACGCGTCGTCGGGCGCGGGCGGCCGGGGCCCGCGCGGCTCGGGATCGAGCGCGTACGGATCGCCGACGAGGCGGCGGACCTCGAGATCGTGATCGGCCGCGGCGGCGAGCTCGAGCCCGCTCGCGGCGGTGCCGCCGGAGATGCCGCCGCTGGCCTCGCCGAACAGCGCCGTGACCCGCTGCGCGGGCCGGCCGAACCGCGCGATGAACTCCTGCTGCGCCGCCCATGTGCCGAGGTCCGACGGGATCGAGTCGAAGCCGCAGGTGTGCACGATGCGGGCGCCGGTCGCGGCGGCGCGCGCGTGGTGGCGATCGATCATCCGGCGCATCCACGGCACCTCGCCGGTCAGATCGCAGTAGTGCGTGCCGGCCTCGGCGCACGCGGCGACGAGCTCGCTGCCGTGGCGCGCGTAGGGGCCGACGGTGGTGCACACGACCTTCGTGCGGCGGGCGAGCGCGTCGAGCGCCGGCCGATCGTGCGCGTCGGCGACGAGCACCTGCACGCTGAGACCGAGCGCCTCGAGCTTGGCGCGATCGCGGCCGGCGATCGCCCACCGCGGGCGATCGGGCGCGCGCGCGAGGTACTCGGCGACGAGGCGCCCGGTGAAGCCGCTGGCGCCGAACAGGACGAGATCGAATTCGCGAGTAGTGGTGGTCATGGGTCGGAATGGGCGTTAGCGCGTCAGGGTCAGATCATCGGCAGGCCGCGCCAGGGCGCGAGCGGGAAGGCGGCGTCGAGCGCGGCGAGGGCCGCGGCGTCGAGCGTCACGCGGTCGGCGCCGGCGATCTCCTCGGCGTGCGCGACGCGGCCGGTCTTGGGGATCGCGAACACGGAGGGCCGGCGCGTCAGGTACGCGAGCGCGACCTGGCGCGGCGTGGCGCCGAGCCGGGCGGCGACGGCGTCGAGCGCGGCGCTCTGCGGGAAGCCGTCGCCGCTGCCGAACGGGCTATACGCGACCACGGCGACGCGGTGCTGCTCGCACCACGGGATGACGCGGTGCTCGATCGTGCGATCGAGCAGGTGATAGAGGACCTGGTTGCAGGCGACCTTGCCGGGCGCGATCCGCCAGACCTCGTCGAGATCGGCGTCGTCGAAGTTCGAGACGCCCCACGCGCGGATCTTGCCCTCGGCGGCGAGGGCCTCGAACGCGCCGATCGTCTCGGCGAGCGGCACGGCGCCGCGCCAGTGCAAGAGGTAGAGATCGAGGTGATCGGTGCCGAGCCGGCGCAGGCTTGCCTCGCACGCGCGCTTGCACGCCGCGGCGCGCGCGTGCTGGGGCAGCACCTTCGAGACGAGGAACAGCCGCTCGCGCCAGCCGGCGATCGCCGCGCCGACGATCTCTTCGGCCTGGCCGTCGCCGTACATCTCGGCGGTGTCGATGTGGACCATGCCCAGCTCGATCCCGCGCCGGAGCGTCGCGATGGCCTGGGCGCGATCGTCCTGCTCGAGGTTCCAGGTGCCGAGGCCGAGCACCGGGATCTCCACGTCGAGCGGGCCGAAGCGCCGTGTGCGCATGGCCGGCATCCTATCCCGAGCGCGAGACGCTAGAGTCAGGGCGTGTCGTCGTTCGTGGATCGCCTCGCGCAGCGCCTCGCGCAGCGCCTCGCCGCTGGCGCGGCGGCGGCGGCGGCGGACGCGGCTGCATCGGGCGCATCGGGCGCGCCGCCGCGGCGGGCGGCGGTGGCCGCCGTGCTCCACGACGAGCCGGACGGGCCACGCGTCCTGCTCATGAAGCGCGTCGAGCGCGCCAGCGATCCGTGGTCCGGGCACATCTCGCTCCCCGGCGGCGGCTACCACGCGTCGGACAGCTCGCTGCTCGAGACGGCGATCCGCGAGACGCACGAGGAGCTCGGGATCGAGCTTGGGTCCGCGCGCGTGCTCGGCAGCCTCGTGCCGCTGCACCCGCGCGCGGCGGGCCCGTACGGGATCGAGGTCACGCCGTTCGTGTTCGCGCTCGATGCCGCCCCCGAGCCGGTGTGCGGGCCCGAGGCGCTCTCCGCGTTCTGGCTGCCGCTCCAGCTCGCGGCGTCGGGCACGCTCGACGAGACGTACACGTACCAGAATTCACAGTCGACGTTCCCGAGCTGGCGATACGACGGCCACGTGATCTGGGGCCTCACGTGGCGGATCCTCGGCGAGCTGCTCGCCGCCGGCCGCGAGGAGTAGCCAGGCGCGCCCGCGCGCGCGTGTCACCAGATCGGTGGCGGGAAGCTCGGGCCCGGCTTGCCGTGCAGGTGGCCCTGGATGAGATCGATGCCGGCCCCGATGATCGCCTCGCGCTCGGCGACCGTCTCGACGCCCTCGGCGACGACCTGCGCCCCGAGCTCGCGCACCAGCGTGGCGATCGCGCCGACGACGCGGCGCTTGGGCGCGTGGAGGTGGAGGTCGCGCACGAGCGACATGTCGAGCTTGACGACGTCCGGCTCGAGCGTCGCGAGCGCGCCGAGCGCGGCGTAGCCGGCGCCCAGATCGTCGAGCGCGACGCGGTAGCCGAGCCGGCGCAGCATCTCGATGCGCGTCGGGCCGGCGAGCGGATCGATCCCGATCCGCTCGGTGATCTCGAAGACGATGCGCGACGCGTACGGGATCAGCGGCCCGTTCGGATCGAACAGCTCCTCGTCGACCAGCTCGAGGCCGTGGACGTTGACGAACAGGAGCACGCCGGGCGGCGCGGCGACGGCGGCCCGCGCGACGGCGGCCCGCACCGCGCGCCCGAGATCGTGGATGCGGCCGAGCCGCTCGGCGGTCGCGATCAGGACGTCCGGCCGCTGCATCGAGTCTTCATCGGTGCGGACGAGCGCCTCGTACGCGAACACCTCACCCTTGCGGATGTCGACGATCGGCTGGAACGCCATCCACGAGCGCGCGAGCGCGCGTTCGAAGCGGGCGATCACCTCCTCGACCTGGCCGCCCTGCGCGGCCTCGAGCTCGCGCGTGATCTCGTCGGCGCGCCGACGCATGCGGGCCACGCCGTGGCGGCGGGCGGCGCGCGCGACCGCCGACCCGAGCGTCTCCTGGGTGAACGGCTTGACGATGTACGACACGGCGCCCGTCTCGATCGCGCGCACGGCGCCGTCGAGCGACGGCTCGCCGGTCATCAGCAGCACCGGCAGATCCTCGTCGTAGCGGCGGATCGCGGCGATCAGCCCGAAGCCGTCGAGCTCCGGCATGTGGACGTCGGAGACGACGCAGTCGAACAGCTCGCGGCCCTCGCGCATCGTCTGGATGGCGGCGCGGCCGTTCTCCGCCAGGGTCACGGTCCAGCCCTCGGCGACGAGCTGGCGCTGGATCGCCCGGCGCAGCATGGGGTCATCGTCGACGAGGAGCACGCGGCCCAGGTGTGCGCGGCCCATCTCAGTCGAGCCCCGGCAGCTCGCGCGCCCCCTCGCCGCCGTGGACACCGTTGCGGACCAAGAACTTCGACCGCATCCGGCGACCTTACCGCATTGCGCGCGCGTCGATCTATTCGCTATTCGGCTTGCGCGTCTCGGCGCGTCTCGGCGCGTCTCGGCGCGTCTCGGGCGTCGCGTCGCGTCTCGGGCGTCGCGTCGCGTCGCGCTCGGCCCGACGGGTGCCGCGCGTCGCGTCGCGGCTCCGGAACCCACCGCGTGGTCGATCTGCCGACATCTGGGCTTTGGTAGAATGCCGGAGCTGTGACGGCGGGACGCGCATCTCTTCGGGTTCCCGGTCTCGCCCGTCGCCGCACCGAGCGTGCCGCGTGACCGATGGCGTCCCGGGACACGTCGACGAGAGCGGCGCGCCGTGCACGCACCACGCGCCGGTGCGGCCGGAGGTCCTGGTGACGCTCGCGCTGGTCGGCTCGCGCGCGACCGGATTCAACCACGACTTCGCCTCGAAGCTGCAGGGGCTCCTCATGATGCTCGAGGATCTCGTCGAGCGGCTCGCCGAGCGTGGCGAGCCGGAGCTCCACCGCGCGGCACAGGAGGCCTCGGCCGCGGCGCAGGATCTCGCCGAGCTCGTCACGGTGAGCCGGCAGCTCACGCGCAACCCGGGGCCGTCGCGCCGCCCGCTGCGCGATCTGATCGCGGCGAGCTGCGCCCGCGCGGGCGTGGAGCTGAACACGCAGCTCGTCGACGCCGAGGTCGAGGCCGTCATGCCGCACGCGATCCACGCGGTGGCGCTCGCGATCGAGGTCGCGGGCGGCCCGGGCCGCGCCCGCGCGCTCGACGCGGAGTGCCGCCGCGTCGACGGGCGGATCGAGCTGGTGGTGTCGGCCGCGAGCAAGACGACGACGTACGCGAGCGAGTTCCTGGCGCTCGCCGCGGCGATCCTGCGCCGCGACGGCGGCGACGTGCGGTGCGGCGCGGACCGGATCGTGATCTGGCTGCAGGCGGCGTAGCGGCGCGAAGCGGCGCGAGGGCGGCGCGTGGGCGGCGCGTGGGCGGCGCGAAGCGGCGTGTCGCTCAGGGCGCGGCCGCGATCAGCGCGCGCTCCTCGGGCGACAGCTCGTACACCGCGAGGACGGCCGCTTCGATCGCCGCGTCGAGCTCGCGCGCCGTGGCGGCGGCGCGATCGTCGTCGTCGTCGTCGGTGGCGGTGGCGCGCGCGGCGCCGCCGTCGTCGCCGCCGCGCCGGGCCCGCAGCGCGTCCTCGATCGCGAGCCGCTGCGCGACGAGCGCTTCCAGCGCCGTGCGCGCTGCGGGCGCGGGCACAGCGATCGGCAGCGCGCGCACGTACTCGAGCTTGGGCCGCACCGAGCCGTTCAGCGCGGGCGGGAACCGCCGCCGCGCGTACCAGCCATAGAGCGGCGAGTTCAGCACCGCGAGCAGGTACAGATCCGCTGACGGCAGGATCCACACCGTCGTGTCGGGCACCAGCTCGCCGCCGCGATCGATCGCGCACGCCGGCCCGGTCTGGATGTCCTGGTAGAAGAGGCGCGGCGCGCGCGCGGCGGCGAGCGGGCCCACTGGATCCTGCAGCTCGTACCAGCGATAGGCGCCGGGCTTTCTGCCGGGCCACGGCCCGCGGTGCGCGGGCGGGCGCGGCTCGAGCGCGGCGCGGAACTGCGCGAGGTGCGCGGCGACCCGCGGCAGCGCGGCGAGCGACGCGCCGCGATCGACGAGCAGGATCCAGCGCGAGGGCGCGTCGGGCAGCCAGCGCCGCACGTCGCGACCCTTCACGAACGGGCGGATCAGCGGCGCGGCGGCGGGCTCCTCGGCGAGCAGCCGCGCGCGCGTGGCGGCGTCGATCACGAACGCCCGGTTGCACCCGGTCACGACGCCGCGCATCGGCCGGCCGCCGAGCACCGCGCCGAGCGCCGGGTGCGCGCGCTCGAGCCGCTCGATCAGCGCGCGCTCCGCCGGGGCGTCGATGTGCCACGGCGCGTCGCGCCACCGCTCGCGCGCGTGCGGCGTGCCCGCGTCGCGCAAGGCGTCCGCGACGGAGACGGCGGCGTCCTCGACGCGCGCCGCGCGGATCGGCCGCCGGCTCGGCGCGCCGACCGTCCCCCACACGATCGACGGGAACGCGTCCGCGCCGGCGAACAGCGGCGCGCGCGCGAGGTCCACGATCCCCTCGACGCTGCCCTGCGCCGCGAGGAACGCGCGCAGCGGCCGGGCGTACGCGGCCGTCAGCCACTTGCTCGGCGTGATCAGGCAGTACCGGCCGCCGCGCCGCGCGATCCGGTGCGCGAGCTCGAGGAAGTAGACGTAGAGATCCGCGACGCCGTCGTAGCTCTGGAACGTGCGCGCCGCGGCCTTGCCGGGCGCGCCGAGCGACTCCTGCCGGATGTACGGCGGGTTGCCGACGATCGCGTCGAAGCCGCCGCGCGCGGCGGCCTCCGGGAACGCGGCGGCCCAGTCGAGCGCGAGCGCGTCGCCGACGTGCAGCGCGCGGGCGTCCGCGCCGAGCCGCTGCCGCGCGACGGCGACGGCGGCCGCGTCGACGTCGACGCCAGCGATGCAGCGCGCCACCACGTCGCGCCGCGCCGCGGCCAGGAGCGGGGCGGGGTCGGCGGGCGGGGCGCCCTCGCGCAGCCGCGCGGCGGCGAGCGCGGCGGCGAGCACGGCGACGACCTCCTCGAGGAAGGCGCCCTCGCCGATCGCCGGATCGCAGACGCGCAGCTCGAGCAGCTCCGCCGCGGTCTTGCACGCGCCCGCGCCCGCGCCTGCGTCTGCGCCGGGGCTCGCGAGCAGCGGCGCCAGCGCCAGCTCCACCATCGGCCGGGCCACGGACGGCGGCGTGTACACGACGCCGCGCACGTCGTCGCTGCGGGCTGCCGGCACGGCGCGATCCTACAGCGGGCCGGCGCCCGAAACGACGAAGGCCACCTCGCGGTGGCCTCGTCGTCGTCTTCCCGGTGGAGCCAAGGGGGATCGAACCCCTGACCTCTAGAGTGCGATTCTAGCCGCCGCAAATGATCCCGATGCGTTGCGAGCGAGGATTTTCCCCAGGGTGTCGCTCACCGTCGAGAACCGCGGGGAAGGGTCGGACGCGGGCCGTATCGTGACGCTTCAACGCCCTAGTACCGCGTCTCAGAAGTTCTGACCGGTTGCCGAGCGCTCGAATCTCGACGGGTTTCGGGCCGGTACCCGATCGGTCAAAACTTCTGAGACGCGGTACTAGGCGTGGGGGTTGACAAGTCTCGCCTCGTCTGATCCGTACCCGTCGCATGCCAGTAGCCCATGCCCCGCCGCCCCTGATGGTGCCGGTCGCCGACGTGCGACGTCTCGACCCGTCCTGGCCCTGGGAAGTTGATTCCACCTACGCACTCATCCGCGCCGGCAAGCTCACCTGTGTCCGCGTTGGGAGGCGCGTGTTCCTCCGGCGCGAGGACCTCACGACGTTTGTCAGCCGACACTCGACGAGTTCCGGCGCGCGGTGATGAGCGCGCTCGGTGCCGAGATCGAGGCGCGGATGCGCCGGCTGATCCGCGAAGAGTGCGCGCCGCCGACCACGCGCTCGCCGCCGCGCTCGCCACTGGCCACGCGCTCGCCGCCGCCGGGCCCGTGGTCCTCGGCGCCGCCCTGGACGCGTTCGCCGCGGCGCGCCCAGTTCAGCGCTCGTGAGTGCGCGAGTTCGCGCGCCTCGCGATCGAGATCAGGATCCTCCGATCTTCGTTGTCGAGGGTAGGCCATATCTCGATCAGCTCGTGAAGGAGCGCGTCAGTCTCGATCTTGCCATCGCTCGCAGGCGGCGCCGGTGGGGGAAGGTTCAGCGCACGGTGCACGCGCGGTACCAGACGGCTCGACTCGACCTCGGGACCTAGCAGATCAGAGATCGCTGTGCTTGATACGGCAATGAGGCGGGCGAGGTCAGCTTTGCTTGCGTCGCGTGCTTTCATCGTGGCCAGGATCGACTCCTTCCACCTTGGCGGCGTGGGCCACGATGGGCCCGATAGTCGCCTCTGCTTGGACATGTCCATCCCTGATAACACGCGTGCATGAGTCGGGGTGGCTGGACATCACCGGCGGTGGCCCTCGGCGAGGCCCACGAGCCCAGCGGCGGCGGCGGCGCCGCCGCCGCTATGAACGCTGCGCTACAAGCTGGTCAAGGGCCGCGAGTGCTCCGGCTTGGAATGACTTTCGCCGTCCGAGTGGACACCGTGTGATCATCTCACGGCATGAAACGCGACAGAGAGCAACGATCGAATAGCAGGCGTACCTAAACCGCTGCAGATCGGAGGCTCCACCTACCGCCAAGGCAATTTGCGCGCTCACGTCACTCATATCCTCAGGGTACTTCTCACGCAGCGATGGCAGGCCGTTCACAGGCCTCCAGGGGTGCCACGCTGAGCGCGTATGACGATAGGTCACGTCATTCCGTATACTGGAGAGCCACGTTCCATTCAGATGTGGCGCTCTGCGTAACAGTCTAGCCAGTGCAGATATCTCATTGGATATTTGCTGTGCTTCACGCTGCGGCAAGCGCTGATTGGACAACACATCTCCTGCGCGCGCATCAAGAAAGTTTACAAACAGCGTCCACAATTCGTCATGCGATCCCTTAGAATGAACGATCTTGTCAAACTTGAGCCCTCTGCCATATGTCGGATTCAGAGGAGCTTGCGTCACGATATAAAACCCCGAAGTAACAAGAGCCGCCGGGTGTCCGTAGAGCTGTGACACTTCTTCAATTGTTGACGCGTGCCCCTTCTCCAAATAGGTCAACCCAATGCCACACATCCTCAAGAGCGCATGAGCCGCATAGAAAGCCGCGTAGTACCATTGGATGAGTTGCCAGGCGCGAGAAGAGGGCAACCGTGACACATCTGTGATCGTGGAACTGGTCTCCGCGGCAGCCCGTGAGAAGCGAGCTGTTTCGCTCGCGAATGCATCGCACACGAGCATCTCGTCGCTGTAGTTGAGAATGAAACCGCTCGTCGTCGGGGCAACGTAGACCTGAAATGACGACTCGTTAATCCAATGACGGATTCCATCGGTCAGCCTCGGGTTCCCCACAACTTCATGTAGTCGCGGAAGCCAGACACGACGGAGTGCATCCCCCCATGGCAGCATACGAACTAGAGGATAAAGCCGCGTTGCAAGCCCCGTTGGAACGAATCGAGTATCGGGCCTACATTCGCGCCAGGCTTCTTAAGCTTTGCGGCAGAGATAGTGTCGTACGCCTGCGAGAGGACCTCTTCGAAGTGCGCTAATCTGTAGTCGCTTCCGTGACGATCCTTTACCCGCTGAGCGACGGCAGCAAAGAGTTTCATCGCCGCCTTAAAGAAGGGCGGCTTGACAATAGAATCAGACGCTCCGCGCCGTCCGAGGCATGCGATGTGTGCAGAAATGTAGGAGGCGAGTGAGTCGTACACTTCGTCTGCTTCGCTCGAAGCGAACAATGGGAGGAGCGGCCTCACGCTCGCATTAAACGTGACGCGCGAAATCTTATTGGTCTTGCGTTCGTGTGGACTAAGAAGTCCCGATAGTGGGCTATCGGGGTTATCATTGAAGCGGTCAAATAGAGCATTAAGCCGTGCCTCGTCATCCGTCTCGTATTCGGCGAGTTTCTTGATATCGAGAAGGAGTTCATTTGGAACAGGACGCTGTTTAGTATTGATGTCGATAAAAATACGAGATTCGTCGCGCCGGGACAGATTCGGATAGACAACCACCGGAACGCGCAGTGCCGCCTTTGCGAGAGAAAAGCCATATACACGATGTTGTCCGTCAAGAATCAGAAACGATTCAGGAGAGTCGTTGAATTCGAGCGTCTTCCTGGGACGAATATAGATAAGATCGGAGGACGCCTGCGCTGACAATACAATGCTCGTGGGAATCGTACCCAGACCGGCATCGATGTATGTCGCAATCTCCTGTGCTCTCTTCTTGTCCAAGAGCCGCTGAAAGCCGCCTTTGGGATCGGAGTCCCGTGTTGATACAAAGCAAGTCCTTCCAAGAACGTCGCTAGGCATCGTCAGCGTGAAGAACCGATGATCGCCTTGTGTGACAAGACTCGCGGAATATGACAGGCGAGAAGCCATCTCGATTGGAGACGTTATCACCGAATGGTCAAGGAGTGATCGCGTTCTGCTCTCGTAACGACCCGGAACTTCAGCGAACACCGGCCGCTCCAACCGACGGCCGGACGCCATTCCGAACGCGCCGAGCTCGGCCTCCCGCCGCCGCCATCGCGTCGAGGGCCCGTTTGCGACGCCGACCTGGACGCGTTCGCCGGCACCGTCGCGATGGCCGACCGGCCCGCGCGCCGGGGCGCTAGCTCGCGCGCCGCGAGCCGCCCCCGCGGCCCTCGGCGACACGGCTCCCGGCGGCCAACGCGCTCGCGGAGCTCGCCGAAGGTGCGCGCCCGCGAAGGTGCGCGCCGGCTCGCGCCGGAGCGCGCGGCCGACCACGTGCCGCACGGATCGGCGCCCGCGTCCGCGCGCGCCAGGGCGCCGCCGGGACCGCCTCGCGCAGCCATCGAGAGCGAGCGGGCCGGGCGCTTGTAACCGGCGGGCTCCATGACCGCGAGCGCCAAGCTCGCCGCCGCCATCGATCACCCGGATCACCCGGATCACCCAGATCACCTGGCTCGGCCGGCTTGGGATCTTCGAAAGTTGCAGAACGCGAGGAAGGGGCGGCATAACCGCCAGCACGGCGTAGCTCAGCTCGCGCGTCAAGGACGGCAACTCGCTGCGCGTCAAGGAGGCGCGCGCCTGGTACCAGACCGCGCTCTACCGCGCGAACCGCGGCGACGAGGGCGCGATCGCGGCTCTGGTGGCGTTGCTGCTTGGCCCACGAGCGAGTGAGGTCGTCTCTCGGCGTGTTTACGACGTCGACGAGGACGACGCGCCGGCTGACCTGCTGTGGATCCCGTGCAGCAAGACGCCGGCCGGCGCACGCTCGAAGTCCCCGCCGTGCTGCGCCCGCTGCTCCTGAAGTGCGCCGAGGGCAAGGCGCGCGAGCGGTACCTGTTCGAGGCGGAGGACGGCAAGCCACACTGGCGCGACTGGATCCTCCACAACGTGCACCGCCTCTGCGACTTGGCCGGGGTTCCCCGCGTGACCGCGCACGCGCTACGCGGCCTGCTGGCGACGCTGACGGCCGAGCGCGGGCTCGCCGGCCACCTGATCGCCGCGACGCTCGGGCACGAGGACGAGCGCACGACGATGAAGGCGTACGCCGCGGTGGGCACGGCGGCGGCGGGCATCAACCGCCGCGGGCTCGTGGTGCTCGAGGGCGGGGCTAAGTCGCAGGCCCCGACCGTTCCCTGACCGTTCCCCGACCGTTCCCAGCGACTCGGCGCCCGAAACGAAAACCGCCCGCATCTCTGCGGGCGGTTTCGTGTTTTCCTGGTGGAGCCAAGGGGGATCGAACCCCTGACCTCTAGAGTGCGATTCTAGCGCTCTCCCAGCTGAGCTATGACCCCAGGAACAGGCGGTATGGGTATCAGCGAGGGGGCACCCTGTCAAGGCGGGCCAGATCACTCCGCAGCAGCCGGGGGAATCGCGAGCTGGCGATCCACCTCCCGGACGAGGTCCGAGGCGGGCGCGGGAGCGCCGCTGGCGACCAGCGCCACGGCGCGGGCGATCACGCCGGGGTCGCGCAAGATCCGGCGGTGGCCGAGGTCGCTCGTGACCTCGAGGCGCGCGCCCGGCCACACGGCGGCCAGCGCCTCGCCGTGCGCCAGCGGCACCTCGCGATCCTCGCGATCGTGCACGATCAGGAGGGCCGCGTCGCGCGCGGCGGCGAGCGGCTCGATGGCAAGCGCGGCGAGCGGGATGCCGGTCCTTGCTTCGAGGCGCGCCGCGAAGCCGGCGCGGTCGGCCTCGTCGAGCGAGAGCTCGCGCGCGAAGCGCTGGACGCTGTCGTGGATGAGCGCGTTCGGCGCGATCATCACGTTGCGCGAGGCGTCGAGGCCGCCGCGCCCGTGCGCGAGGAGCACCGCCGCGGCGCCGAACGAGTGCGAGATCGTCGCGTGCACCGGGCCCGCCGCGGCCGCGACCGCGACGAGCGCGTCGGCGAAGTCCGGCAGGTACGCGCGGTGCCCCGCCGAGTCGCCGTGGCCCGGCGCGTCGAACGCGACCACCGACAGCCCGGCGGCGACGAGCGGCTCGACGAACGCGCCGAGCTGCGCGCCGCGGCCCTCCCAGCCGTGGACGAGGAGCACCGCCGGCCCCTGGCCCCAGCGCCACGCGGCGATGCGGCGCGGCTGGCCGCCCCAGCGGGGCGCGCGCAGCGTCGCGTCGAGCCGGAACGGCCGCCCCGCCGCGAGCACCGCCTGCTCGCGCGGCGGGCGCGGGAACCGGCGCGGCGATGTGAACAGCCGTTCGGCGAGCCCGGCCCCGAAGTCCTCGGAGACGAGGTACGCCGTCTGGAGCGCGACGCGCGCCAGGCGCAGCTTGCTTCGCGAACGAACGGTCGTTCTATTTTTAGATAGCAACCTGGGAGAGGACGAGGGGGCAGACAGCACGGGAGCCTCCTATGAAGTGGGGGGCGTAGGGGTGCGGGCGCGCGGGTCCGCGGCGCGGTACGAGGCGAGCAGCCGCTCGAACGCGCGGCACGTCCGCTCAAGCGCGGCGGGCTCGTGGAGGAAGCGCGAGAACGTGTGGCTGCTCAGCATGACGCCGTAGATCTCGAACGCGAGCTGGTCCGGATCGGTGTCGGCGCGCAGGTGGCCCTCGCTGACCGCGATCCGCACGGCGGTCGCGATCGCGTCGACCCAGTCCTTGCATGCCTGCACCAGCGCGTCGCGGGGTGGGCCGGGGCGATCGTCGAGCTCGGCGGTCGCGCCGACGAAGAAGCAGCCGCCGGGCCGCTGGCCCCAGGCGAGCCAGTGCTCGAACAGGGCCCGGACGCGCGGCTCGCCGCGCGGCTCGCGGAGCGCCGGCACCATCACCTCCTGCACGAACTGCTGCGCCGCCTCCTCGACCACCGCCACCTCGAGCGCCTCCTTCGAGCCAAAGTGCGCGAACAGCCCGCTCTTCGACAGGCCGGTCGCCTCTGCGAGCCGGCCGATCGTCAGCCCGGACACGCCGACCACGTTCGCGAGCTCGAACGCCCGCGCGAGGATCGCCTGCCGCGTCG
This sequence comes from Kofleriaceae bacterium, assembly GCA_035558535.1. Classification (GTDB taxonomy): domain Bacteria; phylum Myxococcota_A; class Polyangia; order Haliangiales; family Haliangiaceae; genus JABFXX01. Next base: position 18,431 of record DATMCI010000027.1, read on the forward strand.
CTTCGCCCTTGGCCACGGGCTCAAGATAGAACGGTCGTTCTATTTTGGCAAGGGTAACCCCGGAGCGGGGGGCGTCAGGTACACCTGGAGCGGCCGCCATGCCCCGGGAACGACTCGACAAGCTGCTCGTCGACCGCAATCTCGCGGCCAGCCGGGAGCGGGCCCGCGCGCTCGTCATGAGCGGCGCCGTCCTGGTCGCGGGGCGGCCGGAGACCAAGCCCGGCACGCTCGTCGATCCGGGCGCCGAGATCGTGCTCCGCGCCGAGGATCACCCGTACGTCTCGCGCGGTGCGCTCAAGCTGGAGAAGGGGCTGGACACGTTCGGGATCGATCCGGCCGGCGCGGTCGCGCTCGACATCGGCGCGTCCACCGGCGGCTTCACCGATCTCCTCCTGCGGCGCGGCGCGGCGCGCGTCTACGCGATCGACGTCGGCTACGGGCAGCTCGCGTGGTCGCTGCGCCAGGATCCGCGCGTCGTCGTGCTCGAGCGCGAGAACGCGCGCTCGATGGACCTCGGCCGCGTGCCCGAGCCGTGCGACCTCGCGGTGATCGACGTGTCGTTCATCTCGCTGACCCTGGTCCTGCCGCGCGTCCGCGAGCTCCTGCGCCCGCCGCCCGGCAAGCCGATCGTCGCGCTCGTGAAGCCGCAGTTCGAGGTCGGCCGCCGAGAGGTCGGCAAGGGCGGCGTTGTCCGAGACCCGGACGTCCGGCGCGGCGCGGTCGAGCGCGTGCGCGCGTGGGCCGGCGAGCACGGCTTCGCCCCCGGCGACGACGTCGAGTCGCCGATCACGGGGCCCGCGGGCAACGTCGAGTACCTGCTGCTCCTCCGCACGGCGTGAGCGCGGCAGCGTCGCCGCGCGCGCCCGACGGCAGCGGCGTGCGCCCGGCGGCAGCCATCGCGCGCTTGGCGGCGCCGCTTCGCCGCCTCGCCCGCCCGCCTCGTGTCTGTCGTCTCGCCGCCGCCTCCGCGTGCTGCGCCAGCGCTCCGGCCGGCGGCTGCTCCGCGCCGCGCGGCAGCGGCCGCGCGGCAGCGCATCGCCCTCAGCGCGCGCAGAGCCGCGCGCGCAGCGTCGCGATCACGCGATCGCAGTCGCAGTCACGCTCCTCGGCACGAGTACCCGGGCCTGCCTCGCCCGGCTCCAGCTCGAGCAGGAGGGCCAACCCCTGCTCGGCTCGCGTATCCAGCGGTAGCTGCAGCGCTCTAGCCAGCTGTGCCTTCAACATTGGGATCCTCTCGTACCATCAAAATCCGATGCGTGTCTTCATCGCACGGATAGGACATTCACCGAGGGTGCATCATACATACCTACGCCTACAGAGTCCAATCTATGGAGATCACTGCAGGCTTCGCTCTCGTCAATGGTTGGGATGGTGATTCGAGCTGGGGCCGCGCCGGGGTAGCGGGTGACGGCATTCACGCGGACCGGACCGATCTCGCCTGATCTGGCGTGGGCGCGCGGCTTGCCCGCGTGACACCGACCACCGCCGCGGCGCGGCATGGTCGCTGCGATTGCGCGCCGCGGCGCGCTTGGCGCGCGGGGCCAGGACTTCGGGCGCGCAGAGCCAATGGGCATCACGCCGGAGCGCTTACCACGGGCTCGACGAAGCACCAGCCGCGAAGAGATGACTCCATGACGCAGCCGCAGCCGCAGCCGCAGCCGCAGCGACCCCATCGAGCCCACGCCCTGTCCCTCCGCCCGATTCTCACGGCCGTCACGGCGCTCGCCGCCGCCGGCGACGCTCCAGCCGCGCGGCGTGATCACAGCGTCAATTCCCGCCTCGTCGCGATCGAGCAGGCGGTCGCCGCGCGGGTCGCAGCCGCGCGGCGTGATCACAGCGTCAATTCCCGCAAGCGCACGACACGGATGCCGCTGCCAGCGGCGCTGCAGCCGCGCGGCGTGATCACAGCGTCGCGTCGAGCGGCTCGATGTGGATGTGCTTGTCGTTCGTGTCCGGACGGCGGACAGCCTCGGCGAAGCCGGGCGCCGCAGCGGACGCGATCTCGACGCGCGTCTCGCGCGTGAGGATCTGGATCTTGCCGATCTCGCGCTTGGTGATGTTGCCGCGCCGGCAGAGCAGCGGGATCAGCCACTTCGGGTCGGCGTTCTTCGAGCGGCCGACGTTGATCGTGAACCAGGCGGCGCCGGAGCCGGGGGCGCCGGGGGCGCCGGGGCGGCGCTCGCGGTGCTCGCGGCGTGGGCTCTCGTCGTCGCGCGCGGGCGGCTGCGTCGCAGGCGGCTGCGCTGTGGGCGTGCGCGCCGCGGGCTTGCGCTTGCGGGGCGCGGGCTCGTGTCGCGGGCTCTCGTCGTCGCGCGCAGGCGGCCGCGCCGCGGGCTTGCGCGGCTGCGGCCGCGCCTCGGGCGCGGGGCGCGGGCGCATGGACAGCGGCAGCGTCAGCTCCTCGGGCGCGGGGCGGGCCTCGCGGCGGATCCGCACGAGCGTGGCGACCAGATCCTCGGCGGGCGTCGCCGCGAGCAGCGCGCGCGCCGCGGCGCGGTCGTCCTCGGTGAGCTCCTCCGTCAGCGCGCCGAGCTCGCTGGCGATCCGCTCGCGGTCGCGCGCGAGGATCTCGTCGGCCGACGGGCCGCGCGTCCACGCCGCGTCGATGTTCGCGCTCCGCAGCATGCGCTCGGCGGAGCGGCGCGCTGGATCGGGCACGAGCAGGATCGCGACGCCGCGCCGGCCGGCGCGCCCGGTGCGGCCGCTCCGGTGCACCAGCACCTGCGCGTTCTGCGGCAGATCGGCGTGGATCACGAGCCCGAGGTCCGGCAGATCGAGGCCGCGCGCGGCGACGTCCGTCGCGACGCAGACGCGGGCCCGGCCGTCGCGCAGCGCGGCGAGCGCGACGTTGCGCTCGCGCTGGCTGAGCTCGCCGGACAGCGCCGCGACGGCGAAGCCGCGCTCGCCCAGGTTCGCGGCGAGGTGCGTGACGCCGTCGCGCGTGCCGCAGAAGACGAGCGCGCCGGGCGCGTCGTGGTAGCGGAGCACGTTGACGACGGCGAGGTCGCGCTCGCGCGGCACGATCGGGATCGCGCGGTACTCGATGTCGCGGTGGCGATCGGCCTCGCCCTGCGTGGCGATGCGCAGCGCCTGCCGCTGGTAGCGCTTCGCGAGCGCCGCGATGTCGCCGGGGATCGTCGCCGAGAACAGGAGCGTGCGGCGCTCTGCGGGCGTCTCGTCGAGCAGCCGCTCGAGGTCCTCGCGGAAGCCCATGTCGAGCATCTCGTCGGCCTCGTCGAGGACGACGGCGCGGATCCGGGAGAGCACCAGCGCGCCGCGCCCCAGGTGATCGCACAGCCGGCCGGGCGTCCCGACGACGATGTGCACGCCCTGCGCGAGCGCGTGCTGCTCGCGCCGCGGATCGAAGCCGCCGACGCACGCCGTGATCCGCGCGCCGGTGTCGGCGAAGAGCCAGGCCAGCTCGCGGTGCACCTGCTGCGCGAGCTCGCGCGTCGGCGCGATCACGAGCGCGAGCGGCGCGCCGGGCCGATCGAGCCGCGCGGCGTCGCCGAGCAGCGGCGCGGCGAGGGCGAGGCCGAACGCCACCGTCTTGCCGGAGCCGGTCTGCGCCGAGACGAGCAGGTCGCGCCCGGCAGCCTCGGGAGCGAGCACGGCGGCCTGTACGGGCGTCGGCGAGGTGTAGCCGCGGCGGGCGAGCGCGGCAGAGAGGGCGGAGTGAGCAGCGGCGAACGACATATAATGATGCGGGGCGATCCGGGCGATGCGGGCGCGCCCGAGGACGGCGCGCGAGGCGAAAAGCGCGAACCCTAGTCGGTTTGCGCCCTTGGCGCAACCCCGGGAAATCCCGTCAGAGATGCGCGATTGACAGTCCGCGTCAGCCGGCGGTACTCATTTATCGAATGAACGTTCGAACCGGCACCGCCCCCGGCACCGCCGCCACCACCGCCCATCAGGCCCGCGCGTCCCTCCACTCGCTCGACACGCTCGCCGAGCGCACGCACGAGGAGCTGGACGCGCTCTACCGCGCCGCAGCGGTGTCCGCGTCGATGCGCGCCGTCGACGGTCCGCTCGTCGGACGGATGCTCACGGTCCGCGGCGTGCCGTCCGCGCTGGCCCGGCCGCTGCGCCGGTGGGCGGCGGCGCCCTCGTTCGTGTGGGAGGGCAAGACGTTCCAGGCCGCGAGCGATGCGCAGGGCACGGGGCACAACCGCGTCAACGTCCCGGGCGTGCTCGGCCGGCAGAGCCTGTTCCCGTTCGCGACGAGCTTCGGCCCGTCCGCGCTCGACGGCGCCCCGACGTTGATCCTCGACTACGACCTGGACGTGAACCCGGGGTTCATCCGGCGCATCCACGACGAGATCCGCGAGGTCTCGCCGGGCGTCTTCCTCGGGCCGGCGATGTGGAAGACCGGGCGCGGCGGCGCGGGCGACAAGGTCATGGTCCTCTGGTTCGCGCTCGACGGACGGCTGTCGTGATCCCGCCGCGCCGCGTGCTGCTGACGGGCGCGGCCGGCGCGATCGGCGCGGCGATCGCGCGCGCGATGCGGGCGGCGTGGCCCGAGGCGCGGCTCGCCCTCCTCGATCGCGACGCCGCGGCGATGGCGGACCTCGCGCGCGAATTGGGCGCGGCCACCACGCACGGCGCGGATCTGCGCGATGTCGACGCGCTGCCGGCGCTGGTCCGCGCGCTCGATCCGCCGGATCGGCCGGATCCGATCGACGGCCTCGTCAACTGCGCGGGCGTGATGCGCGTGCGGCGCGTGGCGACGTGGGCGTGGGACGACGCGCGCGATCTGCTCGCGGTCGATCTGCTCGCGCCGCTGCGGCTGCAGGCGCTCCTCGTGCCGGGCATGGTCGAGCGCGGCCGCGGCGTGATCGTCAACGTCGCGAGCATGGCGGGCAAGACGCCGCTCAAGGGCTGCGCGTACTACGGCGCGTCGAAGGCCGGCCTCGGCATGGCGTCGGAGATCGCGCGCGCCGAGCTGGCCCCGCACGGCGTGCGCGTCGTGACGGTGTACCCGGGCCCGGTGCGCTCGGCGCTCGAGGCGGGCGCGCGCGCCGACTACGGCGGGGGCGGCTGGTTCGGCGGGCTGGCGCCGGTCGGCGACGCGACCGAGCTGGCGCGCCGGATCCTCGCGGCGATCGCGCAGGGCGCACCGCGCGTGGTGTACCCGCGCCTCTACGAATTTGGCCGCCTCGCGCCGAACCTGGCGAGCTGGATCGCGCTGACCCTGGGGCCGCCGCCGGTCGCGTAAGGCCGCGGGTCGTGTAGCGGCCGCGCTATAGCTCGCGCGCGAGCACGACGAAGCGCCGCTCTGCGGCGATGCCGGCGACCTTCTCGTAGAACGGGCGCGGGCCGATCCACGCCACCTCGCACTGCGAGTGCGCGGCGGCCACGTCGACGAGGCACGCGAGGAGCAGCGCCTCGCCGAGGCCGCGGCCGCGGTGCGCGGGCCACGTGCCGGTCGGGCCGAACCAGCCGAGGCCGCGGTTGTTGCCGTCGTGCGCCGCGAACGCGCAGTAGGCGCCATCGCGCATGGCGACGTGGACGCCCGCCGGCTCGTGGCCGAGCGCGCGCAAAAGCTCGAACGGCCAGGCGCCGCCGAACTCCGCGGCGACGGCGCCGACGAGCGCGCGCTCATCGGGGCGCGCGCGCCGGATCGCGTAGCCGGCATCGGCGGCGCGGGCGGCGGCATCGGCGGCGCGGGCCGCCGACACGCGCGGGTTGTCGCGGACGTCGATCAGCACGTTGACGCGCGCCTCGCCGCCGCGCCGCTGCCAGCCGCGCCGCTCGAGCCACGCGATGGCCGCGGCGTTGCGCTCGTCGATGCCGGGCGCGAGGTAGTTGCCGGGCTCGTCGAGCGTGCGCAGCCGGCGCGCGCCTGCGGCGCGGGCGGCCGCGACGCAGGCCTCGAGCAGCGCGCCGCCGATCCCGCGCCCGCGCGCGCCGGGCGCGACGGCGAGCAGGCGGAGCCGGTCGGCCGCGACGGCGGCCACGCCCGCGAGCGCGCCGCCGTCCCACGCCGCGAGCGCGCGCGGCGGCCCCGCGGGCCCGTCGCCGAACAGCTTCTCGTCGGCGACGTCCGCGGCGCGATCGCATGGGCACGCGGCCGCGAGCATCGCGGCGGCGGCGGGGAGGTGCGCGCGCTTGAGCGCGCTGATCCGTACGCCCTGTTCGCCTTGTTCGCCTTGGTCGCCCTGGTCGCCGGTCCGCGCGTCGTACCGCACGGCTCGACGGTAGCAGACGCGCGCGGCCCGGCCGGCGCGGGACCCAAGGCTCGCAATCGCCCGCCGCGTGTGCCAGGGTGTGGCCGATGCGCGCGATGCTCCTCTGCGCCGGGCTGTCGACCCGGCTCGGCCCGCTCGGCGCCGAGCGGCCCAAGCCGATGCTGCCGGTGTGCGGCATCCCGATCCTCGCCTACGGCGTCGCGAACCTCGTCGCGCACGGCGTCACCGAGCTCGTCATCAACACGCATCACCTCGGCGAGGTCATCCAGCGCGAGCTGGGCGACGGCCGGCAGTACGGCGCGCGCATCCAGTACATCCACGAGCCCGTGATCCTCGGCACCGGCGGCGGCCTCAAGCACGCGCTCGCGCTGCTCGATCCCGACGGACGCGACGAGCCGTTCCTGTCCTGCAACGGCAAGCTCATCTTCGACGTCGATCTGACGGCGCTCGTGGACGCCTACCGCCGCGCTGCGGCCGGCGAGGCCGCGGCGGGCGGCGAGCTCCTCGGCATGATGGTCGTGCGGCGCGTCCCCGACGCGCTCGACTGGGGCGCCGTCGACGTCCAGGACGGCCGCGTGCGCGACATCCTCGGCACCGGCGAGCACATGTTCTGCGGCGTCCACGTCACGCGCCCCTCGGTGGTGGCGCGGCTGCCCGACGGCGAGGCGTGCATGATCCGCCAGGGCTACCTGCCGTGGCTGCGCGCGGGCGGCGTGGTCCGCGCGTTCGATCACGCGGGCGGGCACGCGGGCGGCTACTTCGCCGAGCACTCGACGCCGGAGCGCTACGTCGAGTCGAACCGCGCGCTGCTCGGCGGCGCACAGCTCCGCCACCCGCCGGGCCGGCTCACCGGGATCGATCCGATGGCGCGCATCCACCCGAGCGCGTCGATCGAGGAGCCGGTGCGGATCGGCGCCGGCGCGGTGATCGGCCCGGGCGTCGCGATCGGCCCGTACACCGTCGTCGGTGATGGCGCCGTCGTGAACGCGTCGATCTCCGGCGCCGTCGTCTGGGCGGGCGCGCGCGTCGACGCCCCGCCGGCCGGCCCGATCGTCACGTAGCCCCGGCCGCGGCGCCGCTAGCGCCCGGGCTGCGGCGCGGCGCAGCCGAGCGCCGGGAGCCGCGCGGTCTGCTCGATGCAGCGCGCGATCGTCTTGCGGAGCGCCGCCGCCGACTGCACGGCGTCTCTGCGCTCGGTGTCCGGATGCGCCGACACGGCCAGCGCGACCTCGAGCGCCTCGGGGAGCGCCTTCGCCAGCTTGCACGGCTCCTGCGCCGCCGGCACCGCCTGCGCGCACGCGCAGACCTGCGTGACGTAGGCGGTGCACGCGTCGTGGCCGCGCCGGAGCTCGGCCTCGCCGACGAGCGAGCGCGTCGCCGCGGGCGCCGGCTCGTCCTGCTTCTTGCACGCACCACCGAGGGCAGCACCGAAAAGCGCGAGCCAGAGCCAGCACCGGCGCGCGGCGCCCCGGGCCCTACGCGGCGCCCCGGCGGGCGCGCTCACGGCGGCTCGACCCGCGCGAGCACCACCGAGATGTTGTCGACGCCGCCCTCCTCGTTCGCCGCGTCGATCAGGCGCTCGACGGCGCGATCGAGGTCGCGCTCGCTCATCAGGATGTGCTGGATCTGGTCGTTCTTGAGCATGCCGGTCAGGCCGTCCGAGCACATCAAGATGATGTCGCCCACATGCGGCTTCTCCGTCAGGATGTCGACCTGCACACTCTCCTTCATGCCGAGCGCGCGCACGATCACGTTCTTGTGCGGCCAGTTCTCGGCCTCCTCGGGCGTGACCCGCTTCATGCGGATGTAGTCGTTGATCAGCGAGTGGTCCTCGGTGAGCTGGACCATCTCGGTCCCGCGCGCGCGGTAGCAGCGGCTGTCGCCGACGTGGCCGATGATCAGCGCGTCGTCGAGGAAGTACGACGCGACGCACGTCGTGCCCATGCCCTTGTACCGCGGCTCGCGCTGGGACCGCTCCCAGATCTCGAGGTTCGCCATCATGATGCCGGTCGTCATCCGGTTGACGTGCGTGCGCAGGTCGCGGTCGACCTTGTACGGCCACGTCAGCGTCTGCTGCTTGGCGGTCTCGTGGAAGTGCTCGTTGATGATCTCGACGGCGAGCCGGCTCGCGACCTCGCCCGAGGCGTGGCCGCCCATCCCGTCCGCGACGATGGAGAGGCGCTCGTGCTCCGGTATGGCGATCGAGTCCTCGTTGTGGTCGCGCTTGCGGCCGATGTTGGTCGCGCCGGCGAATCGGACTCGCATCCCGTCGAGCGGGAACGACGTGCTCACGCCCGGCATTGTACCCCACGCCACCGCGATTTCGGTGCTGTGGGCGCGGCTTGCGCCGTTCGCCCCGGCCCGGGCGGTGCGGCAGGTGGTGCGGCAGGCGGTGCGGCGGGCGGTGCGCGGGTGCCACGGTTGACTCGGCAGAGCGAGCCTTCCATTCTCTCGTAGCCGATGTGGGGCTACGCCGAAGGCAACAAGACGGTGGTCGCCATCGTCGTCGCGCTCGTCGTGGTCGCGGCCGTCGCGTTCTTTGCTCGCAAGCTGTGGAGGCGGGGGCGCTGACGTGGCCGAGCTCGCGCGCGGGTCGGTCGCCGATCGGCCATGGGGGCGCACCCTCGGGACGCTCGGGCTCCGCTACTTCACCGGCACGCTCGCGCTGGCGGCGGACGGCAAGCGCTACCAGATCGCGTTCTCCGACGGGGCGGTGGTCGCCGCGATGTCACCGCTCGCCTCGGACGCGGCGGTGCGCGTCGCGCTCACCGGCGGGCTGATCACGTCGACGCAGGTCGCCGAGATGGTGCGCCGGCCAAGCTCAGCCACCGGTCGCGACGAGATCGAGCTGCTCACGGAGCTCCTGCGCCTGACGCCCGAGCAGTCGATGCGGCTCCGCCGGCGCACGATCGCGCAGAAGGCGGCGCGCACGTTCTCGATCGACCGCGGCGAGTTCGTGCTCGACGATCAGATCTCGCTGGCGGTCCTGTCCGGCAGCGAGATCGACGTCCGGTCGGTCATCTATCTGGGCGCGCGCCAGAACCTGTCCGAGGCGCGCCTCGCCAGCGACCTCGCGCAGTTCGGGCTGTGGTTCCGGCTCCTGCCGAGCGCGATCGAGGACCTGCCGCAGTTCGGCTTCACCGAGGCGGATCGGCTGGTGCTCGAGCGGCTGCACCTCGGCGCGACGCTCGACGAGCTCGAGACCGGCAGCGTCGAGCCGCGCACCGCACGGGCGATGGTCTACGCGCTGGTGTCGTGCAACGCGTGCGAGATCGGCGGGCCCGGCCGCGGGATCGATCCGGCGGTCGCGGCGCGGGTGATGCGGGCGGTGCGCTCGCCCGAGCCGGCGACGGCGGTGCGCGCGGCCGGGACGATCCCGCTCTCGCGGCCCCAGACGTCGGCGTCGTCGGCGCCCGGAGCTGCTGCGCCTGCGCCCGGAGCTGCTGCGCCTGCGCCCGGAGCTGCTGCGTCGGCGCCCGGAGCTGCTGCGTCGGCGCCCGGAGCTGCTGCGCCGGCGCCCGGAGCTGCTGCTGCGGCGCCCGGAGCTGCTGCGTCGGCGCCCGGAGCTGCTGCGCCTGCGCCTGCGCCTACGCCTGCGCCTGCGGCCAGCGGCGGCGTCACGCGGTTCCCGACCCCGCCGCCCGCGCCGATGAGCCGGCGGTCGCCGCCCGCGCTGGCGACGCCAGCGTCCGGCGAGCACCGGATCCCGGTCCGCATCGCGATGCGGCGCGCCGATCCGGCGCGGGCCGGCGAGGTGCGAGCGCTGATCGCCGAGCGCCTCCTCATGCTCGATCAGGGCGTCGATCATTACCAGCTCCTCGGGGTCGCCGTGGACGCCTCGTTCGACGCCGTGCGCGATGCCTACTTCGCGCTCGCGCGGCAGCTCCACCCCGATCGGCTCGCGGCGCTTGGCATCGACGACGGCGGGCGCGACGCGCAGCGGCTGTTCGCGCAGGTCAACACCGCGTTCGCGATCCTGTCCGATCGGGCGCGGCGCGACGCGTACACGGCCGTGCTGCGCCGCGGGGGCGAGGCCGTGCTGGCGGCCGAGCAGGCGCAGGCCGAGGCGATGGCGCGGCGGATCATCGACAGCGAGGAGGCGTTCCAGCGCGGCGAGGCGGCGCTGCGCGCGGGCCAGCTGCCGCTCGCGATCTCCGAGCTCGGGCGCGCCGTCGAGCTGCACCCCGGCGAGGCGGACTACCGCGCGTCGCTCGCGTGGGCGCAGTTCTGCGCCGCGCCCGACAAGCCGCGCGTCGGGTCCGAGACGCGTGCCGCGCTCGAGCAGGCGATCGCCGCGTCGCCGAACGCGATCAACCCGCGGTTCTTGCTCGGCCGCGTCGAGCGCATCCTCGGCAAAGACGCGGACGCGCTGCGGCACTTCCAGGAGGTGCTGCGCCGGTCGCCAGGCCACCACGAGGCCGCGAGCGAGGCGCGGCTGATCGAGCAGCGGCTCGCGCAGCCGCCCCGGCGGCGCTAAGCGCCGCCGCCGTCGTCGCCGCGGCCCTCGTCCCCGCCGTCGCCGCGGCCCTTGTCCCCGTCCTCGTCCCCGCCCTCGTCCCCCGGCGCGAGCTCGCCGCGCCAGGACGCGATCGCCTCGCCGAGCGCGACCGCCTCGGCCCCGGCCAGCGTGATCGCCGCGTGCTTCTTCCAGGCGCCGCGCACCTTCTGCAGGCGGATCAGCGCCAGCTTCGCCGGCTTCCACGCCCCGGCGGGGTCGCGCTCCTCGTACGCGAGGACCACCGTCGCCCAGCCGCGCCGCTCCCACACCCGGCGCTGGAGGGTACGGCGGACGAGCTCGCCGTCGGCTTCGAGATCATAGGTGACGTCATCGAGCTCGGCGATCAGCACGCAGCACGGATGATTCACCACAACGTCCGGCGAGGCCAAGCGGCGCGCGGCAGATCGGGGCGCACGCCCGGAAGCGCCGGCCGCAGCCGACGGTGTGGTGAATTATCCGGGCTCGGCGCTCCGGTCCGGCCGGTCCCGGATCTCGAGCTCGGTGATCCGCTCCTCCTCCGGACCGACGTGGGCCCGGACCCGCGCGATCATTTCGGAGCTCTGGCCGCCGTCCTCGATCCGGACCTCCAGCTCCTCCCCAACCTCGAAGAGGAACGGCGAGCGGACGCGGGCGATCCCATCCGCGAGGGCGAGGACGTCGAACACTTCGTGGGGCTGATCCTCGTCGAGGACGAGGATGCGGACGGCGCCGCCCGGCGGGCTCGGCGGGGTCGACATGAGGAGTCGGTACCACGCCGCGCGATCCCGAGGGAAGCGCACGTGGCGTGCCGTGGGACGGTGAATGCGGCCACAGACCTTCTATGTCGGGCCGTGGCTGGGGTAACGTCCCAGCCGCGGGATGCTCAAGCCTGTCGAGAAGCAACGCGTTGCCGAGGAGATCGCCGAGCAGCTGCGCTCGTTGATCCTCGGTGGTCAGTACCCTCCTGGCTCCAAGCTCCCACCCGAGCGCGAGCTCTCGAAGCGGCTCCGCGTCAACCGTGCGTCGCTGCGCGAGGCGCTGAAGAAGCTCGAGCACCTCGGGCTCGTACGGATCCGGCAGGGTGATGGCACGCGCGTCCAGAACTTCATGGAGACCGGCGGGATCGAGCTCGTGCAGCACCTCCTGCCGCTCGCCGGTGGCAAGCCCGAGCTGATCCGAGATCTGCTCGAGTTCCGCCGGATCTTCGGCCGCGAGATCGCGCGGCTCGCCGCGGCGCGCACGCCCAAGAGCGGGACCGACGGCCTCGGCAAGCTCCGCGAGCTCGCCGAGCGCGCCGACAAGGTGACCGGGGCGCTCGAGCTGTTCGAGATCGACTTCGACTTCTACGTCGCGATCGCGCAGCTGTCGGGCAACCAGGTCATGCTCCTGCTCATCAACACGGTGCGCGACAGCGTCCGCGGCTTCATGCCGCTGCTCGCCAACCTCGCCGCGCCCGGCGAGATCGTGCGCAAGCACCACCGCGATCTGATCACCGCCTTCGAGCGCAGCGACGTCACGGCCGCCGGCCGCGTCGCCGACGACTACCTGCGCATGGGCGCCGAGCTCGCCGGCCGGATGGGCGGCAAGCCCGAGCTCCAGCCCCAGCCGCTGCCGCCGCTGCCCGACTGAGCGCGGAGCACGAGATGGGCACGAGATGGCCACGTTGACGCGCAAGGAGGTGGAGGACATCGCGCTGCTCGCGCGGCTCCACCTCGAGCCGCCGGAGCTCGACGCGATGCAGGAGGAGCTCGGGGCGATCCTCGCGCACTTCCGCACGATCGCCGTCGTCGACACGAGCGACGTTCCGCCGATGACGCACGCCGTGCCGATGGACGCGCCGCTCCGGGTCGACGTGCCGGAGCCGTCCCTGCCGGCCGCCGAGGCGCTGCGCGCCGCGCCGCGGCGAGACGGCGACCTGTTCGTCGTGCCCGCGGTCATCACAGGGCCATCGGGGCCGTCGTGACCACCGCGGCCGCGCTCGGGTCCGTCGCCGATACGGTGCGGCGGATCGCCGACGGCGAGGTCACCGCGGCCGCGCTCGTCGAGCCAGCGATCGAGCGGATCGCGAGCGGAGACGGCGAGCTCGGCGCGTTCCTCGCCTTCGATCCGACCGGCGCGCGCGCCGCCGCGGCCGCGGTCGATCGCCAGCGCGCGGCCGGCGTGCCGCTGCCCCCGCTCGCCGGCGTCCTCGTGACGCTCAAGGACAACCTCGTCACCGCCGGCCTGCCGACGACGGCCGGGTCGAAGATCCTCGCCGGCTGGATCCCGCCGTACGACGCCACGGTCGTCGAGCGGCTGCGCGCGGCCGGCGCGATCATCCTCGGCAAGGTCAACTGCGACGAGTTCGGGATGGGCTCGTCGACCGAGCGCTCCGCGTTCAAGCTGACGCGCAACCCGTGGGACCCCGCGCGCGTGCCCGGCGGCAGCTCGGGCGGCAGCGCCGCGGCGGTCGCCGCCGGCATGTGCATCGGCAGCCTCGGCACCGACACCGGCGGCTCGATCCGCCAGCCCGCCGCGTTCTGCGGCGTCGTCGGCGTCAAGCCGACGTACGGCCGCGTCTCGCGCCACGGCGTGATCGCGTTCGCGTCTTCGCTCGACCAGGTCGGCCCGCTCGCGCGCACCGTCGCCGACGCGGCGGCGATCCTGCAGGTGATCGCCGGGCACGATCCGCGCGACGGGACGTCGATCAATGCGCCGGTCCCCGCGTACGCCGCAGCGCTCGCGGCCGGCGTCGCCGGGCTCAAGATCGGCCTGCCGCGCGAGTACTTCGAGGTCGAGCTCGAGCCCGGCGTGCGCGAGGCGCTCGATCGGACGATCGCCGCGCTCCGCGATCGGGGCGCGGCCATGACGCCGGTCTCGCTGCCGCACACCGAGCTCGCGCTGCCGGCGTACTACCTGATCGCGCCCGCCGAGGCGTCGTCGAACCTGTCGCGCTACGACGGCATCCGCTACGGCGTGCGCGCCGACGCGCAGGATCTGCTCGACGTCTACCGCCGCACGCGCGGCGCGGGCTTCGGCCCCGAGGTCAAGCGCCGGATCATGCTCGGCACGTACGCGCTGCGCTCGGGCTACTACGACGCCTACTACAAGAAGGCGCAGCAGGTGCGGACGCTCATCAAGCGCGACTTCGACGCGGCGTTCGCGCAGGTCGACGTCCTGCTCACGCCGACCACGCCGACGGCCGCGTTCCCGTTCGGCGCGAAGTCGACGCCGCTCGAGATGTACGCCGCCGACGTGTTCACGCTGTCGTGCAACCTCGCCGGGCTGCCCGGCCTGAGCGTGCCGTGCGGCCTGACCGCCGAGGGCCTGCCGGTCGGCGCGCAGCTCCTCGGCAAGCCGCTCGACGAGGCGACGCTGCTCCGTGCCGGCGCGGCGATCGAGGCCGCGGTCGGCCTCGGCGATCGGCGCCCGGGCGGGGCCCGCGGGCCCGGGGGGGCCAGCCCGTGAGCGAGCGGACGCTCGAGCAGATGCTCGAGGACTGGGAGCCCGTGATCGGGCTCGAGGTCCACGTCCAGCTCGCGACGCAGAGCAAGATCTTCTCGCCGTCGGCGGTGGCGTTCGGCGCGCCGCCGAACTCGCTCACCGATCCGATCGTCCTCGGCCTGCCCGGCGCGCTGCCGGTGTTCAACCGCGCCGCGCTCGAGCTCGCGCTGCGCCTCGGCATCGCGACCGGGTCGCAGATCCGCGCGCGGTCGCGGTTCGCGCGCAAGCACTACTTCTATCCGGACCTCCCGAAGGGCTACCAGATCTCGCAGTACGACGAGCCCCTGTGCGAGAACGGCCACCTCGATCTGATCGTCGGCGGCGCGGTGAAGCGGGTGCGCCTCCAGCGCATCCACCTCGAGGAGGACGCCGGCAAGAGCACGCACGTCGGCGCCGTCTCGCACGTCGACCTGAACCGCGCCGGCGTGCCGCTCGCGGAGGTCGTCTCGGCGCCGGAGCTGACCTCCGCCGAGGAGGCCGCCGAGTTCATGCGCGCGCTGCACCGCCTCGTGCGCTGGCTCGAGATCTCCGAGGCCGACATGGAGAAGGGCCAGCTGCGCTGCGACGCGAACGTCTCGGTGCGGATGCGCGGCGAGGACCGGCTCGGGACGCGCACCGAGCTCAAGAACATCAACTCGTTCCGCTTCGTGCAGCACGCCGTCGAGCACGAGATCGCGCGCCAGATCCGCATCGTCGAGAGCGGCGGCCGCGTCGTGCGCGAGACGCGCCTCTGGGACGCGGCGCGCGGGCAGTCGGCGTCGATGCGCACGAAGGAGGAGGCGGACGACTACCGCTACTTCCCCGATCCGGACCTGCCGCCGGTCGTCGTCGACGGGCCGCTCATGACCGGGATCCTGCGGGGCATGCCGGAGCTGCCGGCCGCGCGCTTCGAGCGCTACCAGCGCGAGCACGCGATCCCGGCCGACGAGGCGCGCACGCTGATCTCCGAGCGCGCGCTGGCGGACTACTTCGACGCGGCGCTCGCCGCGCACCCCCGCCAGCAGAGCGGCAAGATGCTCGCGAGCTGGATCCTGACGGAGCTGCTCGGCAAGCTGAACGCCGACGGCAAGGACATCGCCGAGTCGCCGCTCCCTCCGCCGCTCCTGTCGGCGCTCGTCGCCCTGATCGAGGACGGCACGATCAGCGGCAAGATCGCCAAGGAGATCTTCGAGGAGAGCTACCGCACCGGCGAGGCACCGATCGCGATCGTCGATCGCCGCGGCGTGCGCCAGATCTCCGACGAGAAGGAGCTGTCGGCGATCGTGGATCGCGTGGTCGCGGGAAACCCCAAGCAGGTCGAGAGCTACCTGGGCGGCAAGGACACCGTGTTCGGGTTCTTCGTCGGCCAGGTCATGAAGGAGACCTCCGGCCGCGCGAACCCGGCGCTGACGGCGGAGCTTTTGCGCAAGCGCCTGGGGCGGTGAGCCGTGCTGGCGCGCAGTAATTCCGCTGGGTTGGGCCCAGGCTCGCTCGGCTGTGCCCGCGGCGCTTGACGATTGGCCCGCGATCAGTAAAGTCCGCGATTCCGAAAGCGTTTTCCGTGGAGCAAGTCATGTACGCCGTGATCCAGACGGGTGGCAAGCAGTACCGGGTCGAGCCCGGCAAGACCGTGGTGGTCGAGAAGCTCGCAGGAGACAAAGGCACGGACGTGGTGTTCGACCAGGTCCTGCTCGTGTCGTCGGGCGACGGCGCGACCTTGAACGTCGGCAAGCCGCTGGTCGTCGGCGCCAAGGTGACCGGGCAGATCGTCGAGCAGGGGCGCGGCGACAAGCTCGTGGTCTTCAAGTTCCGCCGCCGCAAGAACTACGTCCGTCGCAACGGGCATCGCCAGGACTACACCGCGGTGAAGATCGCGGCGATCCAGGCCTAGGGCCTGGGACCAGCCTAAGGACAAAGGACACGCGTCATGGCTCACAAAAAAGGACAGGGCTCGACTCGAAACGGCCGCGACTCGCTGCCGAAGATGCGCGGCGTGAAGCGGTTCGCCGGTGAGCAGGTCACGGCGGGCAGCATCCTCGTCCGCCAGGTCGGCACGAAGTTCCACGCTGGCGAGAACGTCGGCATCGGCCGCGACTGGACGCTGTTCGCGAAGATCGACGGCGTCGTCACGTTCGAGCGCCACGGCAAGTCGCGCACGCGCGTCGCCGTCTACGCGGGCGCGGGCGCGGCGGCCGAGGCGCCGGCCGAGACCGCGTCGCCCTGACGCCAGCGCCGGCAGCGTGCCGCGCGCAGCGCGCGGCCGGGCCGGTGCGATCGCTCGCTTCATGGCGGCCGCCTGTCGACCCGGCTGCGGTGCGTGCTGCATCGCGCCCTCGATCTCGGCGCCGCTCCCGGGTTACCCCGCCGGCAAGCTCGCCGGCGTGCGCTGCCCGCACCTGACCGAGGATCTGCGGTGCGCGCTGTTCGGGCGGCCCGAGCGCCCCGCCGTCTGCCGCGACCTTAGGCCCGCACCGGACATGTGCGGCGACTCGGCCGCCGAGGCGATGGCCACGCTCGCGCGCTGGGAGAAGCTCACCGCGCCGTAGCCCGGCGCGCGGTCTCGCGGTGGCGCGCTGGGAGAAGCTCACCGCGCCATAGCCCGGCGCGCGGTCTCGCGCTGGCGCGCCCCGCGGCTCCCCCGGCGCCCCGTCTCGCGGTCTGGCGCTGGCGCGCCCGGGAGCCATGGCGCTGCGCGTGTCGCGCGGTCTCGCGGTGTCGCGCGGTCTCGCGGTCTCGCGGTGGCGCGCGGTCTCGCGGTCTCGCGCGGTGTCGCGCGGTCGCGCGGTCTCGCGGTCTCGCGGTCTCGCAGTGTCGCGCGGTCTCGCGGTGTCGCGCGGTCTCGCGGTGTCGCGCGGTCTCGCGGTGTTGCGCGGTCTCGCGCTGGCGCGCGGCGTCGGCGGGCCTGCTCCCCGGCGCGCGGTCTCGCGGTGTCGCGCGGCGCGTCGGCGGGCCTGCTCCCCGGCGCGCGGTCTCGCGGTGTCGCGCGGTCTCGCGGTGTCGCGCGGTCTCGCGGTGTCGCGCGGCGCGGCGCGTCGGCGGGCCTGCTCCCCGGCGCACCGTCTCGCACCGTCCGTGCCGTCTCGTGCCGTCTCGCGCCGTCTCGCGCCGGGCGTGAGCCCGGATCGGTCCGGGGTTGCACGAGCCCGGATCGGTCCGGGGTTGCCCTCGGATCTGCAGCGTGACGGCGAGCACGCGATCTCCCCCTTTTGTCCGGAATCCGGCCATGCCGGCCGGACAGCACCGGACACCGGACAGACCGGACCCGTCCTGCCTCTTTCGTTCCGCCACCTTGGGCAGATCCCCGGCTGGGCACATGGATTGCTGCTCTCCGATGGTATGGTGGCTGTCATGATCTCTCCCTGGACGCGCACGCCTGGTTCTCTCGACGATCTCCTGTCGATGGCGGAGCAGCGCGCCGTCCTCGACGGTGTCGACTGGGACAAGTACGAGGCCCTGCTCGCGCTCCGCGGAGAACGCAGCCACCCGAAGCTGACGTTCCTCGACGGAGTGATAGAGCTGATGAGCACCTCGCGTGAACACGAGAGCCTGAAGTCGGTGATCGGCTGTCTGGTCGAGGCGTTCTGCCTCGAGCGCGACATCGACTTCTCCCCCTATGGCAACTGGACCCTGAAGGCGCGGGGCAAGCTCGCCGGCGTCGAGCCGGACGAATGCTACGTCTTCGGCGCGCGCCCCCAGGACAAGGGCAGCCCCGATCTCGCGATCGAGGTGGTCTGGACCCACGGCCGGATCGACAAGCTCGAGGCGTACCGGCGCCTGGGGGTCGGCGAGGTCTGGATCTTCCGCCAGGACGAGCTCGCGGCGCACGTCCTGGGGCGCGGCGGCTACGAGCGCAGCGAGCGCAGCGCGTTCTTGCCGGCGCTCGATCTGGCGCTGGTGGGCCGGCTCGCCCGGATCGAGCCGGCGAGCGCGGCCGTGCGGCAGCTCCGCGCGGCGCTCCGCGAGCCGGGGCTTCCGAGCTAGCCTTGGCCGGAGCTAGCCGGAGCTCAGCCGGAGCTAGCCCGCGGGGCGGTCCGGCATCGCGTGCACGCGTGCGCCGAGCTGATCGAGCAGCGCGGCGTCGTGCGAGGCGAGCAGGCACGCGCCTCCGTCGGCGGCGTGCGCGCGGACGAGCGCGACCAGCGCGTCGAGCCGCTTGGCGTCGAGGCCGTTGTCCGGCTCGTCGAGGACGAGCAGCTTCGGCGGGCCGATGAACGCGGCCCCCAGGCACGCGCGGCGGCGCTGGCCGAGCGACATCCGCTCGAGCGCGGTCGCGCGCAGCTCGTCGAGGCCCAGGGCCGCCCGCAGCTCCGCCGAGGGCGGGCCGGCGCCGCGGCTCGCCGCGCACAGCGCCCACAGCTCGCCGCCGAGCAAGAACCCCGGCGGGTCGGCGCCCTCCGGCACGTACCCGAGCGCGCGCCGCGCCGCCACGCGCTCGCGGCGCGCGCCCCAGACGCTCGCGCCGTCGACGGTGATCCGGCCGTCGCGCGGGGCGAGCACGCCGGCCACGCACCCGAGCAGCGTCGACTTGCCGCAGCCGTTCTTGCCGACCACGCCGACGATCTCGCCGGGGTCGACGGCGAGCGAGACGCCCTCGATGACCGTGCGCCCGCCGCGCCGCACCGCGAGCTGATCGATCCGCGCGAGCGGATCGCGGGGTAGGGCCTCGAGCACGCTCATGTCCGGGCGCCCAAGGATAGCCCAGCCCGGCCTACGCGCGCGCCGTCAGCGCGGCGCCGAGGCCGGCGGCGCACAAGGCGATCGCGCCGGCGGCGCCCAGGAGGCCGAGGCAGAGGACGGCCGCGGCGGCCACCACGATCGCGCCGACCACCGCGCGCGCGGCGACGGTCTCCGACGCCTGGCTGCCGAGCAGCGCGCGCGCAGAGCCGAGCGAGCTGCCGAGCGCGCAGCCGAGCGTCACCGCCGCGAGCCAGGCGAGCGTCCGCCCGTCGGGCTCGGCCACGAGCGCCGCGGCGGCGAGCGCGATCGCCGACGCGCCGAGCTGGACGACCGCGATCGCGAACACGAGCGCGGCCACCCGCGTGCCCGGCGCGATGCCGAGCGTCTCGGCGAGCCACGCCGTCTGGCGGTGCGCGCCGAGGATGACGAGCAGGACGCCGACGTACGCCGGCACCAGCAGGACGGCGATCACCGCCGCGCCGACCGCCGCGGCCGCCTGCCCGGTCAGCGCGTTGTTGCGCACGAACAGCCCGGCCGCGGCCCCGGCGAGCACCGCGAGGCCCGCGCCGCGCACGAGCGCGTCGCCGGCGCGCCGCCGCAGCGCCCGCAGGTGGATCGCGCGCAGCGCCTCCCCGTCGTGCTTCCACCGCGGCCAGCCCGCGTGCGCCGCCGGCGGGCGGAAGCTCGCGAGCGCGAGGATCGCGAGCGACTCGAGCGCGACCACCGCGAGCCCGCGCGGCCCCTCGCCGATCACCCACAGCGCCAGCCATGGCAGCTGCCCGACGACGAACGCGCCGCCGCCGATCAAGAGCGGCGCGAACCGCGGCCCGGGCAGCGTCCGCAGGTACGCGGCCGCCTCGGCGCGCAGGAGCAGCCGCGCCGTCGGCACGTAGACGAGGAGCCAGGTCACGCCGAGCGCGGCGCCGACCCCGGCGTGGTGGAGCGCGAGCCCCGTCAGGTCCTCGGGGTGCATGCCGGTCGGGCCGAAGATGAGCGCGGCGGCGATCGCGCAGCCGACCCAGATCGCGCCCGCGCGGCGCCACGCCGGCAGGATCACCGCGCGGGTCCAGACGTCCGCCCAGCGCACGTGCGCCATGACGAAGAGGGACGTCGTCGTCGTCCCGGTCGCGGACGGGCGGTCTGGAGGGCCCGCCGGGGGCGCGGACGGGCGCTCGGGCGGCGCGGACGGGCGCTCGCGCGTCTCCCGCGTCTCCTGCGTCTCCTGACTTGACCCTTCCGGCGCATCGGCCATACGTATCACCGGGCCGCCATGCAGTTCATCGACGAGGCCATCATCCACGTGAAGGCCGGAGACGGCGGGAACGGCGCCGCCGCGTTCCGGCGCGAGGATGGTGTACCACGCGGCGGCCCCTCGGGCGGGGACGGCGGCAACGGCGGGAGCATCGTCGTCGTGGCGGATCCGCGGCTGTCGTCGCTGCTCGACTACAGGTACCGCCGCCACTACAACGCGCCGCGCGGCGAGGACGGGCGCAACAAGGATCAGTACGGTGCGGGCGGCGACGATCTGACGCTGCGCGTGCCGGTGGGCACCGTGATCTACGACGAGGCCGACGACGCCGCGCTCGCGGACCTCGCCGAGCCCGGCGCGCGCTGCGTGATCGCGCGCGGCGGCACCGGCGGCCGCGGGAACATCCACTTCAAGTCGCCGTGGAACCAGGCGCCGACCAAGGCCGAGCCCGGGACGCCCGGCGAGCAGCGCACCATCCGGCTCGAGCTCAAGCTCCTCGCCGACGTCGGGCTGCTCGGGTTCCCGAACGTCGGCAAGTCCACGTTCATCTCGCGCGCGTCGCGCGCGCGGCCCAAGATCGCCGACTATCCGTTCACGACGCTCGTGCCAAACCTCGGCGTCGTGCAGCTCTCCGACGAGCGGCACTTCGTGATCGCCGACATCCCGGGCCTCATCGAGGGCGCCTCCGAGGGCGCGGGGCTCGGTCACCAGTTCCTGCGCCACGTGGAGCGCTGCCGCGTCTTGCTGCACATCGTCGAGGGGACGTTCACGACCGGGCCGGATCGCGCCCCCCTGGCCGACTACCGTGTGATCAATGCGGAGCTGTTGCACTACGCCCCCGAGCTGGCAGACAAGCCGCAGGTGGTCGTGCTGAACAAGACCGACGCGACCGAGGACGACGTCCTCGCCGAGACGAAGCGAGCTTTCGCAGAAACAGGTGTGGACCTGCTCACGATGTCGGCCGCAACTGGTGAAGGAGTCGACGGCGTGCTCGAGCGACTGTGGGCTCACCTGCACCCTGCTCGGCAGACCCGCTGACGGCAGCTCGGGTGGCGGCGCCGCGCTCGTGGGGCCCTTACTTGATGGGGGCGGGTGCAGATGTTACAACCTGCGCTATTCCAAAGGAAATTGCGCCGGTTCGTCCGCTGGCGCGCAGAGGCCGGCCCCTTTGGAGTCGGTCGGAGACCCGAATGCGAGCCACTTCGAGCATCGTCGTCCTCTCTTCCTTGCTGAACGCAGCGGTCGTGCTCGCTGCGCCCGACGACAAGAAGGGAGCGAACCCGGCGCCAAAGTCCGGACGGTCCGCCAAGAAGCCAAAGTCCGGCACGCCCGCCAAGCAGCCCGCACCGACGACAGGCGCGCCCGCCAATCAGCCGCCCTCGTCGATCCCCGCCATGCCGGGGCAGTCTCCCGCACCAGCGCCCGATTCGCGGGCGGCGATCGATCCGGCGACCGTGAAGCCCGAGGACATGCCGACGGCCGTCCGCATGCGCCGCCTCGAGCAGCGGACGCAGGCGCTCAAGGAGCGCGCGTGGCAGCTCAAGGCGCGCGTCCAGCTGCTCAAGGAGCAGATGCTCGGGCCCGGCGTGGGCGCGCAGGCACTCATCACGCACGCCAACGAGATGGGCAGCTCGTTCCGGCTGATCAAGCTCATCTACACGCTCAACGGCACGCAGGTCTTCGTGCGCAGCGACGAGGCCGCCGAGAGCCTCTACAAGACCAAGAGCTTCGACATCTTCGCGGGCCCGATCTCGCCCGGCAACCACAACCTCGCGGTGGTCGCGACGTACCGCGGCAACGGCTACGGCGTCTTCGAGTACCTGAAGAAGTACACGTTCGTCGCGAACGGCAAGCAGGCGTTCACCGTCGGCGAGGGCAAGACCGCGAAGGTCGCGTGCAAGGGCTTCGAGAAGGGCGGCCCGACGACGCCGATGGAGAAGCGCGCCGCGGTCGAGTGCACGGTCACGCACATCGCGCCGGAGAAGCCGCCCGCGGCGCCCGCAGCGACGACGCCCACGGCGCCCGCGGCGACGACGCCCACGGCGCCCGCGGCGCCTGCGGCTACGCCGCCCACGACGCCCGCGGCGACGACGCCCGCCCCCGCCGCCAAGCCGAGGAAGTGAGCCATGCGGCGCGCTCCCTCACGTTCCCTCGGCCACCTCGGTCCCCTCCGCCACCTCGGCCACCTCGCGGCCGTGCTGCTCTGCCTGCCGGCGGCCGCGCGCGCCGATGACCTCGATCGCAAGCTCTCCGCGTACGATCTCGAGGTCCGCCAGCTCGGGACGAACCTGCCCGAGCCGGGCAAGCTCGCCGACACCACCGGCCAGCGCCGGCTCGTCGACGCCGAGGTCGCGTTCGCGCTCGGCGACTACGACACCGCGGCGCTCATGCTGTTCGAGCTGGCGAACCAGCCCGGCCCCGATCAGCTCGCGGCGCTGTACTACCTCGGCGAGTCGCTCTACCAGAAGAACGACCGCAGCGCGGCGCGCACGTACTTCGAGCAGCTCGCGGTCGCGCAGAACGCGGCCAGCCGGTACTACCAGCCGGCTCTCCTGCGCCTCGTCGAGATCGCGATCGTGCAGCGCGACGACAGCTCGGTCGACAAGCACATCGCCGCGCTCGACGCGATCCCGGCGGGCTCGCGCCTGCCCCAGGTCCCCTACGTCCGGGGCAAGTACGCCTACTCGCAGGACAAGCACGACGACGCGCTCCGCTTCTTCGGCGAGGTCCCCAAGGGCTCGACCCACGAGTACCAGGCCGTCTACTTCACGGCGACGACCCTCGTCGCGAAGAAGGACCTCGCGCGCGCGACCGACGTGCTCACCGAGCTGCTCAGCCGGAAGCCCCGGACCACGAACGACCGGCGCGTGATCGAGCTCGGCCAGATCGCGCTCGGCCGGATCTACTACGAGCGCGATCAGCCGTCGAAGGCGATCGACAGCTACCTGCTCGTCGATCGGCGCAGCGATCTGTTCCCCGACGTGCTGTACGAGGTCGCGTGGGTCTACGTGAAGGCCAAGCAGTTCGACAAGGCGCTGCGCACGCTCGAGCTCCTGAGCCTGGCCGATCCGACGTCGCAGCGGACGCCGACGGTGCGCATCCTCGAGGGCAACCTGCGCCTCCGCAAGGCGCAGCAAATCCGGCAGCGAGGGATCGCGGGGACGCTCGAGAACGGCGTCCCCTCCGATCCGAGCGTCGAGTACGACAAGGCGGCGCAGGTCTTCTCCGAGACCCACGACTGGTACTTCCCGTCGTACCAGGCGCTCGCGCACATCGTCGACAGGTCCGTCGATCCGGCGCAGTACCTCGCGCAGATCGCCGGCCGCAAGCCAGCGATCTTCCAGGCGACCGCGCCGCTCCCCGAGGCGGCCGTCGCGTACCTGCGCGAGGAGCCCGACGTCCGACGCATGGTCTCCGTCGAGACTGACCTCGCCGAGGTCTCGGCGAACCTCGTCGAGTCGCAGGCGGTCCTCGCGCGGCTCGAGGGCGTGCTCGCCGCCAACGACAAGACGGTGCTGTACCCGGCGCTGCAGCGCCGGCGCTCGCGCGTCGGCCAGATCCAGGACGATCTGAACAAGGTGCGCGGCGACCTCGCCGAGCAGCAGCTGCGCCTCCTGTCCGGGCGCACCGGCCCCGGCGCCTCGACGACGCGCCGCATCCTCGCGGACCAGTACGGCGGGCTGCCGGGCGCCGAGCAGGTGGCGGCCGACCGCATGGCGCAGGTGCTGCACCGGTACGACACGCTCGAGCAGTCGGCCGCCGAGGTGAGCGCCACGCTCGACGCGACGCAGGCGATGTCCGTCGCGCTCGGCAAGTACGCCGTCGAGGCGACGCCGCCGCTGTCGGCCGCGCAGCAGAGCGCGATCGCCCAGACCCTGGAGGGGGCGGCCCACGAGGCCGCCGCGATCGAGAAGGTGCTCGCCGTGCTCGCCCGCGAGATCGAGCTCGGCCGCGACCTCGCGGGCATCGGCGACGAGACCGTCGGCAAGGCGCGCGAGGCGCGCCGGCAGCTCAAGGCCGCGCTGGACGCCGAGCACCGCGCGCTGGCCGCGGCCGCCGCCAGCGGGACCCGCGACCGCAGGAAGACGCAGAAGCTGTCGGAGGCGGGCGAGCGCGCGGCGCGCATCTCCGACGCGATCGTGCAGATCGAGGCGCAGATCGACGCGAAGATCGACCGCGGGATGGAGCAGGTGAAGCTCACGATCACGGCCGAGCGCGAGCAGGTCGCCGCGTACCAGGCCGAGCTGGCGTCGGAGGAGGCGGAGGCGCGCGCGATCGGCGGCACCGTCCTCGGCGGCAGCTTCCGCGACGTCAAGGCGAAGTTCTACGACATCGTGATCCGCAGCGACGTCGGCAGCGTCGACGTCGCGTGGGCGCAGAAGGAAGACGCCGACGACGATCTGAAGCGGCTGACCCTGTCGCGCCAGCGCGACACCAAGCAGCTGCGCGACGAGTTCAAGGGCATCCTGATCGAGGAGGGCCCGGGCAAGCCCAAGCCGGCGACGCCGGGGGCCGGGCCGGAAGGTGGCGCGGGCGGCGCGGGCGGCGCGGGTGCCGCGGGTGCCGCGGGCAGCCCCGACAAGGGCGGGGCCGGCCGGGTCAAGCCGGGCGGCGACAACCCGGTGAAGCCGCCGACGCCGACGGTGCGGCCGGACAACGAGCAGGACAAGGCGCCGGAGACGCCGAAGCCGGGGGCGGCGCCGAAGACGGACACGCCCGCTGCGACGCCGAAGGCGACGACGCCGAAGGCGACGACGCCGAAGACGCGGACACCGAAGACGCGGACACCGAAGACGACGACGCCGAAGACGACGACGCCGAAGACGACGCCGAAGGCAGGCACGCCATGAACGCGCGACGACTCTCGGTCGCCATCCTGGCCGTGCTCGTCGCCGCGAGCGCCGCGAGCGCGCAGCCGCCCGGCCAGACGGGGCCGGGCGGGCAGCCCGCGCCGAAAGGCCAGCCGACGCCGACGCCCGTGCCGGTGCGGCCGGCGCCGACGCCGACGCCGACGCCGGTGCAGCCGACGTCGTCGCCCATGCCGAAGCCGGTGCCGGTGCAGCCTGCGCCGACGCCGACGCCGACGCCGATCCCCGTGCAGGGCCCGCCCGGCGGGCCGGGGCTCGGCCCGCAGCCCCGGGCGCGGACCGGACCGGTCCACCTCCAGCCGGCCGAGCTCGCCGCCCTCAAGGACATCGAGTCCGAGTACGAGCGCTTCGTCATGGCCGCGAACCAGCACGACACGCGCATGCGCCAGATCGCCAGGCGCGAGTACGACAAGCGCAAGGCGGAGCTGACCGCGCGCTACGCCGACCGGATCGCGAAGATCACCGCCGACAAGCTGAAGCGCCACGGCGACACGATCACGGTGCTCGAGAAGTTCCTGATGGATCACCCGAGCCACGAGCAGTTCACGCCCGACAAGATGTTCCAGCTCGCGGACCTCTACCTCGATCGCGCCGACGAGGAGGTCGAGGCGAAGCTGACCGCGCAGGAGGAGGCCGGCGTCCCGCCCGACCCCAACGCCCCGCTCCTCGCCGACTACACGCCCGCGCTGAACCTCTGGGAGAGCATCCTCAAGCGCTTCCCGGGCTACCGCCAGACGCCGTCGACCTTGTACCTGCTCGCCTACTACGGCAAGACCAAGGACGAGCGGCGCTCGCTCCAGATCTTCCTCGCGCTCGCCTGCGCGAACCACTACAAGTGGAGCGATCGGCCGGCCCCGCCGCCGACGCGCGCCGAGGCCCTCAAGCGCGTCGAGCGCAAGACGCTCCACGATCCGTACGCCGACTGCACGCCGTCCCCGGGCGCCGAGACCGAGCTCGTCCGGCACGCGTGGATCCGCGGCATCGCCGACTACCACTTCACCGTCCCTGGCGAGCTCGACGAGGCGATCGCCGCGTACCTCAAGGTCGCCAACGGCGGCACCGAGTCCAAGCTCTACGCCGAGTCGCTCTACAAGCTCGCGTGGTCCTACTACAAGCGCGACCTCCTGAAGGACTCGATCCAGCGCTTCGACGAGAGCGTCAAGCTCTACGACGCGATCGTCGCCGCGGGGAGCACGCCGCAGCTCGAGCTGCGCGAGGAGTCGATCCAGTACATCTCCGTCGCGTTCACCGATCCGTGGGAGGGCGAGGCCGACTCCGATCCCGTCAAGGGCTTCGACCGCGCGCGCGCGTTCTACAAGGGCCGCGAGAACGAGCCGCATGTGCGCGACATCTGGGTCGCGATGGGCAAGGCGTTCGCCGATCTGCAGGCGTGGGAGCAGGCCATCGCCTCGTTCCGCATCGCGCTCGGCCCGCCGTGGGAGCTGCACCCCAAGAGCCCCATCGTCCAGCAGGAGATCGTCAACGCGTACGAGGCCAAGGGCGACAAGCTCGCCGCCGACAGCGCCGCGGCCGAGCTCGCGAAGCGCTACGCGCCCGGCACCCCGTGGTACACGGCGAACGAGCAGGACCGCGAGGCGATGGAGAACCAGCGCCGGATCGCGGAGCGCGCGCTGTACGCGGCGACGCGCAACACGCACTCGGCCGCGACGACGCTGCGCAAGGACTACGAGGCGGCCGGCAAGAAGGATCCGGCCGATCGGCAGGACTACCTCGCGATG
This sequence comes from Kofleriaceae bacterium, assembly GCA_035558535.1. Taxonomy (GTDB): domain Bacteria; phylum Myxococcota_A; class Polyangia; order Haliangiales; family Haliangiaceae; genus JABFXX01. The sequence continues at coordinate 45,091 of DATMCI010000027.1, forward strand.
TACGCCAAGGCCGTCGACCTCTACCGCACGTTCGTCCAGACGTACCCCGACTCCGACTACATCTACGAGTTCAACTTCCTGATGGGCGAGGCGCTGTACTGGAGCGAGCGCTACGCCGAGGCGCTCGAGCAGTACAGGTGGGTCCGCGATCACCGGGACATCGGCACCGCGTACTACATCGACGCAGCGCGCTCGGTCGTGCAGTCGTACGAGGCCGAGGCGCAGCGCATGGTCGCCGAGGGCAAGCTCGCCCCGCTCAAGGTGCCGACGGTGGCCGAGCTGAAGGCGCTGCCGCAGCCCTTGCAGCCGCAGCCGATCCCGCCGTTCTACATCCAGCTCCGCAGCGAGTACGACAACTACCAGAACGTCGTGAACGACCCGGCGGCCGCGCCGCAGCAAGGCATCAACGCCGCGCTGATCTCGCTCGCGTACCTCCACACCGACGACGCGATCGCCCGGTTCACGAAGGTGATGGACAAGTTCTGCGGCAAGCCCGAGGCCGCCCGCGCCAAGGACGGCGTCCTCGCGATCTACGAGGCGCGCGCGAACTTCGACGCGATCGAGGCCACGAACAAGAAGTTCATCTCGGCCAAGTGCGGCGACGAGAAGACGATCCAGCTCGCGATCACGCAGAACCGCTCGCTCAACTTCTCGCGCGCCGCCGAGCTGTACAGGACCCAGCAGTACGTGCCGGCGGCCGAGGCGTTCTACCGCTTCTACAAGACGGCGCCGCAGACCGATACGGACCTGCCGGTCGCGCTCTACAACGCGGCGGTGAGCTACAAGCTCGCCGATCGGCCGAAGACGGCGATCGCGCTGTTCAAGGAGTTCACCGCGAACAGCGCCAAGTCGTTCCGCGAGAGCCCGTACTACCTCGACGCGATCCGCCTCCAGGCCGCGAGCTACCAGGCGGCGTTCGATTACAACAACGCGATCCTCACGTACCTCGAGCTGTACGAGACCGCGAAGAAGGCCAAGCGCCTCGGCATCAAGGCGCCGGCGCCGCTGCCCGGCGAGCAGCCGCGGACGATCGATCAGATCCGGCTCGACGCGCTCTACAACGCCGCGCTCGCGGCGGAGATGAACCGCGACTTCAAGAAGGCGATCGACTACTACACGAAGTACCAGGCCGAGGAGACCGACGTGCGCAAGCGCGACCGCGCGCTGTGGTCGGTCGCCGGGATCCACCGCCAGTCCGGCGACGTGAACGCGATGATCCAGACCTTCGACAAGTGGCGCCGCACCTACGGCAACGCGAACGAGAACGCCGACGACTACGTCCAGTCGTTCTACGACGAGGCCGCGCTGCGCAAGAAGAAGAACCAGGCGGGGCTCGCCAAGAAGGCCGGCCAGGAGACGATCGACGCGTGGAAGCGCCGGGGCGCGGCGCGCGGCAGCCGCGGCGCCAAGCTCGCTGGCGAGTGGCAGCTCGCCCAGGCCGAGGAGCACCTCGCGGGCACGTTCGAGCCGCTCGAGGTGAAGAAGCCCGCCAAGACGAAGGCGGAGATCGAGGCGCAGCAGAAGCTGCTCTCGAGCGGCAAGACGAAGGCCGAGGATCAGTACCTCGCGCTCGACGCGTACGGCATCGCCGAGTACACGATGGCGGCGAAGGTCCGGTTCGCGGACATCCAGTACAGCTACGCGCAGAAGATCGCCAACGCGCCGATCCCGACGCCGATCGCCAAGGCGAGCGAGGCCAACCCCGATCTGCTCGTGCGGTTCGAGACCACGCGCGACGAGAACCTCAAGAAGTACCTCGACGAGGCCAAGCGCCAGTGGCTCGAGGTCGTCGATGCCGCGAAGCGGGGCGGCATCTCGAACCGCTGGAGCCGGCTCGCGCAGGAGAATCTCGGACGCGAGTTCCCCGGCGAATTCACGGTCTTGCGCCAGGAGCTGGTGCAGGGGACGGACGCGCCATGACAGAACGAATCCCGGCCTCGCGCGTTTTACCGCTCATGTCTGCCCAAAGGAGCTGGGCCGCGGTGCTGCTCTTCGCGGCGGCCGCTGCGTTCGGCACCGGGTGCGGCGGCAAGGGCAAGGACGCAAAGACCACGCCCAGCAAGAAGGCGGGCGACTCCTCGCAGTCGATGAAGGACACGGGCGATCCGGTGGATCCGGGCGGCGCGCCGGGGTCCGCGGGCGCGGGGGCCACGGGCGCCAATAAGCCCGGCGGCACCGGCGCGGCGGGCGGCTCCGCGGCCGGCGGCGGTGCCCCGCCCGAGCCGGTCGTGGTCGCGCCGAACTACGACGTCGATCCGGCCCAGGCCAAGGCGCAGGTCGATCAGTACCTCGCGCTGGCCAAGACGGCGCTCGCGGGCGCGACCCCCGATCCGGAGGGCGCGCTCAAGCACGCGCGCGCGGCGCTGGCGGTCGACGCGGCGAGCGTCGACGCCGCCGCGATGGTCGCGTTCGCCTACTACCACAAGAAGCTGTACGACACGGCCGAGCTCGTGCTCGACGACCTGTTCAAGCGCGAGGCGGCGAAGAAGAACGCGAACGTCTACTACGTCTACGGCCTCGTCTACGACCACACGAACCGCGCCGAGGCCGCGCAGAAGGCGTACCGCACCGCGATCGAGCTGAACCCCAGCCACGCGAGCGCGCTCGTCAACCTGGGCGTCCACCAGCTGAAGAACAGCCAGTACCAGGAGGCGCAGCAGACGTTCGAGCGGCTGACGCAGCAGTTCCAGCGCACCGACGCCGTGACGCTGACGTCGCTCGGCTCGGCGTACCGCGGCCGCTCGGCCGAGTTCCCGCCCGGCGCGCCGGATCGCGACGCGTTCGTGCTGAAGGCCGAGCGCGAGTACAAGCGCGCCGAGGCGGCCAACGCGGGCTACGGCCCGGTCTACTACAACCTCGGCCTCCTCTACCTGGACACCGATCCGTACCCCGGCATCGCCGATCCGGTGCAGCGGCTGCAGATCGCCAAGTCCTACTTCGATCGATACAAGAACATGGCCGGCGTCGACATGAAGCTGTTCGACAGCCGCATGAAGGACGTGGACAAGGCGATCAAGCGCGCCGAGAAGGCCAAGAAGAGGAGCAAGGCCCCATGAGCCAACGGCCCCGCACGCTCACGCTCGCGCTCGCGACGCTCCCGGCCCTCTGCCTCCTCGCCCGGGCGCCGGCCGCCCGCGCCGAGGGCTGCTCCGACGAGGACGAGGAGAGCGGCGAGAAGAAGCAGGGCAAGTTCCACATCGAGTACATCAACGGCAGGCCGGTCACCGTGATCGACACCGTCGTCGCGGTGTGCGGCAAGGTCCCGCGGCCGAGCGTCGTCTACGTCCTGACGGCGAAGAACATCGAGTACGAGTGGGAGAACTTGAAGCAGGACTTCCTGCCTCTGATCCTGTCGGCCGTGAAGAAGGCGCCCTTCTGATGGCGACGAGCCGGCCCAAGACCCCGCCCCCCAAGTCCTCCGGCGCCGGTGGCGGCGCGTCCGGCGGCGGCGCCGCGAGCACGCGGCCGCGGATCCTGCGCATCGGCATCCTGCTCGGCGGCAAGATCGTCGAGGAGCGGCTGATCCGCGAGCGCACCAGCGTCTCGATCGGCCAGTCGATGCGGAACACGTTCTCGATCCCCGTCGAGGGCCTGCCGCTCGAGTTCTCGCTGTTCTCGCTCGACGAGCGCGGGCGGTATCACCTGCACTTCCTCGAGAAGATGGACGGCCGGCTGAGCGACGGCGCCGGCCAGGTGGCCACGCTCGACGCGCTCAAGCGCGAGGGCGCCGCGAAGTCGGGCGACCACTGGTCGGTCGCGCTCGGCGACAGCTCGCGCGGCAAGCTCTCGCTGAGCGATCTGACCATCCTGTTCCAGATCGTCGCCGAGCCGCCGCGCCAGCCCAAGCCGATGCTGCCGGCGTCGGTGCGCGGCACGTTCGCCGACCGGTTCGATCCGCGGCTGTCCGTGATCATGGCCGCGTCGGTGATCCTGCACTTCGCGGTCGTGATCCTCGCGCTGCTCGGCGACATCGAGGAGACCAGCATCGCCGCGAAGGCCTACAACCTGACGTTCCAGCCCGAGAAGTACGCCGTCACGCTCGAGGAGGAGAAGCCGGTCCAGCAGCCCGAGCAGACCGCCGGCTCCGGCGCGGGCAGCGCGGTGGCCGAGAAGAAGCCGGATCAGCCCGCCGCGCCGAAGCCGGCCAAGGGCGACGGCGGCGAGCGCAGCGAGGACAAGGACGTCGGCATGTCGCAGGAGGACGTCGAGGCGATGGCGAACCTCATGACCGGCGAGGGCACGAACGGCACGAGCGAGGGCGACATGAGCTCGCGCCGCCCGCAGGGCGACCTCAAGGGCGAGATCGCCGCGATCAACGAGGGCAACCGCACCGTGGCGATCGGCGGCGGCGCCAACCGCGGCTCGCGCGACGGCGGCGGCACGCGCGTGGGCACCGGCAGCGGCCCGCGGATCAACGGCCCGACGGGGCCCGAGAGCGCCGGCGGCGGCAAGGTCGCCGAGCAGGGGCCGTCGGGCCGCATCACCGTCGCGAGCAGGACCGGCAGCGACGACTCGTCGCTGTCGCCCGACGCGGTCCTCGACAAGATCAAGAAGGTCTACATGAACGCGATCACGCGCTGCTACACGCAGTACCTGAAGAAGGAGGCGACGTCGCGCGGCGCCGTGGCGCTGAGCTTCACCGTCAACGAGACGGGCCGCCTCGTGAACGGCGACGCCAAGGGCTTCGCGGGCGAGGTCGATCAGTGCATCGAGGGCAACATGGGGTCGTGGCGGTTCCCGGTGCCGCGGGACAAGGACAACTCGCCGACCGACGCGAACTTCGTGATCACGCTGCAGCTCGTCCCGGACTGACCCCGCGTCTTCGAGGGGGAGCGAAGCTCAGCGGTACGGGTTCCACGTGTACGTCGTGCTGATCGTCTCGGGGATCGTGAAGTAGGCGCGGACGAGCCCGGCGGGATCGGTGGCCATCGCGCCGCGGCCGGGGCCGTCGTCCTTGTCGTCCCAGCCCCACGGCGCGTTGGCGGAGTTGGTCGAGCAGCCGGCGGCGCCGCTGCCGCAGCCGCCGGTGTTGTCGCCGGCGAAGCTCCCGAAGCTGGCGAACAGCGAGGTGTTGTTGCGCTGATCCCACATGCCGCCGGTGGCGAAGATGTCGACCAGCTTGTAGAGGACGTTGCGGTCATCGGGGCCCGAGGGGACCTCGGCGGTGGTGAGCGAGGGGAAGTAGACGACGCCGTCCCCGTTGATGTCGTAGTACGGGCGCGCCTTGAGGCCGTGGCCCTTGGCCTCCTGCGCGGTGACGGGGTGCGAGCCGTCGGCGAGCGCCGTCATCTGGAGCGTGCCGTCCATCGACTCGCCGCCCGCCGTCCAGGTCGTGCCGGAGGGGACGTACTGGAAGAAGTCCGTGTGGGCCACGGTCACGGCGGCCTTGAGCTTGCCGTACGTGGTGCCGTCGCGGTGGATCGCGAGCAAGACGCCCTCGGCGTCATTCTCGTGCTCGGTGTCGAAGAACCCGTCCGTCCAGTCGCGTGGGTGGAAGAACAGATAAATGACGAACCAGTGCGTGCTGGTCTCGGTCACGGAGAAGTAGCCGTGCGCCTTCAGCGGGTACGCGGTATTGCCGGCGCGATCCCAGTTGTCGCGCGCGGTCAGGTTCCCGTCGAAGTCGTAGGCGGTCACGTAGTCCGCGGCGCCGCCGAGGGCGTGGGACCCGGTCTGATCGACGTCCTGGTAGTGGACGGGCGCCCAGCGCAGCGCGAGCTGGGCGCGCCAGCTGGGATCGCTGGCGGTCAGCTCGGCGCTGGTCTCGCCCAGCTCGGCGGGATCGTCCGAGAGGCAGGCAGCGGCCGGCGCGAGCGCGAGGAGCAGGAGTGCGCGGAAACCGAGGCAGACGCGGGCGTGCGGGATCATCCATCCTCCTTGGTCCCCATCGGGCGACGGCCCGACCGGGTGACTCGCGCGGCATCATGCGCCAACGCAAGGAGTGACCCCAACGGCACTTTGCGCGAGACGCGCGCGAAGTCGCGGCGGCCTGGCCGGACCACGTCTCGTTATCGGATCGCGCGAGGAAGGTGAGCCTGTCGGCAGGCGTCGCGTCACGGAAACCAGCGCCCGACCTCGACGAGAGCGCGCGCAGCGCCGAGGATCGCGGCCTCGCCGCCAAGGGCCTCGAGCGCCCGCGCCAGCTGCCGCGGCCGCGGCGTTTCGTGTTCGTCGGCGAGGAACCGCGCGCGGCCGCGGCGCGTGGCGGCCTTCAGGGCGCGGGCGAACAGCGCGGCGAGCGGGCGGCGCTCGAGATCGGCCGCGTGCGCCAGGAAGTCGGGGAACAGGCCGGGGAGCTGATCGTCGGGCAAGTCGAGCGCGCGGTCGATCGCGACAGCGAGGAGCTCACGGCGCTCGGCGGCGCTCATGGCGCCGGCGAGCTGCAGCAGGATGGGGAGCGCGTCCGACGGGCCGAGCGCGCGATCGGCCCCCGCGGCGACCTCGAGGGCGTGGCCGAGCGGCGCGAGCGCGCACGCTGCCTCGAGGAAGCTCGCGGCCCGGCAGCGGTCGCGTTCATCGGCGTTTCGGCCGGGCGGCAGCTTGCGCAGGAACCCGAGGACGTCGGCCTCGACGGGGTCGCGGAGCGGCGGCTCGAGGTGCGGGAGCAGCAGGCAGAGGAGGAGGCGGCGGTCGCGCTCCCAGGCCTGGGCCCGCGCGTGCTCGACGGCCTCCGCCGCTGCGCCGCGCCGCGCGAGCCAGGGCAAGAGGATCGCGAGCAGGCGCTCGGGGTCGTCCGTGAAGTAGTCCGGGCGGACCGTGCTCGCGATCGCCTCGCGGAGGAGCGTCATCGAGAGGTGCGGCGCGAGCTCCCCGAGCCAGGCCTCGGGCGGATAGAACTTGTCGCCTATGCACGGATCGAGCGCGCCGAGCGCGGCGGCCTCCGCGGCCGGCCGCCGATCGGGCGGCCACGTGCCCAGGACGGCGACCAGCAGCACCTCGATGGGACGGCTCGCGTCGCGGAGCGCGCGCTCGAGCAGGTCGGCGGGCAGGTGAGGCACGAGCACGCGAAGCACCCAGCCGTGGTGATCGTCGCGGCCGCGCGCGTCGAGGAGGGCCGCGAGCACCGCCCGCTGCTCGGCGGCGGGGAGCACCGCCGCAGCGGCGATCGCGATCTGCGCCGACTCCGTCGGGAAGCCGCCGCCGAGCGCGAGCGCGGCGAGCGCCTCCCGCGCGGCGGCCGTGACGGCGGACGCGAGCGCCGCGAGCGCCCGGGCGCGCTGCTGCGGCACGGTCGCCGCCCGCGCGGCCACGAGCGCGGCGGTCACCACCTCGGTGGCCTGGTCCGGCACGCGTCCCCGCGGGTGCGCGGCGCCCCCGAGTTGGGTCGCCATCGCGGCGAGCGCGAGGCCGCGCTCCGCGTCGTCGCCGATCACACGCGACAGCGCGAGCGCTTCGCGCAGCACGGGCGCGCGCTCGACGTCGGGCAGCAGGCGCGCCACCGTGGCCAGGAGCTCGGCGATCGTCCGCACCGGGTGCTGGGTCCACTCGATCTCGCCGTCATCGGGCAGCCGCCAGTGGCGGTCGGCCCAGTCCCAGGCGTCGTCCGGCGCGCCGCGGCGCCGCGCCCGCACGGCGGCGAGCACCGGCGCGAGCGCCGCGGCGCGCTCGGGGCCGTCGAGCGCGGGCGCGAGCGCGAGTAGCCCGAACAGGCGCTCGGGGCCGTCGAGCGCGTGCACGGCGGCGGCCGCGTCGCGGATCCCGACGCGATGGACGAGCGCCAGGCGCGTGAGCGTCTGGGCGCGCGCCCGTGAAAACGGCAGCTCGCACGCGAGCGCGAGGAACGCCTCGACGAGCGGCGGCGGCAGCGGCAGCGGCCACACCGAGCGCAGGACGGTGTCGCCGGTGGCCCACAGCGCGCGCTCGGCGTGCTCCCACGCGTGGAAGGCGCGGGTCGCCTGCTCGACGCCGCGCGCGCCAGCGAGCGCGTTCGCGAAGTAGAGCGAGCGGGTGTAGGGATAGGTCTCGTTCTCCGCGTGGCGCAGCGCCTGCTCGAGATCCCCCGCGCGCCCGAGGAGCATGAGGTGCCGCGCCTCGATGCCGCAGTCCCAGTCCAATAGCTCGATCGCGCGCGCGAGGACCGCCGGGCGCTCGTCGGGCGGGAGCTGCGCGGCGAGCTGCATGAGCAGCGTGGTCTGCTCGTTGATCGAAGGAGCGCGGAGCCGCACGACGCACGCGCGGACCTCGGCCCACGCGGCGGAGCGCAGCTCCTCGGGGAGGAGCGGGGCGAGCTCGAGCAGCGTGCGCGCGCGGTGCTCGGGGCGCTGGCGCGCGAGGAAGGGCAGCACCTCGTGCGCGCAGCCCTGCGCGATCCGGCGGCGGAGCAGGCCCGCGAGCGCGTCGGGGTCGTGCCACCCCGGCCCGTCGAGGTGCCCGAGCGCGGCCTGCACCAGCGGCTCCGGCAGCAGGTGCGCGATCGCGGCGATCGCGTGCGCTCCGAGCGTGGTCGCGTAGGCGAGCGCGACGGCCGGGCTCCACACCCCGGCCTCGACGAGCCCCGCGAACAGCGGCAGCGGGACGTTGTGCGCGAGGCTGGCGACCGAGGCGCGCACGAGCGCGCAGCGGTAGAGGGCGGCGGCCGCGGTCCCCGCGGCGGCCGCGTCGTCGTCGTCGTCGTCGTCGTCGTCGTCGTCGGTGTCGGCTGCGGCCGGCTCGCCGGCGAGGGCTTCCTCGGCGCTCGCCGCCGCGCGCTCGACGTCGCCGAGGAAGCCCGCGAAGCTGCCCTCGAGCGCCTCCCACGCGCGCTGCCACGCGGGCGCGACCAGCCGCGACAGCTCGCGGAGCCCCGCGCCGGATCGCTCGAGGTGCGCGCCGTGATGCCGCACGACGTACTCCGATGCGCGCCCGCCGCCGCCCAGGGCCGCGCGCGCGGCCTCGCCGTGCTCGACGAAGCGGCGCTCCCACGCCGCGCGCTCGTCGGCGGACATGCGCTCGGCGTGGTGGTAGGCGAGCCGCGGGTGGGCGAGCACGTAGCCTTGGTCGCGGCCGTCGCCGATCACGAGGCGGCCGAGCGCGCGCAGGGCGGCGTCGCGCGCGCCGGGGTCGCTCGGCGGGACGAGCGCGTCGAGGTCCTCGCGCCCGAGCGGGCCGAGCGCGGTCGCGAGCGCGCCGAGGAGCTCGCGCGCGTCGCGCTCGAGGCGCGCGGCGTCGCCCTGCCACGCCGCGCGCAGCTCGGCCCACCAGCGCTCCATGTAGCCGTCGAGGCCGGGCGGCACGAGCGCGAGGTCGTTCGGGACGAGCAGGGCCGCGGCGCCGTCGGCGCGGAGCGCGTCGATGTAGAGCCGGAGCACGAGCGGATCGCCCTCGGTGACGCGGGCGAGCTGGCGCGCGATCACCGCGCGATCGCCGAGCGGCGCGAGCGGGTCGCCCATCCCGCGGAGCACGTCGTCGACGTGGCGCTCGTCGAGCGGCGGCAGCGCGACGGCCCGCGTGCGCTCCGCGCTCCAGCCGAGGCGGCGGCGCCAGCCGTCGAGGTCGCAGCCGGCGAGCTCACGGGCGCTCACGAGGATCTTCACGCCGGGGGCGGGCTCGGCGGGCAGCTGCAGGTCGCGGGGGACGCTCCAGCCGACCGCCTCGTCGAGGCCGTCGAGCACGACGAGCCGCGGGGCCTCCCCCGGCGCGGCGAGGAGTGCCTCGATCTCGGCACGCGCGGCGTCCGGATCGCGCGGCGTCTCGCCCGGGCTGCCGGCGATCCGTCGCAGCTGAGCCGCGAGCATCATCATCGCGGGCGCGCGGAGCGCGGTGCCGAACCGGATGCTCACCGGCGCGAACACCGCCGGGACGCGCGCGGCGGCCCGCCGCGTCCAGCGCGCCAGCAGCGCCGACTTGCCGCGGCCCGCCCTCGCGACGACGAGCGCGCAGGGCCGCTGCGGATCGTCGAACCACGCGTCGAGCGCGGCCAGCTCTTCGTCGCGGCCGCCGAACGGCACGCCATCGGCGAGGTACTCCGCCGCGAACGCCGCGAGCGGCCGGCGCACGAGCTCGGGGAGCGCGGCCAGCGCGCCGTCGGGCAGCATCAATCGACCTCGATCTTGACCATCTCGGCGAACGTGACCCCTCGCTCGGGCACTTGTCCAGCTCCCAATAGGATCGGTGCGCGATGCGCAGTCGTGCGAAGCTGGCGTCATGGATGCCGGCTATCAGCTCCTGCGCAACTGGCTGCCTGCCGGCGCGCTCGAGCCGCTGCGCGCGCGCGTGCGCGAGCTGCCGCTGACCCCCGTGCGTGCCAAGTCCGGCATGAACGCGCCGTACGGCGTGCTCGACGGTCGCCGCGTCCGCGAGCTCGCCCCCGAAATCGCCGCGCTCGCCGGCGGACCGATGCGCGCCGCGCTCGAGGCCGCGCTCGGCCTGCGCGTGCAGTTCATGGCCGATGCCACGCGCGACCTGCGCGTCCAGCGCTACGCGAAGCATGAGGGCCTGTTCTGGCACATCGACGGCGGCACGTTCGGCGCGGTGCTCACGCTCGACAACGACTGCGGCGGGCGCGTCGAGATCCTCAATCCGCGCGTGTCGCGGGTGCTCGGACCGGCGACCTACGTGCTGTTCCCGTTCCAGCGGCTGTTCTCGCTCGCGGGCCCCGAGGTGCTCGAGCCCGCGCCCGGCGACCTCATGCTGATCGCCGGCAAGCGCGTCGTGCACCGCGCGTACAGCCCACGCGACGGCGCGCGGATCGTGATCGCCGCGTCGTACGATCCCGTGGGCATGCGCCGGCCCGTCGTCCGCGACGCGATCGCGCGCTGGCTCAACTACTGAGCAGGCGCGCGCGGGCTGTCAGCGACGGTCGCCTGTCAGCGGCGAGTCGCCTGCATGTCCTGGTAGATGACGCAGATCGGATCGGCCTTCGCCTGGGTCCGCACGCTGGTGATGACCCAGCCGGACATGCGGTCCTTGAGGAACATCGACACGTGGACCGCGCCTGCGCTCGGGCGCTGCTTGGGCTTGAGCGTGGCGCGGAACAGGCTGCTGGGGCGGCTCGCGTCGAGCGCGCCGGTGAGCTCCGTGCCGGCGTCGCTGATGAGCTCGAGCTGTCCCTGCCCCTGATCGTAGGCGATCGTCCACTCGGCGAACGCGGGCGAGGGCGTGGCGGCGCACGACGAGTAGCGCGTCGTGAGCCGGACGCTCCAGGTGCCGGCGAGCTCGGCGGCGGAGGTCGCGCGCGGGGGCGGCGGGGGCAACGGGACGCGGCCGGCGGGCTGGGGCGAGGACCGTGCCTTCAGCGGCCCGGTGGGCTTGCCGCCGCGGATCGCCTCGGAGACGTCGGACGGCCCGCACCCGGCGCGCATGCCGACGTTGACGAGCTCGTCGGGGCCGGTCTGGACGAACAGGTAGGCGAGGTCAGTCGCCACGCCGTTGATGAGGACCTCGCCGTCGCGGGAGGCGACGCTCTGGACGGTGTACGGCGTGCCGGGCGCGACATCGCCGCACGGCTCGCAGAACTGGACCACGGTCGCGCCTTTCTTGACGAGCGCAGCGCCCTGGTCGGCGATCGAGCGGGGGTTCTTCGCGCACTGGTCGGCGTGCGCGGGAGCTGCGGCGAAGAGGGTTCCAAAGAGGGTTCCGAGCACGAGCATCGACAGGGATCGCATGTCTTCTCCAGTTGGCGTTGGGGGTTCATGGGTCCCTACGCAGCCCTGGAGGCGCTCCTTTTGCCGGCGCGCGATTTTTTCAGCGATCTTCTTTAGCGATCGCCGTCACGCGCGCTGTCGATGCCGAACACGGCGCGCGCCTCGGCGGCGAAGTCCTCCTCGTCGAGGGTGAGCTCGCGCAGGAGCTCGAGCGCGACGCGGCGGAACTCGCGGCGGGCGGCGTGGAGCCAGTTCGTGACGTCGGCGGTGCTGATCCCGTGGCGCGCGGCGGCCTCGGCATAGGTCGGGGCGGCGTCGCCGGTGTGGAACTCGCGGAACAGCCTGGCGTGGATGGGCTTTTTGTCGCCGAAGTGCGCGTCGAGCCGCTCGAGCGCGAGCTGCATGAGGTGGCGCAGCCACTCGGCGTCGAAGATCGCGGCGGGGTCGGCCTGCGCGCTCGACGCGGCGAGCTCCGCCTCGGCGGTCGCGAAGTCGAGGTGGATCTCCTTGCCGCCGCGCCGGGCGGCCGATGCGCGGCGGTGCTGATCGATGACGTGGCGATCGAGGCACGCGCGCAGGAAGCTGCGGAACCGGCCGCGCTGCGGATCGTAGGCGGCGAGCGAGTCGCGGCCGATCGCGGTCTCGAAGAACGACTGCGTGAGATCGCGCGCGGCCTCGGCGTCCACGGTCCACTTGAGGCGCAGGTACTTGTAGACGGGCTTCCAGTAGGCGCGGACCACGACGTCGAGGCTGCGCGCGTGCCGCGCGGGGTCGCCGCTCAGGAGATCGGCGACGGCCGACGGCCGGGTCATGGGGAACATGGCCACGCCGCGATGGTACTCGAGGGGCTCGCAGGTACGATAACGCCGTGGGCCTTCCGGACGCGGACGTCGATCGGCTACGCGCGGTGATCGGCGAGGACACGTTCGATCGGCGCTTCGAGCTCGTGCGCGAGGCGGGCCAGGGCGGGATGGGGCGCGTGTTCGAGGCGATCGATCGCGAGAGCGGCGCGCGCGTCGCCGTGAAGCTGCTCGCGCGGCTCGCCGATCGCGCGCGCTTCGCGGCCGAGGCCGAGGTGCTCGAGCGCCTCGCGCACCCGGCGATCGTCCGGTACGTGCGCCACGGCACCACGCGCGACGGCGATCCGTACCTGGCGATGGAGTGGCTGGTCGGCGAGTCGCTCGCGCAGCGCCTGGCGCGCGGCCCGCTCGGCGTCGCGGACGCGTGCGCGGTGGGCGAGCAGCTCGCGGCGGCGCTCGCGCACGCGCACGCGGCGGGCGTCGTCCACCGCGACGTCAAGCCGTCGAACGTGATCCTCGTCGGTGGCGCGGCCAGCGCGGCGGGCGACGCGCGGCTGATCGACTTCGGGGTCGCCAAGACGGAGCGCGATCTGACGTCGACGGGGCAGCTCGTCGGGACGCCGGGCTACATGGCGCCGGAGCAGGTGCGCGGCGAGCGCGGCGTCGACGGGCGCGTCGATCTGTTCGCGCTGGGCTGCGTGATCTACGAGGCGGTGGCGGCGCGCGCGCCGTTCCCGGGCGCCGAGGTGATGGAGGTGCTCGCGCGGCTCTTGCTCGACGAGCCGCGCGCGCTGGGCGAGCTGGCGGAGGGCGTCCCGCCGCGGCTCTCCCGGCTCGTCGCCGCGCTGCTGGCGAAGGACGCGGCGCGCCGGCTCGGCGACGCGCGGATCGTGCGCGAGGAGCTGGCGGCGATCCGCGCAGCGCTCGCGAGCGGGGATGCCGCCGCGCTCGCGGCCCGCTCGCCAGCGGTGCCGGAGGTCGAGGCGACGCGCGACGCGCGGCCGGGCGCGGCGACGAGCGCGACGGGCGCGACGGGCGCGACGGGCGCGGCGGGCGTGGCGGGCGCGGCGGTGAGCGTGGGCGATCCGCGGCGCGCCGCGCCCGCGCGCAGGCGGTGGCTCGCCGTCGCCGTCGCGATCGCCGCGGCGGCGGCGCTCGCGATCTCCGCGTACGCGTGGCAGACGCGCCGCGCCGCCGCGCCGCCCGGCTCGGCCGCGGCGGTCGACGATCGCTGCACGGAGTACGTGCGGGACGGCTGCGCGGCGGCGTGCGACGCGGGCAGCGCTGGCGCGTGCTACCGCCTGGGCCAGAGCCTCTACACCGGCCACCGCGGGCTCACGATCGATCGGCCGGCGGGGCTCGCCGCGTACGCGCGCGGCTGCGAGCTCGGCGCGCTCGAAGCCTGCATCAAGGGCGCGACGTCGCTCTTGCGGGGCGAGGACGGCCCCCCGAGCGCCGACTCCGTCGCGCGCGCCGAGCGAATGCTCGTGTACGCGTGCGAGCGCAACGCGAGCCAGGCGTGCCGGCACCTCGGCTTCGAGCACGTGCCGGGCGGCGCGTTCGCCGCCGATCCGGCCCGCGCGCTGCGCTCGCTCGCGCGCGCGTGCGATGCCAACGACGTACCGGCGTGCCGGGCGCTGCGCACGCAGCTCGACGCCGGGCTCGGCGACGCCGCGTCGCGCGCGGCTGCCGAGGCGAGCCACGCGGCCGCGTGCGGGCGCAAGCTCCGCCTCGACTGCCGCTGAGGCGCGCGGTCACTCGAGCGCGTCCGCGGGGATCCCGAAGACGCCCGAGACGAGGTGCGAGTCGGGCTTGGGCAGCAAGCTGTCCGGCAGCGCGACGAGCCGCCCGGTGCCGCTGAAGTGGCGCGCCGCGTAGTCGCTGCTCACGTCGATGACGACCTGCTCGAGCGGCATGACGCCGACGTAGGAGAGGGAGTCGAGCTGGCTGCGCGTGGGGCCCACGGGGCGATAGAGCCCGCGCGGCTCGAGCAGGCTGCGGTAGCGCAGCTTGCGCGTCTCGTTCCACATGATGTTCTCCGTCGGATCGTAGAGGCCGATGACGAGCCGCTTCTTCGGCGACTCGTCGGCCATCTCCGCCAGGTTCGTCGCGGCGTACGTGAGGTCCGCGAGCTCGCGGAACGTCGCCGGCTTGCGCACGCCCGACGCGAAGACGAGCTTCGCGAAGGGATCGCGCGCCTCCATGGTCTCGATCACGCGGGCGAGCAGCGCCTCGCCATCGAAGGGCTCGGCGCCGCGGGCGAGCCGGCCCTGGAAGAGCTCGCGCAGCATGTCGCACGCGCTGTCCATGAACGAGTATTGCTCGACGGCGAGCGCGGGGCAGACGCGCGCGAGCTCGGTGACGTACCGCGCGCGCAGCATGGCGACCCGCTCGTCGACCCGATCGAACCACTCGAGCATCAGCCGCGGCGAGACATACCCGCGCGCCGCGCCCGCGATGGGGAAGCCGTAGTACGCGCCGCGGGGGAAGGCCGCGACGAACCGGTCGATCTTCCCGCCCCGGGCGAGCAGGGCGAGGGTCGCGGACAGCCGCCGCAGGATCTCGCGCTCGTACAGGCTCGGCCCCTCGCGCGTGAGGATCTGCTCGATGGGCTCGTCGATCGCCGTGCTCCGCTCGACCATCGAGAGCGCGCGGCCGCTCGCGGCCATGAACAGCGCGCTCTGCGTGCCGAACATGCACGGCGAGCTGCGCACCACGATCTCGTCGAAGTCGGCGTCGCCGAGGTGGGGGTTCTGCAGGCCCGCGTCGAAGCGCACGAAGATGTGGCGCTGCCCCGGCTGCTGGAGCGGGGCGGCGGTGTCGGGCGCGGGGCCGTCGTGGCGCAGCTCGAGCACGCAGTCGCCGTTGCTGGTGCCGCGCAGGTAGAGATCGTCGAGCGCGACGTCCGCCGGCAAGGCGCCGGTCCGGCGCAGGAGCTCGAAGGCGTTCAGGTTGCCCCGCAGGTCGTCGTGCCGATTCTTGATCGGGAACGATCCGTCCGCTCTGCGGAGCGGCTCGACGGTGTACGAGCGGCCCGCGATGGGCAGCGTGTCGCCGGGCTTGACCTGGAGCGTGGCGGCCGCGAGCGCGGCGGCGCCGCCCTCGGCATCGGCGCGCTCGGTGATGGAGACGAACAGCGGATCACGGCGGGCCCGCTGCGCGGCGCCCACGGTGCCTCCGAGGAGGGAGTCCGGGACGTGGTGATCGACAGCCCGGCGCGTCGGCGCGGCGTTCGCCGCGTGGGCCGTGGAGATCGAGGAGACGTCGGAGTCGTGGTGCATGGCTCCGCGCCCTTCGTGCAGCGGGTGTGCCTCCGCTCGCCGCGCAGGATCACGGACACTTGAGGCGCCGGCCGGCCGCGCCCGTGTCACTTCGAGACGCGCCAGCGTACGATGCGGACGCGCGAGCGCGCCGCGCGGGAGACCCGCGGGCTCCTCGGGGATCTCCCAGCGTCCGGGCCCGCGCGCGGCGCGCGGCGCGTGACGGACCGCGGCTCGCAAAACGTGCAATAAGAGCGCTCCCATGCGGCGTGGCGAGCTCGTCGGTGAGCGGTTCGAGATCAAAGATCACGTGGCCTCCGGCGGCATGGGGCGGGTGTTTCGCGCCCGCGATCTGTGGAGCGGGGAGATCGTCGCCCTGAAGATGCTGGCCGACGATCACGCGGCGCTCGGGCCGCGCTTCGATCGGGAGGCCAAGACGCTCGCGGACCTGTCGCACCCCGGCATCGTCCGCTACGTGGCGCACGGCCTGACGGACGCGCGCGAGCCGTACCTCGCGATGGAGTGGCTCGAGGGGGAAGATCTCGCCAGCCGGCTCGCGCGCGGCCGGCTCTCGCTCGAGGAGGGCCTCGCGCTGGCGGGCCGCGTGGCCGAGGCGATCCACGCGGCGCACGCGCGCGGGATCGTCCACCGCGATCTCAAGCCCGGCAACATCTTCCTCGTCGAGCGGCGCCTCGATCGCGTGAAGGTCCTCGACTTCGGCATCGCCCGCCTCACGAGCGGGGCGCGCCTGACGCGCACCGGCATGATCATCGGCACGCCCGGCTACATGGCGCCGGAGCAGGCGGAGACCGACAGCGTGATCGACGCGCGCGCAGATGTCTTCTCGCTCGGGTGCGTGCTGTTCGAGTGCCTGACGGGCGGGTTCGCGTTCATGGCGGAGCGCCCGATGGCGCTCCTGGCGAAGGTGCTGTTCGCCGAGCCGCAGCGGCTGCGCGACCTGTTACCGGCGGCGCCCCCGGCGCTCGACGCGCTGCTGCGGCGCATGCTCGCCAAGGATCCCGCGGCCCGCCCGTCGCACGGGCGCGCGGTGGCGGAGGAGCTCGCGGTGCTGGCCTCGCGGCCCGCGGCGGGCAGCTCCGCGGCGGAGTCCTCCGCCGGCCTGACGCTCGACGAGCAGCGGGTGTTCTCGATCATCTTGATCGCCAGCGAGGGAAAACCGGGCGGCAGCGATCCCACGCTCCCCCGCGGGCCGCTGACCCCCGTCGGGGAGGAGCGGCAGACCTTGCACCAGGGGGTGTCCGGCTGGGGCGGCCGGCTCGCGCCGCTGCAGGACGGCTCGGCCGTGGTCGCGCTCCGGAGCAGCGGCCTCGTCACCGATCAGGCCGCGCAGGTGGCGCGGTGCGCGCTGTGGCTGCGCGCGCACGTGACCGGGCGGCCGATGGCGCTGGCGACCGGCCGCGGCGATCGCGCCGGGAAGCTGCCCGCCGCCGAGATCATCGATCGCGCCGCCGAGATGCTGGTGTCGCGCGCGCCCGGCGCCGCGGGAGACGGCATCGCGATCGACGAGGTGACGGCGCGGCTGCTCGACGCGCGATTCGACGTGCGGGCGCGGGGCGGCGGGTACGTCCTCTTCGGGGAGCAGGAGCTGGCCGAGGGGGCGCGCGTCCTGCTCGGGCGGCCGACGCCGTGCGTGGGGCGCGACCCCGAGCTCGGCCGGCTCGAGCAGCTGTTCGAGGAGTGCAGCGAGGAGCTCACGGCCCAGGCCGCGCTCGTGACGGCGCCGCCGGGCGCTGGCAAGTCGCGCCTCGCGCAGGAGCTCCTGCGATCGCTCCGCGCGCGGGGCGAGCCCGTGTCCGTGCGGATCGGGCGCGGCGAGCCGCACCGCGCCGGCTCCGCGTTCGGCGTGCTGTCGCAGCTCCTGCGCGATGCCTGCGGGATCCGGGACGGCGAGCCGCGGCGCGTGCAGCGGGAGCAGCTCGCGGCGTGGGTGTCCGCTCGGATCACCGCGGGCGAGCGGCAGCAGGTCGCCGAGTTCCTCGGCGAGATCGCGGGGGTGCCGTTCCCCGACGCCGAGAGCCCGGGGCTGCGGGCGGCGCGCGCGGACGCGCAGCTCATGAACGAGCAGATGCGCGCGGCGTTCGTGGCGTTCCTCGGCGCCGAGCTCGAGGCCGGCCCCGTGGTGCTCGTGCTCGAGGACCTGCACTGGGGCGACCTCCCGACCGTGCAGTTCCTCGACGCGGCGCTGCGCGAGCTGCGCGACCGCCCGCTGCTCGTGCTCGCGCTCGCGCGGCCGGAGATCCACGACCTGTTCCCGAAGCTGTGGGCCGATCGGACCGTGGTGCGGCTCGCGCTCAAGCAGCTCGGCAAGAAGGCGAGCGAGCAGCTCGTGCGCCACGTGCTGGGCGACGACCTGGACCGCGAGCTCGTCGACCGGGTGGTGCAGCTCTCCGAGGGCAACGCGTTCTACCTCGAGGAGCTGATCCGCGCCGCCGCCGAGGGCCGGCGCGACGATCTGCCCGAGACGGTGGTGGCGCTGGTGCAGTCGCGCCTCGACGCGCTCGACGACGAGGCGCGGCGCATCTTGCGCGCGGCCTCGGTCTTGGGCGAGGTGTTCTGGCCCGGCGCGGTGGCGCAGCTCCTCGGCGTCGCCGAGCGCGCCGCGGTGGAGTCGCGGCTCGCGGAGCTGGCGCAGCGCGAGCTGATCGGCCGCCGCCGGCAGAGCCGGTTTCCGGACGAGGCGGAGTACACGTTCCGGCACGCGCTCGTGCGCGAGGGCGCGTACTCGATGCTCACCGCCGAGGATCGGGTGCTCGGCCACCGGCTGACCGGCGCGTGGCTCGAGCAGCACGGCGAGCAGGATCCGCTCGCGCTCGCCGGGCACTTCGAGCGCGGCGGCGAGGGCGCGCGCGCCGGCGAGCACTACCTGCGTGCGGCGGAGCAGGCCCACCACGGCGCCGACGCGGCCGCGGGCATCGCCGCCATGAAGCACGCGCTCGGCTGCGAGCTGCCCGACGAGCTGCGCATGCGGTGCCTCGGGATGCTGTGCGAGCTCCTGTACTTCCCGATGCACCTGCCGCGCGACGCCGTCCCGTACGCCGAGGAGGTGCTGCAGGTGGCGCCGCGCGGCAGCGGGCCGTGGTGCCAGGGCATGTTCCTCAAGATCATCTACAGCCTCCAGGTGGGGGCGCTCGACGAGCTCGTGGCGCTGCTCGAGGTGGCGAGCGAGACGCGGCCCGCGCCCGGCGCGGTCACGCACTGGGCGATCAGCATCGCCAACGGGATCATCATGCTCGATCTCCTGGGGCGCGCGCCCACCGCGAACCAGTTCCTCCGCGGGTACGCCGCGCGCGTCCACACCCTCGGCGAGGCCGAGTTGCTCGCGCAGGCGTTCCTGCACGGCGTCCTCGCGTGCCGGCTGGCGTACGCGGAGGAGGACCCCACGCAGGGGGTCCTGCACGCAGAGCGGTACTTGCACCTCGCCCGGATCGCCAACCACCGGCGGTACGCGGCCGACGCGACGATCTACGTCGGCATGAACCGCTGGTACCTCGGCGCTGCGGCGCACGCCGAGCAGACGCTGCTCGGCGTGCCCTTGCCCGACAACGATGCCGGGCTGGTCTCCGCCTATCGCCCGTTCGTGCTGGCCTGGCTGCTCGCCGAGCGCGGCAGCTTCGATCAGGCGCGGCGGTGGGCCGCGCGCCTCGTCGAGGCCGGCCGGGCCGGGCGCGTGCCGCTCTTCGAGGGGCGCGGCCACTGGGCGCTCGCCGAGGTGCACCGGCGCGAGGGCGCGCTCGACGACGCGGAGGTCGCGATCCAGCGCGGGCTCGAGCTCCTGCGCGCGGCCGCGCCGCTGGATCTCCCCGGCGCGCTGGCCACGCTCGCCGCGCTGCGCCTCGCGCAGGGCCGGATCCCCGAGGCCGTGGCCGCCGCGGAGGAGGGCCGCGCCGCGCACGCGGCGATGGCGGCGTGCGGCTTCTTCCGCGGCGCGTTCCTGCGGCTCGTCCACGCCGAGTGCCTCGAGGCGGCGGGCGACCACGGCGCGGCGACGGCGGCCATCACCGCGGCGCGCGCGAGCCTGCTCGCCATCGCGGCGAAGCTCGGCGATCCCGGATCCCGCAGGCGCTTCCTGGAGGGCGTGCCCGAGAACCAGCGGACGCTCTCGCTCGCGCGCCAGTGGGCGGATCCTGCCGCGCCCGCGCCCGCGCCCGCGCCCGACTGATCTCACGCGGGCGAAACGCGGCATGATACCGTCCCCGGTCATGCTCACGGTGGCGCGGGCGAGTCAGCTATCGGCGGCGTTGTTTGGAGCGACGACCTTCGACGAAGCCGCCCAGCTGACCCTGCGCGCCCTGCTCGATCTCGCGATGGCGCAGCTCGCCGCGAGCCCGTGGGCCCGCACCGGGCGCATCATGCGCGCGATCGTCCATCACCGGCTCACCGACGGCTACCGCAGGCTCATGGCCCTCGACGCGCAGCCCGGCGAGGACGCCATCGCGGGCGCGATCATGCCGAGCGCGAGCGCCGGGCGCTGGATCGCCGAGCACCGCGTCCCCGTCGCGGTCGATCTCCACACCGGCGTGGTGCGGCTCTGCACCGACGGCAGCTTCACCGGCGAGCTCCGGGCCGGGACCGCGCCGATGACGCACGAGAGCCGTATCCGGATGCTCGCGCGCGAGGCGTCGCACCTCCTGCTCGTCCCGCTGCGCGTCCCCGGCGGCGCCGTCGCCGGCATGCTGTCGATCGAGGCCAACTGCCTCGCCGCGATCGATGGCGCGTTCATCTGGCCCGAGCTGGTGGCGGAGGCGCAGCTCTACGCCGAGGTCGCCGCGCCGCACCTCGCGGCGCTGCCCACCGAGGCGCGCCCGCTCGCCACGACCGATCCGTACCTGCCCGTGATCGGCGCGTCGATGGCCCCGCTCGTGGAGATGCTGCGCATCTTCGCCGAGCAGGAGGAGACGGTGCTCCTCACCGGCCCCACCGGCGCCGGCAAGTCGCGGCTCGCGCGCTGGTGCCACCACCGCTCGCGCCGGGCGAACGGCCCGTTCGAGATCCTCGAGCTCGCGACCGTCCCCGAGGAGCTGCAGCTCGCCGAGCTGTTCGGCTGGAAGCGCGGCGCGTTCACCGGCGCCGCGCGGGACACCGAGGGCGCGATCACGCGCGCGGCCACCGGGACCTTGTTCATCGACGAGATCGACAAGCTCTCGCTGCGCGCGCAGGCCGGGCTCCTGCGGGTGTTCGAGGAGCGGCGGTACCGGCCGCTCGGCGAGGGCAGCGGCGATCGCTCCGCCGACGTGCGCTTCATCGTCGGCACCAACGCGAACGTGCGCGAGCTCGTGAAGAGCGGCCAGTTCCGCGAGGACCTCTACTACCGGATCAACGTCCTGCCCGTGCAGGTGCCGCCGCTCGCGGAGCGGCGCGACGAGCTGCCCGCGTGGGCGCGCCACATGCTGCGCCGCCGCCACGAGGCCGGGCGCGGCGACGCCACGCCCGGCGAGGTGCACCTCTCTCCCGAGGCGATCGACCGGCTCCTGGCGCAAACCTGGCCCGGCAACCTGCGCCAGCTCGACAACATCGTGCGGCGCGCCTACACGCTGTCCTTGCTCGAGGCCGGCGGCGGGCGCGAGCTCACGCTGGAGGCGTCGCACGTCGAGCGCGCGCTCTCGCTCGAGGGCCGCGCGGATGGGCCGCCGCTCGTCGAGCTCATGACGCTGGCGGCGGAGGCGTTCGTGGGCGAGGCGCAGCGCGCCGAAGGCTCCGCCAGCCCGCTCAAGCTCGATCACGCCGACGCGCTGCGCGGCATGATCCTCGCCGCCGCGGTGCGGCGGCTGCGGAGCAAGGAGGATGCCTTCCGGCTGTTCGGCAAGGAGACCACCGTGAGCAGCCGCAATCACAACAAGGTGCTGCGGACCGAGCTCGCCCGGATCGCCGCGCTGCGCGAGGCCCTCGGGCTGCCGCCCGATCCGGAGCTCGCCGCGCTGCAGTCCCCCACCAGCGAGGGATAGCGGAAGCCGCACGCGCGTCGCATAGCGACGCACCGGCGTCCCTTTCAAACGCAGCTCCTGCGTTCCTGCACTCGATCCTGCCGGAATGACTCGCCCGCCACCGTGGCCCTCTGCTTGCTCTCGTGCCTCGGAGTTGTTCTGAGGCCAATGACCACTGATGAGAACCCGACGCTTTCGCAGGCGGAGCCCGAGGATGAAGTCGCATTCATCCTCGGGGTGGAGGGGGCCGCAACGTGGGCGGCGACAACAAGCTGCAATTCGACCGGGAGCCGTGGCTCGCGTACGAGCGGCGAGAGCGCCAAGCTCATACCTGCTCCGGGGATCCACCGGAGGCACACCGGCGCGCGGGAGCAGCGCGCCGGCAAGGTCATCGTGAGCGCGCGCACCCCACCCAGATCCATACAGTCCGGCGACCTCGTCGGCGATCGGTTCGAGATCGCCGAGCACGTGGCCTCCGGCGGCATGGGGCGCGTGTTTCGCGCCCGCGATCGGCGGAGCGGAGAGATCGTCGCGCTGAAGATGCTGGCCGGCGATCACGTGGCGCTCGGGCCGCGCTTCGATCGCGAGGCGAAGATGCTCGCGGATCTGTCGCACCCCGGCATCGTCCGCTACGTGGCGCACGGCCTGATGAGCGCGAGCGAGCCGTACCTCGCGATGGAGTGGCTCGAGGGAGAAGACCTCGCCAGCCGGCTCGCGCGCGGCAAGCTCTCGCTCGAGGAGGGCCTCGCGCTGGCCGGCCGCGTCGCCGAGGCGGTCCACGCGGCGCACGCGCGCGACATCGTCCACCGCGATCTCAAGCCCAGCAACATCTTCCTCGTCGAGGGGCGCCTCGATCGCGTGAAGGTCCTCGACTTCGGCATCGCCCGCCACGCGAGCGGGGCGCGCCTGACGCGCACCGGCATGATGATCGGCACGCCCGGCTACATGGCGCCGGAGCAGGCCGGGACCGAGATCGCGATCGACGCGCGCGCGGACGTGTTCTCGCTCGGGTGCGTGCTGTTCGAGTGCCTGACGGGGGTGTTCGCGTTCATGGCGGAGCACCCGATGGCGCTCCTGGCGAAGGTGCTGTTCGCCGAGCCGCAGCGGCTGCGCGACGTGCTCCCCGCGGCGCCCGCGGCGCTCGACGCGCTGCTCTGGCGCATGCTCGCCAAGGATCCCGCGACCCGCCCGTCGCACGGGCGCGCGGTGGCGGAGGAGCTCGCGGCGCTCGGCTCGGTGTCGGCCGTCAGCGGCGCCGCGGCGCAGCCCGCCACCGCCCTGACGCTCGGCGAGCAGCGCGTGTTCTCGATCATCCTGATCGGCGAGGCTGTCGCGCGGAGCGTCGGCGCGCCCGCGCTCCGCGGCACGCCCGCGTTCCTGGAGGAGCAGGTGGATCCCGTGCTGCGGCAGGGGGTGTCCGTCTGGGGCGGCCGGCTCGCGCCCTTGCGGGACGGCTCGGTGGCGGTGGCGCTCGGCGGCAACGGCCTCGTCACCGATCAGGCCGCGCAGGTGGCGCGGTGCGCGCTGTGGCTGCGCGCGCACGTGACCGGGCGGCCGATGGCGCTGGCGAGCGGGCGCGGCGACCGCGCCGGGAAGCTGCCCGCCGCCGAGATCATCGATCGGGCCGCCGCGATGCTCGTGTCGCGCGTGCCCGGCGCCGCCGAGGACGGCATCGCGATCGACGAGGTGACGGCGCGGCTGCTCGACGCGCGGTTCGACGTGCGGGCGCAGGGCGAGGGCTACGTCCTCTCCGGGGAGCACGATCCGATCGAGGGGACGCGCGTCCTGCTCGGGCGGCCCACGCCGTGCGTGGGGCGCGATCCCGAGCTGCGCCGGCTCGAGCAGCTGCTCGAGGAATGCACCGAGGAGCCCGCGGCCCGCGTCGCGCTCGTGTCGGCCCCGCCCGGGACCGGGAAGTCGCGCCTCGTGCAGGAGCTCCTGCGATCCGTCCGGCGGCGCGGCGAGCCCGCGCTCGTGTGGCGCTGCCGCGGCGAGCCGCACCGCGCCGGCTCCGCGTTCGGCCTGCTCTCGCAGCTCCTCCGCGATGTCTGCGGGATCCGGGACGGCGAGCCGCCGGGCGCGCAACGGGACAAGCTCGCGGCGCGCGTGGCCGCGCGGATCGCCGCGGGCGAGCGCGGGCGCGTCACCGAGCTCCTCGGCGAGATCGTCGGGGTGCCGTTCTCCGACGACGAGAGCCCCGCGCTCCGCGCCGCGCGGCGCGACGCGCAGCTCATGAACGATCAGATGCGGGCCGCGTTCCTCGACTTCCTCGGCGCCGAGCTCGAGGCCCAGCCCGTGCTGCTCGTGCTCGAGGACGTGCAGTGGGGCGATCGCCCCACGCTGCAGTTCCTCGACGCGGCGCTGCGCGAGCTACGCGACCGCCCGCTGCTCGTCCTCGCGCTGGCGCGCCCCGAGGTCCACGAGCTGTTCCCCGAGCTCTGGGCCGAGCGCGGCGTCCACAAGATCGCGCTCAAGCAGCTCGGCAAGAAGGCGAGCGAGCAGCTCGTGCGCCACGTGCTCGGCGATGGCGTGGATCGCCAGCTCGTCGATCGTCTCGTGCAGCTCTCCGAGGGCAACGCGTTCTACCTCGAGGAGCTGATCCGCGCCGCCGCCGAGGGCCGGCGCAAGGATCTGCCCGAGACCGTCGTGGCCATGGTGCAGTCGCGCCTCGACGCGCTCGACGACGATGGGCGGCGCCTCCTGCGGGCCGCGTCCGTGTTCGGCGAGGTGTTCTGGTCGGGGGCCGTGGCCCGGCTGCTCGGCGCCGCGCCGGACGATCCCGCGCCCGCCCGCTGGCTCGCGGCGCTCAAGCAGCGAGAGCTGATCATCCAGCACAAGCAGAGCCGGCTCCCCGGGGAGGACGAGTACACGTTCCGCCACGCCCTCGTGCGCGAGGGCGCCTATGCCACGCTGACCGACGAAGATCGGGCGCTCGGGCACCGGCTGGCCGGGGCGTGGCTCGAGCAGCGCGGCGTGCAGGATCCGCTCGTGCTCGCCGAGCACTTCGAGCGCGGCGGCGAGCGCGCGCGCGCCGGCCTGTGCTACCTGCGCGCGGCGGAGCAGGCGCACCAGGGCGCCGACGCGATGGCGAGCATCGCCCAGGCCCGGCGCGCGCTCGCCTGCGGCGTGCCCGACGAGCTGCGGCTCCGGTGCCTCGGGATGCTCTGCGAGGCGCACGTCTTCGGCGTGGAGGCCGTGCGCGACGTCTTGCCGTACGCCGAGGAGGTGCTGCGGGACGCGCCGCGCGGCAGCGGGCCCTGGAGCCAGGGCATGATGGCCAAGGTCATCGGCAGCCTTCAGGCCGGGGAGCCCGCCGCGTGCGTGGCGCTGCTCGAGACCGTCGGCGCGACCGAGCCCGCGCCCGGCGCGGCGCCCTCCTGGTCGCTCTGCGTCGCGCTCGGGGTCTTCCTGCTCGATCTGCAGGGTCGGGTCCGCGTCGCGAGCGCGCTCCTCGAGCAGCTCGGCGCGCGCGTGCGCGATCTCGGCGAGGGCGAGCCCCTCGCGTCCGGGTTCTTCCACGGCACGCTCGCGCACCGGCTCGCGTACGTGGAGGCCGATCCGCTGCAGGGTCTCGATCACGCCGCCGCATATCTCCGCATCTCCGAGACGCTCGGTTACACGCGGTGGGCGGCGAACGCGAAGGTGCTCGTCGGCATGAACCACTGGTGCCTCGGGGCGCACGCAGACGCCGAGCGCGCGCTCCGGGAGCTGACCCTGCCGGACACGGACGTCGGCGTGCTCTCCTCGTATCGGCCCTTCATGCTCGCGTGGCTGTGCGCCGAGCGCGGCGCGCTCGACGAGGCGCGCCACCTCGCCGATGCCCTGATCGAGGCCGGCCGGGCGCGGCACCTGCTCGTGGACGAGGGGCGGGGCCACTGGGTGCAGGCCGAGGTGCTCCGGCGCGCCGGCGATCTGCCCGCCGCCGCGGCCGCGGTCGAGGCCGCGCTGTCGCTCGCGCGTCTGGCGTTGCCGCTCGACGTCCCCGGCATGCTGGCCACGCTCGCTGTGATCCGCCTGGCGCAGGGCGATCCCGCCGCGGCGCTCGCCGCGACGTCGGAGGGCCTGGCGCTCCACGAGGCCATGGGCGCCTGCAGCTTCTTCCGGGCCGCCGCCTTGCAGCTAGCCCATGCCGAGTGCCTCGAGGCCGCCGGCGATCCCGCCGCGGCGCGGTCCGCCCTCGCCCGCGCGCACGCGCGCCTGCTCGAGGCGGCCGCGAAGCTCGGCGATCCCGGAGCCCGCGCCCGCTTCCTCGACGGCGTGCCCGAGCATCGCCGGACGCTTTCGCTCGCGCGTCTCTGGCTGGAGCCCGGCCCTTCGGCGGGGGCCTGACGGCTGCGCGGTCGGCTGCGGCGACCCGGGCCCCGCATGTGCTCGGCCCCCGCGTGTCATCGCCGTCGCGGCCGGCGGCACCAGCACTGCCTGAGGAGAGCCGTCGCTGGCCGTGTGTCGAGGTCTTCGCGGGCGACCTTTGGCGCGCCCGAACGGCGCGTGGTCCAGCCGCGCACGCGCGGTCGCGCGGTCGCGCGGTCGCGCGGAGCTCGGCGACCGGCGAGCTTCGCCGCGCCGTCAGCCGTTGCTGCAGCGCCCGGCGCTCGGATGCGAGGTGGGGTGCCGTGGCGGCCCGAGCGGACTCTCGGCGAATTCAAGCTGTGGGTGCCGGGGGCGCGCCCAGCTGGATCTCGGCGAATTCAAGTTGTGGGGTGCCGTGGCGAGCCCAGCTGGATCTCGGCGAATTCAAGCTGTGGGGTGCCGGAGCGGCCAGCTCTCGGCGAATTCAAGCTGTGGGGTGCCGTGGCGCGCCAAGTTGGATCTCGGCGAATTCAAGTTGTGGGTGCCGTGGCGCGCCCAGCTGGATCTCGGCGAATTCAAGCTGTGGGTGCCGGAGCGGGCCAAGCTGGATCTCGGCGAATTCAAGCTGTGGGTGCCGTGGCGCGTCAAGTTGGATCTCGGCGAATTCAAGCTGTGGGTGGGTGCCGGAGCGGGCCAAGCTGGATCTCAGCGAATTCAAGCTGTGGGGTGCCATGGCGGGCCAATCTGGATCTCGGCGAATTCAAGCTGTGGGGTGCCGTGGCGGGCCAATCTGGATCTCGGCGAATTCAAGCTGTGGGTGCCGTGGCGCGCCCAGCTGGCTCTCGGCGAATTCAAGTGTGGGGTGCCGGAGCGGCCAGCTCTCGGCGAATTCAAGCTGTGGGGTGCCGTGGCGCGCCAAGTTGGCTCTCGGCGAATTCAAGCGTGGGGTGCCGTGGCGCGCCCAGCTGGCTCTCGGCGAATTCAAGTGTGGGGTGCCGTGGCGCGCCAAGTTGGCTCTCGGCGAATTCAAGTTGTAGGGTGGCTGACGTCAACTAGATTCACCCACTAACGACAATTATTTCTCCCCATTGACCTCCGGTCGGTGAATGGTCTTCCTGCGGGTAGTTGTCGTCGAGGGATCTCCTTGGGTGAACAGGTTGGCGGAGTTCGTAGTTGTCG
>DATMCI010000028.1:0-3240 GCA_035558535.1 Kofleriaceae bacterium
CCCGACACCATCGAGCGCCTCGTCAAGCAGGCCGACGGCAACGCGTTCTATCTCGAGGAGCTGATCCGCGCCGTCGCCGAGGGCAAGGACCGCGCCCTGCCCGACACCGTGCTCGCCATGGTCGAGACCCGCCTCGCCAGGCTCCCGCTCGAGGCCCGCCGCGTGCTCCGCGCCGCCAGCGTGTTCGGCGAGGTCTCGTGGGAAAGCGGCGTCACGCTCCTCCTCGGCGGCGCCTTGAGCGCGGCCGAGATCGGCGACTGGCTCGAGCGGCTCGTCGAGCAGGAGGTGCTGGTGGCGCGGCCGCAGAGCCGGTTCCCCGGCGAGCGCGAGCGCGCGTTCCGCCACGCGATGCTCCGCGAGGGCGCCTACACGATGCTCACCGACGAGGATCGGCGGCTCGGCCACCACCTCGCCGGGCAGTGGCTCGAGCAGCACGGCGAGACCGAGCCCATGGTGCTCGCCGGCCACTTCGAGCGCGGCGGCGACGGCACACGCGCCGCGACCTACTACCTGCGCGCATCGGAGCAGGCCTTCCATGTCCTCGACTTCGACGCCACCGTGGCGCGCGCTGGCCTCGGGCTTCGCTGCGCGCCGCCGGAGGAGATCCGGGTCGCCCTCCTCGGCATGCGCTGCGACGCCGCCACCCAGGGCTTGCACCTGGTCAGCGTCACGATGGCCGACGCCGAGGAGCTCTTGCGCACCGCGCCGCGCGGCTCCATCCCCTGGGCGCAGGCCATGCAGGCGTACAACGCAGGCTTGCTCTTGACCGGCCGGACTCCCGATCTGCTGGTGTCCATCGATATACTCCGGCAGGTCGCCCCTGCCCCCGAGGCGCTCGGGAGGATGTCGCTCGTCATCCTCAACGGGATCTGGAACCTCGACAACCTCGGGTACATCCGGGAGGGCAACGCGCTGGAGGAGCGGTTCTTCGCGGTCGTCAGCCCGGCGGGCGGGCGAGAGCCCCTCGCGCGCTTCTGGTGGAACGTCGCCATCGCGATGCGGGGCTCCTATGCCCATGAAGACCCGTGGAAGGCGCTCCGCTACAGCGATGCCATCCAGGAGCTCTTCGACGCCACCGGCTCCGAGCTCATGTTCCTGAACATGCAGCTGTTCCGAGGATTCAACCTCTGGTACCTCGGCGCCCCCGCGCGAGCCGAGCGCACGCTGGAAGAGATCGTCGCGGCCGACGAGACGCTGGGCCCGGTGAGCTCGCTGCGCCGCTTCGGGCTGGCCTGGCTGTACGCCGACCGCGGCGCGCTCGAGGAGGCGCGCGCCCTCGCGACCCAGCTCAGCGAGCATGGCCGCGCGACTCACAACTCGCTGGACGAAGGCCGCGGCCGCTGGGCGCTCGCGAAGGCGCTCCGCCGCATGGGGGACCTCGCAGGAGCCGAGCACGAGCTCGAGCTCGCCCTCCGGATGACGGTGACCCTCGAGCAGCCCGGGGTCCTGGCGTCGCTCGCGGCGCTCCGCCTCGCCCAGGGCCGCGCCGAGGAGGCCGTCACCACCTCCGCGGATGCGGTCTCCCGCTGCACGGCCATGGAGGGATGTGGCCTGTTCCGGGGTGCGTTCGTACGCCTCGTCCACGCCGAGGCGCTCCACGCGACCGGCGCGCACGACGCCGCACGGCGCGCCATCTCCGAGGCGCGCACCCACCTGTTCACCATCGTCGATCGACTCGAAGATCCGGAGTACAAAAAGAGCTTCCTCGAGAACGTGCCGGAGAATGCCAGGACCCTCGCGCTGGCGAGCGCATGGCTCGGCGACATCAATTCCTGATCTCTGCACACAGTTTTGATGCAGGGCTTGCGCAGCGCTGGTCCGGAGTCGATGCCGGAGTCGATGCCGAAGTCGACGCCGGAGTCGACGCAAGACACTCCCGCATAGATCTTGGAAAGACTCCCGTAAGATCCCAGGCAGCTCCCTGGCAGCGCTGCGACTGACCATCTCCCGGGTATCGCCGTTCACCTCGGCGCCAAGGATGTGTCCACCACACTGGATGTAACGAGGCAAACGCTCGTGTCCTGCGCTCTGCGAATGATCTTGACAGCGCAATCTCTGCCGTTATCAACTCAAGGTTACATTCGAAGTTTATTCGTGTGAAAAGCGCCTGAGACGGCGGCGACGAACACATTCATTTCAAAAGGGGGATTATGGATCGGCGACACTCTCACCGTGGCCCGGTGAGCTGGCCCGCAGTCTTTGCGGCGCTCGCTCTCGCGGCAGCTCCTGCTTGCAATCCTGCGGATCCCGAGCGCGACGATGCCTCGCGAGAGGCCGAGGCATCGGCCACCTCTCGCTCGCTGTCAGGACAGACGTCCTCCTCGTTCACATTGTTCGAGAGCGGACAGGTCCGCCCGCTCGCGCTGTCTCCGGACAAGCAGCTCCTGTTCGCCGTCAATACACCCGACAACCGCCTCGAGGTGTTCCGCGTCCAGACCCATCAGCTCGTCCGCGCCGCCTCCATCCCGGTCGGGCTCGAGCCGGTCGCCGTCGCCGCGCGGAGCGATCGCGAGGTCTGGGTCGTGAACCACCTCTCGGACAGCGTCAGCATCGTCGAGCTCGACGAGGACTGCACGTCCGGACGCGTCGTGCGCACCCTGCTCGTCGGCGACGAGCCGCGCGACATCGTCTTCGCCGGACCGGCCAGAAAGCGCGCGTTCATCACGACCGCGCACCGCGGCCAGAACATCCCGTTCGATCCCCAGCTCACGACTCCCGGGGTCGGGCGCGCGGACGTGTGGGTGTTCGACGCGAGCGCCCTCGGCAACACCCTCGGGGGCGCGCCGCTCAGCGTCATCACGCTCTTCACGGACACCCCCCGCGCGCTCGCGGTGACGCCCGATGGCACCCGCGTCTACGCCGCCGGCTTTCACACCGGCAACCGGACCGCCAGCGTCAACGAGCTCTCGATCCCCGACGGCTTCGGGCCGGGTGGCGTCGTCGGACCGAGCACCAACTTCGAAGGGAAGCCCGCGCCCGAGACCGGGGCCATCGTCAAGTGGAACGGTAGCCACTGGGTCGACGTGGCCGGCTATCCCCACGACGACTTCGTGAAGTTCTCGCTGCCTGACAAGGACGTGTTCGTGCTCGACGCCATGGCCAACCCGCCGGGCCAGGTGCCGGGACCGAGCGGCTTCTATACAGGCGTCGGCTCCATCCTGTACACGATGGTCGTCAATCCCGTGAACGGGAAGGTCTACGTCGCCAACACCGACGCGAACAACCTCG
The DNA here is from genome assembly GCA_035558535.1 of Kofleriaceae bacterium. Lineage (GTDB taxonomy): Bacteria > Myxococcota_A > Polyangia > Haliangiales > Haliangiaceae > JABFXX01. Next base: position 3,229 of record DATMCI010000028.1, read on the forward strand.
AGATCTTCGAGG
>DATMCI010000029.1:0-4262 GCA_035558535.1 Kofleriaceae bacterium
GTCAGCTCGTAGTCCATTTCAGCCATAGATCACGGACGGGATCTGCGTGTCAACCGACTTCGCATCGGATCGTTTCATCGCCCATCATCTACCCGACGATAAATTCTTTATTTCCCCAGGGCCGAAGTCCCTGTCTGACGCTCCCAGGGAATCGCCGAGCGGTCAAGCCGCCGCGCGGCGGCACGGCGCCGTCGACGAGATGCTCGCCGGCAAGTTCGTTCCGTCGTCGATGTGGTCCTACTGCAGGCAGGTGATGCCCTCTTCGCAACCTTGCGATATCCTTGTGTGCCTTGGACCATGTCCGCTTGCGAGCTCGGCGGATCAGGGGTTGCGCGGTCAGGGGATTGCGGAATCCGCAAAGTTGCCGGTTGCGCTTTCCGCAACTGCGGTCCACGATGAGCTTCATGGAAGTTATCGACCCTTTCGCGGAGCTGCCCGAGAGCAAGCTCCGCGAAGTGGTCGAGCACTGCATCGAAATGGGGGCGCACCTCGATCGGCTATCACGATGGCGATGATCGTATGGCCGAACGGCATATCACCGGTGGGCAGATCCTCGCGGCACTGCGCGGCGTACTCAAGACTAGTTCGTGTGTTGCCGGCAAGTGGCGTTACAGCGGCCGAAAGAATGGAATCGAGGTGATCTTCACGTTCGATGTCGACGACGAGGGAAACCTGCTCATCATCGTTACTCTCCTCAGGAAGGACTAGACCATGAAGTGCACCGAATGCGGCAACGCAATGACCAAGAGCGTCGGTGACCACGTCTACCGCGAGAGCGGCATGGACCACGTCATCCTGCGCAACGTCGTCAGGTACGACTGCGAGAGCTGTGGGGCGAAGCGCGTGCAGATCGAGCGCATGGCGCAACTTCACCGGCTACTCGCGCACATCATCGCGACCAAGCCGGTGCGACTCCTCCCGTCGGAGGTTCGTTTCATTCGCGACCATCTTGAGTTGTCCAACAGAGACTTCGCGATCGTGATGGGAGTCAGCGAGACACAGGCCTCGCGCTGGACGAGCTCGGAGCCAATTGGCGTTCCCGCCGAGCGCTTCCTTCGCATGCTCGCAACGATGGGCCCCATCGTTCTCGCAGCCGACGCATCGTCCGTGACGTTGGGCAGGATCAAGGACAACGAAATTGTCGCTGACGTTCGCGCCACGCTCGGCGCGCTTCCATCGAAAGATGAGCCGATAAAGGAGATACCAGTGCGAATACGCCGCACCGCGAGCGATTGGAAGGCTGAACCGCTCGTGGCGGCGAGCTGAGCTCGATTGAACGAAGTCGCGGAGAACGCTACCTACAGACCACGCTCGACTCAGCGAGCGTGATGCCGCAGCAATCGGCGAGCTCCTTCGAGGTCGAGAGCCTGACATCGAGGGCGTCGCGTTCAATACCGGGACCAGCGTCGGCGCGCGTGGCACGTCAAGCAAGGCCTCCACCGGCGCCCGGGTTGCCGCGGGGGACCCGCTTACCATGGACGGCGGCGGGGCGGTTTGCGGAGGCCAACTGTGGGATAACTCGCAGGTGGCTGGTAGCAAGCGCCGCACGAGCCGGCCGATCGAGAAGCCTCGAATGGGGCGTCCCGTCGAGAAGTGGAACAAGCTCGGCGAGTGGGTGGTCGCGAACGGCTGGACCCGGCAGCGGCTCGCCGACGCGCTCGGCATCGCGAAGGGAAGCGTCGATCGCTTCTGCAACGGGCTGCGCCGTCCGAGCCTCGAGATGGCGTTTCGGATCGAGGATCTGACCGAGGGAGCCGTCCCCGCCCGGTACTGGATCGAGATTCCGGCACACTCGGAGGACTGATGCAGTGCCTGCATCGGGTGAGCGTGCGAGGCCTGATTGACATGAATCCAAATTGGATTTAAGAAGGAGGCATGGCGAAACTATCGAGGCGCAGGCGGCGTTACCTGCGGAGGGAGCTCCACAAGATCCACGGCGCGGTCGAGGCCGCGCGCATCCTCAGCGAGGCGGTGGCCACCAACCAGCTCGGGCCGGAGCGCGATCATCGCCGCGCGCCCCGCGCGATCACGTCGCTGCTGGTGATGGTGGGCGATCGGCTGCAGACCCTTTGTCGCATGGCCCGGCCCCAGAGCGCCCCGCCGGAGTCGCTCCCCAGGCACCGGTAGGTCACGATCGGCGCCGTGCCGCGCGCAGGGGGCGCCACGCCCGCTTGCCGTGCGCCCCGGTGACCTTCGCGCCGAGCGCGGGCCCCACGCAGGCCGAGCTCTGGTTCGACCTCGGAGCAGCCCGGTGGCGCCGAACCCCCGCTTTAATGGCCTTGCCGCCCGGGCTCATCACCGCCTCCACCAAGCTCCGGTTGCTCCCGAAGACAGCGTCGAGTAGGTTCGCTTCATGAGCTGGAGCGAGCGCAAGTCCGAGCAATTCAAGGCGCTTCGGCTTGCGGAGGCGCGGGGCACCCTCACGGAGAAGGAGCGCGTGGTGCAGGGCGGGCTCCTCGCCGGTCTGGATGCCGAAGAGGCCAAGGCGCTGCGCTCCGCCGACGAACGCCTGGACGCGCAGGTGCGGGCGATGGACGCCGAGAAGGCAGAGCTCGACCGCAAGGCCGGGGAGCTCGAGCGGATCGCCCGCGAAGAAGAGACGCTGCTGGCCGAGGCGCAGGCGTACGCCGCGCGGCTGCGGCAGCGGAGCGCAGCCTTGGCCGAGGACTTCTGGCGAGCTTCTGGCAGGTAATGGGCGCTCGATCGCATCGTCGCGGTGACGGACCAGCGGAGAGACCATCACCAACCACGCTCGCAAGGCGGCGCGGACGACGACGACAATCTCGTATATGCGTGCCCACGCTGCAACGAGCACAAGGGCGCGTACTGGCATAGCGCGACGGACTTGCCTCGGATCCCGCTGCTTCATCCGGGACGCGATGATCTCGCCTCCCACGTTCGCGAGGATCCGTCAGGACGTTTGGTCGGACTGACTCCCGAAGGACAGTTCTTCATCGAGAGGTTGCACTTGAATCGCGCACCGCTCGTCGCCCATCGGCTTCGCCTGCGCGCCGTATCCGCTCGAGAGTCGGAGCTCGCAGCCACGCGCCAGCGTGTGGCAGACCTCGAGCGTCATATCGCCGAGCTGCGTGCGGCCGTGGACTCAACGGCCGACGAGATTCACCGCCTCTCGACGCCAGGGAGCAAACATAGCGCAGGCTCCCTCACCGACGGCCGACGCGATCACCTTCCGTCGCCATGGCCGCGGTAAGCTCTCCTGTTCCGGTTCCCGCACTTGCTGGCGCTGGATCTTCAGAATCGAATCTGCATCGAGCGCTCGGGTCTGCTGCGGCGACAGGACCGGCGCGAGCTCCTACGGGCCGAGCCAACCGCCGGGCACGGCTGCGGTGGACACGAGCGCGTCCGGCTCGCTCAGGGCCGCGGTGGTGCTCAGCGACTGCTGGGCAGGCAGGGGGTACACGTAGACCGCGCCGGCCTCTCCAGCGGAGTTGTTGGCCTGGTCGCCGCCGATGCCGGTCGCCGAACTGTCCTCGTAACGGGCGCCGACCGCCAGGGGCGCGCCGTCCGCCGACAGCGCAACGCTGGTGCCGAAGTAGTCCCCTCCGCCAGTATTGGGCGCCTTGACGTACGTCTGCTGGCTCCACGTCGTGCCGCTCCGCGTGAACACGTAGACCGCGCCGGAGGCTCCAGCAGAGTTGTCGGCCTGGTTGCCGCCGATGCCGGTCGCCGAACTGTCCTCGTAATGGGCGCCGACCGCCAGAGTCGCGCCGTCCGCCGACAGCGCAACGCTGGTGCCGAATTCGTCCCCTCCGCCAGTATTAGACGCCTTGACGTACGCCTGCTGGCTCCACGTCGTGCTGCTCCGCGTGAACACGTAGACCGCGCCGGAGGCTCCAGCAGAGTTGTCGGCTTGGTCGCCGCCGATGTCGGTCGCCGCGCTGGCCTCCCCATAGGCGCCGACCGCCAGGGTCGAGCCGTCCGCCGACAGCGCGACCTTGTAGCCGAAGTAGTCATTTCCGCCAGTATTGGACGCCTTGACATACGCCTGCTGGCTCCACGTCGTGCCGCTCCGCGTGAATACGTAGACCGCGCCAGCGTTCACAGCAGAGTTGTCGGCCTGGTTGCCGCCGATGCCGGTTGCCGCGCTGTCCTCCAAATAGGCGCCGACCGCCAGGGTCGAGCCGTCCGCCGACAGCGCGACGCTGTAGCCGAAGTAGTCCACTTCGTTAGCAGGCTCATTGACGTACGCCTGCTGGCTCCACGTCGTGCCGCTCCGCGTGAATACGTAGACCGCGCCAGCG
>DATMCI010000030.1:0-3839 GCA_035558535.1 Kofleriaceae bacterium
CGGAGACGCGGCACGTGAAGATGCACAACCCCGAGCCGCCGAGCGTCGTCGCCGGCCGCCGCTTCCTCTACGACGCCTCGTTCTCGTCGAGCCACGGCGACTCGTCCTGCGCGACCTGCCACGTGTTCGGCGACTTCGACAGCCTGGCGTGGAACCTCGGTAACCCGGACGAGCGGGTGGAGGAGGACCCCGGTCCCTTCGCGAGCGAGCTGCGCGATCTGCTCACGAATCAGCCCATCGATCCCATCTTCCACCCGATGAAGGGGCCGATGACCACGCAGAGCCTGCGCGGCATGGCCAACCACGGGCCCATGCACTGGCGCGGCGACCGCACCGGCGGCCACGACGCGCCGAGCCAGCAGCCGGACAGCGGCACCTTCGACGAGCGCGCGGCCTTCCGGAAGTTCCAGGCCGGGTTCACCGAGCTGCTCGGGCGGAGCGCGGAGATCCCGCCGGCGGACATGGAGGCGTTCACCGACTTCATTCTCCAGGTCACGTATCCGCCGAACCCGAATCGACCGCTCAATAACACGCTCACGGGAGATCTGGAGGTGGGGCGCCAGCTCTTCAATGACACCAACTGCGGTATCCCGGCATTCCCGGGCTCATGTACCAACGGAGTTTGCCCCACCCTCACGTGCAACAGCTGCCACACGGTCGATCCGAACGGCCTGCCGGGGAACGGGTTCTTCGGGACATCTGGATTCTCCAGCTTCGACTTCCAGACTCAGCTCTTCAAGATCCCTCACCTCCGCAACCTGTATCAGAAGGTCGGCGTGTTCGGTCACCCGGAGGATCCGGGGTTCCCCGGGGTCGACAACAGCTTCCAGGGCGACCAGATCCGCGGCTTTGGGCTCGTCCACGACGGAAACCTCGACACGATCTTCCGCTTCGTGCACGGGCCGAGCTTCTCGGAGGACGCGACCGGCGAGGGCAACGGCGGGCTCGAGTCGGGGCCCGCGGGCGATGTCCAGCGGCGACAGCTCGAAGCGTTCATCCTGGCATTCCCCACCAACCTCGCCCCCATCGTGGGCCAGCAGATCACGCTCACGCCAGCGAGCTCCGCGGCGGTCTTTGCCCGGGTGCAACTCCTCCGGCAGCGCGCCGACGCCGGGGAGTGCGATCTGGTCGCCAAGACCGAGCTCCTGGGCGCCGAGGCGGGCTTCGTGTACGTCGGCTCGGGCTTCTTCAAGAGCGATTGGCGCGCCCTGCCGCCCATCGGGGCGCTCGCGCTGCAGCTCCTGGCCACGCACAGCGGCCGTCCCGTGACGTACACCTGCACGCCGCCCGGCTCCGGCGTGCGCGTCGGTGTCGACCGCGACGCAGACGGCTACTGGGACGGCGACGAGCGCGCCGCGCACTCCGATCCGGCCGACCCCAGCAGCACGCCCTGAGGTTCACCTTCCCCTCGCTGAGGCCGTCGATCTCAGAGAGCTCATAGATCTCATAGATCTCATGGATTTTCGGAGACGGCGCGCGCACCTGGGCGGCGATCTACCCGGAATGGATAGGGGTTGTCACCCGCCCGGGAAGTGCTGGAAGCTGGGCCTTTCATGCAGCCTGGAGAGCGTCTGGCCGATCGATTCGAGATCGAATATCGAGTCGGCGCTGGCGGCATGGGAGAGGTCTTCCGCGCGCGCGACCACGTCTCCGGCGAGGCGGTGGCCGTCAAGGTCCTCACCGACGCGCGAGAGCAGCGGAGCGCGCGCTTCCTGCGGGAAGTCGAGACGCTCGCCGCGCTGTCTCACCCCTGCATCGTCCGCTACGTCTCCCACGGCGTCTCGGCGTCGGGCCAGCCGTTCCTCGTCATGGAGTGGCTCGAGGGCGAAGATCTCGGGCAACGCCTCGCGCGCGGACCGCTCACCGTCAACGAGTCGCTCGCGCTCGCGACGCGGATCAGCGAGGCGCTCGGCGCCGCGCACGCGCGCGGCGTCGTCCACCGCGATCTGAACCCGAGCAACCTGTTCCTCCCCGGCGGCCGCATCGATGGCGCCAAGATCCTCGACTTCGGGATCGCGCGGCGCGAGGGGCAGACGCAGCTCACGCGATCCGGCGTGATGCTCGGTACGCCCGGCTACATGGCGCCCGAGCAGGCGCGCAACGCCGTCCAGGACAGCGAAGAAGGCGGCGGGGTCGACCCGCGCGTGGACGTGTTCGCGCTCGGCTGCGTGCTGTTCCAGTGCCTGACCGGGGCACGCGCGTTCGAGGGCGACAGCCACACCGACATCCTCGCGAAGGTCCTGTTCGACGACGCGCCACGCGTCAGCGAGCTGTGGTCCAAGGTGCCGGCGGAGCTGGATGCCCTCGTCGGGCGGCTGCTCGCGAAGGACCCCGCGGACCGGCCGCGCGACGGGACCCACCTGGTCGCCGAGCTCCTGGCCCTCGCGCCGCTCGTGGATGGCGCGGCCGTGGCCACGTGGGAAGGCATCGCGAAGCCGTCCGCGATCACCGGCAGCGAGCGGCGGCTCCTGGCCGTCGTGGTGCTCGGGCCCGCCGCCGAGCCCGCCGCCGAGCACGGCACAGGCCCGAAGGCCGGCGCCCCGAGCGCGCTGCGGCACGCGCTCGCGCCGTTTGGCGCCCGCCTCGAGCAGCTCGCCGACGGCTCGCTCATCGTCGTGCTCGAGACCGATCGTCGCGTCGCCACCGATCAGGCGGCGCAGGCCGCGCGCTGCGCGCTCGCGCTGCGCGCCGCCGCCGCCGGCCGCCCCATGGCGATCGCGATGGGCCGCGCCGCGTCGAGGTCGGCCTTGCCCGAAGGAGACTTGATCGCCCACGCCTCGCGGCTGCTCGCGCACACGGCGCAGGCGCCCGGCGAGCTGCCGCCGATCGCGCTCGACAAGGTCGTCGCCGGCCTGCTCGACGCGCGCTTCGACGTCGTCGAGCGCGACGCCGGCTTCCTCCTCTGTGGCGAGCGTTCGCTCATGCAGGGCACGCGCACGCTCCTCGGCCGCCCCACCTCCTACGTCGGCCGCGACTGGGAGCTCGGCGCCCTCGCCGGCATCCTCGACGAGTGCATCGACGAGCCCGAGGCGCGCGGCGCGATCGTGACCGCCCCCGCCGGCATGGGCAAGACGCGCCTCGGCACCGAGTTCGTGAGCCGCGTCCAGGCGCGCCCCGAGAAGATCGCGATCTGGGTCGGCCGCGCCGACTCGCTCCGCGCCGGCTCCACGCTCGATCTGCTCGCGCAGGCGCTCCGCGGCGCGCTCGGCATCCACGGCGGCGAGCCGCTCGCCGAGCGCCACCAGAAGCTCCGCGCCCGCGTCGCCGCCCGCGTCCGCCCCGCCGATCAGCAGCGCGTCACCGAGTTCCTCGGCGAGCTCATCGGCTCGCCGCTCCCGAGCGGCGAGGAGTGCAGCCCCGCGCTCAAGGCCGCGCGCCAGGACGCGCAGCTCATGAGCGAGCAGATGCGCAAGGCCTGGATGGACTTCCTCCAGGCCGAGACCGCCGTCCAACCCGTCCTCATCGTCCTCGAGGATCTCCACTGGGGCGACTTCGGCACCGTCCGCTTCCTCGACACCGCCCTCCGCGAGCGCAGCAAGCTGCCCTGGATGGTCCTCGCCCTCGCACGCCCCGAGGTCTACGAGATCTTCCCCAAGCTCTGGGCCGAGCGCCAGAACGTCCAGGAGATCCGCCTCAAGGAGCTCGGCAAGAAGGCCGGCGAGCGCCTCGTCCGCCAGGTCCTCGGCGACCGCGTCGGGCCCGACACCATCGAGCGCCTCGTCAAGCAGGCCGACGGCAACGCGTTCTATCTCGAGGAGCTGATCCGCGCCGTCGCCGAGGGCAAGGACCGCGCCCTGCCCGACACCGTGCTCGCCATGGTCGAGACCCGCCTCGCCAGG
>DATMCI010000031.1:0-38742 GCA_035558535.1 Kofleriaceae bacterium
GGCCGGCCTCGCCGCCGAGGGCGTCCGCATCATCGCGCCGCCGATGTGGGCGCTCGTCACGCTCGACGCGCAGCAGCAGATCGCCCCCTCGGAGTACGCCAACACCGCGAAGGCGGCCGGCCTCGACCTGATCTCGTGGACGCTCGAGCGCTCGGGCCTGCTGAACACCGGCGGCGGCTACTACTACCAGTCGGTGACGCCCGCGATCAAACGGGACGGCGACACGTTCATCATGCTGGACGTGCTCGCCAAGCAGGTCGGCGTCCGCGGCGTCTTCTCGGACTGGGCGGCGACCACGACGTACTACGCGAACTGCATGGGCCTGTAGCGGGCGGCCCATGGAGCTCCGCGCGTTCCACTACGCGTTCCTGGTCCGCGACCTCGGCGAGGCGCGCCGGTTCTATGTGGAGCTGCTCGGCTGCCGCGAGGGCCGCAGCGCGCCGACGTGGGTCGACTTCGAGCTGTTCGGCAACCAGCTCTCGTGTCACCTCGGGACGCCGCCGCCGGCCGCGGGCACCGGCCACGTCGACGGCATCGCCGTGCCGATGCCGCACTTCGGCGTGATCGTCGGGTTCGACGAGTACGAGCGGCTCGCGGCGCGGCTCGCGGCGGCGGGCGTCCCGTTCGTGATCGCGCCGCGCATCCGCTACGCGGGCGAGCCCGGCGAGCAAGGCACGTTCTTCCTGCTCGATCCGAGCGGCAACGCGATCGAGGTCAAGGCGTTCCGGCGCCCGGACGAGGTGTTCGCGCGGTGAGCCGCGCGTGACGCTGCGCCGATCCGGGAAACTCCGCTGTAGCGGTCGTGCGCGGCAGATGTCCGCACTGCGGCAAGTTTGCGACGCCGAGCACCGCCCCCGCCACCATGCATCTCAACGGCTTCGCGGACGGCATCGCGGCTGCACCGGGTGCGCCCGTGCATCGCAATATCACCATGCTCGGCTGGGTGCCGCTTCCATCGCTGCGCCTGGTGCAACCGTCCGGGAAGCGACGGCGCGCGCGCACGTCACATCAGCCGCTCTCGCAGCCCGGGGAAGACGCGCAGGCGGCGGTATCGTCGCAGACTGCGCCAGACGCGCCGCCCGCGCAGTCGGCGCGCAGCGCGCGGCCGCCGCGCTACCAGCAGCAGCGGCCACGGCCGCTGCCGCCGCGGTCGCAGGATCCGCCGCTGTACCGCCGCTCGCCGGTGACGGAGTCACCGCTGATCCAGGTGGCGCGGGCGACGCCCCCGCAGCAAGCGCTCGCCTGCGCGGGACCGGCCGCCGTCGAGCTGACGGGACCATACCTGCACCAGAGCCGCTGGCTCGTGTACCTCCGCGCGCTCGTCGCGGCCGCGATCGCGCTCTTCGCCCTCAGCTACATCGTGATGTCGTACGAGACGTGAGCGCGCCGGCCTATTCCCGAAATTCCCGAAATCCGCAGCGTGCCGCCAGCGCCACGCTGTGAGGGCACGGCACTGGGCGGCGCGGCGTAAGCGACGAGAGCGGCGACGCCGATCGCGTGGCCCGCTGCTTGCTGCGCCCGACCTTTGTGCGCGGCATCGCCTTCGCGCTGGTCCTCGCCGGGTGCGTGCGGATCGCACCCGACGCCGGCCCGCCTCCGTCGTACCCGACGCTCGAGTCCGATCGGAGGGTCGAGCCCAACCCGATGGACCTGGCGGACCTGCGGAGCATCGCTGGCGCCGCTTCGATCTCGCTCGAGGTCGGCCCGGGCCCGATCGTCTCGACGCAGAGCTGCGCGGACACGCCGGGCGCGTCGTCCCGGCCCTGCTACCGGTGCACGCTCGCCGTCTTCGAGCCGCTGCCCGGGCCCGCGGCCGGCCAAACGGCGCACCCGCTCGAGGGCGCGCTGCGCACGCTCGCGACCACGCTGCTCGCGTACCCGCACAGCTTCCTGCGCGCCGCGCGCGTCGAGCGGATCGCGCTGTGCCGCAAGCTCGTCGCCGACACCGACGAGAGCACCAGCGCGTCCGCCGACACGGCCCACCACATCGCCGGGCTCGCCGAGGGCTCCGCGTGGCGGCTCATGGTCAACCTCGATCACCGCGACCTCGAGCACCCCGACGCCACGCTGCACCACGAGATCTTCCACCTGTTCGATCGCGCCACCGCGCCCGGCGGCAACCCGCAGCGCGACGCCGCGTGGGAGCGGCTGAACCCGCGCGGCTTCCGCTACGGCGATCCGGCCTCCGCCACGATCTACACCGGCTTCGTCAACGACTACGCGAAGACCGACATCGCCGAGGACAAGGCCTCCGTCTTCGAGTTCGTCATGAGCTTCCCCGCCGAGCTGTGCGCGCGCGCCGTCGACGATCCGTTCCTCCTCGCGAAGGCGCGCCTCGTCCTGTCTCGGATCGAAGTCGCGGTCCCGCCCGGCCTCGGCGAGTTCGCGCGGCGCAAGGCGTCCTGCCTCGCGCCGCCCTGATCGCTCACGGCTTCTGACCAGACCTGTGGCCTCGGTGTGCCAGCCCTGCGCGCTCCTCAAGGACCTTGCGGCAACATGTCAGCCCCTCCAGGTACCGTCAGAGCTAAGGTCACGACATGGCAACGGAGGAGCAGGAGAAGCAGCAGGAGCGTGCCGTCCAAGGAGAGCGCCTCCTCAGACGTGCACGTGAGCTCCTAGGCATCCTGCGAACCCAGGCACGGCGTGCGTTCGTCATCGAGCTGACCGGCACCCCGAAGGCCGGAAAGAGTACGTCGGTGGTCGCGCTCCAGACGTTCTTCAAGGAGGCCGGCTACCAGGTCCATCTGCTCAAGGAACGGGCTGCCGATTGCCCCCTGCCCATGAAGGGGCACTTCTTCTTCAACGCATGGACCACGGCCACGATGCTGGCCGAGGTCCTCGAGACACATGAAACAAATGTCGATCTCTTGATCCTCGATCGCGGCTTTTTCGATGCGCTGGTCTGGCTCGAGTTGCAGGCACGCCGCGACCAGGTGACCCCCGACGAGAAGCGTGTGTTCTCGGAGTTCGTGCTGCTGGAGCGCTGGCGCTCTCTGGTCGACGTCACGGTGGTCATGAAGGTCAGTGCGGACAAGGCGCTGGAGCGGGAGCATCAGAACCAAATCGTCCACCGCGTCGGAAGCATGATGAATCCGCAAGCACTCGGCGAGTTCAACGATGCGCTGGCACATGTTGCCCGTGAATATTCGGATTGTTTCTCCCTGATCCAGATCGACACCACGAATGCGGCGGGTGCTGTCCCAACGAGCATCGACCTCCTCGAAGCACTGCTACCACGACTGGAGCAATGGGCAGATCCATCGATCGCCGTAATTCCGCGGCAGAAGGTGATCGCGGTGTTCAGCGAGCGGCCATTCCTGCATGGTGAGGATGCACGACCGGCCCTCGTTCAGCTCGCGGAGCACGTCTCGTTTCGGAAGCGTTCCGATGCCGAACAGGACAAGGATATCGTCCAGCTCATCGCGGCCGGGGTCCACGCGCACCAGGACAGGATCATGGTGCTGGAACGAGATCTCCGCGACAAGAAATCCACCGACTATGGCCGGCGTACGCTGTGGATTGGGTGTCACATCGACAAACAAGATCAGGATCTGCTTGCTGGAGCAACGTACTGCCTCGAGCGACGTATCCAGCAAGAGTTGCACTTGGCGACACATCCGCCGATGGACCTCCTTGGCCTAGCCTGGGACAGGAATCAAGCAGAGAGCCTGCACTTCAGCGTGATGTTTCGCGTGCCAGTCACGAGTGACTATGTCGCGGATCACCTGAAGAACAAACAGTTCAAAAAGATGGGCCGCTCCGGGCGGCTCAAGAGCGTGTTCATGACCCAAGAGGAGATCGTCCGAGATCTCGAAGACCTCGAGCTAGAGCCCTGGTCGAACTACATGGCTCGTAACATCAAGCTCACTAGAAAAAAGGATACAGACGCATGAGGCACTCTGAGCTTGCCCTCATTCTCATCAGGTTGAAGGTGAACTCCGAGCGGTACCACGTCCTGATGCGGCACAAGAAGTGGCACGACTGGTCCCTCGTAGGTGGTCATGTCGAACCGGATGAAAAGAACGACTGGGCACGCGCCGCGGTTCGCGAATGCAACGAGGAGCTTGCACCACTAAGATTCGGTGAAGATTTCACCCTCTTGCCCTTGCTCGACCAACCGCTGCGCTGGGGGCCCCTCGCATCGAGATCTGCGAGTGGCGAGCCAACCATCTACACGGCCCAAGTTTTTGCACTCCGCTTTCTCAGGTCACCGCTCGAGTGTCTGGGAAAGTTGCCCGCCGAAGAGTTTCGTATTGTGCGCGAGTCCGATCTCACCGAACAACAGGACTCGAGCAACCTCACGACACGCACACTCAAACGGGTCGATCGAAGCGCGCTCGCATGGGATACGGCGCTTCCGTCTCTCCCGCTTGAAGTGCAGCCACTTCCGGCATAGCCAGCTCGCGGTCGAAGTAAATCGATCGCGTTTACCGGCAGGTTACGAGCCGCACTCGTTCTGCCGCTGCATCGCTCACGGCTTCGGGATCGTCACTGGCACGACCGCCGTGTTGTTGTCGAACGTGATCTCCTGCAGCTCGCGGCTCGGGTTGAGCGAGACCTTCAGCTGGTAGTCGCCCGCCGGGAGGCCGGTGATGTCGAGCCACTGGCAGTCGAGCGTGTTGCCGTACAGATCCGACCACCCCGCCTGGATGCCCTGGTTGTAGCAGTCGTAGACCTTCGAGCAGCCGACGTCCGGCCCCTGGGCGACCTGGATCGTGTCCTCCATGCAGTAGGCCTGCTTGCGGCCGGTGACCAGGACGTTGCCCTGGCCGTCGAGCAGCTCGTACTTCGCGAAGCCGCTGAAGTGGTAGTGGCCGTGGCACGCCGAGAACAGGAACAGATCGGGCCGCTCCTCGGGCGGCGGCACCGTCACCGTCGCCTGGCCCTGGTTGATCGCCTCGACCGAGAACCGCAGCAGGCGGCGATCGCCCAGCCCGCCGACGCACTGCTCGACGTAGCTGCACGAGCTCTCCCGGACGTTGATGCGATCGAACAGGATCTCGTCCTTCAGGCGATCCTTGTTGATCACGAGATCGGGCAGCGGCTCGTCGATCGAGTGGCACTCGCAGTCGCTGCCGCAGAAGCTCCGCGCCGGGCAGCCGCCAGCGCACGCGGGGTTCTCGTGATCGCACGCGACGAACTCCTCGCAGGTGCCCGACAGCGGGACGCACAGCTCACCCGCGCCGCACGCGCCGCAGCTCCCGAGGCACCCGTCGTCGCCGCACGTGCGCTCGGAGCCGTCGACGTTCTTGCAGTCCGGGACGCACGGCTCGGGGCGGCACTGGAAGTCTCTGCCGCACGCCTCGCCCATCGCGCAGGTGCCGCACGAGCCGCCGCAGCCGTCGTCGCCGCCGCAGTACTGGCCGTCGCAGTTCGGGACGCAGGCCGGCGCGAACTTCACGCGCAGCTTGTAGGCGCCGACCGCGAAGGCGTCGAAGCCGTCGACGAGCAGGTAGTACGTGCCCGGCTGGAGCAGCGCGAAGATGCGCGAGCCGTAGTTGCCGGGCGGCGCCGAGTCGTCGCTGCACGCGATCGTCGTGTCCGCGCTGTCGTCGAGGCACGCGGCCGCGGTGTCGCCCTTGCGCAGGCTCAGCACCGTGTCGTAGCCGAAGGACTGCGCCTCGATCCCGGTGGGCTCGGTGATGGTGAACCGCCACGCCTCCTCGGCCGCCGTGCTCGCGGTGTTGCACGTCGGCGTGGCCTGGTGGACCAGCGGCATCGTGTTGCCGTCGAGGAGCACCGTGCCGGTCGCCACCGCCAGCGTGCGCGGGCTCGCGCACGTCCCGGCGCCCGCCGCGTCGGCGCAGCCGCCGTCGGGCGTGCAGCCCTTCCCGGCAGGGCACGAGCCGCAGTTGCCGCCGCAGCCGTCGTCGCCGCACGCGCGGCCCGCGCAGTCCGGCTCGCAGTTCTCCTGGCGGCAGACGGCGCAGCTCGCCCCCGTCACGACGTGGGTGCACCGCTGGGACGTCTCGTCGCAGCGGTCCATCGTGCAGTCCTGGAAGTCGTCGCACGGGTCCGCCGGCACCTTCACGCACTCGCCGTCGACGAGGCGCTCGATGCCGTTGCAGAACAAGCCGTCGTCGCAGCGGCGGCTCTGCATGTTGTCGCCGCAGCCGGCGAGGAAGATCGCGATCAGCGCCGGGGCCCACCAGAATGCGCGCATGCCAGACGCTCGCGCACAACCCGGCCGCAGATCAAGGGCCGGGCGCCGGGGTGGCGGGCAGCCGTCAGTCGTCGACCTGCTTGAAGAACCCCGCGAACTCGCTGCGGCTGCGCATCTTCGACGTGATCGCGCCGTTGCCGCCGCTGTCGCCGTCGTAGCTGTTGCCGTCGATCGTCTCGATCTGGTTGCCGTTGACCGACGCGATGATGCAGTGGTGGGCGTTGGCGGTGAAGTAGCCGACGTCGCCGGGCTTGGGGTCGCTCGTGATCTTGCTCATCGAGCTGCAGCGCGGGCCACCGTCCCAGGTCCCGCAGTTGCCGCCGCCGGTCATGACGGCCCAGGTGGCGAAGATGCCGCACCAGCTCACGAGGCCGTTGGGGTTCGAGCCCGGCTTGCCGTTGTTCTTACCGTACTTGATGTACTTGATGATGTGCTTGGGGAACGACGGGAACGCGACGTTGAAGATCTCCGTCAAGGTCTCCCAGCCCGTCCGCACCTTGTCGCCGGTCTCGTCGGCGGCGCCCGGCACATCGGAGTAGACCGAGCCGATCTTGCTGCGCGCGGCGGAGACGATCGCGTCGCGGACCGCGCTGCCGCTCGACGGCTGCGGCGCCGTACCGTCGCCGGTGCCGGTGCCGCCACCGCCGCCGCCGTCGCCCGTCGGCGTCGGAGTCGGGGTCGGCGTCTGGCCCTGGCCCTGGCCCTGGCCCTGGCCCGTGGTCCCACCCCCCGTCGGGGTCGCCGGCGCCCGGCCGCCGAGCGACTGCCACGTCATCGGCCCGACGACGCCGTCCGCGGCGAGCCCGCGCTGGCGCTGGAACGCGACCACCGCGGCGCGCGTGGCCGGGCCGAACTTGCCGTCGACCGTGCACGCGTGCCCGGCCGCCGTGAGCTGCTGCTGCAGCGCCTCGACGTCGGGGCCGCTCGATCCGACGCGCACCACCGCGCGCCCCGCGTTGTCGACGGTGGGCGCGGCGTCCGCCGCGGCCTCGGCCGGCGCGCCGGCCGCCGCATCCGCGGGCGCGGCCTGGCGCTGCACCTGATCGACCAGCGTGCTCTTGCCCAGTGCCGGGCCCATGGCGCCCGCCGCATCGGCCGCGGAGCTGCCTCCTACTTGCGTGCTCAGATCGCGCATCGCCTCCTCTGTAGCACCTCTCGGCGGCCCCTGCGGTAGCGCGCCTCACGCGGCGGCGCCTCGGCGGCGCGACGGTCGAACCAGCGCAACGGTTCGCCGCCTCGCTGAGCTCGGCCGCTCCCGGCCAGCTCCGGCCGCCGCGCGCGCTACGGGCCGAGAGGCGGCTCGGTCGAGGGCCGCGGCATCATCGACGGCTGCTCGGGCGGCGCGCCCGCGATCAGCCCCGCGACGACGGACATGACGACGAACGTGCCGATCACCGCGTAGACCGTCTCGCGCTCGCGCGGCGTCGCGTTCTTCATCTGCAGCGACTGCGCGAGCGAGCACCCGCTCGCGAGCAAGAGGGCCAGGATGCCGGCGCGCAGGCGCATGACGGGTGCAACGCGCGCCGCGCGCGAAAGATTCGCGATTTCTCGTCGGAGAATGCGGCGCGCAGCGTGCCGGCGCCGCACACCTGTGCCGCACCGGCACACGCCCGGTAGCCCGCGCTCAGCGCCGCGGCTTCGCTCGCGGGCGAGACTTCGAACGCGTGCGCCGAGCCGTCGTGGCGGCGCGTCGTGGCCGCGGCGGCGGCGGAACCCGGGGCGGCGCCGACAGCGCGGCGTCACGGCGCCGCCCGAGTTGCCAGCGCTGAAATTCGCTCGGACGCAGCCGGTAGCGCGCCAGGTTGCCCTCATGGAGTCTGTGCAGCTCATGGATCGCCATCGCGACAAAGTCGTCGAGGTCCGTAGGATCGACGAGCGGCGCGGCGAGCTCGCGCACGGCCACGTCGTCGGGGAGGCGATCGTCACGCACGATCGCGTTGACCACCTCGGTGAGCTGCTCGCGGTTGCGGAGCCGAAGCGGATCTGGCTGCGGCAGCGAGTCCCGCGCGACGGTATAGCGCTGGCACGAGCGCTCGCGAGGCCCGCGAGGCGGTAACGACGGTACTTGCCGCCGCTGACGACCTGGACGCGCCCGTCCCGCACGAGCTGCGCGAGCCGACGTTGCAGCGTCCGTCGCGGTAGCTTACCCAAGGCGCGAGCGAGCTCTTCGATGGTGAAACCATCCGGTCGTGCGCGCAGCGCCCGAACGTCGCCCCCCCCGCGCGCGGGCCTACTGCCACTCGTCGATCAGGTTCGCGACCAGCGCCGTCCAGCCGGTCTGGTGGCTCGCGCCGATCCCGGCGCCGTTGTCGCCGTGGAAGTACTCGTAGAACAGCGGGTGATCGCGCCAGCGCGGATCGTCGGCGAAGTGCCGGGCGCCGCCGAACACCGGGCGGCGGCCGTGCTCGTCGAGCAGGAAGATGTCGATCAGCCGGCGCGCCACGTCGCGCGCCATGTCGCGCAGCGCGATCGGCTGCTCGCGCGAGGCGGGCGTCTTCACCGTATAGCGCGGGCCGAACGCGGTGCCGAGCTTGCGCAAGGACTCGACGATCAGGAACGTCGTCGGGAACCAGATCGGGCCGCGCCAGTTGGAGTTGCCGCCCTTGAGCTTGGACGACGACTCCGCGGGCTCGTAGCCGACCGAGCGCCCGTCGAGCACGAACGGCGCGCGCTCGTGGCGCTTCGACAGCGAGCGGACCCCGAACCGCGACAGGAAGCCCTCGTCGTCGTGGAGGTGATCGAGCATCCGGTGGAGCTGCTCGATGTCGACGATCGTGAGCAGGTAGGTGTGCCCGCCGTCGGGCCGCTCGAACGCGTGCACGACCTCGTCCACCATCTCGCGGCGGTTGCGCACGAACCAGTTGAGGTTCGCCGTGAACTCCCGGAACGGCTCGATCCACTCGAGCTCGAGCCGCTCGACCGCGAACAGCGGGATCAGGCCGACGAGCGACTGCAGGCGGAACTGCCGGTAGCTGCCGTTTGGCTGCACGAGCACGTCGTAGAAGAAGCCATCGCGGGCGTCGAACAGCGCGTGATCGCGCCCGCCCATGTGCTTCATCGCGTACGCGACGTAGATGTAGTGCTGCAAAAACTTCGAGGCCAGCCCCTCGTAGACGGGGTTCTCCTTCGCGAGCTCGAGCGCGATGCGCATGAGGTTCAGGCAGAACATGCCCATCCACCCCGTCGCGTCCGACTGCTGCAGGTACGAGCCGTCGCCCATCGGCTCGCTGCGATCGAAGACCGTGATGTTGTCGAGCCCGAGGAAGCCGCCCTCGAACACGTTGTTGCCGTCGCGATCGACCTTGTTGACCCAGCTCGCGAAGTTGATCAGGAGCTTGTGGAAGCAGCGCTCGAGCCACTCACGGTCGGCGCGCCCGCTGCGGATCCGATCCATGTTGTAGACGCGCCACACCGCCCACGCGTGCACCGGCGGGTTCAGATCGCCGAACTCCCACTCGTACGCGGGGAGCTGCCCGCTCGGGTGCTGGAACTGCTCGAACAGGAGCACCCAGAGCTGGTCCTTGGCGAACCGCGGATCGACGAGCGCGAACGGCACGCACTGGAACGCGAGGTCCCACGCCGCGAACCAGGGGTACTCCCACTTGTCCGGCATCGACATCACGCGCATCGAGTTGAGGTGCCGCCAGTGCGCGTTGCGCGGGCTGTGCCGCCGCGGCGGCGGGTGCGCCGGGTTGTCGCCGTCGAGCCACTTCGCGACGTCGAACAGGTAGCTCTGCTTGCTCCACAAGAGGCCCGCGAGCGCGCGGCGCTGCACGAGCCGCTCGTCGGCGGACGCCGTCTCGGGCGCGAGGTTGCCGTAGAACACGTCCGCCTCGCGATGGCGCGCCGCGAGGATCGCGTCGACGTCGCCCAGCGGATCGGCGCGGTGCCCGTCAGAGAACCGCAGCCGCAAGACGACGCTGCCGCCCGCCGGCACGACGTAGCGGTAGCACAGCGCGGCCTTGGTGCCGCGCGCCGCCTCGGTGCGCACCGCGCCCGCCTCGCCCTCGCACAGCGCGCGGTGGAACGCGTCCTTCGTGTGGCGCGAGCGGCTCGTGTTCCCCGGCCCGTACGCGCGCGCGCCGTGCGTCTCGTTGTCGGTGAACAGGAGCGTGCCGCCGTCGCGCGGGCCGTACAGCCAGCGGAGCCCCAGGTGGTACGCGGCCGGCATGTTCGAGTCCGGCGCCGCGCGGCTGTGATCGGCGAGCAGCGCGAGCACGCCGTCGGCGCGCTCGCTCGCGAGGATCTCGGGCTCGGGCCGCCCCGCGCCGTCCCACGCCCACGTGTTGCGGAACCACAGGGTCGGCAGGATGTGCAGCGGCGCCGGATCCGGTCCGCGGTTGTGCGCGGTGATCCGGATCGCGAGGTCCTCGGTCGTGTGCTTGGCGTACTCGACGTAGATGTCGAAGTACCGATCACCCTCGAAGATGCCGGTGTCGATCAGCTCGTACTCGGGGCCCTGCCCCGCCCGCCGCCGATTCCCCTCGACGAGATCACGGTACGGGAACGCCGCCTGCGGGTACTTGTAGAGCAGGCACATGTACGAGTGCGATGGCGTGTTGTCGACGTGGAAGTAGTACTCCTTCACGTCCTCGCCGTGGTTGCCCTCGTGCGGCGTGACGCCGAACAGCCGCTCCTTGAGGTGCGGATCGCGCTCGTTCCAGAACGCCGGCGCGAAGCACAGGAGCTGGTAGCGATCGCAGATGCCGGCGATGCCGTCCTCGCCCCAGCGGTACGCCTTCGCGCGCGCGCGGTCGTACGTCAGGTAGCTCCACGCGTCGCCGTTCTCGGAGTAGTCCTCACGGACCGTGCCCCACGAGCGATCCGACAGGTACGGCCCCCACCGCCGCCAGCCGCTCAGGTCATCGGAGAACGACCGCACCCGCTCGCGCTCTCGATCGATCGCGAGCCGCGCGCGATCCTCGCTCGCAGCGTCTCCGGCCCGGCCCGGCGCGCTCGATGTGCTCTCCGGTGGATCTGCCGCGGTGCTCATAACCCCCCCACCACAGCCATATCACTGCGGCGCGGGCGTTCGGCGCCGCGCGGGCAGCCAAAGTGCGCGTTCCCGAACGTTCCCGAACGTTCCCGAACGTTCCCGAACGATCCATGTCGGGACCCGCGCGGACGCGTCGCCTCACCGGCGTTGCGACCGCCGCCCCACAGCCACCGCGATGTCGAGCCGCCGGACGCGCCGGACGGTCCGATCGAGCCGCGCGGCCGAAAGGTCATCGCCGTCGCCGGGATCAACGACTACGCGGAGTGGCCGACGCTGCGCAACGCGGGGAGCGACGCGCGGGGAGCGCTCGAGCTGTTCACCCGGCTCGGCTTCGAGCTGGCCGCCGCACCGCTGTTCGATCGCGCCGCCACGGGCGAGGCGCTCCGCCGCCTGGTGGCGGACGATCTCGCCAAGCTCGGCCCGGAGGACAGCCTCGTCGTGTTCTTCGCCGGGCACGGCTTCACGCGGACGCACAGCCTGGCGAACGCGATCATCAAGACCGGGTACATCATCCCCGCCGATGGCGAGGCGCCGCCGGGCTCCGCGTCCACGTGGGTGCGGCTGGACAGCTGGCTGAGCGACGTCGCGCGGCTGCCCGTCAAGCACGTCCTCGTGATCCTCGACGCCTGCTACAGCGGCGTCGCGCTCGATGCGGTGGTCACGTGGCGCGGGATCGTGGACGACGGACCGACGGCCGAGCCGCTGGCCCAGCTGCGGGCGCGGCAGAGCCGCCGGGTGATCACATCGGCGCTCGAGAACGAGCAAGCGCTCGACAGCGGCCCGGTGCCTGGCCACTCCCTGTTCACGGGCTGCCTCATCGAGGCACTCACCGGCGGCCTGGCCCGGGATGGCAAGCGCGAGGTGACTGGCTCCGAGCTGGGGCAGTACGTGCAACGGCGCGTCACGACGTTCCCGGGCAGCCGCCAGACGCCGGACTACGGCGCGCTCGAGCTGGACGATCGCGGGGAGATCATGCTGCCGATCGTCGTCGATCCGGCGCGGGCGGTGTCCGCGTCGGCGGTGAAGCGGCGGAGGGGCTACCGGCGCTGGCTCCTCGCCGCGAACGCGGCCGGGCTCGCGCTGCTGGCCGCGCTCGCATGGAGCGCGGTCGGGAGCCGTGATCCCGCGCCGGCCGGCCAGGGCCGTGGCTCGCCCGACGCGGCGGTCGCTCCCGTGGATGCGGCACCTGCCTCCGACGCGGCTCTCGCGGACGCCATGTCCCGCCACGCCGACGCGGCGGTCAGCTTCACCGATGGACCGGCCGGCCCAAGAGACGCCGCGACCGACCCCATCGATGCGCCCCATGCGCCCCATGCACCCTCATGGCCCCGCAAATGCTGGGTCATGCGCGACGACGTCCACGCCGACCCGCGGTCCTGCGATCAGCGAGGGTGTCCCGCAGGTTGCATCAGCGCGGCTTCCGAGGACGCGCCGGTCCGCGTCCCGCCGAGCGCCTTCACCCGCTGCGCCGAGGTCTGGATATGCGAGCGAGCACCGGTATCTCGTTGAGCCTGATCGTGTGTCTGCAGGCCGCGACGGCCTTCGCCGACACTACAAAGAAGCTGATCGTGACGCTGGAGACACCGCACGAAGCGACTCCCGAGATCTTCTGCATCATCGGCGAGCAGCGATGCGACGAGCGGCATTGCAGCGACCTGTCCGAGATCAAGGACGTCATGTCCTTCCATGACAACGCCATCAGCTTCAGCGTCCCCGAGCCGTGGGACAAGCCAGTGAGCGCGTCACTCAAGGAGGCATTGCAGGCGCTCAGCCCGCGAGGCACCTCCAGCCGCAATGGCAACAAAGGACAGCCCTGCAGCCTGTGCACCCCCAAAGTGACCCAGAACGTCTACATGGGGACAGCCGGCGAGCCCCGCGGCTACGTCACCTGCACGAAGAACGGCCGGCCGACAAACAGCGATCGAGTCGCGGTCGCGTTCCTGCGGTTTCACAAGCTCAACGTCCCTGCACCCGTGAATAACCTCGAGCTGCTCGGCAATCACGTCACCGTCTACTTCTCGAAGCCGGTCGATATCGATGATTACGAGCTCCTGAGCAGCCTCGGCGGGGACTACCTCGCAAGCACCGAGGGCCTGGGCACCAAGGAGCGGATGGTGTTGCCGCTGCACCCGCGGTGCACCTCGAGCACCCTCGCGCTGCCGCCGGGAGCGGAGACGCTCGCGGCCGAGGCCCTGTCGGCCACGCTGGACGGCGAGCCGGTGAACAAGTGCATCGAGACGAGCGCGAAGGCGATCTCGGCCTGGCTCCCCCACGGCACCCCCGGGGTCCAGCGGACGCTGCGGCTCGCCTACGCGAGCCCGGCGGCCGCGGTCGCCTTCGAGGCCGGGTGGACCGGACGAGCTCCGCCGGAGGTGCTGGAGGCCCGCCACCGGCAGCTCGAGCTGTCGTGGCGCAAGGACTGCCTCGTGGGAGCCTTGCCGGCCGAGGCCAAACCCAGGTCTGACTCCGGCTCGGGCTCCGCGTGGAGCGCCGCGTGCCCACAGGCGAGCCTGCCCGTCGCTGGCGCCGCGTGCGAGTACCTGGGAGAGACGAACCAGCTCTGCCGGTACCGCTGCGCTGTCGCGCCCGGCATGCCCGCATTCGCGCTCCCGACACCGGTGCGCTTCGATCGGTACGGCCTGTGGCGCGGCGGCGCCGAGCCCGAGATCCGGCACGCCTACAGCTGGGAGGACACGCTGCGGTACTCGGGCCAGGAGCTGACGTCGTTCCTGGCACCGGCCGATCGGAAGATCGTCGTCGAGCTACCCGACCCGGCCGCCTGGCGGAGCCGCCCCGGCGACGAGATCGATCACGTCGAGCTCCGCAGCAGCTCCGGAATCACGCGGACCGTCGGTATTCAAGCAGATCCGCCGCGCTGGGCGATCGTCTCCGTCCCGAACGCGACCTGCTCGGAGCGCTTCACCGTGAGCGTCGTCGGTGCCCGGACCTTCGACCGTGTGGATCAGGGGCTCTCGCAGACTGGCAATCTCGTCCTGGACAGCCCGCGCCATTATCGCGATCTGTTCCACTGGGTCGTCGTGGTCGGCGGTGGCGCGCTCCTCCCCCAAAACCAGCTCGTGTACCAGACCGAGCGCGATGGGGAGCCCTACGGCTCTGTCGGCGCCGGCTTCGAGCTGTACTTCGATCGGCCGCTGCCGGGCTCGTTCGAGGTCACCCTCCTGTACGAGCCCACTCGAACCGCATACGGTGTCCTCCAGTTGCCCGGTGGCCGGGGCGCCCGCCTCGGAAAGGTCCCCTATCACCGGGCCATGGCGGAGCTCGCCGTGACGAGCTGGGGGCGCAACCGCGAGTGGCAGCTCGGCGCCATGGGGGGTGCCGGCCTCGGCCGCCCGCTGGCAGGCGACAAGGAGAAGGTGGGCACGCTGCGCTCCTTCGTGTTCGCGGGGGTCCTCGGGCGGATCAAGCCATCCAGGTGGAACGCATGGCTCGAGCTGAACGCCGGGATTCGCTGGGGAGAGAAGCACCAGTTCTATGGGACCGACGAGGACGGGGATCCGCTCCCCGACGCGTTCCATGGCGAGCCCGAGCGCACCGAGCGCAGACTGTGGCAGCTCTACAGCGGACTGCGGATCAGAGGAGCGCTGCTATGAGTGGCAAGGCATGCATGGCAGCGCTGGCGCTAGCACTGGCACTGGCGCTCTGCGCGATCGGGTGCCGCGACTCGGCAAAGGACTGCGATGTCCGGGACGCAGACCCCGCCGATCCAGGGGAAGACGACGTGAAGATCTGCGATCGTCAGCTCGAACCGGAGATCGATCGGGGAGCCTGTGCGTCTGGCGGTGCGACTTGCGAGGACGGCAGCCAGTGTCCCGACGGACTCACCTGCGCGGAGGTGGTCGCCCAGGACCCGTGCTTCACGGCCGAGCGCGATACGGGGTGCCGCTGTCGGCCGGTCGCCCAAGGTCGCCTCGCGACCGGGCTCCGCCGCCTCGCGCTGCAGCGCGGCTTTGGCGTCGGCGGGATGCCGAGCTTCGTCGAGACGACAGAGGTCCCGCCTCGCCTCACCTGGCAGGCGCCGAAGAACGCCCGCATCGTCGCCTGCGCGCTCTTCTCGTGCGCGCCGTCCTTCGTACGGACCGGCTGTTCGCCGACCGACGAGGTCGCGCTGTTTCAGATCGACAACTTCGACCCGTGCGTGCTGCTGTTCGGCGCCTTCCCGGCCATGCAGCCCGGGTTCGTCCTCGGCCACGAGAACGCCTACGCGGCCTCCTCGAGCTGCACCGCCCCCGAGGCCGGCCCCGGCGCGCGCGTCGTGACCGAGCTGTCGGCAGGTTGCTGGGCCTACGACACCACGCGCATCGTCGCCGCGAGCGAGCTGCACCCGATCCGGGCATCTCTGCTCGCGGGGCTCCCAGGGCTGCCGCAGGACGCGGCGTGCATGGAGGACGGCGCGGCATGCTACGACGCTGCCGCCGACGTGCTCGGCGTGTGCCTCGGCGGCAGCTGCAGACCGCGGTGCCAGAGCCGCGTCGACTGCTCGCTCGGAGCCTCCGCTCCGGCGCCAGGCGGGACGTGCGGCTGGGACTGCCGCAAAATGCTCGGGCAGGCGCTCGGCGCCTGCGTCCCCGCCCCCTGAGCGGGCGCGCTTCCGCGCCGCGCGGGCAGCCAAAGTGCGCCGGACCGTGGTTTGCTCCCGGGCCATGTCGGCTCTCACCCGCTCCCCCGCCTGGCAAGCCCTCGCCGCGCACAAGCCGTCGATCGAGGCCACCTCGATGCGCGAGCTGTTCGCCGCCGATCCCGAGCGGTTCGCGCGCATGTCGCGCGAGGCGTGCGGCCTGTTCGTCGACTGGTCGAAGCACAGGGTCACCGACGAGACGCTCGCGCTGCTCCTCGCGCTCGCCCGGCAAGCGGACGTCCTTGGCTGGCGCGACCGCATGTTCGCCGGCGAGAAGATCAACAACACCGAGGGCCGCGCCGTCCTCCACACGGCGCTCCGCAACCGCTCGAAGCGGCCGATCCTCGTCGACGGCAAGGACGTGATGCCCGAGGTCGACGCCGTGCTCGCGCGGATGCGCGACTTCACCGAGCGCGTGCGGAGCGGCGCGTGGCGCGGCCACACCGGCGAGCCGATCACGGATCTCGTCAACATCGGGATCGGCGGCTCGGACCTCGGGCCCGTCATGGTCACCGAGGCGCTCCGCCCGTTCGGGAGGCCCGACCTGCGCGCGCACTTCGTGTCCAACGTCGACGGCACGCACATCGCCGAGACGCTCCGGCGCGTCGATCCGGCGCGCACGCTGTTCATCGTGTCATCGAAGACGTTCACGACGCAGGAGACGCTCACGAACGCGCGGACCGCGCGCGCCCATCTCCTGGACAAGCTCGGCGGCGACGCCGCCGCCGTCGCGAAGCACTTCGTCGCCGTGTCCACCAACGCCAAGGAGGTGGCGGCGTTCGGCATCGACACCGAGAACATGTTCCCGTTCTGGGACTGGGTCGGCGGCCGCTACTCGCTGTGGAGCGCGATCGGCCTGTCGATCGCGCTCGTGATCGGCATGGACCACTTCGAGGAGCTGCTCGCCGGCGCGCACGACCTCGACGAGCACTTCCGCACCGCGCCGCTCGCCGAGAACCTGCCCGTGATCCTCGCGATGCTCGGCGTCTGGTACGCGAGCTTCTTCGGCGCCGAGACGCACGCGATCCTGCCCTACGATCAGTACCTGCACCGCTTCGCCGCCTACTTCCAGCAGGGCGACATGGAGTCGAACGGCAAGCGCGTCGATCGCGACGGCCAGGTCATCACCGGCTACACGACCGGCCCCGTGATCTGGGGCGAGCCCGGCACCAACGGCCAGCACGCCTTCTACCAGCTCATCCACCAGGGCACGCGCCTGATCCCCGCCGACTTCATCGCGCCGATCCGCACCCACAACCCGATCGATCACCACCACGACATCCTGCTCGCGAACTTCTTCGCGCAGACCGAGGCGCTCATGAAGGGCAAGACGCTCGACGAGGCGCGCGCCGAGCTCGCCGCGCAAGGGCTCTCCGCCGAGCGGATCGAAGCGCTCGCCCCGCACAAGACGTTCCCCGGCGATCGCCCGACCACGTCGATTCTCGTCGATCAGATCACGCCGCGCACGCTCGGCGCGCTGACCGCGCTCTACGAGCACAAGATCTTCGTCCAGGGCATCGTCTGGAACATCAACAGCTTCGATCAGTGGGGCGTGGAGCTCGGCAAGCAGCTCGCCTCGAAGATCCTGCCGGAGCTCGAGGGCGACGCGCAGGTCGCCTCGCACGACGCCTCGACGAACGGCCTCATCAACCGCTTCAAGGCCCGCCGCCCGGGGCCGTAGCCGCCTACGATTATGCGCTCCCGGGCGGGCCGGACGCGCTGAGGAAGGCGTCGATCGCCGCGACGACGGCGCGCGCGCCGGGGCCAAACATCATCGTCATGTGGTTGCCGGGCACCGAAGCGAGCCGCGCGTCGGGCAGGCACGCGACGAGATCGTCGGCCTGGGCGCGCAGGACGAGCGGCGGCGCGCCCGCGGGCCCGAACGCGCCGGGGGCGTGCAGCGCCAGCGCCGGGGCGCGCGCCTGCGCGATCAGCCCGGCCCAGTCCTCGCGCGCGCCGAGCTGGAGGCACTGATCGATCACGCGGCGCGGCGTCCGCGGCCGTACCGCGCCGCTCGGGAGATCCGCCACGTCGGCGCGGAGATACTCGAGCAGCTCGTCGGTCCACACGCCCGCCAAAAACGGCAGGCCGCGGATGAAATCCAGGTAGCGCTCGAACGACGGGAACTCGCGATCGAGGCGATCGAGGAGCGGGTACAGGAGCCGGACGATCTCCGGGTTCTGGATCGTGGGCCCGGAGATGTCCGCCAGCACCTGCCGCCGAATGCGCGAGGGGTGCCGCGCGGCGAGCCACACGGTCACGAGGCCGCCGAACGAGTGGCCGACGAGCACCGCGTCATCGAGGCCGGCGGCGTCCATCACCGCGAGCACGTCCTCGCCGTGCGCCTGCATCGAATAGCGGCCCTCGCCCTCCGGCGCGTCGCTTTGGCCCCGGCCCCGCAGATCGACGCGGATCACGTCGTGGCGCTCGTCGAGCCCGGCGCGCAAGAGGCCGGTGAAGTACTGCGCGTTCGCCGACAGCCCGTGGAGCACGACGAGCGGCGTGGCCCCCCGCGGCCCGCTGCGCACGAAGTGGATGCGGACGCCGTCGCGCTCGATCCGCTGGCCGCCCGCGAGGTCCCCGTCGTCGTCACCGGAGCTGGACATCTCCGCATCATCTCCGGTCCGGGCGCCGGGAGCGGTCGGCGGTGGCGAAAAAGCCCGATCGGCGCTGCACGGGCGCCCGCTTCGGTGCGATCGTGCAACCACTCATTGAGTCGAAGGGAGCGAAGGATGCAGCTCGGAATGATCGGACTGGGTCGCATGGGCGGGAACATGGCGCGGCGGCTCCTGCGCGGCGGCCACACGTGCGTCGGCTACAACCGCAGCGCCAAGGAGGTGGCGGCGCTCGTCGCCGACGGCGGCAAGGGGGCGGACTCGGTCGACGCGCTGATCGCCGCGCTCGATCAGCCGCGCCACGTCTGGGTGATGGTGCCGTCCGGCGATCCGACGGAACAGACCGTGACCGAGCTCGGCGAGAAGCTCGCGCCGGGCGACACGATCATCGACGGCGGCAACTCGTTCTTCAAGGACGACGTCCGCCGCGCCAAGGCGCTCGCCGCAAAGAACATCCACTACCTCGACGTGGGCACGAGCGGCGGCGTGCACGGCCTCGAGCGCGGCTACTGCCTCATGATCGGCGGCGACACCGAGACGGTCACGCGCCTCGATCCGATCTTCCGCACGCTCGCGCCGGGCCGCGGCACGATCGAGCGCACGCCCGGGCGCGAGGACGCCAGCGGCACCGCCGAGGAGGGCTACCTGCACTGCGGCCCCGCCGGCGCGGGCCACTTCGTCAAGATGGTCCACAACGGGATCGAGTACGGCATCATGCAGGCGATCGCCGAGGGCTTCGACATCATGAAGGGCGCCGGCAACCCCACCGTCGCCGAGGAGCACCGCTTCACGTTGCCGGTGCACGAGGTCGCCGAGGTGTGGCGCCGCGGCAGCGTGCTGAGCTCGTGGCTGATCGATCTCACGGCCAAGGCGCTGCGCGAAGATCCGGCGCTGTCGAAGTTCGAGGGCTACGTGCCGGACTCCGGCGAGGGCCGCTGGACCGTCATGGCCGCCGTCGAGGAGGCGGTGCCCGCCGACGTGATCACCGCCGCGCTCTACACGCGCTTCCGGTCGCGCATGGAGCGGTCGTTCGCCGAGAAGGTGCTCTCGGCGATGCGCTTCCAGTTCGGCGGCCACACCGAGCGTCCGTCCGGCCACAAATGAGCGTGGTCCGGAGGTTCGCCGATCTCGACGCGCTCAGCCGCGCGGCGGCCGACGAGCTGATCGACCTCGCGCGCGCCGCGATCGAGGCGCGCGGGGCGTTCCACGTCGCGCTCTCCGGCGGCTCGACGCCGAAGCGGCTGTTCCAGCTCCTCGCGCGGCGCAAGGAGGCGCTGCCGTGGGACCGGGTCGAGCTCTGGTGGGGCGACGAGCGCTGTGTCCCGCCCGAGCACGCCGACTCGAACTACGGTATGGCGCGCGAGCACCTGATCCAGCCGCTCGGCCTGCCCGACGCGCGCGTCCACCGCATGCAGGGCGAGCTCGATCCGGGCGCGTCCGCGCGCGCGTACGAGGACGAGCTCCGCGCCGCGCTCGGCGAGCCGCCCGTCCTCGACTACGCGATGCAGGGGATGGGCCCGGACGGCCACACCGCGTCGCTGTTCCCCGAGAGCGCCGGCCTCGGCGAGACCCGGCGCCACGTGATCGCGAACGCCGTCCGGTCGCCGCTCGTGCCCGGCGGCGCGGCCACGCGGATCACGCTCACCGCGCCGGCGATCAACCGCGCGCGGCACGTGCGGTTCCTCGTCGGCGGCGCCGACAAGGCCGCCGCGCTCGCCGCGGTGCTCGAGGGGCCGCGCGATCCGCGGCGCTACCCGGCGCAGCTGATCGAGGCGGCGGACGTGGCGTGGCTCGTCGACGAGGCGGCGGCCGCACAGCTTGGAAGTGCCCGATGATGGGAAAGACGTACCTCGCCGGCGACGTCGGCGGGACGAAGACGTTGCTCGCGCTCTGCGAGCGCAGCGATGGCGGCGGCGGCGGCGGCGATGGCGGCGGCGGCGGCGGCGGCGAGCTGCGCATCCTGCGCGAGGCGCAGTTCCAGGGCGGGAGCTACGCCTCGCTCGAGGCGATCCTGGGCGAGTTCCTCGCCGGGCCGCAGGACCTCGCCGGCGCGTGCTTCGGCGTCGCCGGCCCCGTCGAGGCCGGCACCGCGAAGATCACGAACCTGCCGTGGACGATCGACGCGCGCGCCGTGTCGGAGCGGCTCGGCGGCGCGCCGGTCGTGCTCATCAACGACCTGCAGGCCACGGCGCTCGGCGCGTTCGTCCTGCCGCCCACCGCGTTCGCGACGCTCCAGGAGCCCGCGGCGCCGCCCGCGCCGCACGCGACGATCGCCGTGATCGCGCCCGGCACCGGGCTCGGCTGCTCGGTGCTGGTCTCCGACGGCGTCCGCTACCGCGCGCTGCCGACCGAGGCCGGCCACGCGGACTTCGCCGCCGGCACCGACGACGAGATCGAGCTGTTCCGCTTCCTGCGCGGCCGCTACGGCTCGCACGTCAGCGTCGAGCGCGTCCTGTCGGGCGACGGCATCGGCGACCTCTACGACTTCGCGCGCGCCGCCCGCGGCGCGACCGAGCCCGAGCCGGCGCACCTCGCCGAGGGCGGCCGCAACGCGGCGATCTCGCACGCCGCGCTCGCCGGCACCGACGCCGACTGCGTCCGCGCGCTCGCGATGTTCGTCGCGGTCCTCGGCGCCGAGGCCGGCAACCTCGCGCTGCGCTCGATGGCGACCGGCGGCGTCGTCATCGGCGGCGGTATCCCGCCGAGGATCCTGCCGCTGCTCCAGACCGGCGCCCTGATCGAGCGGTTCAACGACAAGGGCCGGTTCCGCCGCTTGACGTCCACGCTCTCCGTGCGCGTCATGCTCGAGCCGCGCGCCGCGCTGTTCGGCGCCGCGCACCACGCCACGACCCGAGGTGAGCCATGACCGACTCCATCCACCCACCCTTCGAGGAGCAGTCCTCCGTCGTCGGCGAGATCCTCGGCGACGTCGTCACCCGACGCCGCCGCCCCGATCCGTGCGCGATCGTGATCTTCGGCGCCACCGGCGATCTCACCGGCAGAAAGCTCGCGCCCGCGCTGTTCAACGTGATGCTCGATCGGGCGCTCACCGAGCCGACCGTCATCATCGGCGTGTCGCGCAGCGCGATGCCGGCCGCCGCGTTCGCCGACAAGCTCAAGGGCCCCGTCGCGCAGCACTCGCGCCAGAAGGTCGAGCCCGCGCAGTGGGAGAGGTTCGCCGCGATGCTCGACTACGTCGGCGGCGAGTTCGCCGACGACGCGACGTACGTCGCGCTCAAGGCGCGCCTCGAGGCCGCCGCCGCCAAGGGCACGCGCGGCAACCGCGTGTTCTACCTGTCGACGCCGCCCGCCGCGTTCCCGATGATCCTGCAGAAGCTCCAGCAGCACGGCCTGATCGATCGCCGGGTGCAGCGCGGCGACGCGCCGTCATGCCGCGTCATCGTCGAGAAGCCGTTCGGCCGTGATCTCGCGACCGCGCGCGCGCTCAACGAGATGATCGGGACCTACCTCCACGAGAGCCAGATCTACCGGATCGATCACTACCTCGGGAAAGAGACGGTCCAGAACATCCTCGTCCTGCGCTTCGGCAACTCGATCTTCGAGCCGCTCTGGAACCGCAACCACATCGACTACGTCCAGATCACCGCCGCCGAGTCGATCGGCATCGAGGGCCGCGGCGCGTTCTACGAGTCGACCGGCGTCGTCCGCGACATCATCCAGAACCACCTCCTCCAGGTGCTCTCGCTCGTCACGATGGAGGTGCCCGGATCGTTCGCCGCCGACGACATCCGCGACGAGAAGGCGCAGGTCCTGCGCTCGGTCCGCCCGCTCACGCTGAACGAGGTCGCCAACGACTGCATCCGCGGCCAGTACCGCGGCTACCGCGACGAGCCGAACGTCGCGCCCGGCTCGCAGACGCCGACCTACGCGGCGATGCGCTTCATGATCGACAGCTGGCGGTGGCAGGGCGTGCCGTTCTACCTGCGCGCCGGCAAGCGGCTCGCCGAGCGGCTCACCGAGGTCGCGATCCACTTCAAGGCCGTCCCGCTCGTGCTGTTCAAGGAGGAGGCCGCCGGCAGCGCGCTCCAGCCGGCGGTGCTCACGCTCCGCATCCAGCCGCACGAGGGCATCTCGCTCCGGTTCGTCGCGAAGGTGCCGGGCGAGAACATCTCCGTCGGCAACGTCCACATGACGATGACGTACGCCGACGCGTTCAAGCGGCCGATCTCCGAGGCGTACGAGCGCCTGCTCCTCGACTGCATGCGCGGCGACGCGACCTTGTTCAACCGCCGCGACTCGGTCGATCGCGCGTGGGAGCTGATCCAGCCCGTGCTGCAGGTCTGGGAGGCCACGTCGGGCGTCCAGCTCTACGAGCCCGGCTCGGCGGGGCCGGCAGCCGCCGACGCGATGATCGCGCGCTACGGCCACCAGTGGCGCGAGCTGGTCTCGCGCGAGTAACTCGCAGGCCTAGGCCGGCGCCCTGGCGGCGCGCTCGGCGACCACCTCGGCGCCGCCCTGCTGCATCAACGTCGCGATCACGCCATACGCATCGGCCCATGTGGCGGTGTGCTCGGGCGTCCAGTCCGCGTCGGCGACCTCCGCCATCGCCGCGATGAGGCTCTCGCCGACCCAGCCGTACATCTCGTCGGTGACGGCATAGTCGACGTGCTTGGCCCCGAGCTGCTTCAGGGTGGCGACGATCCAGGCCTCGTCTTCGAGGTGGTCGAGCACCGCGACCAGCGCGGAGCGGAGCATCTCCGCCTGGCGGTCTCCGCTGTTCTTGCCGAACAGCGGCCGGGCCTGTGGATAGCGCTCGAACAGGATCTCGTAGAACCGGTTCACGAGCCGCGGCTCGCGCTCGGTGACGAGCGCGAAGCTCTCGCGGAGGAGTGGGGCGTTCAGTGCCATGGAAGTCTCCTGGGTGTTCAGTGGCTCGAACCTTCGATCCTGTACCAGAGCTTCAGCATGATCCGTCGGCGAGCACGCGTTTATCCGCGCTCGGGAGCCGCTTCTGCTGCAACCGCCAGGCGGCCTGCGCTACACCCATCGTGTGGGACAGGAGATCGAGCGCAAGTTCCTCGTCGATGTCGCGCGCTGGCGCCCGGCCGGCGCCGGCGTCGCGTTCCGCCAGGGCTACCTGAGCTCGCACCCCGAGCGCACGGTGCGCGTGCGGCTCGAGGGCGACGCGGGGAAGCTCACGATCAAGGGCAAGACCTCCGGCGTGTCGCGCCTCGAGCTCGAGTACGCGATCCCGCGCGCCGACGCCGAGCAGCTGCTCGCGCTGTGCGAGCGGCCGCTGATCGAGAAGGTGCGCCACACCGAGGAGCACGCCGGCAAGACGTGGGAGATCGACGTGTTCGGCGGCGAGAACGAGGGCCTCGTGGTCGCCGAGCTCGAGCTTGCGTCCGAGGACGAGCCGTTCGAGCGACCGCCGTGGGCGCTCGAGGAGGTCTCGCACGATCCGCGCTACTACAACGCGAGCCTCGTCCGGGCGCCGTACCGGACCTGGCGCACCTGAGCGACAAGCCGCTTCGCTACAGGCTGTCCAAAAACTCGCGCACCGGCGGCACGATCAGCGGGTAGTCGACGAGGAACGCGTCGTGACCGTTCGGCGTCGAGATCGCCAGGTGCACGGCGTCCGCGCCGGCGCGGCGCATCCCGGCGGAGAGCCGCGCGACCTCGTCGGGCGGGAACAGCCAGTCGGTGTCGAACGACACGAGCAGCGCCTTGCCGCTGTAGCGCGCGAACGCGGCGTCGAGCGAGCCGTACTGCTCGTCGAGGTCCATCTCGTCCATCGCCGCCTGGCCGCGAATGTACGAGTTCGCGTCGTAGGAGTCCGCGAACTTGCGGCCCTGGTACTCGAGGTACGAGTCCACCTCGAACTGCCGCGTGCCGCCCCGCCGCCGCCGCCCGAACTTGGCCTCGAGCGCCGGACCGGACAGGTACGTCATGTGGCCGACCATGCGCGCGAGCTGGAGGCCGCGCAGCGTGTCGGCCGCGTCGTAGTAGTCGCCCCCGCCGAACGCCGGATCGCTCTCGATCAGCTTGCGGCCGATCAGGTGCCAGCCCACGCCCGTCACCGGGACCGCCGCCGCCGCCGCCATCACGAGGAGCCCGCCCGTGCGCTCCGGGTGGCGCACCGGCCACATCATCGCCGCCATGCCGCCGAGCGAGCTGCCCGTGACGCAGCGCCACCGCGCGATGCCCAGGTGATCGGCGACCAGGCGCTGCGACTCGACCATGTCCTCGACGGAGATCCACGGATAGCGCGAGCCGTACGGCCGCTCCGTCGCCGGATCGATCGAGCGCGGCCCCGTCGTGCCCCACGGCGAGCCCGGGAAGTTCACGCACACCACGAACCAGCGCGCGAGATCGATCCCCTTGCCGTAGCCGATCATGCCGTCCCACCAGCCCGGCTTCGCGTCGTCCGGCGCGTACTTGCCGGCGGCGTGCGGCCCCGGCGACAGCGCGTGGCAGACGAGGATCGCGTTGTCGCGCGCCGGCGACAGCTCGCCGAACGTCTCGTAGACGATCGTGAACGGCGCGATCACGTCGCCGCGGTGGAACCGAAAGCCCGCGTCGAGCACGAGCGACCGCTGCGGCTCGCAGAGGAACGTGTCCTCGCCGGGGACCAGGCGCGGCGTCACAGCACGACCTGGAGCAGCGCGTAGCTGAACACTGCGAGGATCACTGCCGACATCAGCCCGACGTATAGCGCGCCGAGCCCGGTCCGCGCCACGCCGCGCAGGTGGACACCGAGGCCGACGCCCGCCATCGCCACCGTGAGCACGAACGTCGAGCACGTGGTCGCGAGCTTCGCGGTCACGACGCGGAGCTCCTGCGCCTCCCACGCGACGCTGTCGCGCAGGTGCAGCGTGAAGTCTGGCAAGAGGCTCAGCGTGTTCGCGAGCGCCAGCCCCACGAAGCCGAGGATGAACGGCGGGAACAGCGTGCGGAGCTTGCCGATCTTCGTGACGTGCGCGATCTGGCGGCGGCGCTTCTCCTGCGCGTACCAGACGCCGAGCCCGACGGCCACCGGCGCGAGGAGCAGGACGCGCACAAGCTTGACGATCGTCGCCGTGTCGCCCGCCGCCGGACCGTAGGCGAAGCCCGTCGCGATCACCTGCGGCGTCTGGTGCACCGACGTGCCGGCCCACACGCCGAACTCGAGCTGCGACATGCCGAGCGCCGTGCCGAGCAGCGGCAGCACGAACACGGCGACCATCCCGAACAGCGTGACCGTGGCGATCGCGAACGCCGTCTCGCTCTCCTCCGCCTCGATCACCGGCGCCACCACCGCGATCGCCGTGCCGCCGCAGATCGCCGTGCCGACGCCGATGAGCAGGCCCAGCTTGGGCGCGACGCCCAGGCGCCGGCACAGCCACACCGTCATGCCCAGCGCCACGGCGACACAGATGACGCTCACGATCAGCGCCGTCCCGGAGGTTTTGACCACCTCGAAGAAGTCGAGCCGGGCGCCCATCAAGACGATGCCGAGCGCCATGAGCTTGGTGACGCAGAGGCGGACGCCCGCGGTGCACGGCGCCGGCAGGCCGACCGTGTTGCGCACGAGCATGCCGAGCACGATCGCGATCAGCATCGCGTCGATCGGGTGGCGCGCCGGATCGCCGATCGAGAACGGCGGCACAGGCACCGCGTGCAGCTCGTACGCCGCGATCGCGATCGCGATCGCGAGGGCGACGCCCGGGATCGATGACGACTTCGCCGCGCTCACGGGAGCCTCAGATGATGAAGTCCAACCCCGGCGCGCGCGGCCGCTCGACGCTCGTGTAGCGGTCCCACGCGTCGGGCAGGATGACGACCACGCGCTTGCCCGGGCCCAGCCGGCGCGCGACCTCGACGGCCGCCCACACCGCGGCTCCGCCGGACGGCCCCGCCGAGATCCCCTCCTCCCGTGCCAATCGCCCCGCCATGTCGAACGCCGCGAAATCTTCGCACGGAATCACCTCGTCGATCACGCCCCGATCGAGCACCCCCGGCACGAACCCCGCGCCGATCCCCTGGATCTGGTGGCGCGCCGCGGAGCCGCCGCCGAGCACCGGGGACGCCGCCGGCTCGACGGCGAAGATCCGCACGCCCGGGATCTCGGCCTTGAGGACCGAGCCCACCCCGGTGATCGTGCCGCCCGTGCCGACGCCGGCGACGAACGCGTCGAGCGCGCCGCCGGTGTCGCTCAGGATCTCGCGCGCCGTCGCGGCGCGGTGCGCCTCCGGGTTCGCCGGATTGTCGAACTGTTGCGGCATGAAGCAGCGTGGGTTCGTCGTCGCGATCTCGCGCGCCCGCTCGACGGCGCCCCGCATCAGCTTGCGCCCCGGGGTCAACACGACCTCCGCGCCGTACTGCGTCATGACGGCGCGCCGCTCCACGGGCGCGTCGTCGGGCATGCACAGGATCAGGCGGTACCCCTTCACGGCCGCGACTAGGGCGAGGCCGATCCCCGTGTTCCCGCTCGTCGGCTCGACGATCGTATCGCCCGGCCGCAGCCGACCGTCGCGCTCGGCCGCCTCGATCATCGCGAGGCTCGCGCGATCCTTGATGCTGCCCGCCGGGTTCTGGCCCTCGAGCTTGACCACGACGTCCGCCATCCCGGACGCCTCGCCTGCGATCCGGTGCAGCCGCACCATCGGGGTCCTACCGATGAGCTCCAGCACCGAGTCGTGGATCACGGCGCGACCCTACACCGGCGCTGCGTCGCGGTATAGATGGGCGATGGCGTGGACTTATTCGGAGCTCGTGCGAGACGCGCTCACGCGCGTGCACCAGCTGACCTGTGAGGAGCTCTCCAAGCAGGCCGGCGCCCACCTCTTGCTGGACGTCCGCGAGCACGACGAGACGCGCTCCGGGAGCCTGCCCGACGCGGTGCTCCTGCCGCGCGGCCTCGCCGAGAAGCACGTCCACGAGCACGTCGCCGATCGCGAAGCCGAGGTCATCGTGTACTCGACGACCGGCGGCCGCTCCGCGCTCGTCGCCGACGTGATGCTGAAGATGGGCTACACGCGCGTTAGGAGCCTCGCCGGCGGGATCGAGCGCTGGAAGCACCTCGGGCTGCCGCTCGCCGGCGGCACCGCCGTGTGCCGCATCCCCGGCGCGCGGGTCGACTGGGCCGAGGTCCGCCGCGAGTTCCCGATCGTCAATCGCAGCGTGCCGGTGCTCGGCTCCGGCCAGCGGCCGCTCGTCTACCTCGATCACGCCGCGTCGACGCACGCGCCGCAGACGGTGCTCGCCGCGTTCGTCGAGTTCATGGAGCGCGAGTACGCGAACGTCCACCGCGGCACGCACCTCCTGTCACGCAAGGCCACCGAGCGGTTCCAGGAGGCGTACTACGTGGTCGCCGACTTCATCGGCGCCGAGCTCCGCAAGGGCTGCGTCGTGTTCACGACGAACACGACGCACGCGATCGATCTGTGCAGCCACGCGATGTCCGAGCGGCCCGGCAAGGTGGTCACCACCGAGATGGAGCACCACTCGAACGAGCTCACGCACCGCCGCCGCGGCGGCGTATTGCGCTGCCGCATCGGCGAGGACGGCCTGCTCGACATGGGCCACCTCGAGGAGCTCCTGCGCAAGAACGACGTCAAGCTCGTCGCGGTCACCGCCGGCGCGAACGTCACGGGCGCGATCCCCGACGTCCACCGCATCGCGCGGATGGCGCACGAGTACGGCGCGCTGATCCTCGTCGACGCGGCCCAGGCGCTCGCCCGCCGCAAGCTCGACGTGCGGCCGCCCGACGACCCGGAGCACCTCGACTTCGTCGCCGCCGCCGGGCACAAGGCGTACGCGCCGTTCGGGGCCGGCTTCCTCTACGGCCCGCGGGCGGTGCTCGACGAGGTGCCGCCGTACATCCCCGGCGGCGGCACGGCGAAGTCGGTCGGCCCGCGCGACGTCGAGTTCCTGCCGTCGCCGGATCGCCACCACGGCGGCACGCCGAACATCGCCGGCGTGGTCGCGATGGCGCGCGCGCTCCTGTTCCTGCAGTCGATCGGCATGGACGAGATCCGCGCGCACGAGATCAAGCTCACGCGCAAGATCCTCGACGGGTTCGCGAACATCGGCGGGATCACCGTCTACGGCCCGCCCACGGCCGAGCAGCGCCTCGGCGTCGTGCCGTTCAACGTCGAGGGCGTCTCCGAGCCGCTCGCGGCCGCCGTCCTGTCCGAGGAGGGCGGCGTCGCCGTCCGCTCCGGCCGGTTCTGCGCCCACATCTACATGGATCGC
The DNA here is from genome assembly GCA_035558535.1 of Kofleriaceae bacterium. Taxonomy (GTDB): domain Bacteria; phylum Myxococcota_A; class Polyangia; order Haliangiales; family Haliangiaceae; genus JABFXX01. The sequence goes on from DATMCI010000031.1 coordinate 28,608, forward strand.
CTGCTCGCGATGGCCGCGGCGAAGAACCCCGACGCGCCGCGGCCCACCGGCGCCGTGCGCGCCTCGGTCGGCCTCTACAACGACGAGCACGACATCGATCGCCTGCTCGAGTACGTGGCCAAGGTCCGCGCGCGCGCGTGGATCGGCCGCTACCGGATGCAGGGCGAGAACATGTCCGCCGAGTTCGCCGGCCGGTGCGCCGATCGCTGGATGGAGGCGACGCACGAGGGCGAGGGCGTGGCGCTCGGCGAGGAGATCGGCGCGCCGCGCGGCTACGAGTTCGAGATCCTGCAGCCCGACGCCGGCTGCCGCAGCTACCTCATCGCCGATCCCGAGACGAAGCAGGCCGCGATCGTCGATCCGATCCGCGAGCGCGTCGACGATTACCTCGATCTCCTGCAGACCAAGCGCTACCAGCTCGTCTACACGATCGAGACGCACACGCACGCCGATCACCTGTCCGGCTCGCCGCGCCTGCGCGAGCTGACCGGCGCGAAGATGCTGATGCACGCCGCGTCGCCCGTCGTGTGCGTCGACCGCGGCCTCGCCGACGGCGACACGATCGAGCTCGGCAAGCTGCGGATCGACGTCATCGCGACGCCCGGCCACACGTCCGACTCGGTCTGCCTCGTGCTCCCCGACCGCGTGCTCACCGGCGACACGCTCTTGATCGGTGGGTGCGGCCGCACCGATCTGCCCTCCGGCGACGCGCACGCGCTCTACCACTCGCTGCGGCGCCTGCTCGATCTGCCCGACGGCACCGGCGTGTTCCCGGCGCACGACTACGACGGCCGGCGCGCCTCGACGATCGGCCGCGAGCGCAAGCAGAACCCGCGACTCAAGCTGAGGACGGCCGAGGACTTCACCGGCACGATGAAGAAGATGCAGCTGCCGATGCCGCCGAACCTCGGCGAGGTGCTGCAGACGAACCAGCGCTGCCTCGAGTAGCGGCCGCCGGCTGCGGGCGGGCGGCCGCGCGCGAGCTATCGCCGAAAACTTGACATGGCCGCGCACACCGGAACAATCCGGTTATGGCCGAAGCAGCCGCAAAGGAAACCACCACCGAAGCGCCCGCCCCCGAGCTCTTCCTTTCGGAGCCGATGACCTGGGAGCAGATCTGCGAGCGATACCCCGACCAATGGGTCGTGCTCGTCGAGATCAACAGGCCGGCCGAAGATCACAACGCCAGATTCCGAACCGCGCGTGTCGCTGGCATTGGCAAGACGCGACGCGAGGCGTTCGCTCAGGCCCAGCCTTTCGACCGCGGATATCACTCCTGCGCAAACCGCTTCACCGGTCCCATCGCCCGGTCGATCGCACATCTGCTCCGATGAGGACAACCACGTTCACTCCTTTACGGGAATTGATCATCGTCGAGGCCAAGATCTGGGGGCCGAGAGGGGAGCTTGAGCTCGACCTGGTCCTGGATACCGGCTCAATGCACACCGTGATCCTGCCCGACATCATGGACGACCTCGGCTTCAACCCGCGCGACGCCCTGGCCATCACCGACGTGTACTCGGCGGTCGGCAAGGAGCAGGGCTATATGATCAAGGTCCCGCGGTTCGAGGCCCTTGGCTTCACCCGCACCGACTTTCCGATCCACGTCTTCGACCTCGCCGATCGCTACGGGATCGATGGCCTCATCGGCCTGAGCTTCCTGCACCACTACGACTACACGGTGCGATCGGCGGCGGGGCAGATCCTCGCCGAGGAGCTCGCGGCCGAGCTCCTGCCCTAGGTTCCGATTCAGGACAGCAGATCGAGCCCCGAGACGAAGCAGGCCGCGATTCGTCGATCCGATCCGATCCGCGAGCGCGTCGACGATTACCTCGATCTCCTGCAGGCCAAGCGCTACCAGCTCGCCTACACGATCGAGACGCAAACGCACGCCGATCGCCACTCGCTGCGGCGCCTGCTCGATCCCGACGGCACCGGCGTGTTCCCGGCGCACGACTACGACGGCCGGCGCGCCTCGACGATCAGCCGCGAGCGCAAGCAGAACCCGCGGCTCAAGCTCAAGACGGCCGAGGACTTCACCGGCACGATGAAGAAGATGCAGCTGCCGATGCCGCCGAACCTCGGCGAAGTACTGCAAACGAACCGGCGCTGCCTCGAGTAGCGGCCCCGATTGCCGAAAAGTTGACACGGCCGCGCACACCGGAACAATCCGGGGATGGCCGAAGCAGCCGCAAAAGAAACCACCACCGAAGCGCCCGCGCCCGAATTCTTCCTTTCGGAGCCGCTGACCTGGGATCAGATCTGCGAGCGATATCCCGACCAGTGGGTCGTGCTCGTCGAGACTGACTGGCGAGACGAGAACCATAGCTATGGATTCCGGACGGCTCGTGTCGCTGGTTTCGGCAAGTCACGACGAGAGTCGTTCGACCAGGCTCGGCCCTTCGAGCGCGGATACTCAGGTTTCGCGAACCCGTTCACGGGCCCCATCACCCGGTCCATTGCCCACCTACTCCGGTGAAGACGACTCCGTTCACTCCGTTCCTGGACCTGATCACTATCGAGGCCCAGGTCTGGGGCCCGATGGGGGATCGCGTGCTCAAGCTGGCCCTTGATACCGGCTCGGCGCACACCGTGATCGTGCCGGAGATCATGGACGTGCTCGGCTTCAACCCGCGCGACGGCATCGTCATCACCGGCGTGTACTCGGCGGTCGGCAAGGAGCAGGGCTACCTGATCAAGGTGCCGCGGTTCCAGGCGCTCGGCTTCACCCGCACCGACTTCCCGATCCATGTCTTCGATCTCGCCGATCGCTACGGGATCGATGGCCTCATCGGCCTCAGCTTCCTGCACCACTACAACTACACGGTGCGATCGGCGGAGGGGCAGCTCCTCGTCGAGGAGCTCGCGGCCGAGCTCCAGCCCTAGGTCGCCCAGGTCGCCCTAGGTGCCGATTCAGGACAGCAGACCGAGCACCCGCGCGGCCTGCTCGGGATCGAGCCGGAACGGGCTCTCCGCGCCCTCGAAGAAGCCGTGATCACGAATGAGGTGGACCAGCAGCCCCGATCCTCGCAGGGCCTGCCGGTCGTCGCGGCGCACGATGAGGAACTCCAGGTTGGCGTAACGATAGGAGAGCTCCCGCCGGCACGGCAGCCGCCGATCCGTGGGGGACGTGAGGTGAACGACGCCCTCCACGCGCCGCCGGATGACCTCCCGCTTCGGCTCGTCGTCGCTCCACGGAAGGCGCAGCCTCGTGAAGGGACAGTACTGATAACCAAGATAGACCTGCAGGAAGACGTCGTGGCCGTCGATGATAGTACCGCGGTGCGCCGGGAGCCGGCCCCCGTTCCGCAGCCGCCGCTCAATGTCATCGAGAGAGAAGCCCAGGGGGAGCGCCGCGAGCCCGGGCACTCCCCGCATGCCCGACGCGCGGAGCTCCTCCTCGAACTTCGCGGTGGCACGCTCGATGCGCTCCGCGGACGCCCGCAAGGCGCCGTCGAGCAGGCGATCCAGCGCGTACGCGACCTGGGCACGGCCGACTCCGAGCCGCGAGAGCGTCTGCTCGTCCCGCGCCATGACCTCGCGCAAGCTCTCCGACGGACCCAGGAAGCCGCTGCGCGACCAGCCACCCGGCCGCATGCGTTCCTCGATCCATGCCTCGGTGGGGCTCGCGCTGCAATGCGGACACGCGTACCCCGCCAGCTTGTCTCCTTCCAGAGCAGGCTCGAAGTACGCCACGTCGCGCCGGCACGACGAGCACCGACGCGTCACGTCGGTCTGCTCGCTCCGCCCGAAGCTGGGTCGCTCGCCGAAGATCGCAGTGGGCAGACGGGGATAGTGATAATCGATGTTCCCCGAGAACACGCCGAGAAAGCGTTCGCCGTGCGTGAGCACGAAGATCTCCTGCCCCTCCACCAGCCGCTCCGGCTCGCCATCGTCTTCGCCATCCCCGTCCTCCGCGCGCCGCGAGGACTTCGAGCGCTCCTCCGCCGGAGGTGCCTTGACCTCTTCGGGGAACAGGGCATCAAACTGCCCCAGCTTCAGCTCGAGGATGCGCGGTCCGATGACGTCGGCGATCTCCGTGAGGCGCTGCCGGAGCCCGTCCCTGCCATAGACCGGCGTGTAGGTCCTGCCGCCGTCACGCAGCGTGACCAGACCGAAGAAAGCATGCTCGGCGTGCACCTTGCGCACCAGGTCGGCGACGGTGTCCTCGAGCGAGAGCGGGGCCAGCTGGGTCCACAGGTCTTCCGGCGGGGGGCGCTCGGGCTCTGGTATGTCGCGCGCGCGCGTCAGCACCTCGCGCAGCCGCTGCGCAGCGTGAGGCGCGAGCTCACCCTTTGGGTTGGATTCCAGCGAGCCCTGGTAATCGCGAATGGCTCGTGAAAAGTCATCGAGCATCTCGTGGGCCACGCCGCGGTGGTAACGGCTGTTCGCGTCCCGCGGCTTGAGCCGGAGCGCGAGATCCAGGCACGGGACCGCCTCTGCCCACCGCTGCATGAGCAAGCAGGCCGAGCCCTTGTTCGCGTACGCCATCTGGTAGGACGGATCGACCGCGATGGAGGCGTCGTAGTCCGAGATGCCTCGCTCGACGTCGCCGCTGTTGACGTAGGCCAGGCCGCGCTCGGTGAGCGCCGCGGGGAACCGAGGCTCCCGCTCGAGAGCCCGGTTCAGATCGGTGATCGCCTGCGGATAGCGCCTCAGCTTGCAGTAAGTGACGCCGCGGCCATACCAAGCGTCCGCGCTTGGCTCGAGCTCGATGGCCTTGCCGAACGCGACGAGCGCACCGGCCAGATCTCCGTGCTCGCTGCGCAGCCACGCATCCTCGAAGTAATCGGCCGCACGCTCTCGGCTCGGCGAGCGCGCCGTCCTTGGCTCCGCCGACCCGCCGTCGCCGTCACCCTCGCCTCCCCGGGCGGACTTGCCGCCCAGCTTCCCTTTGATCCAGTCCCACCAGGGCATCGCTGCTCCTCGTATTGCCGTCTCGTCGCTTCGCGACACCTCCAGTGAGGCGACGCGGCACGAGCCTTCACGATATGAATGTCGAGGCCACGTCCGCGCCGGGAGCGGCTAGCCGGCCGCGGCCTGGGCGCGCTCGAACTCGTCGAGGCCGCGGACCGCCTTCTGGTGGATCGCCCGCTGGATCGGCGGCAGCCAGCCGAGGAGCTTGCCCTTGGGGCCGAGCGCCATGCCCGCCCACCGCCACAGGTCGAACGTGTCCGCGTGGCGGACGATCTTGCCGTCGCGAAACTCGAACTTCGCGTCGATGATGTTGTGCACCTTGCGACCGGTCGCCGAGAACAGGTAGTGCGCCTCCCAGTGCGCGCTGCCGGTGCGATCGTCCGCCTGGACGTCGCGGAACTCGATCTGGAGGTCCGAGGCGCGCTTGCACAGCATGCGCCACATCGCGCACGCGCGCGCGCCCTGCAGCTCGTGGAACACCGGGTCCGAGAACCGGACGTCCGGGTGGTAGCAGGCGACCATGCCCTCGGCGTCGCGCTTCTGGAACGACGTGTAGAAGGTCTCGATCAGGCGGGCGTTCGGGTGCATCGGGCGGAGAGTCTACTCCGCCCAGGACAGGATCTCGCGGTGGCGGACCAGCTCACCGTACGGGAGCGCCGGATCGTACGGCGCCGTCGCCAGCCAGACGATGTCGGCCGCCGCGGCGGCCGGCGTCTGCGCCTTCGACATGTCGTCGAACCACGGCCGTGACGCTGCGGTGTCGACCAGGCCCGGGCACACCGCGTCGATCACGAGGTGCCGGCGCTCCGCCTCGGCGCGCATCGCGCGCGCGAGCACGCGCGTCGACGCCACCTGGCCCACCTTCGAGGCGATGTTGACCCACTCCGGCCACCCCTCGGCGGCGGCGGTGCCACGCTCGACCGCATCGACGTAGGCGAGCATGACGTCGTCGACCGCGCGCAGCGACTCGGCCCGATCGAAGCGCGCGTGGAGCGGTGGTGCCAGGTGGCGCAAGCGGCCGAAGCCGCTCGCGACCACGAGCAGCCGGCCACCGTCGCGGAGCAGAGGCGCGAAGCGCTCGAGCATGTGCGTGGTGCCGAGGTTGTTCGTCTGGACGAACCGGCGCACCTGGGCGGCCTGCGGCTCCTCGCGCACGATGCGGTGCGCCGCGTTCGAGATCACGATGTCGACGCCGTCGTGCTCGCGCGCGATCCGCTCGGCGAAGCCGGTGACGCTCGCCGCGTCGCTCACGTCGAGCACCGCGGGCCGCGGCGCGACGCCATCGGCGCGCAGGCGCTCGGTAGCCTCGCGGACGCGCCCCTCGTCGCGGCCCGTCAGGTACACGACGTCGTCGGGCGCGAGCGCGCGGCAGAGCCCCTCCACGAGCGCGTAGCCCAGGCCCTGGTTGGCCCCGGTGACGACGGCGATCCGGCCTCCAGCTGTCATGGCGGGGATGCTAGCGCCGCGCGCCGGCCGGCGGTGGCAGCATCGGGCAGCAGGCTCGGCCCCACGGTGATCTGCCGCGGCGCCTCGCCGCGCGCGATCTGCTGCCACGCCGCCGCCCACATCGACCAGTAGAGCGGCTCGTGGCCGAACATCGCGTGCCGCCCGGCGAGATCGATCACCTCGCCGTGGTACTCGGCGCCGCGCACGGAGGGCCGCGGCGCCCGCTTGTGGAGGTCGTAGACGACCTCGACCTCGAAGCCGCGCGCCGGCCACACGACGAGCCCCTCGTCGGCGATGTCGTACGGCGGCGCGACCGCCCCCGGGTGGCTCTCCAGCGCGCGCGCGATCTGCTCGCGCACGAGATCGACCGCCGCGAGCTTGTAGAACCCCGCCAGCACGATCTCGAAGATCCGCTGCTGCGGCGCGGTGAGCCGCGCGATCCAGCCCGGCGCCGGGATGCCGGCGACGAGCCACCCCGACTGCAGCTCGAACCGGAGCGTCGCCGGCTCCGGTCCGACGTCCGGACAGATCAGCACGACCTGGACGCGGTTCGAGCCGATCTCGACGTGCTCGAGCGCGACGCCCGCCATCCGCGGGCCGGCCTCCTGCACGAACGCCGAGCCCTCGGCGAGCATCGCGATGAGCTGGCGCTCGACGAAGATGCCGATCGACTCCTCGACGTGGTGCAGCCCCTCCTTCTGCTTGGACACCGCGACCACGTCGTGCTTCCACGCGGCGCGCCGCAGCTTCGTGAACAGCTTCGGGATCGTGCCCGAGTGGAAGCCCGGCCGGAGGAACCGCGCCATCGTCTCGCCGTGGTGGCCGATCACGCGCGGCCCGAGCTCCTTCGCGCGCGTGGCCCGGTACAGCTTCCAGTTCTCCTTGAGCTCCCAGACGAGGAAGCCCGCGAGGCCCGGCAGCATGATCACCGCGAACGCCGCGAAGCTGTTGCCGATGACCGGGCCCGCGATCGCCGACACCGGCCCGCCGATCCCGCGGAGCATCGCCTCGGTGAACGGCAGGATGAGCTTCGCGGCGACCGTGACCACCGGGAAGTGCTTGATCGGGTTCACCGTCGGCTCGATGAACAGGTTGACCGAGAGCCGCAGGACGTACGCGACGAAGAACCAGATCGCGCCGAACACGCCCTTGACGACGACGGCGAGCGTCGACTGCCCGCTGCGGAAGCGCAGCCACTCGTCGACGCGGTAGAGCGCGCGATCGAACAGCTCGACCATGCGGGCGAACAGCTCGAGCACGGACTTGACCAGCGCCGGCACGACGCGGCCCGTGACGTGGCGCGCCGAGCGCACCAGCGAGTCGACGATGATCTCCTCGGCGCGCCGCCCGAGGCGCGAATTGAGCGCGAGGGCGATCACCGCGAACACGGCCCCGGCGACCGCCCAGCGCCACCAGGGCCAGCCCCAGCGCCAGGTGAGCCACGCGACGAGCGCCGCCGGGAGCCCCGGCTTCACGATCCAGCGCACGAAGCGGCTCTGCAGGATCGCCTGCGAGCGCGGGTGCAGCCACAGCGCGAGCAGCCCGTCGAGCGCGAAGAAGCGCAGCCCGCGCCACACCCCGCGCGCGGCGGCGATTGCTGCGCGGCGGAACGGCCGCACGTGGAGGAGCAGGAACAGGAAGACCGCGCCGCCGAGCAGCGACTCGCGCGTGTAGATCTCCGGCGCGTCGCCCGACAGCTTCTTCACGAGCGGGCCCACCATGTGCTGCAGCCCCTCGAGGACCGCGAACGCGCCCAGGAGCGGCAAGAGCACGTACAGCGTGACGAGCCGGCCCAGGCGCGTGCCGAACAGGACCGACGATCCCTTCTGCAGCCCGCGCATGTAGATCTCGCCGCGCCGGTAGACGCCGTCGAGCGAGGTCGCGAGCAGCGCGTCCGCGCGCAGCAGCGGATCGCCTGCGCGCAGGTCTGCGAGTGCAAGGTCGGGGAGCTTCAGCTCGTTGCGCGACAGCGCGTCGCGCAGGTCGCCGATCGTCAGCCGGCCGACGGTGACCGCGCGATCGAGCAGCTCGTCGACGAGCGTCTTCTCGGAGACGCGCTCCGGCACGTTGTGCGGGTGCAGCCCGACGGCGTCGAGCGCCGCCTCGAGCTTGGGCCGGAGGACCGTGCGGACCTGGTCCTCCGCGAGCCGCGCCATCGCGTGCAGCGCGGCCGACAGCCGATCGAGCGCCTCGCCGTCGAGCCCGCTCGCGGCGATCTTGGCCGTCGCGGCGCGCACGTGCTTGGCGATCTTGACCTCGCGCGTCGCCGGCAGCGACCGCACGATCGGCCGCTTCCCGCGGGAGAGCGCCCACTCGACCGCATCGACGACCCTGACCTCGCGCTCGGCGACCAGGCACGCTGCCGACAGGTCGTGGATCAGCCGCGCGCCGGCGTTGAACCGCAGCGAGCGCCGCGTCCCGGCGCGCTGGATCAGCGGCAGGAGCACGTCGACCCAGCCCGTCGGGCTCGCCGGCACGCCGAGCGCGCGCGACAGCCGCAGCACCAGCTCGTGGAGATCCGCGCGCGCGGCCACCAGATCGCCGCCGCGCGCGGCGAGGATCGCGGCGCGCCCGTGGTTGCCGCGCTGGCGCGCCCGCTCCGCCGCCCGGCGCGCCGACGGCTCCGCGCGCTCGAGCGGCGGCTCGATCGGGACCGGCTCCGGCGCCGGCTGCTCGATGATCGGCGCCTCGGGCGCGCTCTCCGGCCGCGACGCCGCGAGCAGCGCGGCCGCGTCGAGATCGAGCGCGATCGCCGCGTCGAGCTGCGCGGTATCGAACACCGCCGGGAACGTGCGCTCGACGGCGCCCGGCGCGAAGTACCGCAGCTCGAGGTAGAGCGCGACGAACTCGATGTACGTGCTCGCCTCGTCGACCGGTGGCAAGAGGAGGTCCTCCTGCTTGAGCACCGATCGGATCTCGTCGAACTCCGTCTGGCCGATCCGGTGCACGCGCTCGCGGATCGCGGCCTGCGTCAGGGTCTTCGCGGCCAGGAGCTCGTCGAATGCCTGGTGGATGCGCGCATGAAAGATCGCGCGCCACTGGCGCGATCGCGCCTCCTGGCCCTCGACCGTCTCGGCGAGCTCGTCGCGATCCCCGCGGACGAGGATCACGCGCTCCGGCAGCGCCGCCGGGTCCACCGCCAGCTCGTCGCGCTCGACGTACTGCTCGAGCTCGGCGCGCGGCAGCGTGTAGCAGTGCTCGTGCGGCACCTGCAGCCCGACCGCGCGCACGCGCCGGTGCGCCTTGATGACGCGCCGGAGCACGCGGTCCTCCACGAGGATCGCCCCCAGCTTCGCGAGCTCGTCGTCGACGGCGGCCATCGGGATCGCCGGATCTTGGCGATCCTGGCCGCCCGCGGTCAATCCGCGGCGGCGCCCGTCGCCCTGCGCTCAGCGCGAGACGGCCGCCCGCGGGATCGCCGGCTCCCGCCGCGGCGCGACCGCGGTCAGGAGCCACAGCGGGATCACCCACAGGATGGGGACCGCGACGACGAGCCACGCCCCCGGATCGAGGTGCCGGCGCGCCTGGCCGAACGACACCGCCATCGTCGCGAGCCCAATGGCGCCGAGGACGACGACCGCGAGCAGCACGCGCCGCGCGCCGCGCGGGTGCGGCAGGCGCCAGAGGACGCGGGCGAACGCGACGCCCGCGGCGATCAGCGCCGCGAGCCCGGCGACCGTCCCGAGGAAGAGCGGCCGGAGCTCGAGAAACTGCGGCTTCCAGACGAGGTTGCCGATCGCGAGCCCCGCCCAGAACACGGCCATGCTGCCGG
>DATMCI010000032.1:0-2645 GCA_035558535.1 Kofleriaceae bacterium
TCGTATCCGCTGCACGGACCGCGTCCTGGCGAAGTCGATCACGTAGGCGCATCGTGAGGCGGCGATGGCAAACAGGGAAACATGGAGACAGCGAGTCGCGAGCTGGCGTGCAAGCGGCCAGACCGCGGCCGAGTACAGCGCACGCCACGGGTTCGCAGCGGCCACGCTGCGCGGGTGGTCGTCGCGGCTCAAGCGTGGCACGGTGGCCCCGGACGCCACCGCGGGCGCGTCGGATACGTCCCGGATACGGCTCGCGCGGGTCGTGCGGCGCGCGCCCCCGGCGGGGCCCCCGCAGCACGGTGGGATCGTCGTCGACTTCCCTGACCTTGGCGCACGTGTGACCGTCGAGGCCGGCACGCAGCGTGAAACACTGCAGGTCGTGCTCGCCGCCCTCGGCGTGGGAGGCGTACGGTGATCCCGCACGGCGTCGAGGTGTTCGTCGGGCTGGATCCGATCGACCTCCGGTGGGGCTTCGAGCGGTTGTCGGGGCTCGTCACCGAGAAGCTGGGGCGCAGCGCGCGAAGCGGGGCCCTGTTCGTGTTCTTCGGCAAGCGCCGCGCCGCCCTCAAGGTGCTGTTCTGGGACGGCAGCGGACTGTGCATGTTCTACAAACGGCTTGACCGCGGCACGTTCCGCATCCCGACCGGCCCCGACGGCGCCACGTCGTTACTGGTCGAGGAGCGCGTGCTCGATGATCTGCTGGACGGCATCGATCTCGAGTCGGCGGCGCCGGCTCCGCGGCGGCGCATCATTGCCCATTAAGAATGCGAGAATAAAGATAAATAGTTCCCGCGCGTGTCGACAGCGCGATCCGCGCTGGATAGGTAGACGTCGTGATCGACGCGACGCCGACCGAGGACGTGAGCGCGGTACGCGCTCGAGTCGGCGAGCTCGAGGCGGCGCTCGCCACCGAGCGCGAGCTTCGCATCGAATGGGAGCGCAAGCACGAGCGACTGCTCGGCGCCTATCAGGCGCTTGAGCAGCAGCTCGAGTTGATCCGGCGACGCCTGTACGTCGCCAAAGCCGAGCGGATCGACACCGCCCAGCTCGAGCTCGAGTTCGCCGAGAAACTGGCAGCGCTCGATGCGCTCGCAGGACGGTTCACGCCGGCCGCCGCCGGCGACGGCCCGGGGCCGAGCCTGAGCCCGGCCGGCGGAACCGACGGCCCGGGACCGAGCCCGAGCCCGGCCGGCGGGAAGCATCGCAAGCGCACGCCTCCGACGGGGCGACGGGATCTGCGTGAGCTCGACGTCCCCGAAGAGCGCATCGAGATCATCGATCCGACGCGCGAGGGCACGGTCCCGCGACTCGACTCCCCCGAAGAGAGCAGCCGGATGATGTGGCGGCGCGCGGGCTACGTGCGCGTCGTGATCGCGCGGATCAAGTATCTGCCGTCGCAGGCGCTCGCAGTGGTGAAGGTGGCGCCACCGGCCGCAGAGGACACACCGCCCGCCGCTGCGGCTCCTGCGACCACGGACGACGTGTCGGAGTCTGCCGCCGTCGTACACGTCGCGTCGCCGCTGCCAGGGGGCGTCACCGCGCCGCTGCCGCCCGAAATGATCGAGCGCTCGTTGGGCACACCGTCGCTGTGGGCGCACGTCGTGGCCGACAAGCTGTGCTGGGGACTGCCGCTGTATCGCCAAGAGGAGCGCTTCGCACACGCCGGGTTCCGGATCGATCGCGGCACGCTGTGCCGTTGGATGGAGGAGCTCGGCTCGAGTGTCGGTGCCGCAGTCGTCCAAGCGATGCGCGCGGAGGCGCTGCGCACCGCGTTCTGCATCGCCACGGATGCCACTGGAGTGCTCGTCCAGCCGATCCGTGACAAGGACCAGCCGCGGCGCGCCTGCACGCGCGGCTATTACTTTGTTCAGCTCGCCGACGCCGATCACGTGTTCTTCGAGTACACCCCCAAGGAGACTGCCGCCGCCGTCGACGAGCTGTTTCGCGGCTACACCGGCTATGTCCAGGCCGATGCCAAGAGCGTCTACGACTTCCTGTTTCGACCGCCCGAGTCGCGCGAGTCGCCCGACGATGGCGAGCCCGCTCGCGCGCGCTGCCGCGAGGTCGGGTGCTGGAGCCACAATCGGACCAAGTGGTGGGAGGCGGCGATCGTCACCAAGGATGCCGTCGCGCGCGAGGGCCTCGCCCGCATCTCGCGCATCTTCGAGCTCGATCGCTCGTGGAAAGATCGGCCGCCCACCGAGATCAAGGCGCTCCGCGCGCAGTACCTGCGGCCTCATGTCGAGGCGTTCTTCGCCTTCGTTGAGGCAGAGTACGAGCGCGTCCGCGATCAACGCGGGCTGCTGCGCACCGCGCTCGGCTACGCTCACCGCCAACGCGAGGCATTGACCCACTTCTTCGAGGACGGTCGCCTCCAGCTGACCAACAACAGCTCCGAGCGCGCGCTCCGCAGGGTGGCGACTGGCCGTAAGGCCTGGCTGTTTGTCGGCAGCGACGACCACGCCCAGGCCGCCGGCAACCTCCTCACGCTGATCGCCTCCGCGCGCCTGCACAAGCTCGATCCCGAGGCCTACTTGCGCGACCTGTTCCGGGTCCTTCCGCAGTGGCCACGGGACCGCTACATCGAGCTCGCGCCCAAGTACTGGCTCGCGACGCGCGCGCGCCTGGACGCCGCCCAGCTCGCG
>DATMCI010000033.1:0-76636 GCA_035558535.1 Kofleriaceae bacterium
CCGTGATCCGACCGAGAAACCGCCTCATGAGGCTGTCACCGCGATCGCGATCTGGTGGATCTGAGAGGAGCGACCCGGGTCAGCAACCCGAAAAACGTTAGCGTTGTGAAGCATTTGATTCAAGCGACGCGCTGCGCGGCCGCCGAAAAGTGGGGCTCTGCCCTGCCCATGGATGTATCCTACATGTGGTGAAATTGCCGACCTGGCTCGCGTACGCGGCGCTGATCGCAGGGCGGACCGATGCGCACGCGGAGCGGCGCCGGGCCGAGCCACCCGAGCGGCCTGCGCCCGAGCGACCTGCGCCCGCGCCGTCGGTGCCCGCGACGCCTGCGCCAGCGCCCGCGTCGGCGCCGATCGTCATGCTCGATCCGGGCCACGGCGGCTCGAACGCCGGCGCGAAGAGCGCGAGCCGCGCGAAGCACGCGAAGCGCGCGAACAGCGCCGCGGCCGACAGCCTGACCGAGAAGCGGCTGACGCTCGCGCTGGCGATCCGCGTCGCCGATCGGCTGCGCGCGCGGGGCGTCGACGCGCGGCTGACGCGCACCGACGATCAGACGCTCACGCTGCGCCGACGCGTCGAGCTCGCGAACCGCGCGCCGGCCGATCTGTTCGTCAGCCTGCACGCGAACGCCTCGGTGTCGCACGCGCGGCGCGGCTTCGAGACGTACGTCCTCACCGCCCAGGGCGTCGACGTCGACGCGCGCGCGCTCCGCGGCGACGCCGCGGCCCCGCGGCCGGGCGTCGATCCGGAGATCGCGCTCGTCCTCGACGACGTCGAGCGCGGCGCCGCGCAATGGGACGCCGCCGAGCTGGCGGCACGCATGCAGCGCGCGCTGCGGGCGCGCCGCGGCGCGGCCGGCGATCGCGGCGTGCGCCAGGACGCGCACCACGTGCTGCTCGGCGCCACGATGCCGGCTGTCCTCGTCGAGGTCGGCTTCCTCGATCACCCGCTCGAGGGCAAGGAGCTGGCCGATCCGCGCGTCCAGGATCAGCTCGCCGACGCGATCGCCGAGGCGATCCTCGATCAGCTCGCCGACTAGGCCTGCGGCGGGTAGCCCCCGCCCTGCGGCGGATAGCCCCCGCCTTGCGGCGGGTAGCCCCCGCCTTGCGGCGGGTAACCGCCACCCTGCGGCGGGTAGCCGCCCTGCTGGCCGTACCCGCCCTGCGGCGGGTAGCCGCCGCCCTGTCCGCCCTGCGGCGGGTAGCTCTGCGGCGGCGGCCGCACCGGCGCGGTCCAGCCCGAGATCGTGCCGAGGCGGAGGATCGCGATACCGGTGATGGCAGCGTTGACGAGGAACGAGGCGAGCGCCCCCGAGGTCGACGCCCACCCGCCGCTGTTGAACAGGCTGGTGACCACCAGGTTGAGGAAGAAGATCGTGCCGACGCCGGCGTACACACCGAGCAGGCCGAGCGCGTAGCGCTCCGGCTGCCGATGCGTCGCCAGGTTCGTGCGCGGCAGGAACGCGAGCGCCACGCCCGCGACCACGCCCGCACCGACGAGGATCGGCGGCAGCGCCAGCTTGATCCCGCTCGACCCGCCCTTGAAGCCGCTCAGCACGTAGCCGAGCAGGCCCGTCACACCGCCGGACGCCATGACCACACCCGCGATCAGGAGCCCAAACAGCACGATCTTGATCCCGGCCTGGGTGTCATCCTTGCTGGGGCTGTTGGCTCGCTGCCGATCCAGCGTGAGAAAGAAATACGCTGCCGCTACGTAAAGCGCCGGCAGTGTTAACGCGAGGATCCCCGTGATCCCCCCCGCACCCATCACTGCCTGCAGCGTCTCTTTCTCCATCTCCACAAGCCTCCTAGCCAGCTGTCGGTCGCGGCCCCACCGGCGCAACCGGCGGGCTGTCAGGGTCCCAGATGTTGGTGTGCTGGTACTGGCCAGTGTCCATCAACGTGAAGCCCACGAAAAGCGCCGCGGCGAGAATCGCACTCAGGAAGACGACGGTGTGAAAGATCTTGTCGTACTTGAGGTGCATGAAGAACAGGATCACGAGGCTCGCCTTGACCACGGCGATGGCCATCGCGATCCCGAGGTTGATGCTCGCCCCGAAGTCGACCTTGGTCGCGAGCACGGTGACGAGCGTCAGGAGCAGGAGCGTCCCGCCGGTCCCAACCAGGACCGGGATCGAGGCGACGTGCGAGATCCCGTGGTGTTCGTCGTGATGGTCGGTGGATGCCATATGAGCCTCGGGGATGAGCCTCAGTGGATGAGGTACAGGAGCGGGAAGAGGAAGATCCAGATCAGGTCGACGATGTGCCAGTACAGCGCGGCGAAGTCGATCGGCCCGAAGTAGTCCGGCCGGAAGTGGCCCTTGATCGAGCGGACGAGCAGCCACAGGAACACGAGCACGCCGACGAGGACGTGGATGCCGTGGAGGCCCGTCATCGCGAAGTAGATCGTGAAGAACATGTTCGTGTTCTCCGGCGGCGGGCCGGCCGCCTCGCGCTCGTGCTCCTCGTGCGTCGTCGGGCGATGGAAGGGGCGGAGCTCCTTCTCGCCGAGCTTGGTCGTGCGGACCGTGTCGGCGAACGGGTCGGCGGGCTCGGTGGCCTTCGGCGTCGGCTTGCAGGTCGCGTTGATGCGGACGCTGTCGTCGCGCACCTTGTGATCGCCGTACTCGACGATGACGCCGTGCTGGTCCTTGCGAGACTTCTTGACGCAGACGGCCGGCTGGTAGGCGACGCGCCAGCACGGGTACTTGCCGCCCGCGTGCGCGCCGTGCCCGCCGCCGTGCCCGATCGCCGCGAGCGGATCCGGGCACCGCTCGGTGATCGGCTTCTTGTCCGCCTCGCGCACGACCTCCTTGTTCTCGTCGACGTCGGCGGGGGTCACGGCGGTGAGCGAGCCGGGATCCTTGGGCAGCTCGCGCTTGGTGGTGTTGTCACCGGCGAGCGCGTCGACCGCCTTGCCGCGGATCGTGTTGTTCTGCCCCTTGACCGCCACCTTCTTGGCGGTGTCGAGCTGGATCGTGTTGCCGTTGCCGACGACCATGATCTCGTCGCAGGCGCCGGTGAACGTGTACGCCCCGCCGTCGCCCTTCACGACCACGACCGAGCCGGACTTCGCGCAGTCGTGCGGCGCGCCGGCCGAGACCCGCTGGGGCTTGCCGCGCTCGATCCGGACCTCCTCGACCTGGCAGTCCGCCTGCACGTCGGGCTTGCTCAGGTCCTGATCGATGTCCTGGTAGCAGCCGGCAGTCGCGCTGCCGTCCTTCCACTGGACCGTCGACTTGTGGCCCGCGCAGTGGTTGCTCTTCGTGAGCAGCGGCACGCCGCCGCTCGACACGCACGGATCGAAGTACCGGCCGAACAGGATCTGCTCGTGGTACTTGTGGCTGTACTCGATGTACTTGATGCCGAGGAAGCCGAGCGCGCAGAGGATCGTCACCGCGATGCAGGCGATCAAGAGCTTCCTCTGACGGAGCTGCGCCGCGCGCACCGCCCACGCCGCCGTGAGGCTCGAGAAGATGAGGACGGCGGTGTTGATCGCGCCGTACTTCACGTCGAGGTACTTGTGCGCGTACGAGTAGATCTCGGGGTGGTGGTACCGGTACAGGATGTACGCGACGAACAGCGCCGAGAAGAACAGCACCTCCTGCGCCAGGAACAGCCAGATGCCGAGCTTGCCGGAGTCGAACTGGTGCTGGGCGTCGTCGTAGTGGTGCTGGATGAACGGCGGGTGGTGGCCGTGGCCGGCGTCGGCGTGGGCGTCGTGGCCGTGGCCCTCGTGCGAGTCGTGGGGCTTCTCGGTCATGGCTTACTCCTCCTCCTCGCCGGGCGGCACCGTCGGCGGGACCGGGCCACCGGTGGATGAGAGGCCGGCCGCCGGCTTCGTCGGATCGTCGGCCACCGCCACGGCGTGGGCGGGCTTGTCCTTGGCGTGCGCGTGCGCGTCGCCGGGCACCTCCGCCGGCTCGGCATCGATCGGCGCGCGGCGCTCCCAGACGTCCTCCTCGACTTCGACGAGATCGTCGTAGTTGTAGAGCTCGTGGACGACGACCGGCTTCTCGAAGTTGTAGAGCGGCGGCGGCGTCGGGGCCTGCCACTCGAGCGACGAGGCGCCCCACGGGTTGCGCGGCGCGCGCTTGCCGGTCCAGAACGACGCGATGAGCGACATCACCGTCACGAACATCGAGATGCCGAGGACGAACGCGCCGATCGTCGAGAGCTGGTGATAGATCTCGTACCGGGGGTCGTAGTCCCAGTAGCGGCGCGGCATGCCCTGCGAGCCCATCACGAACTGCGGCAGGAACGTCAGGTTGAACCCGAAGAACACACCGATCGCGCAGACGCGGCCGATCGACTCGTTGTACATGCGCCCGGTGAACTTCGGCCACCAGTAGTGCAGCGCGCCGAGGAACGCGACCAAGGTCGAGCCCATCATCACGTAGTGAAAGTGGGCGACCACGAAGTACGTGTCGTGGAGGTGGACGTCGATCGCGAGCACGCCGAGGAACAGGCCCGTGAGGCCGCCGATCGTGAACAGGAGCACGAACGACAGCGTGTAGAGCATCGGCGTCTTGAGCCGGATGTCGCCCTTGTAGAGCGTGGCCACCCAGTTGAAGACCTTGATCGCCGACGGGATGCCGACGGTGAACGTCAGCGCCGAGAACACCATGTTCGCGAGCCGCGACTGGCCGGACACGAACATGTGGTGGCCCCAGACGAGGAACGACAGGAGCGCGAGCGAGATCGACGAGTACGCGATGAAGCGGTAGCCGAAGATGGACTTGCGCGAGAACGTCGAGATCATCTCGCTGATCACGCCCATGCCCGGGATGATCATGATGTAGACGGCGGGGTGCGAGTAGAACCAGAAGAAGTGCTGGAACAGCACCGGATCGCCACCGAGGTTCGGATCGAAGATGCCGATATGGCCGAAGCGCTCGACGGAGAGCAGGAGCACCGTGATGCCGAGGACCGGCGTCGCGAGGACCTGCATGATCGCGGTCGCGTAGATCGCCCACACGTTGAGCGGGAGCTGGAACCAGCCCATGCCCTGCGGCCGGAACTTGTGGATCGTGACGAGGAAGTTCAGGCCCGTGAAGATCGAGCTGAACCCGAGCAGGAACACGCCGGACGTCGCGACCAGGACGGGCGTCTTGGTCTCGATCGAGTACGGCGTGTAGAGCGTCCAGCCGGTGTCGAGGCCGCCGAACGGCACCGCGCCGACGAGGAGCAGCGCGCCGCTGGTCCACAGGTAGAACGACGCGAGGTTCAGCTTCGGGAACGCGACGTCCGGCGCGCCGAGCTGGATCGGCATGATGATGTTGCCGAGCGCGGCCGGGATGCCGGGGATGATGACGAGGAACACCATCACCGCGCCGTGCAGCGTGAAGAACTTGTTGTAGGTGTCCTGCGCGACGATCGTCTGCCCGGGCGCCCACAGCTCGGTGCGCACGAGCAGCGCGAACGCGCCGCCGATGATCAGCGAGGTGAGGATGCCGAACAGGTACATCATCCCGATCCGCTTGTGATCGAGCGTGAGCATCCAGGACAGGATGCGCGTCTTGAGCGGCTTCCCCTTGTACGTCTCGAGGAAGTTCGGCTCGTTGACGGGGCCGTCGTCTCTGACTTGCTTGGTGGTGGTCGCCATGGTGTCCCCGCTACTTCGCTAGCGACTTGATGAAGGCGATGATGCCCTCGATCTCTTTCTCTTTGAGCTGCCCCTCGAAGGACGACATCTGTCCCGCCGGGAAGCCCGCCCGCGTCTTCGCGGTCGGGTTCAGGACCGACTCGCGGATGTAGGTCTCGTCCATCTTGACCGACTTGCCGTCGGCCATCTGCACCATCGTCCCGAACGTGCCCTTGAAGCTCGGCCCGACCTTGATCGTGCCGTCGATGGTGTGGCAGGCGGTGCAGTTCTTCTCGAACACCTTCGCGCCGAGCTCGGCCGGCGGCAGCTGGTTCGAGCGCGCGTACTCGTCAGCGAGGTACTGCTCGTACTTGCCGGGCTCGTGCACCACGACGACGGCGCGGCGGCCCTCAGCGGTGATGCCCATCTGCGAGTGGTCCGTGCCGCAGTACTCGGCGCACGTGAGCCGGTACGTGCCGGGCTTCGTCGCGAAGAACCAGACGTACGTGTAGCGGCGCGGGATGATGTCCTGCTTGACGCGCATCGCCGGCGCGTAGAACGCGTGCAGCACGTCCTTCGACGTCATGACGAGGCGCACCGGCGCGTTGACCGGGACGTGGAGGTCCTTGTCCTTGACGCCGTTTGCGTGCGTGAACTGCCAGCTCCACCGCCACGCGAGCGTGTTGATCTCGACGGCCTTCACGGGCGGCGTCACGACCTTCACGTACGTGCGCCAGCCGAAGTAGAACAGGAACACGCAGATGATCGTCGGGATCACGGTCCACGTGATCTCGAGCGCGTCGTTGTGCGCGGCGCTCGGCTCGGCGCGGTGGCCGGGGCGGTGGCGGTACTTGACGACCAGGTAGACGACCGCGGCCGCGATCGCCACGAAGAAGAAGATCGAGAGGCCGAGGACGGCGTAGAACATCTGGTCCGTCGAGTCGGCCTCGACGTTGACCGCCTTCGGCATCCAGAAGTTGCCGTCCTCGTCGATCGGGCGATCCGCGAGCAGCTCGTACCAGGCCTTCACGGTGAGCGTGGCCTCGTTCGGCCGGCTCTGGCCGCGGAACTTGAACTGGCCGGTCGCCTCGAACTGGATGCACGTGGGCGCGCCCGCGGCGAGGCGGAGCGCGGCGAGCTCGGGCAGCTTCTTCTGGTCCTCGGGGTACGGCTGGATCCCGTCGCCGGCGAGCTCGAACCGGGCGGCGGTGCCCATCATGAACGCGTGCCTCTGCGAGCACTGGTCGAGGCTCTTCGAGGTGCACTGGAGCTCGAAGCCCGAGGGCGTCCCCTTGACGATCAGCGAGACCTTGGCGGTCTTGCAGTCGACCGGGAAGATCGTCGGCTTGCGAGGCGGCTCGGCGGGCGCGGCTCCCGCGGCGGGCGCGGGCTGCTCGGCCGGAGTCGCGGCCGAGCCAGCCGACGAGCCCTCGCCGGGTGTCGGCGGGTTCACCGGAGGCGCCGCGCCGGGCGCTGCGCCTGCGGCGGGGGCCGGGGCCGGAGCCGGTGTCGGCGGCGACTGCGCGCTCGCGCTGGAGCTGTCGAAGACACCGATCGCGAGCACCGTCGAGAGTACGGCGGTCGCGGTGATCGTGATGGCGTGGCGGACGAAGGGCTTCATGAGACGTTACCCTCCTGGGTCATGCTTCGAGGGTGGGAAGGAGAGCGCGCCTTCGAGCGGCGCACGAGGTGCAGCGTCCCGAGGCCGGCGAGCAGGAGCACGACGGCTCCGGCGGCGCCGAGCCGCAGGGCGACCACGGCGACCCTCGAGTGATCGCTCGCGGCCGGATCGTAGTGGTAGCAGCGGTTGAGGAAGCCGACCGCCGTCGCGGGCTCGGCGAGGCCAGCCTTGAAGATCGACTCGCGCAGCACCTCGGGGGTGAACTCGATGCCATGGACATAGCGGGTCACCGCGCCGGTCGTGCTGAGGAAGATGAGCGACGCGGGGTGCGCCCACTCGCCGCGCTCGGCGACATACACATACGAGAAGCCGACGGCGTCTGCCACGCGACGGATCGACGCGGCATCGTCCGGCGCCGCGGCGACGAGGAACGTCCAGCCCCGGCGGGCGGCCTCGCGCTCGGCCTCGGGGAGCTTGGCGAGGTAGCGGTCCCGCATCCGGGTGAGCCGCTCGACCGACTCGTTCGGCTCGAGGCTGATCGTCACGATCCGGAACTGCGCGCCGATGCGGAACGCGACGTTTTGGTCCTTCTGGTCCTTCTGGTCCTTCGAATCGCGCCGCGCCGCGTCGCTGGCAGGCGCCGGCCCGGGCGCGCTCACCTTCGGCAGCGCGGCCATGAGGCCGTTCAGCTGCAGGTTGCACAGCATCGGGCAGTCGGCGTAGTTGAACGTCAGGATCGCCGGCAGCTCGCCGCGCAGCACCTCGCCGAGCGTGGTGACCGCGCCGTCGAGCGTGCGGAAGCGGACGTCGGCCGGCACGCGTGCGCCGAGGTGCTCCTCGACGTTGACCGCGTTGGCCTGGTAGGTCGGCGGAGGCGCCGGGATCTCGTCGTCGGGCGCGCGGTGCCCCGCCGGATCCGCGGACGCCGCGGCCCCGAGCATCTGGAGCGCGACCGCGACCGCGGCCGCGACGATGTGGAAGCTACGAGGCATTTCCCTTCTTCGGCTGCGCCGGGGCGGCCGGCTGCTTCGGGGCGGGCGCCGCCTTCGGCGCGGGCGCCGCCTTCGGCGCGTCGGCCTTGGGCGCGGCCGGCCCCGGATCGGCCTTCGGCGACGGGTTCTTGCGCGGCGCCGGATCGACCTTGGTCTGCGCGCCCGACGGATCCTGCAGGGTCTTGCCCTCCTGGCCCGGAGGCGCGCCGCCGCCCGGCCCCTGGCCGCCGGTCGGCGTCATCTTCGCTGGATCGGTCGCGCCGCCGTCCGTCGTCGGCTCGGTGCCCGGCGTCGCGCCACCGGCGCTGGCGCCGGCAGCGGCGCCCGCGGCCGCCTTCAGCGGGCGGGGCCGCCCGAAGACCGGCTCCACCGTCGGCGTGACCGCCGGGCCGATCGAGGGGACGAGGTTCGACGGATCGGCCTTCGCGGCCTGGACGACGAGCGGGATCGCGTCATCGATCGAGATCGAGTACGTCTGCGGCGGCAGCGTGCCGTCCTTGCCCGCCTGCGGGGGCGGCTTCGGCTCGTAGCGCTGCAGGTTCTCGAGCTGCTGCGCGCGCAGCGATCGGTGCGCGGTGTCCTGGCCGCCGTAGTCGGCCATGTGCTGGATCTCGGACGAGTCGTCCATGTAGAAGGCCTGGAGCGCCACGATCGAGACGTACACGAGCACGGCGCCGCAGATTCCGACGACGACGATGCCGATCGAGTTGAGCCTGTCCGGGTTGCGGTGTGGACCTGACATCACTAAACCCTTCCCCTTTTAGAGGTTCTCGTGTGCGAGCGAGAGGGGCAGCGTCGGATCCTTGACCGGGATCAAGTTGCCCTTGAGCTGACGGCCGATCCCGGCGAGCAGGAGCCCGACGAGCGCGAACCATACCGTGATATCGACGGGAGAGAACCCGACGTGGTGCTCCGC
This sequence comes from Kofleriaceae bacterium, assembly GCA_035558535.1. Classification (GTDB taxonomy): domain Bacteria; phylum Myxococcota_A; class Polyangia; order Haliangiales; family Haliangiaceae; genus JABFXX01. Next base: position 9,114 of record DATMCI010000033.1, read on the forward strand.
CGTGTTGCCCATGAGCGGGCCAGCGACGATCTGCTTGGCCTCGCCCGGGATGATCTGCCAGTCGTAGCTCGGCATGACGTTCCAGTAGAGGTCGAGCCAGTGGAAGACGAGCTGCCAGACGGCGAAGAACACGAGGGACGGCACGATGCGCTTGGTCCAGCGCGAGAGGAGGAACACGAACGGGAACGCCCAGAACCCGACGAGCATGGCGATGCTAACCCACTGCCACTCACCGAACAGCCGGTACTTGTACCAGACCGTCTCCTCCGGCATGTTGCCGTACCACTGCAGCATGAACTGCGAGAATGCCGTGTAGGCCCAGAAGAACGTGAACGCGAACATCCACTTGCCGATGTCGTGGTAGTGCTCCGCGCTGATCGAGTGGGTGAGGCGGCCGGTGCGCTGGATGCCGAGCACCACGAGCGCGAGCGTCGCGAACCCGCCGACGCAGGCGCTGCCCCAGAAGTTGACGCCGTAGATCGTGGAGTACCACTTCGGCGCGAACGACATGAGGATGTCGAACGCGGCCATGCACGTCACCAGCGCGTAGACGATCATCGCCGGGCCTGACGCGATGCGCATCCGCTCCGAGATCTTCGGATCGCCGCTCTCGTCCTGCTCCCGCGAGTGCTTCGCGAAGTACGCCGCCATGGCGGTGAACACCACGCCGTAGACGATGTAGCGGACGGCGAAGAACCCGGGCGTCAGCCACAGCGACACCTTGTCGTGCAGGTGGTGGTTCAGGACCGGGTCGTGCGCGTCGTGGTGCGCCCAGTAGTAGAGGTCCTGGTAGCCGGCGAGCAGCGGGATGACGAACCCCAGGCCCGCGGCGAAGACGACCGGGAACGCGCCGGTCATCGCCTCGCAGATGCGGCGCACCGCGGTCGCCCACCGCCCGCGGACCAGGTGGTGGAGCAGGACGAGCCACAGCACGCCGACGAGGATGCTGAAGATGTACGTCCAGCCGATCACGTAGGCGTGGAAGAAGCGCTTCCAGCCGTCGCCCTTGGTGGCGCCGAGGACGAGCGAGATGACGAGGAACACGGCGAACAGGCCGCCGCCGATCTTCGTCAGGCTCGCGCCGATCTTGCCGGCCTTGTACTTCTCGTCGGGGTGGAGGGTCTTCGTGAGGCTCATCGGGCACCTCCGGCGGGTGCAGGCGTTCCGGGTGTTGGCGTGGCGGGCGTTCCGGGTGTCGGCGTGGCGGGCGCGCCGGGCGCGGGCGCGCCGGGCGCGGGCGTGTCAGTGGCGGGAGCCGGCGCAGGCGCCGCAGGCGCGGCCGGCGCCGACGCGGGCACCGACGGCGCGGGCATCGAGCTCCGCTTGTCGGGCTTCACGTCCTCGAGCGTCGCGTTGGTCGCCCGCTGGAGCGCGCGGACGTACGCGACGATCGCCCAGCGATCCACGTGCGGGATCTGGTGCGCGTAGCCGCCCATCGTGTTGAAGCCGTTCGAGATCGTGTTGAACAGCTGGCCGTTCGGCATCCTCGCCGGCGTCGCCGCCGGGTCGACGAGGTTGCGAACGCTCCACGACGCGCCGACGGTCAGGAGCCGCGCCGGCACGGGCCCGAGGCCGCGGCCGTCGTAGCCGTGGCACGGCGCGCAGTAGATGTTGTAGCGGCCCTGGCCGCGCCGCACGAACGCCTCGTTGACCTCGAGCTGCTTCGGGAAGCGGGTCGTCCACTGCCCGTTCTCGAGGCCGCGGTACAGCGTCTCGTCGTCCTTGAGCGCGCCGCGCGCGACGGTGCCCACGATCTCGCCGCGGTTGCAGCGCTGGTCGGGGAACTGGTCGCAGGCCGTGTCGGACTTGTACTTCGGCTGGAAGTCCATGTCCGGGAAGATGTGGATGTGGCCCTCGGTCGAGCTCGAGTTGCGCGCCTTGGCCGCGATCGCGAACGGGATCAGCGCGAACGCCGTCGAGGACACGATGAACGCGGTGATCCACCGCGGCATCGTGCGCTGCGCGGGCTCCGGATCGTGGTAGCAGGGCTCCACCGCGATCGCGCCGGATTCGCGCAGCATCTTCTGCGTCGCCTCGAGGTCGAAGCGGCGGTCGCGCGCCTCGATGCCGAGCAGGAACGCGTCGTCGGTGACGCGCCCGAACCGCTCGAGGCGGAAGAACGGGTGCCACACCTGCGGCAGCTTGTTCAGGATCCACATCCCGAAGAACGCCGTGAGGACGGACATCAGGATCGTGGTCTCGAACCCGATCGGGATGTTCGCCGGGATCGACCACGCCGGCTTGCCGGAGACGATCCACGGCCAGTTGTACGCGTTCATCCACCACTGCAGGAACAGGCCGCCGATCGTGCCGGCGAAGCCGCCGCCGAAGATCAGCACCGGCAGGATGGTGCGCTTGATGCCCATCGCCTCGTCGATGCCGTGCACCGGGAACGGGCTGAAGCAGTCGAACTCGGTGTAGCCCGCGTCGCGGACCTTGCGGGACGCTTCGACGAGCTCGCCCGGCGTGTCGAACTCGGCGAGCACGCCGTAGAGGTCGCCGTCGGCCGTCACGGGAGCCGCCTCGGGGGGCGCCTCGGAGGGCGGCGCGGGCGGCGCGTCATGGGGAGCGTCATGATCGTCGTGGGTCGCCATGTCAGTGGTGCTCCTTTCCGCCCTTGCCGGCGTGAGCCTCGGGCATCGCGCCCTTGACCTCGGAGATCGCGATCACCGGGACGTAGCGGAAGAAGAGGAGGAACAGCGTGAAGAACAGCCCGAGCGTGCCGACGAACAGCCCGACGTCGTAGCGCGTGGGGTTGAAGTAGCTCCACTGCGCCGGCATGAACGAGCGGGCGAGCGACGTCGCGATGATGACGAAGCGCTCGAACCACATGCCGATGTTGAGGAAGATGCAGAGCACGAACACGAGGATCGGGTTGCGCCGGACCTTCTGGATCCAGAACATCTGCGGCACGAGCACGTTGCAGCTGACCATCGCGAAGTACGACCACCAGAACGGGCCGAACGCGCGGTTCGCGAAGGCGAACTTCTCGTAGAGGTTGCCGGAGTACCAGGCGATGAACAGCTCGGTGCCGTACGCGAGGCCGACCATCATGCCGGTCGCCAGCATGATCTTGCACATCGCCTCGATGTGCGCCTCCTTGACGATGTGCTTCAGGTTGAACAGGTGCCGCAGCGGCAGCATCAGCGTCAGCACCATCGCGAAGCCGGAGAAGATGGCGCCAGCGACGAAGTAGGGCGGGAAGATCGTCGTGTGCCAGCCGGGGAGCTGCGACGTCGCGAAGTCGAACGAGACGACCGAGTGGACCGAGAAGACCAGCGGCGTCGCGAGGCCGGCGAGGATCAGGTACGCGCGCTCGTAGCGGTGCCAGTTGCGGGCCGAGCCGCGCCAGCCGAGCGCCAGGAGGCCGTAGATGATCGCGCGGAGCTTCTGGCCGCGCGCGACGCAGCGGTCGCGGAACGTGCCGAGATCGGGGACGAGGCCCATGTACCAGAACAGGACCGACGTCGTGAGGTACGTCGAGACCGCGAACACGTCCCACATGAGCGGGCTGCGGAACTGCGGCCACATCTGCATGTCGTTGGGGTGCGGCAGCATCCACCACGCGAACCACGGCCGGCCGGTGTGGAGCAGCGGGAACAGGCCGGCGCACATGACGGCGAAGATCGTCATGGCCTCGGCGGCGCGGTTGATGCTGACGCGCCAGGTCTGCCGCGTCAGGTAGAGGACGGCGGAGATCAGCGTGCCGGCGTGACCGATACCGATCCACCAGACGAAGTTCGTGATGTCCCAGGCCCAGCCGACGGTGTTCGAGTTACCCCAGACACCGATGCCGGTCGTGACCAGCACGTAGATGCTGTAGAGGCCGATCGCGAGCGCCGTGACGGCGATGCCGAGCGCGACGACCCACGCCTTGTGCGGCTTGGGCGCCTCGGCGACCCACGCCACGTCGCGCGTCACCGCGCGGAACGCCTCGCGGGCCTTCCCCGGCTCGTTCGTGGAGGCAACGGCTTCGGTGCTCATCGGTGCCCTCCCTGGGCGGCGCCCGCCGACGGCTGCTTCGCGGGGCCCTGTTCCATCTTGGGGTTCGGGTTACGCACGCGCGCGAGGAACTTGTTGCGCGGCCGCGTGTAGAGCTCGGGCAGGAGGTCGTAGGACCGGCGGTCGGCGTGGAGCCGCGCCACCTGGCTGTTCGGATCGGAGAGGTCGCCGAACACGATCGCCTCGGTCGGGCACGCCTCCTGGCAGGCGGTCCGCACGGTGCCGTCCGGCAGCGGCTCGTCGACGGTGCCCTGGTGCTGGCTGCGCGCCTGCGCCCGCGCGTGGATCTTCGCGTTCTGGATCCGCTGCACGCAGAACGTGCACTTCTCCATGACGCCGCGCATGCGGACGGTGACCTCCGGGTTGAACAGGAGGCGGCGGACCTTGTTGCGCGCCTCGCGCCACTCCTTGTTCCAGTCGAGGAAGTTGAAGCGGCGGACCTTGTACGGGCAGTTGTTCGCGCAGTACCGCGTGCCGATGCAGCGGTTGTAGGTCATGTCGTTCAGGCCCTCGTCGGAGTGCACCGTCGCGCCGACGGGGCACACCTGCTCGCACGGCGCGTTCTCGCACTGCTGGCAGGGGACCGGCTGGTGCACGACGATCGGATCCGAGGGCGGGCCGCTGAAGTACCGGTCGATGCGGATCCAGTGCATCTCGCGGTTGTTCATGACCTCCTTGCGGCCGACGACGGGCACGTTGTTCTCGGACTGGCACGCGACCATGCAGGCGTTGCAGCCCGTGCACGTCGAGAGGTCGATCGCCATGCCCCAGCGGTGGCCCTTGTACTCCTTCTCGCGGAACAGCGAGAGGTGGCGCTTGGGGCCGCCGGTGTCGACGTTCTGATCGTCCCAGTAGAGCGCCGGGCCCTCCGCGGCCTTCCACGTCGGGTCCTCGTTGAGCTCCTGGTTCGTCGTCATGTGGACGAGCTCGGGGAGCCGCTTCTGCAGACCCTCGGTGTTGACGCCCGGGATGATGCCGGTGCGGATGTCCCAGTGCTCCTGCACGCTCGCGAGCGTGTAGCCCTCGCCGGTGGCGCTGACCGATGCCGCTTGCGCGATGTCGAAGCCCGCCGCCGTGCGGAGCCGGTACGTGTCGACGCCGACGCCGTTGCCGACGCGCCCCGCGGCCTTCCGGCCGCCGCCGAGGACGAGCGCGATCGAGCCGCGCGCCTGGCCGGGCATCGTGTAGCAGGCGAGCGTGACGTCGCGGGTGCCGATCTTCACGGTGATCCGGCTGTCGTTCCGGACGTTCAGCGCCTCGGCGGTCTCGGGCCCGACGATCGCGTAGTTGTCCCACGTGACCTTCGACAGGAAGTCGGGCGTCTCCTGCAGCCAGGCGTTGTTCGCGTACCGGCCGTCGTACGCAAAGCTCGAGTAGTGGAAGACGACCTCGAGCTTGCCGTTGGCGATCGTGCTGCCGGTGGCCTGGGTCGGCGTGAGCGGCGGCATGGGGACGTTGCCGGGCGCGACCGCCGCGGCGCCGAACCGCGTGTTCGGCACGTAGCCGTCGTGGACGTTGCGGCGCCAGGCGGCGTCGGTCGGCGGCTTGTGCGTCGCGCGGACGAGCTGCTCGCCGGTGAGCTCGCCGGCCTGGTCGCCGACGAGCCGCGCGACCACGTCCTTGCCGAGCTGGCGCTCGATCGCCTCGCGGCCGAGCAGCATCCCGAGCAGCTCGATCGACGAGAGGCCGCCGTAGAGCGGCGCGATCAGGGGTTGCGCGAGGACGGCCGCGCCGTCCCAGGTGCGCGCGTCGCCCCACGCCTCGAGGAAGTGCGCGCGCGGCAGGTGCCAGGTGGCGGCCTGCGACGTCTCGTTCTGGTGCTCGCTCAGGTGGATCGACGTCCCAACCTTGGCGAGCGCGGCGGCGAACTCGACGTCCGCCGGCGCGTCGTACACCGGGTTGCCGCCGAGGATGATGAGCGTGCCGACCTTGCCGCCGGCCATGTCGCGCGCCAGCGACTGGATCGCCGCGACGTGGCTTACGCGCTCGAGCTCGGGGCTGCCCTCGTTGTACTCGAGGTACTCGAGCGTCTTGCCGGGCGCGTCGATCGCTTGGTTGATCTGCGCGACGAGCGCGTGGACCTCGGGCGGCTGCCGGCGGCCGGCGATCACCACCGCGCGGCCCTTGTTCGCGGCGAGCTCCTCGGCGAGGACGGCCACGAACTGCTGGACCTTCTTCTCGTTGCGGATCTCGCTGTTTGGCGGCGCGCCGACGCCGAGCGCCGCGCCGAGCGCCATCGCGAACGGCAGGCCGTGCTCGGAGCGGAGCCCGAGGCGGTGATCCGCCATCGCGCCGGTGTGCGAGAGCGTGCTCTCGACCGACCACAGCCGGTTGATCTTGCCGTGGCCGCTGGCGTCGAAGTTGAGCGAGCCGTTGACGCGGCGGCTGGCCGCGAAGTCGCGGCTGTAGCGCATCGCCGCCGGGTGCTCGACGAAGATGTCGCAGTCGATCGTCACGATCGTCTCGCATACATCGAGCTTGGCGAGCGGGCGCACCGCGCGGCCGAACGCGAGCTTGGTGCCGAGCCGCTCGTTGTCCCACGACAGCGGCTCGTACTCGTGCCACGCCAGGCCCGGGTACGTGGCGAGGAGCCACGCGCGCAGCGCCGCGATCGTCGGCGACGACGTCGCCTCCGAGAGGACGCGCGCTGCGCCCAGCTTGCCGCGCAGCGCGGGCAGGAGCGCGCGGAAGTCCTCGATCGAGGCGCCCTTCTTGGCGTTGATGACGCCCTGCGAGCGGTCCGGATCGTAGAGGTTCAGGATCGCGGCCTGCGAGAACGTGTGCGCGCCGGCGTGGCGGCGGCCGTTCGTGACGCTGCTCGCGAACTCGTGATCGGAGTTGCCGTCGAGCTTGATCGGGCGACCCTCGTACGAGGTGGCGAGCATCGCGTGGCCCGCGCCGCCCAGCTCGAACGCCGTGGCGTACTGCCGCGTCGTGCCCGGGACCTGGTCCTCGGGGCGGCGCGCGAGCGGGACGATCTCCTCCTTCTCGTAGCGCCGGCACGCGCCGACGCCGGCGAGCGCCATCGAGGCGCTCATGAGCTGGAAGAAGTTGCGGCGCGACATCGGGTCGGAGACCTCGGGCGCCGCCGGGAACTCGTTGTTGCCGCGCTCGGTCTGCAGCTTGGCCGTGCCGTCGAGCTCGGCCATCGTGCGCCAGAACCCGTGCTCCGGCGTCGCCGCGCGCGTGCTGCCCGCGTCCGGGGCGTCCGGCGCGTAGGCGGCGGCGTAGTTGTCCTCCCCCGGGACTTCCTCGGGCCAGGGTCGCTCGTCCTCGCTTCGCTGCGGGCGAGCGGTGATCAATTGCCCTCGGTCGTCGTGCTCCAACGGCGAGTGCTGGGGCTCGCCGTGCTCGTCGTGCTCCTTGGCGGACATCGTCGGCTCCTAGCGGTGACAGGTCGAGCAGTTGGTGGGCGGGCGCACGCGGTTGTCCTCGAGCACCTTCTTGCGCTCGGCCGCGGGGGCGGCGTAGCCCATCTTCGTGAGGTTCTCGATCGAGCGCAGGTTCGGCTCCGGGTTCCGGTGGCACTCGAGGCACCACTCCATCGTCAGCGGCTGGGCCTGGTAGACCGTGACCATCTGATCGATGCGGCCGTGGCACGACTCGCAGCCGACGGCCACGTTCACGTGCGCCTCGTGGTTGAAGTAGACGTAGTCGGGCAGGTCGTGGACGCGCGTCCACGCGACCGCCCCGTTCTCGGCGTACGCCTCGCGGATCGGCAGGAGGACGTCGGAGTCCTTCTTCACCGTGCCGTGGCAGTTCATGCACACGGCGGCTGGCGGGATCGCGGCCTCTCCTGCGCGCTCGACCGTCGAGTGGCAGTAGCGGCAATCGATGCCGAGCTCGCCCGCGTGCAGCGCGTGGCTATAGGGGACCGGCTGCGGCGGCTGATAGCCGACGCGCAGCGCCTGCGGCGTCACGCCGTAGGCCACGAGCGCGACCAGATACACCGGTGCGCCCAGGACCAAGAGGTTGATCCACTTCTTGAGTGTCTCGGTCCATTCGGGGAATGTGAAACGCGGCATGAGGGTTCCTGCGTTGTTGCGCGGTACGTCGGTCCGCCCAGCGCGCCTCTTGAAACCACAACCCAACACCATTTCGCAAGGTTGGGACGTCGTTTCTTGAGGCGGCGTCTGGTCGCACAGCCGGTCGCTCGTCGGAGCTGCGATGCCCCTTATCGCAGTCCTCGTCGGCGCCCGCCCTGCGGCAAGAGCTCGCACCCCGGCAGCGCAGCGGGGGATCCGCAGCGGCGCGACATTTGGCCGCACCGCTGGTGCGCGCGGCGGCGGCGGCGGCGGCGGCCGGCTCAGCGGGTCGCGAACACGGCAGACACCAGCACGTCGTGCGGCCCGTCGGGCGCGATCTCGACGCGCTCCAGCTCGTACCAGCCGCTCGTGTCGCCGAGCTCGATCGACGCGATCCGGCGGCCGGTCCGCGCGTCGTAGCCGACGAGCCCGTAGCGGTGCCGCGCGCGATCGACCCACGCGTCGATCACGCAGCCGCCGCGCGCCAGCGCGGCCGCGGCGGCAGCGGTGGCAGCATCTCGCGGCGCCGCGGCCGCGGAGCCCGGCGCCGCGACCGGCACGCAGGCATCGCTCGGCGCGACCAGCGCGTTGCCGACGGCGCTCGCCGGCTGGACCCAGCGCACGCCGCCGGTGCGCCGATCGATCGCGATCAGATCGCCGCGCGTCTTCACGTGGAGGTCGCCGCTCGCCGCGCGCACCACGGCCTGGAGCCCCTGCCCTCGGAGCGGCGTGGTGCCGACCGTGCCGCCGGAGCGCGCGTCAATGACGTCGAGCGTGCCGGCGCGCTCGACCGCGAGCAGATCGCCCGCGAGCTCGGCGGCGCCGAGCGAGTCGACCGTGCGCCGCCACGCGAGCCGTCCGGTCACGTGATCGATCGCCATGATCGAGTCGGCGTGGCCGCCGGGCCGCGCCGCGTAGCCGACCACGACGCGCGGGCCGACGGTCGCGATCCACGACACGCCGTGAGCGCGGCCGAGCGAGTGCCGCACGCGGAGCCCACGCTCGGTCACGACCAGCACGGCGTCGCGATCGAGCTCGACTGACGCCGGCAGCCTCGCGACGCGCGGCGGCCCCGCTCGCTCGACGAGCTCATGGCTCGTGGTGACGGCGCGGGTCTGCCGCTCCACGCGAAACCCCGCGCTCGCGCCGGCGGCCCCGGGGACCGCAACGACAGCGAGCGCGAGCGTAACGAGCCACCGTCCGGACATGGCGGGACTACCCCAGCTCCCAGGCGGTGACGCGCATGCTCTGCCGGGTAAGCACTCGCGCGCGCCGCCGCAAGAGATCCTCGCCAGCCGGGCAGGTCGCGCAGGGCCACCTCGGATGCGGTGGGCCCCCTGCTCACTCCACGCGGTGTCGCGCCTACGCGAGCTTCGATAGATAACGATTCAAAAAGTGATCCTAATCGCGGTTTGAGATAAGTTTATGGATCGTTATGAAGGCATCTCCTGCCCTCCGCGGGCTCCCGCTCCCCGTTCGCAAGGCGCTCTCGAAGCTAGGGCAAGATCTCTCCATTGCACGGCGCCGAAGAAGGATCCCGATGGCGGTCATGGCCGAGCGAGCCTTTATCAGCCGCGTGACACTGGCCCGCGCCGAGCGTGGTGAGCCCGGCGTGTCACTCGGCATCTACGCGACCATCCTGTTCGTGCTCGGCATGACGCCTCGCCTCGCGGAGCTCGCCGATCCCAAGGCTGATCGGCTCGGCCTGATGCTCGATGAAGAGCAATTGCCCAAGCGCATCCGCCTCCCACGCCGCCGGCCCGCGAAGTGATCGATCCGTTGTTCGGCGCAGAAGCCTGACGGGTTCACCCGGGCATTGCGCCGTCCAGCATGGAGCGGATCTCCACCCGCCAGACCTCTGCGCCCGAGTACCGGGGGCGAGCCGAGCTGCTGTCGATCTGAGGGAGCAGGCTGTCTATCGGAAGATGCGGCGGTGCGGCGAGCCCCGGCCGGGGTCACATGCGATCTCGCGGAGATGGCGCCGCGGCGAGGTCGGCCCGCGAGTTGCTCTTGGACCTCTGCATCTTCAACACGCACCCAGGAGCGACGTCATGGACAACTTTCAGGCTATCGAGCTCGTCGACCTCTCCAACGTGAACGGCGGATACGACTTCAAGCAGGCTGTGCAGGCGGGGAACGACGCCGCGGGCCCGGGCCGCGAGGCCGGCCAGGTCATCGGCAGCGGCGTCGACGCCGCGTACAAGGTGTTCCGCGGCCAGGACACGAACATCGGCAGCCAGGTCGGCGGGCCGATCGGCGCCGCGGTCGGTTGGACCGGCGGCTTCGCCGCGAACAGCGTCCAGCAGCTCTGGCCGGGCCAGAAGTAACCGCCCGTCGGCGCACGCGGTGAGCGGCCAAACCGGCGGGCGCCCGTGGCGCGGCCGCCGGGCCGCGCGTACCGTCGGCGCATGCGCGCAGTGCGGGTCCACGAGCTGAGCGGTCCAGCGGCCCTCCGCGTCGACGAGGTGCCGGAGCCAGCGCCGGCCACAGGTCAGGTGCTGATCGAAGTCCGGGCGGCCGGCGTGAACTTCCCCGACGTGCTCCTCAGCCGCGGGCTGTACCAGTTCAAGCCGGCGCCGCCGTTCGTGCCGGGCATCGAGGCGGCGGGCACCGTGCTCGCCGTCGGCGCGGGCGTCACCCGCGTCGCGCCGGGCGATCGCGTCGCGGCGACGATGCTCAGCGGCGCGTTCGCCGAGCGCGCCGTCGTCCCGGAGCCCGCGGTCGTGAAGCTGCCCGACGCCGTCTCGTTCGAGATCGGCGCGGCGACCGTCACGACGTACGTGACCACGTACCACGCGCTCGTCGACCGCGCGGCGATCGCGGCGGGCGAGACCCTGCTCGTCCTCGGCGCGGCGGGCGGCGTCGGGATCGCGGCCGTCGAGCTCGGCGCGCTGCTCGGCGCGAAGGTGATCGCCGCCGCCTCGTCGGCGGAGAAGCTCGCGTTCTGCCGCGAGCACGGCGCGGCGCTCGGCATCGATTACCAGGCCGAAGACCTCAAGGCGCGGCTCAAGGAGCTGACGTCCGGAGCCGGCGTCGACGTCGTCTACGATCCGGTGGGCGGCGCGCTCGCCGAGCCGGCGCTGCGCGCGACCGCGTGGAAGGGCCGCTACCTCGTGATCGGCTTTGCGTCCGGCGAGATCCCGAAGATCCCGCTCAACCTCGTCCTGCTCAAGGGCTGCAACATCGTCGGCGTCTTCTGGGGCTCGTTCGCGATGCGCGATCCGGAGCACAACCGCCGCCACACCGAGCAGATCTTCGCGTGGGTCGCCGAGGGCAAGCTGCGCCCCGCGGTCGACGCCGTGCTGCCGTTCGCCGAGGCGGCCGACGCGCTCACCCGCCTCGAAGAGCGCCGGGTCAAGGGCAAGCTCGTGCTCCGGCCGTGAGCTGATATGCTCGCGACCGCTTCGGCCGGACGACCCGACACGCGTGTAGCGCCGGTCATGCGCGGCAGATCCTTTGCGCTTTTGGGCACTGGCGGCCGCGCGAGCGCTGGCATAATCGCCGCCATGAAGTTGGGGCTCGCGCTGCCCTGCGCGCTTACCGCCGCGTGCGGGTTCTCGTCCCCCAAGCTCAGCGACCGGCCGAGCGATGCCCCCGTGATCGACCCGGACGTAGCTTGCATGTCGTTCTCGACGCAGCTCGATACGTGCCCGCTGCCGACGGGGTTCCCGACGATGCTCGCGGGCACGCTCCTGTTCGACACCGACACCGGCAAGCTCAAGGACGCAAACCAGATCGAGATCCCGGTCGTCACCACCGCGTTCACGACGCTCGGCGTCGACATGCGCGCGATCGTCGCGACGAGCCTGGAGCTCATGCCGAACACGACCCTGACCGCGCAGGGCGTCCGCGGCTTCGCGCTCATCGCGACGAGCACCATCGCGCTGCGGGCGAACGCCGTGATCGACGTGAGCAACGGCGGCGCGGGATATCGCAGCCTCTGCGGCGCCGAGTCGCCCGGAGCCGGCGCCGACAACAACGACGGCGGCGCGGGCGGCGGCGGCGCGGGCCTCGGCGCGGCCGGCGGCGGCGGCGGCAACGGCAACGGCGACGGCACCCAGAGCCTCGGCGGCACGGCGGGCGCGGCCCTCGCGCCACCGCCGGAGGGCCCGCGCGGCGGCTGCACCGGCGGGCCCGGCGGCAGGGGCGACAGCGGCCAGAACGTCGGCGGCGCGGGCGGCCTCGGCGGCGGCGCGGTCTACGTGGTCTCGGCGAGCTCGATCACGATCGCCACCGGCGCCGGCATCGACGCGGGAGGCGGTGGCGGCAGCGGCGGCACCCGTGTGAACAGCAACGGCGACGCGGGCGGCGGCGGCGGCGGATCCGGCGGCTCGATCTTCCTCGAGACGCCGCGGATCCTCTCCGATGGGATCATCGCCGCGAACGGCGGCGGCGGCGGTGAGGGCTCCGGCGGCGGGGTCCCCGGTCAGCCCGGTGCGCCCGCGACGTTCGGCACCGCGGCTGCCATCGGTGGCCAGACGAGCACCGGCAGCGGCGCCCGGGGCGGCGATGGCGGCGCCCTCGCGAGCCCAGCGGGCGCGCAGACGACGGAGCTCCTCGCGGGCGGCGGCGGCGGCGGCGGCGGCGGCGGCGGCGTCATCCGCGTGAAGTCCGCCGACGCGCAGCTCGGCACGAACGTGTCGCCAGCGGCGTCGATACAGCCCTAGTACTAGCCGCGCCGCGCGGCCACCCGCCGCGCCGCGGCGGTCACCAGCCGCGCCACGCCGCGCTCAGAGCGCCGCGATCAGATCCAGCGCCGCCTGCTTGCCGGTGATCGCGCCGCCCTCCATGAAGCCCTGGAAGTCCTGCGTCGTGTGCTCGCCGCAGAAGAGCACGTTGGCCTCGCGCGCGAACTCGTACCCGCCGAAGTCGGTGTACTGGCCGATCCGGTAATACGAGTACGAGCTCTCGAAGAACGGCGAGCGGTGCGGCAAGGACTGCGTCGCGCGGCCGTTCCACGTAAGGCCCGGGTACACCGACGCGAGCTGCGCGATCCCGCGCTGCGCGTCCTGCACGACGAGCGAGTCGCTCGCGGTGGCCCACGGCGACTGCGTCTTCATCGCGTCGGTGACGCTGCCGCCGGAGTACAGGACGAGGATGCCGGCCGTCCCCGACTGCCCGCGCGTGACGTCCCAGCTCGCCTGGTAGCCGGTGTCGCTGTACGACGAGCCGTTCGCCTTGCCGGGCCACGGGCCGGTGCCGAGCCAGGTGCGCTGCGCGAACTGCAGCTGCAGCTTGCCGTTGTGGCCGCGGCCGAGCTGATCGATCGCGCGCAGCTTGCGCGCGGAGAAGCCGGCCTGCGCGTAGTCGAGCGTGCGGAGCACCGAGAACGGCAGCGCGAGCACGACGTAGTCCGCCACGACGTCGATCAGCGCGCCCGCGCGCTCGAACGTGAGCTGGCTCCTGCCGCCGGCCGTCTGCTTGAGCCGCACGAGCCGGTGGCCGGTCTGCACCGCTCCCGCGCCGAGCGAGGCGGCGATCGCCTCGGGCAGCTGCTGGTTGCCGCCGCGGATGTGGAACTTCTCGTCGGAGACACCGAAGATCGAGAGGCCGCTCGCGTTCGCCTGGTACCCGAGCATGTAGAGCAGGTTGAGCGCCGCCTGACTTCGCGTGTCGGCGCCGAACTCGATCGTGTACGCCACGTCGAGCAGCTGGCCGAGCGGCGAGGCGTGCCCGCCCGGCACGCGCGTCTCGATCCAGTCGTAGATGCTCATCAGATCGAGCTCGCGGCCGGCCGCCGTGTAGCGATCGAATCGCGTCGGGTAGCCGGTGGCCCTGAGGTCCGCGGCGAGGATGTCGGAGATGTCGAGGAAGTCCTCGTCGGCCTGCGTCTTGCCGTAGTACTGGCCGCCGAAGCGGTACGTGTCCTCGGAGCCGTTCGGCTGCGCGGTCAGCAGGCTGTCGAGCGGCAGGTTGAAGCGCCGGGCGAGGTTGCGCACCGTGTGGTGGCCGGTGTCGACGAGCTCGCCGGCCCACTCCGCCACCTGGCCGCCGAAGTAGTCGCTCCGGTTCGAGAACATGCGGCCGCCGAGGCGGCCCGCGGCCTCGTACACCGTCGAGGCGAAGCCCTTGTCGCGCAGGTAGAGCGCGCACGTGAGGCCGGCGATGCCGCCGCCGACGATCGCGATGGACGGCTGCGGACCCGCCGCGCGCGCGGCCCTGGGGAGCGCGAGCGCCGCGGCGCCCACGGCGGCCCCGCTGAGCAGCTTCCGGCGGGTGAGCCCGGTGCGCATCTCACGGAGCTCCGCGGCGGGGACGCCGCTCCGGCGCGACGCGAAGGCGTCACGAGCGAGCTGTCGAATGGACTGAAGCAGTGGAGTGCGAGCCATCTCGCGATTGTCTCAGAGATGGTCGAGTGCTGGATTACCTTTTTTCTGGCGGCTGTGTGCGCGATCTCGCAGCGAGCCAGTCGAGGATCGTAAGCGCGCGTTTTCCGTCGAGCGCGCGATCCTCCTTCGGGTGATCAGCGCCCGGGAGGAGCGCCCATTGCACATCCTGTTTGCAGCGAACGAAGTAATCCCGAAGATCGCGTGCCAATCCGTGGAGTGGATTCCCATCTCCCACGAGGAAGTACGCCGGGAGCGCGCGGGCAGGACACACCGCGGGGTCCTCCCGCGGTGCCTGGCCGCCGCCGTGGATGACGATCGCGGCGAACAGTTCGTGCCAGATCGGCATGCGCATCCCGAGGTAGGTCGCGCCGCCGGACCAGCCCACGGCGTACGTGCGATCCGGATCGATCGGGAGCTGCGCGGCGACCTGCGCGATCTGATCGCGCACCCACTGCGGATCGCCGTTCCACTGCCACCAGCTCCCCTTGCACTGCTCGGCGGCCGGGCACTGCAGCGAGAGCAGCGCCCAGCGCCGCTGCTTGGCGGCCGCGCGCCATCGGGCCGCCGTGTTGCGCGCCTGCTCGTGGTCGCCGTGCAGCACGACGAGCAGCGGCATCCGCGCGCTGGCGGTGGCGTCGCCGTACACGTCGAGCGTGCAGCCGGCGCACGGCGGCTTCGGCTGGGCGGGCGGCGCCAGCGAAGGCGACGCAGGCGCCAGCTGCTTCGGCGCGGCAGGCGCCGGCTGCTTCGCGCGCGGCGCGGGATCCGCCGCGGCCCCCGCGGCGGACGCCAGCACGAGCGGGAGGGCGAGGCCGAGGCCAAGGCCGAGGCGCATCGCTCAATCATGCGCGCGATCGGCCGAGATGCACGCGCGACCGCTCAGGTGTCGCTCAGGCGTCGCTCAGGTGTCGCTCAGGCGTCTTCGCGGCGCGCCTCGGCCATGAGCGCGAGCAGCGCGACGGCGAGCACGAACCGCGGATCGAGCTCCGACGGCTGGAGCTCGACCGTGAACTCCTTCGTGAAGAACCGGAACACCTGACGGATGAACGCCACCTGCTGGCCGCCCGCGAAGATCGCGTGCTTCGACGTGAGCAGCGGGATGAACCGGCGCAGGATCGAGGCGCCCTGCTCCTCCGCGTAGCCGATCTCGCGCTCGGCGGCATCGAGCAAGGTGAACCGGTCGCGCACGATCGACTTGAGCCCCTGCTTCCTCACGATCCCGAGCACCTGCCCCGTCTTGGCGTCGGTGATCTCGAAGGCGAAGTTGATGGCGATGACCTGCTTGGACTTCACGCGGAGGAGCGGCCGCGTCCGCGCCTCGTCCTCGTACACCATGAACTCCTCGCGGAGCCGCAGGAGCGGGTGCTGGATGTACATGATGAGCTGGCCGTCCAGGGTCCATACGCGGAACACCCGCTCGAGGAACGACCAGAACTTGCGCTTGATGATGTAGTGGCGCTGCGTCGCGAGCGAGACGCCCGCGACCTCGCGCACCAGCTCGGTGGACATGCGGCTCGATACCCCGACGCCGAGCGCCGCGCAACGCCGCGCTCGCGCGCCGCGATGCTATGACTCCGCCATGCCCGCCGAGGGGATCCACCTGACCGCGCTCCGCGAGGCGATGGCCGCGCCCACCCTCGACGCGCCGGTCCGCCGGCTGCTCGTCCGCCGCGACGACGCCGCGCGGCTCGGCGCGCTCGTGCCAGACCTGCCGTACTTCCACCGCTACGCGCTCGAGGTCGTCCGCTACCTCACGGGGCTGCCGGCGCAGGCGTCGCCGTGGGGCGCCGCGATCCACGACGGCGGCGCGGTGGTGCTGCTCGGCAGCCTGCTCGCGGTCGCGCGGCGCGAGCGCGATCCCGTGCTCGGCGCGATCGCGCTCGGCGTCGCCTCGCACTGCGCGATCGATCGCGCGCTGCACCCGCTCGTCAACGCGCTCGCGCGGCAGCACCGCGGCGCGCTCTCCCACGACGCCGCGCACCGCGAGGTCGAGAAGTTCCAGTCGATCTGCTTCCACGAGCAGTACCTCGGGCGCGACACGATGGGCACGTCCGGCATCACGGCGTACCTGACGATCCACACCGCCGAGACGTGGCGCGCCAGCGATCGCACGAGCGCGCTCCTCTGCGAGGCGTGGGCCGGCGCGCTCAGCGACGCGCCGGGCGCGCGCGCGCTGGCCGGGCTCGTGCGCGGCTACCGGCAGCACGCGCGGCTGCTCGGCACGCCGCTCGGCAAGCGCGTCGCGCCGCCCGCCGCCAAGGACGCCGCGCGGCCGAAGTTCCTGCGCGGCGCGTGGGGCACGTTCGAGGCGCTGCTCGAAGACGCGATCGCGGCGTCGATCCCGGTCGTCAACGCGGCCGGCGCCGTGCTCGAGGCCGGCGACAGCGGCACCGACGCCGCCACCGCGCGCGCCCGGCTCGCCGCGCTCCTGCCAGACGGGACGATCGATCCGCAGGGCGACGCGCTCGATCTCGCGCGGCCGGTCGCGATCTCGCTCCGCGCGCTCTCTATATAAAGGAGGTGACTCGCCGCGTCAGACGCGACGCGTCATCACTCCCGCGCCCCCGCCCGCGCCCCCGCCCGCGCCCCCGCCCGCGCCCCCCGCCCGCGGCGCGCCTTGGTAGCGTCGCGCGCATGCTCGGACCCGCGCTCATCGTCCACGGCGGCTGCGGCAGCCCGCCCGCCGGAGAAGAGGCCGCGCGCAACGAAGCGTGCGAGCGCGCCGCCGACGCCGGCTGGCACGTGCTCGCCGCGGGCGGCAGCGCGCTCGACGCCGCGTGCGCCGCCGTGCAGCGGCTCGAGGACGAGCCGCTGCTCAACGCCGGCACCGGCTCGTACCTGCAGGCCGACGGCCTGTCGCGGCTCGACGCGAGCGTCATGGCCGACGACGGACGCGCCGGCGCGGTGGCGCAGGTGCCCGGGCTCAAGAACCCGATCCTGCTCGCCCGCTACCTCCTCGAACAGGACGCGCACGTCATGCTGTGCGGGCGCGAGGCGCAAGAGCTCGCGCTGCGCCTCGGGCACACGGCCGCCGTGGTGGCGACGCCCGCAAAGATCGCGTACTGGCAGGCGCACCTCGACGACGCGTGCACGCGGCTCGACTACGCCGCCATGGCGGCGCGCTGGCGCGAGGACAACCCGCGCCGCCTCGGCACGGTGGGCTGCGTGGCGCGCGACGCGCGCGGCCGCCTCGCCGCGGCCACCTCCACCGGCGGCACCGGCCAGTGCTACCCCGGCCGCGTCGGCGACTCGCCGATCATCGGCGCCGGCACGTACTGCACCCCGCGCGTGGGCGTCTCGATGACCGGGGTCGGCGAGCGGATCATGGTGCTCCTGTCCGCCAAGCGGCTGTGCGATCTGGTCGCCGACGGGCGCGCCCCCGACGCCGCCGCGCGGATCGTCCTCGCCGAGCTCGAGGGCGTCCGCGGCGCCGCCGGGCTGATCGCGCTCACCGCCGACGGCGCGATCCTCGAGCAGCGCAACACGCCGTACATGGCCAGCGCGCGCCGAGCTTGATCGCAGCACCGACGTCACCGCGAGCGCGCGGCGCGGTAGAGGAAGAACCCCACCGCGGCGACGACGGCGAGCCCGACCAGCTCGCCCGCGCTGCCGGAGATGCGCGGCGTCATCGACTTCGCCGAGACTCCCGCCGCCACCAGCGCCGCGACCACCACGCCCGCCAGGCCCTCGCCAGCGACGAGGCCGGATGCGGCGAGCACGCCCGGGCCGCCTTCCCCCTTGCCCGTGGCCCCGCCCCCGCCGCTGCGCGCGCGGCCGCGATCGGCGAGCGCGCGCACGCAGCCGCCCACGAGCAGCGGCGCCATCGTCGAGAGCGGCAGGTACACGCCGATCGCGAACGCCAGCCCCGAGACGCCGCACAGCATCGCGCCGATCGCCAGCCCGCCGCCCGTCAGCACCAGATCCCACGGCAGCTGCCCCGAGAGCACGCCCTCGATGATCGTCTTCATGAGCGTCGCCTGCGGCGCCGGGATCTCCTTCGAGCCGAACTGGTACGTCGCGCCGAGGAGGAGCACCGTGGCCGCCACCGCCCAGCACGCGAACGCCGCGCCGATCAGCTGGCCGAATTGCTGCCGCGCCGGCGTCGCGCCGACCAGGTACCCCGTCTTCAAGTCCTGCGAGATGTCCCCCGCCTTGGACGCCGCGATCGCGACCACCGTGCCGACGGTGAGCACCGCCGCCCGCGCGCCGGGGCCGATCCAGCCCGCCGCCACGAACACCGACGCGGTGCCGATCAAGGTCACGAGCGCGATGCCCGACGTCGGCTGCGAGGTCACGCCGACGATCCCCACGATGCGCGCCGCGACCGTGACGAACAGGAGGCCGAACACCCCCACGCCCGCGGCGCAGATCGCGCGCTGCGGGAGATCCATGTCGCCGGCGAACACGCCCGGCACCAGCGCCGTCACGAGCACCACCGCGGCGATGCCGCCGACCACGAAGCCGCTCGGCAGATCGCGATCCGTGCGCGCGCCCGTGCCCTCGCCCGCGCCGCCGCGCAGCCCGCGTAGTCCGCGCAAGACCGCGCCGAACGCGCCCGCCATCGTTGGCAAGTTGCGCGCGAGCGTGAGGATGCCCGCCGTGGCCACCGCGCCCGCGCCCACGTAGCGGACGTAGCGCGACCAGATGTCGCCCGCGCTCATCTGCGAGATCAGCCGCGTCGTCTCCGGATACAGCGGCGCCGTCATGTGCGCGCCGAGCCACGCGATGAGCGGCGTCAGCGCGAGCGACGAGACGATCGAGCCCGCCACGCACACGGCGGCCTGGCGGTAGCCGAGGATGAACCCCACGCCGAACAGGGCCGGCGCGATCTCGAGCGCCAGCTCGCCGCGGGGCAGGACCGGCACGGCGACGCCGAGCTCGCTCGGGATCAGGAACAGGAGCGCCAGCGCCACCTTCACGAGCGCGCCCACCGCCATCCCGCGGAAGATCCACGCGCCGCCGCCCGAGCTTTGGGCCGTGGCGCGCAGCACCTCGGCGCACGCGGTGCCCTCCGGATACGGCAGCTCGTCGTGCGCCTTCACGATCAGCATGCGGCGCAACGGGATCATCGCGGCGATGCCGAGGAGCCCGCCGAGGAAGCACAGCACCACGACCTGCCAGTACGGCGGCGCCATGCCCCACAGAAACAGCGCCGGGATCGTGAAGATCGCGCCCGTCGCCAGCGAGGTCGAGGCCGAGCCGATCGTCTGCGACAGGTTCGCCTCGAGGATCGTCCCCCGCACGCGCGCCACGCGGAACAGCGCCACCGTCATCACCGCCGCCGGGATCGAGGCGGAGACCGTCATGCCGACGCGCAGCCCCAGGTACGCGTTGGCCGCGCCGAACACGATGCCGAGCAGGACGCCGGCGGCCACCGCCTTGGCGGTGAGCTCGGCGAGCGAGCCTCCCGCCGCGGCATCAGGCGCCGCGGCCTCAGGCGGAGACGACGCAGACGTGGACGGCGGCGGAGAATCCGACATGGGCGTGCGCGGCACGATAGCGGGCGCCGCGCCACGATCGGGAGTCCCCGCGAGCCAGATCAAAGGAGGAGCCGACGAGGATCCCAAGGAGGAAGATCGCCGCTCGATGCGCGGGAGCATCGAGCCCGCCGTGGACGCTCGCGGAGCCGCGGGCTAGCTTGCGCCGCTCTCCCCCCTCGCTCCAGGAGTCACATGGCATTCCTCCGATCGTTCTCCCGCGCGTGCCCGCTCCTCGCGCTGGCAGCCGGCTGCGCCGATCTCGCGGCTCCCGATCCGCTGACCTCGGCACCAGAGCCGCAGCCGCTCCTCGGCGCCGAGCTCAGCGGCGCCCGTCTGTTCGTCCCGATCGGCGCGGACTACCAGGCGCCGACTTTGGCCCTCTTCGTCCAGCAGGCCGTGGACCGCGACCGCGACGGCCAGGTGCGGCTCCGCGCGCTGCTGCCGCCCTACTCCGTCAATTCGAAGAAGATCACGTCGCACGATCGCGCGGTGAACCTCTCGGACGCGCAGGTGCGCGCCGATCAGCTGCGGGCCACGTGCGAGGCCCTCGTGGCGCCGCCCGTCACGTGCGAGGTCACGATCCCCGACGTCCAGATCCGCCCGGACGCGCTGGATCCTGCCAAGGTGGCCCAGTTCGGCGCGGACGTCGACGGTGTGTACGCGCTCGGCGGCGATCAGGTGATCGCGATGGAGATCATCGCCGGGACGCCGCTCGAGGACGCGCTCTTTGCGCTGCACGCGGACGGCGTGCCGTTCGGCGGCAACAGCGCCGGCTGCGCCGTCCAGGGCCGGTACATGATCGCCGGCCTCACCGGCGCCAACTACGCCTGGGACGGCCTCGAGTACGGCGCCGTCGACCTGGCGTACGACGGGCTCACCGGCGTGCGCCGCGGGCTGCGGTTCGGGATCGATCGCGCGATCGTCGAGCAGCACGCGCTGCAGCGCGGGCGCCTGATCCGCTCGCTGCAGGCGGTGCAGCGCTCGCCCGGCCCAAAGATCGGCCTCGGTCCCGACTGGCGCACCGGCGCCCTCGTGGCGGACGGGACCCGCGTCGAGGGCGTCGCCGGGCTGTCCAGCGCGTTCGTCATCGACGAGGAGACGTTCGGCGCCGCCGCGCGGTCTGCCTACCGCGGGGACCGAAGCTCGCTGTCGCTGCGCAACGTGGGCCTGCACCTCCTTCCGGCCGGGCCGTACGGCTACGATCTGGTGGCGCAGCGGCCGATGCTCGGCGGCACCGCGCAGCCTGCGGTGCCGAGCCTCGCCCTGCGCGGCTTCGACTTCCTCACCGGCGCGCCCGGCGCGGGGCCGCTCTACGTCGGCGGCGACCTGCTCGACACCGACGCGATCGTGCCCGCCGGCCTCGGCGCGGCGTTCGAGCAGTTCGCCGCCGAGGCCCGGGCCGCGGGCGGCGCCGTGGCGCTCGTCGCGGTCGGAGACGACGCGGCCACCGCGGACGAGCTCACGAAGCTCGCCAAGGCGTTCGCCGGGCGCAAGCTCGCGGTGACGACGCTGACGATCACGGCTGGCACCGACGCTGCCGCCGCGGCCGCGCGGCTCGCCGCCGCGAGCGCCATCTACGTCACCGCCGAGGATCAGCCCGCCGTGGCGAGCCTCGTCGGCAAGCTCGCCGCGCTCGGGTTCGGGCAGCTCCGCGCGGCCGGCAAGATCCTCCTGTTCGACAACGCCGCGGCCGCCGCCGTCGGCGACTGGATGATCGCGGAGGCCACCGCGGCCGACGATCTCGAAGCCAAGGAGGCCGCGGCGACGCCGCCCTTCATGCACTCGTACCCGGCGCCCGTCCCGGCCCTGGGCCTCGTGCCCGGCGCGACGTTCGAGGCGCGCGCCTTCTACGACTACCGCGCCGGCCGCCTGATCCAGCACGGCTACCGCCACCCCGGCGCCGTGGCGTTCGGCATCGAGCGCGAGACCGCGCTCCGGCTCGACGCCGCGGGCGCCAAGGTGGTGGGGCCCGCTGCCGTGCTCGCGATCGATCCGCGGTACGCCACGCGCCTCGAGCCCGGCACGAACGACGCCATCGCGGCGTTCTGGCTCGTGCTCGACACGTTCACGACCGGCGAGCAGGTGCGCCCCGCGCCGCCCTGATCGCGGCCGCGCGGCCGAGCGTGCCCGACGCTAGCAGCTAGCAGCCGAGCGGGAGCTGGACCCGGAAGACCGTCGAGGGCGCGGACGACGCCGCGGTGATCGTCCCACCGTGGGCGCGCACGATCTCGCTCACGATGTACAGGCCCAAGCCCAGCCCGCCGACGTGACGCTCGCTGCCGGCGCCGCGCCGGTACGGATCGAAGATCGTGCGCAGCCGGTCGCTCGCGATCGGCAGATCGCGCACGGCATTCGTCACCGTGATCGTGGCGACCGCCGCCGTCGCCGACACCGCGACGACGATCGGTGAGCCCGCGCGGCCGTACTGGATCGCGTTGCTCACCAGGTTCGAGACGACCTGCGCCAGGCGATCGGGGTCCCACCTCCCGTGCACCTTCTCGTCGGCGACGAGCTCGAACCGGGCGGACGCGTGGGCGAGCGCCAGCTCCTCGATGACGCCGCGGACCATCGGCGTCAAGGACATCTCTTGCGGCTTGACCGGGATCCCGCCGCCGAGCCGGGCGCGCGTCACGTCCAGGAGCTGGTCGACGATGCTGGTCATCCGCGAAGCGCTCGCCCGCATGCGGCGGATGATCGAGTGCATCGGCGGGCTGTCGGCCGCGTAGTGGTTCAGCGCGTCCGCCCCCGCGTAGATCGCGCTCAGCGGGCTCCGGAGATCGTGGCCGACGATCGCGAGCATCTGCTCCTGGAACGCGGCGAGCCTCGCCCTCTCCGCCGCGAGCTCGCTCTCGGCGGTCACGTCCTCGAGCGTGGTGACCTCCCCGATGGCGGCGCCGCCCATCATCAGGGGCACGGAGGCGACCCGCAGCTTGCGAGCCGCGCCGTCCCCGAGCGCCTGCGCGGTCAGCGCGGCGAGGTCCGGGGCGCTCTCGATGCCCGGCACCAGCGTCGCCGCCGCGGGGTTCGCCAGCGTCACGGCCCCGTCGCGGTTCGTCACGACGATGCCGATCGGGGCGTGCTCCAGCACCGCGTGGAGCTGCGTGCGGGCGGTCCGCTCGGCCTCCAGCCGCATCGCGTTCTGGACGGCGAGCGTCGCGTACTCGATGCAGGTCTCGAGCGTCGCCAGATCCTCGCGCTCGAAGGGCAGCGACTCGCCGTCACGCGTCACGGTGATGACGCCCTGGAACGGCTCGCGGAGCGGGAACGGCAGGATCGCGAGGCCGCGGAGGCCGCGCCGCTCGATATAGCCGTGGTAGGAGCGCGCCAGCACGCACGCGGCCTCCTCGGAGCTCTCGAACACGAAGGTCGCCGGATCCGCGATCGCCGCCATCGCGAGGAGCGCAGCCGCCGCCTCGGGATCGGCGCAGTGCCGCGCGACGGCGGCCTCCGGGAACGGTCCCGGCAAGAGCAGGATGGAGCAGCCATCGCAGATCGAGCCCGCGAGCGTAGACGCGAGCGCCTCGAAGATCCGCTGCGCATCGCCGCCGGCCTCGAACAGCTTGCCCCCGAGCCGGTTGATGGCGGCGAGGCGCATGCGCTCGCGGACGGCCTCGTCGTGGAGCCGCTTGGCGCGCAGGGCCGTGTCGACGCGCGCGCGCAGCTCCTGCGGGGCGAACGGGCGCGCGATGTAATCGTTCGCGCCCGCCGCCAGGCCCTGCACCACGTCGCTGGTCGCGATCCGAGATGCCGTGACGAGGATGATCGGCAGCTCCTTCGTGCTGTCCTGCGAGCGCAGGTACCGGCACACCTCGTCGCCGGACATACCCGGCATCACCCAGTCGAGCAAGAGCACGTCCGGCCGCGCGCCCGACGCGAAGCGCTCCACGACCTCGACGCCATCCTGAAACTCGATGAACGAGAAGTCCTGACCGAGGGATCGCCGGGTGATCGCGCGCTCGGTCGCCGAGTCGTCCACGATCCAGATCACCGGCGGTCGAGGCGACGCTCGAGGCGACGCTCGAGGCGACGCTCGAGGCGAGGAAGGTGGTGCGTCAAACATACTCTTCGATCCTTCTCCCGATCTGATCGAGGTGAACGGACACAGCACCGAGCCCCGCTTCGTACACGCTGCGCGGCATCCCGTAGATCACGCAGCTGCTCGCCGATTCGGTGATGAGCATACCTCCCGCCGCCGCGATGGCCCGCGCGCCTTCGAGGCCGTCATCGCCCATGCCGGTCAGAACTACTCCGAGCGACCGCGCGCCGACCGCGCGGGCGCCGCTGATGAACAGCTCGTCGACGGAGGGCGTGAACTGGCGGGCCGGCCGCGGCGAGAGCACGGCATAGAGGCGCGAGCCGTGTCGCTCGACGCGCAGGTGCATGCCACCCCGCGCGAGCACCGCGAGCCCCGGCACGAGCTCGAGGCCGTCGGCGGCCTCCATGACCATCAGCGGCGAGATCTTGTCGAGCCGCTGGGCGATCGCCTCGGTGTATCCGACCGGGATGTGCAGCGCCATCACGACCGGCGCGCGGAGGTCGGCGGGCAGCGCGGCGACCAGCCGCGTGAGCGCCTGCGGGCCGCCGGTCGAGGTGCCGATCATGACCAGGTCGGCGCCCTTGCGCGGCACCCCCGCCTCGGTGCGGCGCTCGGGCGGGTCGGCGGGCGCGGGGCGCGCGCACGCGATGACCTTCGCCCGCAGCTCCGCGCCGATCTCGTGCAGCCGGTCGCTCGCGAGCGCGGTCGGCTTCGTCACGAGGTCCACGGCGCCGAGCGCGAGCGCCTGCGCACCGAGCGCGGCGTCCACCGACGAGGTGCTGACCACGATCACCCGGGGCCGCGGGCGGGCGCGCAGCGCGTGCAGGACGCCGATCCCGTCGATGCCCGGCATCGTGAGGTCGAGCGTGACCACGTCCGGATCGAGCGCATCGATCCGCTCCAGCGCGTCCGCGCCATCTCGCGCGGTCCCGACGACGCTGATGTCGCCGTTCTGGCGCAGCAGCTTCGAGAGCACCGTCCGCGCGAATGCCGAGTCATCGACCACCAGCACGCGGGGAGCCGTCATCGCACCTTCCTGTAGAAGAACGACCCGCCGCGCTCCTCGCTGGCGAGGGACGATCCGAAGCGGAGGAGCGACTCCGAGACCCCGACGGCGATGACGCCGCCGGGCGCGAGCAGCCCGGTCATCGCATCGATCACGCGCGCGATGACCGCGTCGCGAAAGTAGATCAGGACGTTCCGGCAGAGGATGAGATCGAAGCTGCCGAGCTCGGCGAAGCTCGCCACGTCGAGCAGGTTCTTGGCGCGGAACGAGATCGCGTCGCGGATGAGCGGCGCGACCGTGACGCCGTGCGGATCGACGGTGAGGTATCGCCGCGCGAGGGCCGGGGGGTAGCCGTCGCGCAGCGCGCGCCGGCCGTACCGGCCCGCGCGCGCGGTCGCGATCACGTCCTCGCTGAGATCGGTGGCGATGATCTCGACGCGGCCGAGGAGGTCGCGCTCGTCGAGGAGCATCGCCAAGGTCAGCGGCTCCTCCCCGGTGGAGCACGCCGCGGACCACACGCGCGCCCGGCCGCTGGCGCGGATGACCTCCGCGAGGTGGCCGTCGACGAGCTGCTGGAGCGGCGCCAGCTCGCGGAAGAAGTATGTCTCGTGGACGAGCAGCGCGCGGATGAGCGCGCGCATCTCCTCGCCCGTGGGATCGTCGTAGCGGAGCCGGTAGTAGTAGTCGAGCAGCGTGTCGTAGCCGGCCTCCTGGGCCTGCGCGGCGAGCTTGTCCCCGAACAGCTCGCGATTCTCCGGGCTGTAGTGCAGCCCGCTCGCCTCTTCCACGAGGTGCGCGAAGATGGCCGCGAGCTGCTGCGTGAGCGAGAGCCCGCTCATGCCATGGGCTCACGCACCGCCGCGAGGCACGCGCCGCGGACGTCGAGATCGGGATCCTCGGCGGCGAGCCGCGCGACCACCTCGCGCGCACCGCCGGCGTCGATCGCGATCAAGACCGTCGCCGCCGCGAGCCGCGCCGCCGCGTTCGGCATGGACAGCGCCGCGAACAGCGCGGCGGTGGCGGCCGCACCGCCCATGCGGCCCAGCGCGGCGGCGAGGATCTGGGCCGGGCGGGGGGCCGCACCGACGAGCCGTGCCTGGATGGCCGCGATCCGCGCGGCCGACGGACGAGCCAGCGCCGCGTGCACCGGGTGCGCGAGATCGGCGGCGAGCGCGACCTCGACCAGGATCTCCGCGGCCGCGCGATCGGATCGCTCCTCGAGCAGCGAGAGCGCGGCGGCCCGGAGCTCGCCGTCATCGCTGGCCGCCGCCGCGGCGAGCGGCTCGAGCGCGCGCTCGCCCGCGAGCCGCGCGAGCCCGGCGAGCGCGATGAGCCGGGTGGCGAGCTCGGGCGAGCGCCAGGCATCGAGCAAGAACGGCAGCGCGCGGGGTCGAGCCTCGTGGCTGATGCCGACGAGCGCGGCGCGATGCTCGTCCGCGTCGTCCGAGCGAACCGCGGACGTGAGCGCCTGCCACGCCTGGGGCGTGTCGAGCCGGGCGAGCGCCTCGATCGCGGCGATCCGGACGTGAGGGTACGCGTCGGCGAGCCGCGCGATCAGCGCCGGCGTCGAGCTCGCGCGCCCGAGCCGCCCGAGGCCCTGGCACGCGTAGTAGCGCACCCACGCCGCGTCGTCGGACAGCCCCCGCGCCAGGAGCGCCGCCATGGCCTCGCTGCCGCGATGAGCGGCCGCGCGCATCGCCGCCGCGCGGATCGCGTCGTGCGGCCGCCGCGCGAGCACCTCGAGGATCCCGTCCACCCGCGGATCGGTGAGCGCCCCGAGGGCGCCGACCGCGAGCTCGCAGATCCGCGGATCGGGATCGCTGATCGCATCTCGCACCGGCTCGAACGCCTCGTCCGCGGCGAGGTGAGCGATGATCCGTAGCGCGTGGCGGCGGACAGACGGGTCGGCATCGCGCAGCGCCTCGATCGCCAGCGCGGCGGTGCTCGCGGCACCCAGCGCGTGGATCGCGGCCACCGCCGCGTGCGCGACTCTCGGGTTCGGGTCGCGCAGCGCGCCGAACAGCGCCGCGGCCACCTCCGGATCGCCGATCCGCCCGAGCGCCTCGCACGCCCGGGTCCGGACGTCGGGATCCTCGTCCGCGAGCAGCGCGCGGACGCGCGGCCCGGCGCCGCGGTCGTCGACGAACCGCAAGAGCGCGGCTCGCGTCGCCGCGTTGCCGCGCGGAAGCTCGTCCAGGAGCGCGCCGGCGTGGTGCACGGCGAGCTTCTCGAGCGCCTGCGCCGCGGCGGAGCCGGCCGCCGGGTCCGGGAGGAGCGCGATCAGCACGGCCAGGGTCTCCCCGTCGCCGATCTCGCCCAGGACGCTCGCCAGCGCGATCCGCTCATCGGGATCGGCGCCGGGCAGCGCCGCGACGAACCGCTGCCGGGCCGGCCCGATCGCCGCGGGCAGCGCCGCGCGCACGACCCCGCCAGCGCCGCTCCATTCGGCGCGCGCGACCAGCTGCGCCAGCGCCGTCGCCAGCAGGCGGACCTCCTCGAGATCGGCGGCCACGGCGAGCCGCGCGGCCAGCGGCGCGATCGCGCTCGGGGAGCCCGTCCGGCCGAGCGCCCGCACGGCGTCGCCCCGAAACAGCTCGTCTTCGAGGAGCTCGAGCAGCGGCGTGATGGCCCGCGGATCGCCGCAGGCCGCGAGCACGTGCAGCGCGGGGAACGTCCGGAAGAACTGCTTCTGCCGGACCACGTCGATGAGGCCGTCGATCGCGGCACCGCCACCGATCTCGCCGAGCGCCTCGATCGCCGCGACCGCGACGTTGTCGTCGGCGTGCCCGAGCAGCCGGACCAGGTGCGGGACGGCCTCCGCGGCGCGCCGCCGCCCGAGGATCACGGCCGCGTCCGAGACGACCGCGGGATCCTGCTCGCCCAGGAGCGCGGCGACCATCGCCGACGTCGAGCGGCCGATCGAGCTCGCGAGCGCCTCCACGGCGGCCGCGATCGCGTGCTCGCTCGTCCGTCCGTGCCGCAGCCACGCGCACAGGAGCACCGCGGCCTCGTCTCCGAGCGCGGCCAGCGCGCCGATCACCGCGCGGCGCACGGTCCAGCTCGACTCCGACAAGAGCGCGACGAGCTCGGCCGCGCTGCTCGCGCCGCCCAGGACGAGCGCGTCGATGTGCTCGATCCGACGCCGCTCGGCGTCGGTCAGGCTGTAGCCGCGGACCGGGATCACGTCCGTGAGCCCGGCGGCGGCGAGCCTTCCGGTCCGTGCGCGATGCTCGTGACGAGCTCCGCCTGCTCGACGTGCGCGATCCGCAGCCCGCCGATCTCGCGGGCCACGATCGCGACGTCGCTCGCCGTGGCGTGGGAGGTCTTCGCCTGCGCAACGAGCGCGAGCGAGATCTCGCGGACCCGCGTCCGCACGTCGCGCATCGCCTGGCTCACCTGCTCGGTGCTCGCGGCCTGCTCCGCCGCCCCGCGCGCGAGGCCCTGCATCGACGCGGTCTGGCGGGACGAGGTGGCGGCCACCGCGGCCAGCGCCTCGGCCTGCTCGCCGACCACGCGCGCGGTCTGCTTCGCGATGCGCCGCGCGTCGTCCGCCTCCTTGGCGAGCCCCGTCAGGGCGACCGTCTGTGCGGCCGTCGCCTGCGTCACCTCGGCGGACAGCCGCGCGATGTCCCGCGTGCCTGCCTCGATCTCCTTCGACGCGCGCGCCTGCTCGGTGACGGCCCGCGCGTTCTGGACCGCGTGCTTGCGCGCGCCCTCCATCGCGCGCGCGATCTCGCTCGCGCCGCGGGCCTGCTCGGCGATCGCCGTGACCATCCGCTGGGTGCCGGACGCGATGTCCTGGACGTCCGAGGCCATGCCGGTCACGCCGCGGAGCTGGTCGCTCACCGACGTCACGGTCCGCTGCGTCGAGGTGCGCATCTGCACCGCCGCGCGCGCCAGCTGCGTCGCGCTCGTCACCTGCTCCTCCGTCGCGCGGCTGACCCGCTCCGTGCTCGACGCGAGCTGCGCGTTCGCCCTGACCAGCTCGCGCAGCGCCCGGGCCTGCTCGCCGGTCGCGTCGCGCGTCTGCTTCGCCATGGTGCGCATCTCGCCGCCCGCGCGCGCCAGGCTCTGCGTCGCCTGCGTCTGCTCGGTGCTCGCCCGCGCGATCGCCCGGCTCTCCTGCTCGAGCCGCGCGGTCGAGCCCGCCACGGTCTGCACCGCCCGGACCTGCTCCTCGGTGGCCGTGCTGATGTTGCGGATCGACGTGTCGAGGGTCTCGACCCCCTGGAGGATCGTCTGCAGCCCGCTCCGCGCCTCCTCGCTCAGCTGGGCCCCCTCGTCCGCGAGCCGGAGCCCCTCGCCGTTCGCGGCGATGGCGTCGCGCGCGACGGCCTGCAGGCCGCGGATGATCTTCGCGACGTCCATCGCGGAGGCCGCCGCGCGGTCGGCCAGGGCGCGCACCTCCTCGGCGATCACGGCGAACCCCCGGCCGTGCTCGCCCGCGCGGGCGGCCTCGATGCTCGCGTTGAGCGACAGGAGGTTCGTCCGATCGGCGATCAGGTTGATCGCCTGCACGATGTCCCCGATCTCCTCGGCGCGCTTGCCCATGTCCTTCATCACGGCGGCGCCCTGGGCCATCGCCTCGCGGATCCGCGAGAGGCCCTTGATGGTGCGGTCGACGGTCTGCCCGCTCGTCCGCGCCGAGCCGGCCACCCGCTCGGAGGTGGCGCGCGTGCCTTCGACGACCGTCACGATCCGCCGGGTCGAGGACTCGAGCTGGGTCGCCGCCGAGGCGCTCGCCGAGGCGAGGGTGCTGACCTCCTGCGCCGACTGCGCCACGCTCTGGGCGGAGCGCGCCACCTGCTCGATCGCGGCGGCGTTGCTCTCGACGACCGCGGCGTTCTTCTCCGCGGTCGTCGCGACCTCCTCGACCGACGCGGCCACCTCCGTCAGGCTGCTCGCCGAGGACGCCGCGGAGTCCCTGAGCGCGCCCGTGAGCTCCGACACGCTGCGGAACGATCGCGCCAGCTCCTCGGCCGTGGCCGAGGTCTCTTCGACCGCGCTCGCGGACTCGGTCATGTCCGATGCGACCATATCGAGCGCGCCCGTGACGCCCTTGAAGCCCGCGGCGATGCTGGTCACGCGCTCGCCGATCTGCTTCGCGTCGCTCGCGAGGCGGGACGTCGACGTCGACATCTCCTCGATCGTGCTCGCGACCTCCTCGATCGTCGCCGCGGTCTCCTGGCCGCGCAGCGCGACGTCGGCCACGCTCGAGCTGGTCTCCGACGCCGCCGCGACGAGCCGATCGGCGGACTCGGTCAGCTCGGCGGCGCTGCCGCTCGTCCCCTTCACCGACCGCGCGAGCTCCTCGAGCGTGGTGGCCGTGGCGTCGCTGCCGCGGGCGAGGAGCTCGCCCTCCTTGCGCATCCCGGCCACCGACGCGGACAGCTCCTGGAGGCCGGAGGCGATCCCCTCGATGCCGATGACCACGTCGCGCGCGGTCGACGCCGCCGCGCCGTGGGCGTGGGCCATCTGCTCGCTCGCCGTCGCCGTCTCGTCGATGCTGGCGGCGAGCCCTTCGAGCGAGGCGCGGATCTGCTCCGCCGTGGCCGCCTGCGCCGTGCCGCTCTCGGCCAGGCGGTTCGCCGCGTGCTCGATCTGCTCGGCGCGGCTCGCGGTCTCGCGCAGCGACTGCGCCACTTCTGCGACTCGATCGTCGCGGCGGTTGTTGCTACCCATGGCTCAGCTCCTCCCCGATCACGCGGGGCACGTCGACCAACAAGAACAAGCGCTTCGCGATCGCCGCGACGCCCTTCACGAAGCCCGCCGATTGCTGCTCGATCACCTCCGGGGGCTTCTCGAACGCAGCGGCGTCGATCTGGAGGACCTCGCGCGCGCTGTCGACGAGGAGGCCGGCGACGCGCGTGCCGACCTGCACCACGACCACGCGGCGATCGATCGAGTGCTCGATCGGCGGAAGCCCGAACCGGTGGCGCACGTCGACGACGGGCACGAGCCGCCCGCGCGCCTGCACGATGCCGGCGACGTACGGCGGCGCGCCCGGGATGTGCGTCGCGGCCTCGTACGACTCGAGGTAGAGCACCTGCTCGGTGGGGACCACGTACTCGGCCTTGTCGATGCGAAACGCCACGTGTAGCCCCATCAGGCACTCCCTTCGCGGACCGCGACGCGGCCGCCGAGCTCCGCCAGGTCGAGCACGAGCGTCGGGCGGCCGTCGCCGAGATCCGTCGCCCCCGCGATCCCGGGGGCGCGTGCGAGCGGGTCGGAGATCGGGCGCACCACGACCTCGTGGCGGCCCAGCATCCGGTCGACAGCAAATGCCATCGCGCCGCCGTCGCGGCGGATGACGATCGCCTTGCGGGCCGCGTCGCCGCGATCGATCGCGAGCAGCGGGCCGAGCGGGACCAGCGGCATCGCGCGCCCGCGCCGCTCGATCAGCATGGCGACGACGCCCGCGCCCGCGCCCGCCGGCGGCCGGATGCCGTCGCCCGCAGACAGCTCGAAGATCTCCTCGACCGCCGCCGCCGGCACGACGAAGGCCTGGGGTCCGCACGAGAACGAGAACACCTCGATGATCGCGATCGTGAGCGGGACCCGGAGCCGGAAGGTGGTCCCCTCGCCGACCGCGGTGGTGATCCCGAGCTCACCGCCCAGCTCGGTGACGGCGACCCGCTTCACGATGTCCATGCCGAGCCCGCGGCCGCTGGTCGACGTCGCCGTGTCGCGTGTCGAGAAGCCCGGCGTGGTGAGGACCTCGAGCAGCTCCTCGTCGGTCGCCACCGGCCGCCCAGCGCGCCGGGCGATGGCCTCGCGATCGATCCCGCGCCCGTCGTCGCGGATGACGAGCTCGAGCCAGCTGCCGCCGAGCTCCTGGCACGCGACGCGGAGCGAGCCGGCGCGCGGCTTTCCGCCGGCGACTCGCTCGTCGACCGGCTCGATCGCGTGGTCGATCGCGTTGCGCAGGAGGTGCACGAGCGCGGGCAGCAGGCGGTCTGCGACGGCCTTGTCGATCTCGCTGTCGCGCGCGTCGATCTCGAGCCGGACCTCCTTGTGATCCGGACGCGTGAGGCTGCGGACGAGCAGCGAGAGCGGCTCGAGCACCTCCGACAGCCGGACCATGCGCACGCGGAGGATCGCGCGCCGCAGCTCCCGGAGCTGGCGGCCCTGGAGCTCGGCCAGCTCGCGGAGCCGCCGCACGAGGACGTCGCGCTCGGCCTCGCGCTCGGCCTCGAGCCCGGCCAGCGCGGCCAGCTCGCGCTCGAGGCGAAACCGCGAGCCGTTGAGCAGCGACAGGTGCGACTGCAGGTCGTCGAGGCGCGACAGCTCCACCCGGACGACCGAGCGCCCGATCGGTGCCGCGTCGCTCGGCGCGACGCCGAGTGACGGCGCGGCGCCGGCCGCGGGCGCCGACGGCGCGGCGCCGGCCGCGGGCGCCGGCGCGACCGCCACCGCGGCGGGCGCGACCATCGGGCTGACGAGGTCGACCGTCGTGGCGGCGGCGTCGGCGAGTGACTCCGGCGAGGCGCCGCTGACCATCAGGAAGTCGAAGGCGACGCCCTTGCGGTCACCGCCCAGCGCGCGAGGCGCGACCTTGATGATGTCGCCGAGCGCGGCGAGGCGCGCGCGGACGGTGGCGATCGAGATCCCGCGCGCGGCGTTGGCCTCGCTCGGCACGAACGCCAGCGTCCACACCGGGGCCGCGGCGCGCAGCGCCTGAAACAGCTGCTGGCGCTCGCTGGCGCTCAGCCGCGCGTCCCACTCCGGCGCGATCGGGGGAGGAGCCGGCGGTGCATCCGCGGCGACCTCGATCTCGGCGAGGGCGGCGAGCAACGCATCCGGGGCCGGCGCCGGCGCGCGGCCGGCGGCGACCGAGCGCACGCGCTCGCCGATGGCGTTCACGGCCTGGAGCGAGACGTCGACGGCGCCGTGCCTCAGCCGGCCGCCGCTGTGATCGGCGGTGCGGAGCAACGCCTCGAGGGCGTGCGCGAGCTCGACGATCGGCTCGACCCCGACCATCCCCGCGAGGCCTTTGACGGTGTGGACGGCGCGAAACAGGTCGCGCACCGCTCTGGGGTGCAGCGCGCCGGTCTTGCTCGCCCCCTCGATCTCGAGGATCAGCGCGTGCGCCGTGCTGACCAGCTCCTCGGCCTCTGCGACGAATCCTCCGATGAAGTCGCGAAGGTCGAGGCCATCGGTCAAGCCGCACCCGGCCCGAGGAGCCGGCGAGCCTCTTCCAGGATCTGAGGGGGAGCAAACGGCTTTGCGAGGAACGCTGACGCGCCGGCCTCCAGCACCCGGGACCGGCTCGCGTCATCCCCGCGCGTCGTGACGACGAGGATCGGCAGCTGTCGCAGGTGATCTTGCGAGCGAACGAACTCGATGACCTCCACGCCTCCGACGTCCGGCATGTTGAGATCGAGGACCACGAGGTCGAAGCCCGCGAGCGCGAGCCGCTCGATCGCCTCGAGGCCAGTCCCCGCGTACTCGAACGTCACGGCGCCCAGGGGGCGGAGACAGGCAGCCACCATGTCCCGCATGAGCCTGCTGTCGTCGACGATGAGTAAGCGTTTCATGAGCTGCCGACGCGCCGCGAGTCACTGTAGCACCAACTCGGAGCGAGGGCCGGCCGGCGCCGCGGGCGCGCCGATCATCGCCGCGGGTGCGCCGATCATCGCCGCGGGCGCTCCGTCATCGCCGCAGGATCGCGCGGCCAGCGCGGCCCGGTTGCTCGAACCCCGACGGGATTGCCCTGAGTACCAGGTCCTCCTCAGCGGAACGTGACCTGGAGCCGGTAGACGAACACCCCTCGCGTGGCGTTCGCCAAGGTCGACCGCCGCACCATCAGGTAGTACGGCTGGGCGGTGGGGCTGGTGTTGCGCGCCGCCGGGTCGATTGGCGATGAGCCGGTGCCGTCGATGAGCGAGCAGTAGCCGCGGCCCGAGTCGTCGTCGTCGACGAGCTCGACGCCGTTCTGATCGAGCAGCGTCAGCCGGCTGTCGACCTCCAAGGACTCGCAGGTCTCCGCGACGCGGTTGCCCTCGATGATCTCCGCGCGGATGCGCGCGCCCGCCGGCACCGTGATCTGGTAGACGTCCACGTCGTCGAGCAGCTGGTGATCGCCGAACACGAACACGTTGTTGCCGCCTACCAGCTTGGTCTCCGCGGTCATGATCGTGTCGTTGGTCCCCGACATCATCGGGGGCTCGGCCTCGTTGCCGCGCGAGACCTGGAAGTCGGTCTGGAGGACGTAGTCCGAGACCACCCCGTTGTTGCCGTGCTCCTCGACGCTGATGAAGTACGTGCCCGGATCCAGGAAGGCGACGATCTGGCCGCACACGAAGATGCTGTAGCCCGAGGCGTCGATGTCGGTGATGATCGGCGCGCCGGCCGAGTCGAACAGGCGGAGATCGATCGTCGTGCCGACGCAGTCGTAGAGCGTCGACAGCGCCTCGAACCGGACCACCGTCGCCGTCGTGACCGTGACCCGGTACGTGTCGACCTCGGCGATCGGCTTGATCGTGCCCGTGATCGTGCTGTCGCGGGTGATCTGGACCGGGCTCGTCGACGCCTGGGGGAGCGTGTTGTTCGGCTCGGACTCCGGCGCCGTCTCGATCAAGCACACCGCGCTGCAGCCGTCGCCGGCGCTCGTGTTGCCGTCCTCGCACATCTCGCCCGGGCTGATGATGCCGTCGCCGCACACCGCCGCCTGGTACTTCGCCTCGAGCACGTAGGCCGGCGTCACGCCATTGTCGCCGAGCTCCGTGATGTGGGCATAGGCGCTCTCGCCCGGCCGCAGCCCGAAGATCAGCGACGAGCAGAAGTCGGAGGTGGCGTTCCGATCGTCGTTCGACGCGAGCGGGATCCCCGCCGCGTCGCGCACGTGGAGGCCGGTGTCGAGCGTCGTGCCGCACGGGACGCCGATGCCGAGCGCCCGGCTCCAGATGTCGAGCCGGATCGTCTGGACCAGCGCCGTGGGGTTCCGGAACAGGTAGACGTCCTCGTCGCCCGCCGGCGAGATCTGGCCGCGGATCACGACGGATCGGGTGAACGCGCCGTTGGCGTTGGCGAACACCGTGTCGAAGTCGTTGCCGTTGATGTCGACGCCGCCCAAGGACGGCGAGCCGTCCTCGTTGGGCTCCATCTCGAGCGGCTCGAGGACGCACAGCGCGCTGCAACCGTCGAGCGGCGCCGCGTTGCCGTCGTCGCACTCCTCGCCCGGGGCCACCGCGCCGTTGCCGCACGCCGAGAGCTTGCAGTTCACGTCGCAGCCGTCGCCGTTCACGCCGTTGCCGTCGTCGCACACCTCGCCCGTCGTCTGGACCCCGTTGCCGCACCCCGTCAGCGTGCAGTTCGCGTCGCAGCCGTCACCGTTCACCGTGTTGCCGTCGTCGCAGCCCTCGGCCGCCGTCTTGATGCCGTTGCCGCACCCCGTCACCGTGCAGTTCGCGTCGCAGCCGTCGCCGTTCGTGATGTTGCCGTCGTCGCACGCCTCGCCCGCCGTCTTGATGCCGTTGCCGCACCCCGTCAGGAGGCAGTTCGCGTCGCAGCCGTCGCCGTTCACCATGTTGCCGTCGTCGCAGCCCTCGTTCACGCTCACGATGCCGTTGCCGCACGCCGTCGCCGTGCAGTTCGTGTCGCAGCCGTCGCCGTTCACGGCGTTGCCGTCGTCGCACGCCTCGGCGCCCGTCTCGATGCCGTTGCCGCACCCCGTCACCGTGCAGTTCGTGTCGCAGCCGTCGCCGCTCACGGCGTTGCCGTCGTCGCATGCCTCGCCCGCCGTCATGACCCCGTTGCCGCAGCGCGTGAACTTGCAGTTATTGTCGCAGCCGTCGCCGCTCGTCGTGTTGCCGTCCTCGCACTCCTCGTCGGCCGTCTTGATGCCGTTGCCGCAGCCCGTCGCCATGCAGCTCGCGTCGCAGCCGTCGCCGCTCACCGTGTTGCCGTCGTCGCAGCCCTCGTTCATCGACTTGATGCCGTTGCCGCACGCCGTCTTGGTGCAGTTGCTGTCGCAGCCGTCGCCGTCGAGCTTGTTGCCGTCCTCGCAGGTCTCGCCCGCCTCGATCTTGCCGTTGCCGCAGACCGGCTGACACGCCGTCGCGACCGCGCACGCGAGATCGTTGCAGTCGGCCGCGCCGTTGCCGTCCTCGTCGCCGGGGGCCGCGCAGTCCTCGGGCGGCGGGTCGTCGCCGCCGCAGCCGGTGGCGATGACGGAGACAGCGGCGAGCGCTGCACAGAGCGCGACAGCTGCACAGAGCGAGCGCGAGACTGGCTTCACGGCGACCCCTTTTCTAGGTTCTGGCTAAGTTCTGACTACTGGCTTCGCACCCGCAGGGCAGAGTGCGGCCGGACGGTACACCTATGCCGCCGGGCGCAGCAATCCAGCAAAATAGCCGCGGCGGCGAGCGGGATCGGAGGATCTGGGGGATCCGGGGGCGCGAGGCTCCGGGGCGCAGATCCGGACGATCATCCGCTTGCTCGGAGTCCGTGCCCGGCGGAAGGATCGGGCTGTGGATTTTCGAGATCATCGAGCTCCCCTCGCCGGCCTGCTGGCGCCGGTGACCGCAGGCATCCTGGCGCTGGCGACTGGCTGCAGCGGCAGCCCGCGCGAGGTCTGCAAGGTGGCCCCGGCGGAGGAGACGCGCCGCGCCGCCTTCGTGCACCTGTTCGAGTGGAAGTGGACGGACATCGCCCGCGAGTGCGAGACCTATCTCGGGCCCAAGGGCTTCACCGCGGTGCAGATCTCACCGCCTCACGAGCACGCCTGGGTCACCAGCGGAGATGGCGCGCCGTTCCCGTGGTGGATGCGCTATCAGCCCGTCAGCTATCGCCTGGATCGGAGCCGCAGCGGGACCCGCGCCGAGCTCGCCGACATGGTGCGCCGGTGCGCGGCCGTCGGCGTGGAGATCTACGCTGACGCGGTGATCAACCACATGGCGCCCGGCTCGGGGACGCGCTCGAGCGTCGGAGATCACATATGGGGCCCCGGCAACTTCCCTGTGGTCCCGTACCGGACTGGCCACTTCCACGCGCCGTGCGCCGTCAACAACTACCGCGACGCCGTCAACGTGCAGTACTGCCAGCTCCTCGGCCTCCAGGATCTCGACACCGGCTCGGACCACGTGCGCGGCAAGATCGCCGACTACCTCGTCGATCTCTACGAGCTCGGGGTCCGCGGGTTCCGGGTCGACGCCGCCAAGCACATCAGCTCGACGGATCTGTGCGCCATCGTCAGCGAGGTCGAGTCCCGGACGGCGACCCCGCCGTACTGGTTCCTCGAGGTCATCGGTAACCCGAGCGAGCCGATCCAGCCCAGCGACTACTTCGCGATCAGCAACGGCCTGGCCGACATTACCGAGTTTGGATACGGCAGCGAGCTGTTCGGCAAGTTCACCGGGAGTCGCGGCCAGCTCGCCGACCTGCGCAGCTTCGGCGAGGGCGCGAGCTGGGGCCTCCTGCCGAGCGACCGCGCCGTCGCGTTCACCGACAACCACGACAAGCAGCGCGGCCACGCCGGCGGCGGGACCTACCTCACCTATCACCACGGCCGGCGCTACGAGCTCGCGAACGTCTTCATGCTCGCGTGGCCGTACGGCTACCCCGCCCTCATGTCGAGCTTCGCGTTCACGGCGGACACCACGTTCGACGCCAGCTACGGGCCGCCGCACGATCCGGCCACCGGCGCGACGGTCGGCCCGTGGGACGGCGGCGGCGCCGCGCCCGCGTGCTTCGATCAGAATCGCGGCGGCTGGGTCTGCGAGCACCGGCTGCGCCCGATCGGCAACATGGTCGGGTTCCGCAAGGCGACGCTGGGCGCGTGGGCCGTGACGGACTGGTGGGACAACGCCGGCAATCAGATCGCCTTTGGCCGCGGCAGCGCCGGCTTCGTGGTCATCAATGCCGAGGCCAGCGCGCTGTCTCGCAGCTTCCAGACGAGCCTGGGTGCTGGCCAGTACTGTGACGTCATCTCCGGTGACTTCACAGCGGGCGGCGGCGGCGGCGGCAGCAGCTGCAGCGGCACCGTGGTGAGCGTCGACGCGGCCGGGATGGCGAGCATCACCGTGGCGCCGCAGAGCGCCGCGGCCATCCACGTCGGCGCCAGGCTCGGCGTCTAGGCGCCGGCTCGGCCGCCTCGCTCGCTCGCTCGCCTCGCTACGGGGCCTCGGTCACGATCAGCGTGGTGCCCCAGCTGGGCGAAGCACCGCACTTGGAGAGCGCGCAGTCGGGCGCCATGCCCGGGACCCGCGGCCGGCTCACGCAGCGGGCGCCGCTCGCAGCCCACTCCGCTTCGAGCGACCAGCTCGCGGTGTCGTCCTGGATCCCGACGTTGTCGAAGATATTGATGAGCTGACTAGCCACCGTGTACGAGCGCCCGTCACCGCAGTAGTCGGCTCGCTGCGCCCGCGTGCACGCCTGATGGTGGCCGCCCAGCTGCACCTCGGCTGACGCGGTCCACGGCTCGTAGCCGAGCCGCACGCACTTGTACAGGGCAAACCCGTCGCACGCGAAGGTGATCCAGTCAGGCGCGTCGAGCTTGGCGCCGCCGCCCGGCACGCCCTCCGCGTAGCTCCACCGGCCCACGAGCGGGATCGCGAGCACGGGCGCGCCAGCGCGCTGGCTGCAGACCGGGGTCCAGACGGTGGCCCCGGTCGCTCGGTAGGAGAGCGCGTAGTGATGCACGGTGCTGCCCGCGTGGTGCTCCGAGGCGGTCGCCGCGTGCGCGTCGATGCGCAGCGCGATGCGCGCGTCGTCGGGCATGTGCGTGTTGAACGTCGCGCCGACGAGCGCGGCTCCCGAGACGACCGCACCGTCGGAGGCCCGCACAGTCGCAAGCTCGCTGCCCTGCAAGGTGAGCCCGCGCAGCGAGGCGCCGAACGCGCTGACGCCCACCACATCCTTGCCGTAGACCTCGGACCCAGGAGCGCCCTTGCCGTTGAGCAGCGGACCGTTGATGCTGGAGCCGTTCGTCACGATGATCTCGGTCGTCGCCGGGGCGAGGCCTGCTCGCGCGTCCGGCTCGCCCGCTTCGTGTAGGCACCCAGCGGCCGTGGCGGCCGTGGCGGCCGCGGTGAGCGCAGTGAGCGCGGTGCCCCTGAAACAGATTTTGAAATCGATAGTATTCCTCATCGCTCTTCTTCCTTCGCAGGTAACTGCGACACGCCCATGGACGGTTACCGGGTGCCAGTGTTGGCGAAGCACCGTCGCAGTCGTGGTGATGGCCGACCGTCTTGCTGCAGGGACGCGGCGAGCCCGCGCTTGTCGCACCGAAAAGATACGAGCCGGATCAAGCACACCCAGCTCGGCTGCCCGGCTCCGCTACATTCTGACCTCGGCCGGCCCGCCATCGCACCCGTGCAGAATCACAAGCGATGAGCAGCCGCATTTCGCTGCACACTCATGATGTATCAACGCGAGCCTACAATTCTGTTTACAACACGGATGCCTATCCACTACAGTGTCGACTTGGATAGCTAGAAGGCGGGGCGCAAGGTCGGTGGCAATGGGGACCGACACGGAGGGAGGGGCGATCGATGATTGATTTTTGGACCGGCGTGCAGGGAGGACTGATATGAGCGGCGGTGGCGGCGGCAACGACAGCGCATTTCTCCCGGCTCGCGCGAAGCTGCGCATCGCGAGCATCGACCACCCCGACCTCCAGATCTGTGCGCAGTACAACCCCAAGGAGCTCTCGATCACGAAATCGATCAAATGGGAGCCTCACAAGGACAGCGACAACAAGACCGAGCGGAACAACAGGAGCGCTCAATCGCAGCAGGACGACCTCTCCTTCGGCGGGGGTGAGCCGCGCACGATCACGATCGAGTTCCTCTTCGATGGCTATGAAACCCAAACGTCGATCGAGCCGGACGTCGAGGCGCTCGAAAAGCTGTCGTCCGTCCAAGACTCACCCTCGAACGACTCCGCCTTGAAACGACCGCACCACTGCATCATCACCTGGGGCATCGGCAATCAAAGAATGCGCCCGTTCCTCTGTGTGATTAACAAGCTGGATGTGAAGTACCAGATGTGGGACACGACCGGCCTGCCGCTGCGCGCGACTTGTACGATCTCGGTGACCGAAGCCATCCGCATGAAGTCGCAGGCATCGGGCGCTCCGGCCGAGGTGGAGGGGCGCCGCGAGCGGGGCCTCCGCCCAGCGCTCCGGCCGCGGCCGCGTGGATAGGGTCAGCCGGCGGCGTGGGCGGCGTACGTGCCGAGCACGCGGAGCTCCGTCGTGAGCGCGCGGAGCTCGTCGAGCACCGCGACGAACGGCGCGCTCGCGGCGTGGCCGAGGACGTCGATGTAGAAGCAGTACGTAAACGGCGCCTCGGGAATCGGCCGGGACTCGATCTTCGTCAGCGACAGGTTGCGGCCGGCGAACCGCATGAGGATCTCGCCGAGCGCGCCCGGGCGATCGGCGAGCGCGAGCAGGAGCGACGTCTTCGCCGCCGCGCCCTCGGGCAGCGGCGCCGGGCGCGGCGAGATCTCGACGAAGCGCGTCGCGTTGCCGGCCGCCGTCTGGATGCCGTGCGCGAGGATCGCCAGCCCGTAGGTGCGCGCGGCCGCCGCGCTCGCGATCGCCGCGAGCGTCCGATCGTTGGCCGAGGCGACGCGGCGCGCCGCGCCGGCCGTGTCGAGCTCGTGGCGCGGCGTGAGGTGCGGGTGGCGCGCAAAGAACGCCGCGCACTGCGCGAGCGCCTGCGGGTGCGAGATGACGGTGCGGAGCTCGTCGAGCGGCACGCCCGGCAGCGCGAGCAGGCAGTGCTCGATCGCCGAGACGACCTCGCCGGTGATGTGGAGCCCGGTGCTCGCGAGCAGGTCGTACGTCTCGTTGATGCTGCCGGCCGTCGTGTTCTCGATCGGCAGGAGCGCGAGGTCGACGGCGCCGGAGAGGACCGCCTCGGCGGCCGCGCGGAACGAGTCGTGGCCGGTGAGGAGCGCCCCGCCCTCGCGGCCGGCGTAGCGGCGCTGCGCCGTGAGGTGGCTGTAGCTGCCCTCGACGCCCTGGTACGCCACGCGCAGCGGCGCATCGGGCCGCTCGCGGACGGCGCGCTCCTGGTGCGCCACGGACATGTCCATGACGACTCGGTAGAGGCGCTCGATCTGGTGCGGATCGAGGCCGGCGGCCGCCGCGAGCTCGCGCAGCCGGGCGAGCAGGCTCTCCTCGCGCGCGCGGTCGCGGAACGGGCTCGCGCTCTCGAGCTTGGCCTCGGCGACCTCCCGGGCGATCGCGAGCCGCTCGGCGAGGAGCGCGATGATCTGGCGATCGACCGCTTCGATGCGATCGCGGAGGTCGGCGAGCGGGGCGGCCGTCATCCCCGAACTGTACTGCTAAGCTGGCGGCATGACCGATCACCGCGACGACAAGGCCGAGCTCGTGCAGCGGCCCGCGGCCGAGCTCGAGCAAACTACCGAGCCACCGGTCGTCGCGCGGCTCGTCGTCGAGATCCGCAGCGACGGCTCGCGGACGATCGCGCGCGGCGCCGTGGAGGACACGGCGACCGGGCAGCGGACGACGCTCGAGGCGCGCGGCGACTCGCCGCTCCAGCTCGCGATCGCGCTCGCCCGCACGCTGACGCAGCTGCCGCGCCTGACCGCCCGACAGGCTGTGCGCGGCCTGCTCGGCCGCCGCCGCGGCGGCGACCGCTGAGCGGCCCGCGGCGCTACGAGACCGGCCGGACCGGCCGGACCGGCACGAGCGGCAGCGTGCGGACGCGCGTGCCGGTCAGCGCGAATGCGGCGTTCGCGATCGCCGGGGCCACGGGCGGGACGCCGGGCTCGCCGACGCCGCCGGGCGGGCCCTCGCTCGGGATCAACTCGACATGAATCCGGCGCGGCGCCGCCGGCATGCGCACGAGCGGGTAGTCGCGGAAGTTGCGCTGCTCGACGGCGCCCGCCTTCATCGTGATCGCGCCGTGCGTGAAGAGAGACTGACCGAACACGAAGGCGCCCTCGAGCTGCGAGCGCACGCGATCGGCGTTGATGATCGTCCCGCAGTCCGCGGCGATCCACGCCTCGTCGACGCGGACCTCGCCGCGCGGGCCCCGGCTCACCTGCGCCACGACCCCGATGTAGCTGAGGAAGCTCCGGTGCACCGCCAGGCCGACGGCGCGGCCCGCCTTGCGCGCCGCGTCCCAGCCCGCCGCAGCCGTCACCTTCTCGATCACGCGGTGGAAGCGCGCGACGTCGATCGGGTGCTTGTCGAGCGGCGCGCCGTAGTTGCCCAGCATCTTCGCCTCGACGCCGAGCTCGGCCGGCCCGAGCGTGCGCGGCTTGCCGAGCACCTGCAGCAGCATGTCGCGCGGATCGCGCTTCGTCGCGGCCGCCAGCTCGTCGATGAACGACTGCACCGCGAACGCCTGCTGGATGTTGCAGACCGAGCGCAGCCAGCCCACGCGCGCGTGCGCCTTCGCCTCGCCCGTCTCGACGGAGAGGTTCGGGACGTCGAGCGGCACATCGACGACGCCCTGGTTGACCTCGCCGCGGCTCGGCCGGTTCGCGTTCGGCGCGAACGTCGAGCTGATCGACGGGTACGCGAGCCGGTGCCGCCACGCGATCACGTTGCCGCCCGCGTCGAGGCCAGCCGCGAGCGCCTGCGCGCTGTGCGTGTGGTAGTAGGAGTGGCGTAGATCGTCCTCGCGCGTCCACTGCACCCGTACCGGCGCGCCCGCAGCGCGCGCGAGCAGCGCCGCCTCGACGATGAAGTCGGGCTTCGACTTGCGGCCGAAGCCGCCGCCCAGGAACGTGACGTGCACCGTGACGGCGGACTTGTCGATGCCGAGCGCCTCGGCCACCGACTCCTGCGCCGTCTGCGGATCCTGCGTGCACGCCCAGATCTCGCAGCGCCCGCCGTCCATGCGCGCGACCGCCGCGGGCGGCTCCATCGGCGCGTGCACGAGGTGCGGCACGACGTACTCCGCCTCGACGACCTTCGCGGCGCGCGCGAGCGCCGCCGCCGCGTCGCCGAGCCTGCGCACCGGCTCGCCCGGCGCGCGCACCGTCGCGAGCAGCGAGCGCGTGAACTCGGCGGAGTCATACGCCGCGTTCGGGCCGCCGTCCCACGCGACCTCGAGCGCCGCGCGGCCGCGGATCGCCGCCCACGTGTGCCGCGCGATGACCGCCACGCCCCCGAGCGGCTGGAACTTCACCGGCGCGGTCGGCGCCGGGAGCTGCACCACCTGCACGACGCCGGGGACCGCCTTGGCCTTCGCCTCGTCGAGGCGCGCGACCTTGCCGAGCACGACCGGCGGGCGCGCGATCACCGCCGTCAGCATGCCCGGGAGCTGGACATCGGCGGCGAACTTCGCGGCGCCCGTGACGTAGCCCGGCGCGTCGACGAGCGGCATCGGCGTGCCCACGTGGACGAGCTCGGCGCGCGGGCGTAGCACCGGCTTTGCCGGCACCTTCAGCTTCGCCGCTGCGACCGCGAGCTCGCCGAACGGCACCGAGCGCTTGGTGACCG
This sequence comes from Kofleriaceae bacterium, assembly GCA_035558535.1. GTDB lineage: Bacteria > Myxococcota_A > Polyangia > Haliangiales > Haliangiaceae > JABFXX01. The sequence goes on from DATMCI010000033.1 coordinate 52,416, forward strand.
GATCGTGGACCGCGTTGCCCTGCGCGAGGAGCCGGGCCTCTGGCGCGCCGAGCCGCTTGGCGGCGGCGGTGACGAGCATCATGCGCGCCGCGGCGCCGACCGTGCGCATCGCCTCGTACTGGCCGCGGATGCTCGACGAGCCGTCGGTGTTCTGGTCGCCGTACTTCGGATCGCCGTCGCCCTGGACGAGCTGCACCTTCGCCGGATCGGCGCCCAGCTCGTCGGCGATCAGGACGTGCAGCGAGCTCCGGATCCCCTGCCCCATCTCCGAGCGGTGGCAGACGATCGTGACGACGCCGTCGGTGCCAATCTGGATGAACGGGTTCGGCGCGAACACCGCGGCGCCCGTCGCGCCCGCGGCCTCGGCCCCGGGCACGCGCACGCCGAGCGCGAGGCCCGCCGCCGCGGCGCCCAGGCCCGCCAGGCCCGCCAGGAACGAGCGGCGGGAGACGGTGATCGTGAACCGTGCCCGGTCCTCGCTCGGCGGCGCTCCGCCGGTCGTCTCCTCGGATGCTCCGCGACCGCGCCGATCGCCCCGCTCGCTCATACGCCCGCCGCCTTCCGCACCGCCGCGCGGATCCGGACATAGGTCCCGCACCGGCACAGGTTGCCGGCGAGCGAGCGATCGATCTCCTCGTCGGTCGGCTTCGGGCTCGCGGCGAGCAGCGCCGCCGCGCTCATGATCTGGCCCGCCTGGCAGAACCCGCACTGCGGCACGCCGAGCTCGGCCCACGCCTGCTGCAGCGGGTGATCGCCGCGCGGGGACAGGCCCTCGATCGTCACGATCTTCTTGCCGGCGGCGCGGCGGACCGGCGTCACGCACGAGCGCACGGCGTTGCCGTCGAGGTGCACGGTGCACGCGCCGCACAGCGCCTCGCCGCAGCCGTACTTCGTGCCGGTGAGGCCGAGCAGATCACGGAGCACCCACAGGAGGGGCATCTCCGGATCGGCCTCGACCTCGCGCGCCTGACCGTTGACGTCGAGCTTCATGGTCGCTTCTCCTCGCCGGCGGGGCACACCGCGCCGGTGTCGATCCAGGCCTGGAACAGGGCGCCCAGCTCGACCTGCGAGCCGGGCGGCGCGGAGCGGCCGTGGCCCGGCCCCCAGCCCCACCCGACGAGCGCGTCGTGCGCGAGGTGGTGCTGGATCTGCGCGAGCGTCTTTTGGCCATTGCGCCTCGGATCCGAGAGCTGCGCGCAGATCTGCGCCGACGACCGGCCGAGCCACGCCATCTCGACGGGCGCAAGGTGCCAGTCCGGCGCGCCCGGCACGCGCGCATACGGCAGGTTCTGGTCCTGGTGGCAGCTCCCGCACTGCATCGCCGGGACGCCGCGATCCGCCGGGCCGCGCACCGCGGGCGGATCGTGGAACGCGTGCGCGTCGCCCTGCCGCGGCGAGTCGTCGGGTGGGTGGCAGTTCACGCAGCGCGCGTGGAGCAGCACGCGGCTCGCCTCGGCGAACAGCGCCTGCGAGCGCGCCGCGGGCGGCTCGATCGACGCGAACGCCGACGGCGGCAGGAGCTTGTCCGGCGCGGCCGGAGCCGGCGGGGCCGATGGCCGGGGCGCGGCCGCGGGCCCCGGCGCCGGGCCGGAGCACGCCGTGAAGAGCGCGAGGCTTGCAAAGCGGACGAGGCGAGCGAGGCGAGGGCGCACGTCGCCCGCGATACTACCAGCGGCGGCGCCACAGAGGGCCCGGACCGCCGCCGCCGAAAGTACTGCACTGGACCGGGGTTGCATTCACACGGCTTCACGCGAGTAGCTGGAGTTGATGTGGATATTACGCTGGTATTGCGCCGGACCGAAGTGACTTCACGCGAGCGCTCTGTTGCGCGAGAGGCAGGCACTTCGTCGGAACTAGCGCTAGGCTGCGTGCCGTGCCGTCCGATGTGCCCTCCAAGCCGCTCGACGATGCTCACGCGATCCTTGTGGTCTATGACGAGCTGATGCGGCACTTAACGACCGGTCTGATCGATCTACACGCGCGAACGAGGGACTTGGAAGATCAAGTGGATCGGGCTGGGGCTGAGGTCGCCCGGCGTGGGGAACGGCTGCGTGAGCTCGGCGAGCCGGTCGAGCGCACGCAGTGGGATCGCCCGAAGAATCGTTGACGAGCGCTCCGCCGGCATCACGGCTTGCCGGTCAAACCGCGCGGACGTTCGTGCGCGTGGACCATCTCGCATTTCGTCGCTGCATCCGTTCAGGACGTTCAGGACGGAACACGCCCGAGGCAGCGATCGACAAACACGATGATGACGGGGTCGTCGGGGCCCTCGGGCAGCCATCCGGTGGGCAGCTCGGCGTTCAGGAGGTCTTGGCCCGCCTTGAACGTCGACTCGTCGTCGAAGCAGTCGAGGTGGTCTTCGACCTCGAGATCGGTCTGCCAGCGTGCAAGCGCTCCGGCGACCTCGGATCGAGATGCGTCATCGAGAGGGTACCGCCAACCGTGTGGAAGGGCATGGCGCAGCTCGCGAACGAACAGATCGCGGAGGGCGTGTGGAACCGTGCGGGTTCGAATGGCTTCCTCGACAAAGATCGCTCTGATCTGCGCCGCTGCGACATCGTCCGGTCCGATCTCGTCCGAAAGCTCGATGAGTGAGACACTAGGGCGTTCGCCGACGTATTGCGTCACGGTTGCAAACCCGCGCTGGTGCACGCGCTCCAAAATTCGACCATGCCAGTCACCGGACCACGTCTTCGCGAAGGACACGTTCGATTAGCCTCCCCGATAGGGAACGAAGCGGACAGGAATCTCGCGAGCTTTCATCAGCAATTCAACCTCTTTCATGATCTCGGCGACTGTCATACGGCGTCCCAGTTGCTCCTCCCGCCTCTCCAGCCTGTTCATCACAAGTTTGTTCCACTCACCGAGCCACTTTCGCCCTTCCACCCAGTTGCCGCCGCCGTGCTGCGCCTGATGATGCGCGGTCTCGAACTCGACCGTGAAGTTATCGATGCCGAGATCGCCGGTGAACCCGCGCTCCTCGAAGAATTGCGATGTTCCTGCGGCAAGACGTGATGGCGCGGCGCACACGCGGCTCCGGCGCCGGTCGTATTGGTCACCTTCATCGCGTCGGTGGTCGGGCCCTCGCCGAGCAGATCTTTGACTGACTGCGGCAGGTCGGTCGCCTGCGCCATCGCGGACGTGAAGCCGCGCACCCGGAGCGCCTCGGCCGCGCCGGCCACCGAGATGGCGCCGATCTCCACGAGGTGCCGGATCGCCGCGATCCATTCGGCCGAGACCACGACCTGGCCCATGGCCGCAGCCCCGCCGCCCGCCGCCCACCCCCGCCATCGCCGATCGTCTGACTCGCCTGCCTACCAGCGGCGGCGCCACAGGAGATCGAGGCCGCCGCTGCCGGCGTCGCCGCCGACCATCTCGAGGTACAGATCGCGCCGCAGGTAGTACTGGCCCTGGACCTCGTTGGCATTGACGGTGTCGTCCTCCTGCGCCTCGACGCGCCGCTTGAACGCGACGAACAGCTTCTCGCCGAACCACCGCCCGACGGTGCACGACGCCGCGGTGACCGAGTTCCCCGGATCGCAGCCGAGCTGCTCGATCTTGATCGGCAGCCGCTTGCGGATCCGCGCGCCGAGCGTCGACGACAGGACGGCCGCGCCCGCGCCGGTCGCGGCCTCGCGCGTCTGCGTCGACGGATCGCCGCCAGGCTCGCCGCCGATGAAGAAGCCGGCGAGCTGATCGCGCGTGTACGACGGCGGATCGGAGCGGAAGTCAGGGATGAGCGTGGCCGGGTTGCCCTGCAAGAGGACCGTCAGGACGAGCGCGGGGAACTTGTGCTGCAGCGTGATGTCGACCTTGGGCTCGAGCGTGCCGTCGAACGTGACGCCGCCGGTCGCGGTGTAGCGGCGGCCGAACAGGTCGCCGACGATGCCGTTCTCGATGTCGAGGCCGCCGACCAGGCCGATCGTGTCGCCGATCTCGAGCTGGAGCTTGCCGCTGATCTCGCCGCGCGTGTCGAACAGGTCCTCGGCGTAGACCTTCATCGGGAGGAGCTCGACGTCCGCGACGAGCCACGGCCGGGCGGGCGCGCGCCCGCCGAGCGCGAAGCGCCGCGGCGGGATCGGGCCGTCCTCGACGAACAAGAGATCGAGCGGCTTGTCCGGATCGCCGAGGTCCTCGCCCGACGGCGGCAGCACGGCCGACGCGTTGCGGATCTCGATCGAGCCGGTCCACTGCTCGGCGGAGCTCTTGCGGAGCTTCGCGGTGATGTCCGCGTCGATCACGGGCTCCCACTCGCCGAGCGGCGAGACGTCGTCGAGCTTCCCGGTGGCGTCGATCACCGCGAGGTCGTGGCCGGCCGACCGGGCCGCGAGCGTGAGCTTGCCGCTGCCGAGCGCGCCGGCGACGTCGAGCGCGACGCCGCGATCGTCGATCCGCACGGTCGCGGTGCCGTCGCGCAGCGTGCCGAGCATCGGATCGAGCGGGACGGCGGCCTCGGCGAGGGTGAGCTGGCCGCGGATCCGGCCGAGCAGACCGGCGGACGCGTCCAGCCCGCGCAGCGTGACGCGCCCGCCGAGCTTGCCGCGCGCGGCGTGGAGCTCGCCGGGCAGGAACGCGGCGAGCGGCCCGATCTCGAAGTCCTTCGCCGTGAGGCTGGCGAGCACCTTCGCGGGATCGGCGGGCGCGCCCTCGGCGTCCGCGACGAAGGTGCCGCGGCCGCTCTTGCCGGTGACGGTGACGGCGCCGCGGCCGGCCGCGCCGCCCCACCGCGCCTCGATCACCAGATCCGTCGGCTCCGCGGCCGGCCGGCCGGGCGCGTGGCGGGCGAGCACGAGCTTGCCGAGCTCGATCTTGGCACCGGCGGTGGGCGCGCCGAGCGTGCCGCCGATCGAGACGGTGCCGAGGATCTTGCCGGAGGCCAGATCGTCGCGGCCGAGCACGGCGAGGAGGACCGGCGCGTCGAGCGGCGCCGCGGGGCGCTTGTCGTCCGGGCCGCGCAGGCCGGGGATCGTGACGGCGACGCCGTCGAGCGGCGCGTGGCGGGCCTGCGCGGGCGCGGCGATCCAGCGATCGATCGAGTACGACGGGATCGCGCCTTCGAGCGCGAGCAGCTGCGTCGGCTCGGGGCGCGTATCCGCGGCGTGGGCGCGGACGCGCGTGCCGGCGGGATCGACGGTCGCCGCGACGTGGACGTCGATCGGCGCGACGATCGGGCCGCCGGTGATGCCCTTCACGTCGACGTCGACGGTCGCGGACGTCGCGCCATCGGCGAGCACGAGGTCGACGTCGGCGGTGCCGCGGTACGGCGCCTCGATCCCGAGCGCGGCGAGCCGCTCGGGATCGATCGCGACGTCGGACAACGACGCGCCGAGGCGGGCGAGCGCGCCGCGGCCGAGCCGCTGCCAGTCCGCGGGATCGAACGGGTGGAGCGGGAACGCGATCCGCGCCGAGACGTCGGCGTCGCCGAGCCCCCGGATGTGCACGGTGGAGGAGGCGCCGAGCTGGCTTTTGTCCTCGGCGCGGAACGTGATGTCGCCCTCGAGGTCACCGAGCGGCGTGCGCACGCCGCGGACAGACACGGTGCCGGACGTGTCCGCGCCGGCGATGTACACGCTGCCGTCGACGACGCCGCCGGTCGGGACGGCCGCGGCGCCGAGGTCGGCGCGATCGATGCCGAGCCGCGCGCTGCGCACGGCGGCGCGCGGGAGCACCAGCCAGCCGTCGACGTCGGTCAGATCCGCCGGGCCGTCGACGTCCAGGTCGAAGCGCACGCCGCCGAGATCTGCGACGCGCGCGCCGGTCTGGAGGACGACGTGCCGGCCCGCGACCTCGAGGCGCAGGTCAGCGTCGAGCGGCGCCGCGTCGGGCGCGAAGGCCAGGCCCCGGCCACCGAGCAGGACCGTGCCGTCCCAGCGGAGGCCGCTCCGCGCGAGGCGGATCTGGCCAGAGGCCGTGCCGCGATAGGCGGGATCGATCGATGCCGCGGCGACCGCGTCGGCGTCGAGCCTGAGCGCGAGGCGCTTCGTCTCGCGATCGAAGGTGGCCGCGGCGTCGACCCGGCCGCCGCGGCTCGTGGTGCGGAGCCGCTCGAGCACGACGCGCGCGGGCTCGATGACGATCCGGCCGCCGCGGCCGGTCCACCGCTCGCCGCCGGGCATCGTGATCGCGTGCGCGCCGAGCTCGACGAGCATGGGCGCCGCGGCGCCGCCGGCGGCGCCGGCCGCGCCGGATGTGCCCGGTCGGATCACCGCGGTCGCGTCGATCGTGATCGGGGCGGCGGCGGGCCACGCCTTGACCCACGCCGCGATCGTCCGATCGGCGCGGAGCTCCGCGCCGAAGCTGGCGCTGCCGCGCGGCACGCCGGCGTCGGCGACGCCGTGGACCGCGCCGGTCGCCGTGCCCACGGCCGCCGCGAGCGAACCGCGCGCCGTGCCGCGGAAGCGGGCCGAGAGCCGCCGCGCGGAGAGTGAATCGGCCGGATCTTCGCCGTAGGCGACGCGCTCGCCCGCGAGCGTGCCGGTCACGGCGACATCGAGCGGCGCGAGGGTGCCGGAGACCTGGGCGTCGAGCGCGAGGCCGCCCCGGACGGGCGCGGCCTCGCCGGCGAGCGGGCGGGCGAGCGCGCCCACGTCGCGCGCCGACACCGCGAGGTGGCCGGTGTCGACCGCGAGCGCACCGCCCAGGCGCGCGAATGTGCCGAACCCGCGCGCGGACGCGCCGCCGCCGCTGGCGAGCACGAGGCCGGCGCCGCCGGTGATCGCGTCGACGAGCGCGCCGGCGCGCGCGCGCGCCTCGTCGATCGCGACGTCGAAGCTGACGACCGCGTTGCCCGCGGGGAGCGCGTCCACGGCTCCGGTGGCGATCGCGGTGCCGGCGATCCGCGCGCGATCCGCGACGAGCGCGATGATCGCCGCGCCGCCGCCGGTGTGCGCGCCGCCCGTGAGCTCGCCGAGCGCCACGTCCTTGGCCGTGACGACGCCGCGCACGCGCGCGCCCGCCACGTCGGCGTGCAGCGTGCCGGTCACCTTCGTCGCGCCGTAGCCGCCGGTGAGCCGGACCGCCAGCTCGCTGCCCGCCCGGGTCAAGGTCACGTCGAGGCTCGCTGCGGCCACAAGCCCGATGCCAGGGAGCAGCCGCTCGAGCGCGCCTGCCGGCGCTTCGATCTTCACGGCGCCGGTGGGCAGCGCCGGATCGATCGCGACGTCCGTCCCCCGGACGGAGGCGCCGCCGATCTGCAGCTCGAGCTTCGGGAGCGCCACGACCTCGCCGGCGCGCACCGCGAGGCTGCCCTCGACAGGCACGCCGCGCTCGCGCCAGGTGCTGCGCAGCTGTGCCGATACATCGATCGGCGCGCCCGCGGGCATCGAGACGGCCGCCGCGAGCTCCAGCCCGTCGAGCGTCACCGGCGCCCCCGCCCCCAGCTCGATCACGACGCGCGCGCGGTGCACCTTGATCGCCGGCAGCTCCACGCTCCACGCGCCGGGCTCGTCGGGCCCCTCCTCCTCGTCTGGCACAGGCGGCGCGATCACCCGCAGCGGGTACAGCTCCGCCTCGCTGGCGACGAGCCGCTCGATCCGCGCTGTCTTGCCGAGGAGCGGCCGCAGCGCCAGGTCGATCCGCAGCTCGGCGACCTTGGCGTACGTCTGCTTGTCGGCCGCCAAAAGCTCGACGTCGCGCGCCACGAGCTCGCCGAGCACGCTGCCCTCGAGCCGGCCGATCCGCGCGCCGCCCGGGAACGACTCGGCGAGCGCCGCCGCGACCCGCGCGCGCACGTGCTCGCGCCCCCAGTCGGTGTGGAGCACGATCAGCGCGATACCCACGGCGAGCACGGCGAGCGCGAGCGTGCCGAGCACGCCCCGCTTGAGCCACCGGAGGAGCCGCCGCATCAGAACGAGTCTCCGATACCGAGGTGGACGGCGGTATTCTTTTCGTACTCGGGCTCGGCCGGCCCCTTCCGGTTCAGGCGGTGTCCGACGTCGAGGCGCACCTTGACCCCGGCGACCTGGACCGACACCCCGGCGCCGGCCGCCCAGTGCAGGTCCAGGGGGCGGGCGAGGTACAGATCGTTCCATACGTCGCCGCCGTCGAGGAACAGCGTGGTGCCGACCGGCAGCGACCACAGCGTGCCGAGCCCGAGCCGCAGCTCGGCGCCGGCCTCGAGCAGCGCCCCGCCGCCGATCGCCACCGAGTCCGGATCGTCCGGGTCCGTGATGTCATCCACCAGGGTCGGCGACAGCCGGCGCTCGGCGAAGCCGCGGTGGCTCTGCGCGCCGCCCGAGTAGTAGCGCTCGGTCACCGGTCGATCGCCGAAGATCGCGCCGGCGCGCAGGCGGACCCCGAGGACGAGGCGCGGCGTGCCGAGCGCGAGGTAGCCGCGCAGCTCGGGTGTGAGCTGCGCGAACGTGAACGCGCCGCCGGCGAGCGCGCTGCCGGCCTGCCCGCGCAGCGCGAGGTACGCGCCCGACTTCGGATCGAGCGGGTTGTCGCGCAGGTCCGCGGCGATCGTCACCTGGTACGCGCCGAGGCGCTGCGGCTCGTCGAGGCCGAGCGAGGGGATCGCGTCCGGCCTCACCTCGAACACCGGATCCAGATCGGTGAACACCAGGTACGAGAACGCCCAGCCGAGGCGCCCGGTGAGCCAGCGCGCGCCGAGCGGCGCCGACAGGCCGAGGCGCACCTGCGGCCCCGTCGAGGTGTACGCCTCGACGGACAGGAAGTCGTAGCCGACGCCCACCTCGCCGCCGACGCGCGGCCGGAACAGATCGATCCGCTGCGCGCTGACGAGCGCGCGGATCTTCGGCTCCACGTCCTTGGTCTCGCGCAGCACCGTGGCGGCGATGCGCGCGTCGGCGGCGAGCGTGAGGAGCGGGCTCGCCTGCGGAATGTACGAGAAGCCGCCGCGCACGCGCGCCTCGTACGCCGCCGAATCGAGGCCGAATCCACCGCCCAGCCGCACCTCGTGGCGGCTGCCGAGCGCGACCGTGATCTTCACCGGGATCTCCGTCTGCCCCGGCACGCGCTGCGGCGCGACGACGACCGTCGAGAACCGGCCGAGCTCGTACAGCCCGCGCTGCGTCGCGGCGAGCGCGTCGGGCGAGTAGACGTCACCGGCGCGGAACGCGACCCGGGCGGCGATGGCGGCGGCGAGCTGGCCGGCCACGCCGTCGATCACCGGCGCGCCGAACATGCACCGCGGGCCCGGCGACAGCTCGTAGATCGCGACGGCGCGCCCGCGCGACCGCTCCGCGCTCACGTACGCCTCGATCTGGACGTGCGCGTAGCCGGCGCGCTCGACGAGCGTCTGCAGCGGCAGCCGCGCGGCGTCGTAGACGTCGTAATCGAACGGGCCGCCGTCGGGGATCGCGATCAGCGCGCGCGCCCGCTCCGGCGAGACCTCGGGCGGCAGGCCCTGGATGACGACCTCCATCGTCGCGCGCCGGCCCTCGGTGACCACGAACACCGCCGTCTGCGCGCCCGCCTGCGCGTCGACGCGCGCGGCGACCTGGACGTCGAAGTACCCCAGGCGCAGGTAGCGCGCGCGGATCCGGCCGGCGTCCTGCTCGAGGAGGTGCGGATCGATCGGGCGCCCGGTGTCCACGGCGCGCTGGAGCGCGAGCGTCGAGATCAGGTCGTCCGCGTCGACCGCGCGGGCGCCCTCGACGCGGATCTTGGCCAGCCAGATCGCGCCGGGCGCCGGCTGAAAGCGCGCCTTGCCGCCGCAGCCGGCCGCGCCGACCACGCCCGCGCAGACGACCGCGCAGACGACCGCGCAGACGAGCGTCCTCGCGAATACGCAGACCGACCCGACGAACCAGCGGAGCACCCGCTCCGATGCTCGCGTCCCCGGGGCGCCCGTGCAAGGGCGCCCGCGGCCGGCGTGCCCCCGGCGCGAGCGTGGCCTACGGCACGACCCGCGGCTCGGGCGCCGCGACCGCCGCGGCCGCCGCGACCGCCGCGGCCCCGCGCGCCGCCGCGATCGCCTCGGGCGACACGGCGGCGTGGAGGATCCGCGCGCCACGGGCGTGGCGCAGCTCGTCGAGCACCGCCGAGCCCGCCACATCGCCGACGAGCAGCGCGAGCGAGGTCCCGCCCGGCGGCGTCGCGTCGGCGAGCTCGGTCACGACGCGCTCATCGAGCCCGGCCTCGGCGAGCCGCGCGGCGATCGCGCCGCCGCCGCCGCCCAGCACGCCACCGACGAGCAGGCCGAGCGGCCCCGCGACCAGCGTGCCGATCAGCGCGCCGATCAGCGTCGTGGGCACGGCGGCCGCCACCGGCGCCGGATCCGCCGTCCGGCCGATCTCGATCTCGCCGTCGGGCGCGCGCGTGATCATCACGGCGTCGTGCAGCGTGAGCAGCCCGCGCTCCTCGAGCCGCACCGCCGCGCGCAGGGCCTCGTGCGCGCGAGGCACCGCGTCGAACGCGAGGGCGACGACCCGACGCGCCGACGGCTCCGCAGGCGGGGACAGGACGAGGGGCTCCGCGAGTGTGGACATGGGAGGAGATTGAGCAGATCGCGTGCCACCGCAACGCACCGACCGGGCGCCGCGCGGCGTGCCGCGTGGCGTGCGCCGAGGCCACGACCGGGCGCGCCCCAGCCCGGCCGCGGGGCGCCTCGCTCAGCGAATCCCCGGCGAGCCGCTAATAGCGCTTGCGCCACAGGAGGTCGAGGCCGCTGTACCCGCGATCGCCGAGGGTGCCCTCGACCATCACGCGGCGTGTCATCCAGTACTCGGCCTCCGCCTCTCCGGTGTTCTCGTCGGCGCGGGCCTCGAACCGGTGCCGGTACGCCACGAACAGCGAGCGCGTCAGCCACGTGCCGATCGTGAACGCCGCGCTCGACGACGCGGTCGCCGCCTCGTACTTGAGCACGTCGACGTTGAACGGCAGCGCCTTCTTGAAGTACCCGCCGAGCCGGTTCGCCACGAACGAGGTGCCGGCGGCCGTCACGCGGTCGCGCGGGTTGCCCTGCGCGGGCTCGCCGTTCGGCTCGCCGCCGAGGAGGAACCCGAGGAGCTGCCCCTGCGAGTAGATCCCCGGCTCCGACGACATGATGAGCTCGGGCTTGCTGAGCCGGCCGCGGACCGACGTGATCGTCGTGACCTCCGGGAAGTCGTGCGTGATGACGACGTCGAGCAGCGGATCCGTCGAGCCGTCGAAGCGCGCCATCGCGCGCTCGACGAGGTAGCGGCGGCCGAACAGATCGAGATCGCCGCGATCGGCCTCGACCCGACCGACGATGCCGACCGCGCCGGCGTCCGCGGTGATCGTGAGCTGGCCCTTGACGACGCCGCGCAGCTCCTCCGACTTGAGGTACGTCGGATTGATCTGGACGCGCGCCTCGATCACCGGCTGCGCCGGCGGCTCGTCCGCGCGCTGGCGCGGCCCCGCCGAGAGCGTGTCCTTGCCGCTCAGGAACACCATGTCGGGCGGCGGGCCCACGGGCTTGAGCTCCTCGCCGCGGCCGGGCGGCACGACGACCGAGCCGTTATTGACCACGACGTCGGCGATCCAGCGATCGCGCCCCTTCGACAGCTTCGCCGTCACGTCCGCGGTGATCCGCGGCTCGACGGTGCCGATCGGCGAGACGTTGCGCAGGGTCAGCTTGACGTCACCGCCGGTGGGCGCCGCGCCCACGAGCGTGATCGTGCCGGTCGCCTTGACCGTGCCGTCGCCGAGCTTGCCGTCCACCGCGAGCCGGAGGTCACGCTGGCCCGCGACGACGTCGATCTTCGCGCCGCGCAAGGTGCCGATCGTCGGCGCCAGCGGGATGCGCGCGCGCGTCAGGTGGAGCTCGCCGGCCGCCCGCATCGTCCGAGGATCGAGGCTGGTCACCGCCACGTTGGCGTCGAGCACGCCGCCCATCGCGCCGACCACGCCGGGCACGAGCACGAGGACCGGCCGGAGATCGAACTTCGTCGCGCGGAGCGAGACGGACGCGCGCTCGAGCGCAGCCGGGCTGCCCTTGGCGAGGACCTGCAGCCCGCCGTCGTCCGGCTGCGAGCCGGTGACGAGGACGGTCCCGACCTGGCCGTCCCAGATCGCGTCGACGGTGAGCCGATCGAGCCGCTTCGTCGGCCGCGTGCGCGTGCTCGGCAGCGCGATGTTCGTCGCCGCGAGCTTCGCGCGAGCGGTCGGCGCGCCCACGGTGCCGGCGATGTCGATCGTGCCCGAGATCGAGCCGTCGACGACGTCGGTGCGGCCGAACGTGGCCAGGAGCTGGCGCGCCCGCACGTCGGGGAGCTTCACCGTGACGGCGAGCGGCGCGCGCAGGAGCGCCGGGCCGGCGGCCTGGAGCTGCGCGAACGAGCGCGGGATCCGGCCATCGGCCTCGACGAACCGCGCCGCGGACGTGCCCGCCGTCAGGCGGAACGTCGTGGCCTGCGCGCCGACCTCTGCCGAGAGCTCGACGTTGACCGGCTGCGCGATCGGCCGGCCGCGCAGATCGCGGACCTGGCCCCGGATCCGCGCCGCGCGCAGGCCCGCCTCGATCTCGAGCGCGAGCGCGGCGCGCCCGCGGAGGTTCGTGGCCACGCCGAAGCGATCGAACGTGCCCGGCTCGAACACGAGCTCGCTCGTGTGCACCGAGGCGCCCGCGATCGCCCCCTTGCCGAGCCGACGCCAGGCGAGCGGATCGAACGGGCGCGCCGGGATCACGATCGCCGCGCGCGCGTCGATCGTGCCGAGCCCCTCGAGCCGCGCGGACAGCGCGGGCATGATCTCGCCGCGCGGCGTCCGCGAGAGCTGGAGGTCGGCGTCGATCTTGCCGAGCCCGGCGGTCTGCGGCGTGACGAGCCCGCGCACCGTGATCGCGCCGCCCGCCTCTGCCCCGGAGAGCCGGAGCTCGCCGTTGACGATGCCGCGGTGCTCGCCGACCCGGCCAGCGAGCGCCGCCAGCCGGGCGACGTCGAGGCGCTCGAGCGTGATGCGGCTGTCGCGGATGGAGTCTTTGCCGAGCGCCTGCCACGCGCGCGCGTCCGCGGCGTCCCGCGGCGCGGCGACGTCGGCGGCGACGGCGACCTTGCCGACCCGCGGCGAGCTCGCGCTCGCGTCGATGGCGAGCCGGCCCTCGCGCACGTCGACCTTGGCGTCGGCGTCGAGTGGCGCGGCCCGCGGATCCCGCGCGTCGAGGACGATGCGCCGGCCCGCCAGCTCGGCGTGGGCGTCGAGCCGCCCGCCGCGGCGCACGACGTCGACCTTCGCCGAGGCCTCGCCGCGGTAGCGCGCGTCGAACGTCTCGAGCCCGATCGACTTCGCCTCCGCGTGCGCCTCGAGGTCCCCGGCGCGGCGGCCCGCGCGGTGGTACACGGCGGAGGCGACCGCCAGCTCGCCGCGCTGGCTCTTCGTCGCGAAGTCGCGGACCCAGATCTGCTCGGGCGCGATCGCGATCCGGCCGGAGGTGCCGCGCCAGTCGGTGCCGTTGCCCACGCGCACGTGGTGGCGCGAGAGATCGATCGTCACGGTCTCGCCGAGCGCCACGAGCGCGTCGGCCTCGACGAGCCACGGGGCCTGCCGCGGCCGCGTGCGCACCGAGACTGCGAGCCTGCCGTCCGGCCGGTCGGCCGCTGACGCCGCGAGCTCCGCCAGGTACATCGTGCCGCGCTGGACGCCGCGGGCGTCGAGCTCGGCGCGCCCGAGCGGCCGCGCCGGGAGCTGGCGCGCGTCGATCGCGAGCTTCATCGAGTCGATCGACAGATCGCGGAACCGCAGCCGCCGGCCGTCGATCGTGCCGGCCACCGCGATGCTCGGCTCGGGCGCGAGCGCGCCGCTCGCCACGAGATCGGCGTGGAAGGCGCCGCGCACCGGCGCCCGGCCGCCGCTCGCGGCCTTCGGATCGGGCGTCGTCGCCACCAGCGTGCCGCGGTGGAGCGTGATGACCTGGCCGCGCTTCTCGACCTCGGCGACCACGTTCGCGCGGAGGTCGGGCCCGTCGACGTCGACGAGCGCCGTCGCGCGCGCGCCGGTGGACGACAGCGCGATCCGCGCCTGGGTCTCCGGCAGGCCCTCGAGCGCGCCGCGCGCGTGCACCATCGCGGTGCCGACCGGCAGCTCGCGGCCCTCCTCTAGCGCGACGTCGAACGTCACGAACGCGGCCGCCGAGCCCTCGATCCGGCCGCTCGACAGCCGCGTCGCGTCGAGCCGCCCCGTCGAGACGTAGCCCACGAAGCGCTTGCCCTCGAGGTCCGCCTGCACCGTCCCGGCGAGCGGCTGGCCGTCGACGCGGCCCGACAGCGCGACGCGCGTCCACGGCGTGCCCGCCGTGTGCGTCGCCTGGACGCGGACGCTGACGTCGGCCGGCAGCTCGACGCCCAGGCCCAGCCGCGCGACCGCGTCGCGCGTCGCCTCGACGGAGATCGCGCCGGCGAGGTCCATGCCGCCTGTGGCCGTCTTGCCGATCCGCACGTCCTCGCCCGTGACCACGACGTCGCCGCCGCGGACGAACGCGCGGCCGATCGAGACCCCGTCGTCGCCCGATCGCACCATGGCGTCGAGCGCGAGCGGCACGTCCCGCTCGCGCCAGCGGGCGTTCAGGTCGATGGCCGCCGTGATCGGCTGCTCGAACGGCAGGTGGGCATCGGCGCGCAGCTCGACGTCGTCGAGGTTCACGCGCTCGCCGTCCTTGCCCGTGTCGTACGCGATGTGCGCGCGGTGGAGCTGGACGTCGGGCAGATCGACGCTCCAGCCGGACTTGGGGCCCGGCTTCATGAGGCCGGAGATCCGGAGCTGGCCGCGCTCGTCGCGCTCGAGGCGCACGTCGGCGTCCTCGATGACGAGCCGCGAGATGTACGCCTCCTTCGAGAGGAGCGGCAGGAGCGCGATCCGGATCCGTACCGCCTGGGCTCGGATCGCCGGCTCGCCGCGCGGGTCGTTGATCACGAGATCGCGCGCGACCAGCTCGCCGAACGGGCTGCCCTCGAGCCGGCCGACCTTGGCGCCGCCGACGAACATGTCGTCGAGGCGGGCCTCGACCTGCTCGCGCACCTGCTCGCGGCCCCAGTCGGTGTGCAGCACGATGAGCGCCGTGGCGATCACGGCGACCACCGTCGCGAAGAGGCCGATCACGATCCGCAAGATCCAGCGTCGCGCTTTCCGCATCAGAACGCCTCCCCGAGGCTCAGGTGGAACGCAAACCGCGAGCCGGGCGCCGGCTCCATCGGGCCCGTGCGGTTCAGGCGGTACCCGAGGTCGGCGCGCACCGGGCCGACCAGCGTGTGGAGCCGGAGCCCGACGCCGGCCGCCCAGTGCAGCCCGCCCGGGCTGAGATTGATCTGCGAGAGCTCCTCCGTCACGTCGCCGCCGTCGAGGAACACCGCGCCGCCGATCCCGATCTTGCGCCACTCGGTGATCGGGAACCGCGTCTCGAGGCCGGTCTCGACCAGCGCGGCGCCGCCGTACGGGATCGAGCGCGTGGTGCCGCCGACGTCGCCCGTGACCGACGGCGCGAGCTTGCGCTCGCCGAAGCCGCGGTGGTTCGATCCGCCGCCCGAGAAGAACCGCTCGGTCGCGGGCACGTCGCCGCGAAACGTCCCGACGCGCGCGCGCGCGCCGATCACCACCGGGCCGATCGGCACGTAGCCGCGCACCTCGGGGATGAGCTGCAGGTACTCGAACCTGCCGCCCGCGTACTTCGTGCCGATCGCCGAGCGCAGCGCGGCGTACGCGCCCAGCCGCGGCTCCACCGGGTGATCCCGCAGATCGAGCGTGAGCGCCTGCGTGAACGCTCCGACGCGCTGCGTCCGATCGATGTGGATCTCCTCGGCGAGCGGCTCGATCAGCGGCGAGACGTTGCGGAAGTCGAGCTGCTCGAGCTGCCAGCCGATGCCCGCCTGCAGGCGCGAGGAGACGACCGGCGTCTGGAAGCCCAGCCGGGCGCGCGGGCCGTAGTAGGTGTACGGCTCGAGCGCGACGTAGCTGTAGCCGCCCTCGACCTCGCCCTTGCCGTAGGTCCAGAGCAGGTCCTGCCGCTCGAGCCGCGCGAGCGCGCGGATCCGTGGCTGGAAGCCGCCGCCGTGGCGCATGTACGCGTACGCCGGCCGCAGATCGATCGTCACCGTGTCGAGCGGGAACGGCCAGCCGGCGATCGTGTAGCCGGCGCGCGCGCGCGCCTCGTACGCCGTCGGATCGAGGCCGAAGCCACCGCCCAGCCGCACCTCGCGGCGGGCTGCCTCGGAGACCGCGACCTTGACGCCGACGACCGGGCCGTCGGTCTCGGCCGGCTGCACCTGCACCGTCGAGAACCGGCCCATGCCGTACAGCTGGCGCTGCGTGTTCGCGATCGCCTGCGTCGAGTACGTCTCGCCCGGCTTGAACTGCAGCCGCCCGCGCACCGCGTCGGCGAGATCGCCGGTGACGCCGGAGATCTCGACGTCGCCGAACTTGCACTTCGGCCCGAGGTCGTAGTCGAGCTGCACGATCGCCAGCCGGTTCGCGCGGTCGGCGTAGACCGTGCTGTCGAGCTGCGCGTGCGCGTAGCCCGCGTCCTGGACGACGCCGAGGAGCCGCGGCTTGGCGAGGTCGTAGACCAGGTAATCGAACGGCGCGCCGTCCTGGAGCGGCAGCTCCTGGCGGATCTTGTCGAGCGGCAGATCGGGATCGCTCGGGATGCCGGTGATCACGACGCGCGTCGCCGCGCGCTTGCCCTCCTCGACGGTGTAGATGACCGTCGCCGCGTCGCCCGCGCGGTCGACGCGCGAGCGGACGTCGATCCCGAAGAAGCCGCGCCGCAGGTACTCGCCGCGGATCCGGTCCTCGTCCAGCTGGATCAGGTACGGATCCGGCGGCCGCTGGCGCTTCTTCGTGCGCTGCAGCGCGAGCCCGGAGGTGAGGTGGCGCTCCTTGACCTGCTGGTTGCCCTGGACGTCGATCTTCTTCAGATATTCGTCGCCCGGGCGGCGCGCGTTCTTGGAGCTGCCGCCGCACGCCGAAACGGCGGTAGCGGCGACCGTCATGAGGATGACGATCCGAAATCGGTTCGACATCGCCGTCACCGCGAGGGGTGCAGGTGGTCGCGCTCGCGCTCCGCCTTGTCCCGCAGGATGACGACCAGCATCGGGATGGCGATCACCGCGAGCACCACGGCCGCGACGCGGCTCGTGGTCGAGTGCGAGATGAACATGACGCCGATCAGCATCGCCAGCATCACCGAGAACAGCGCCGTCAGGCCGATGACCTTGTGCGGCGCGCCGTCGGGCTCGCGATCGAGATCCTCGGTGAGCGCGAGCTTGGAGTCGTCGCGCACGGGGTTGTGCGGCTCGTGGCCGATGTTCGGCTGGCGGATCAGCGGCGCGCGGTGTGACGGCGGCCGCGGGGTGGTGGTGGACATGATCCGTCCCTCCTTCACCAGGACCTGCGTCCCGAGATGATGCGGTAGATGGCGAGCAGGATCACCGCGCCGATGACCGACGCGACGATGCCGGGGCCCTCGCCCGAGGCGTACCAGCCGAACGCGTGCCCCAGCACGCCAGCGACGAACGCGCCGGCGACACCGAGCAAGATGGTGACGAGCGCGCCGCCCGGGTCGCGCCCGGGCATGACGAGCTTGGCGATGACGCCGACCACGAGTCCCACGAGGATCGTGACGAGGATGGACATGGGGATGCTCCTGGATGCTCCTGGTGACAGGTCGATCTCTGGCGAGCTGCGCTGGCGGCGCTCACTTGCGCTGGAAGCGCTTCTTGATGCGCGACGCCACGCGATCGACGATCGGACGGACCCGATCGACGACGGTGCGGCCCTTCGCGATCAGCTCGTCGACCGAGGCGCGCGAGCCCTTCGGGCCGCGGCGCGCCTTGGCCTCCGCGCGCGCGGCGTCACCCGGCTCGCGCTCGACGTAGTCCTTCGCCTTCTGAGCGGCGTCCTCCACCTGGCCGTCCGCGACGAAGCGGCGGACGTCGTTGTTGTAACGACGCGCCGAGCGGCGGTCTCCCTCGCCCTGGTTCTGGTCAGAGTTGTGTGGCTTCATGCCGAGACGCACGAGCACCTCGCGTGCCACCCCCTACACGGCTTTCGGTGCGCGGATCCGCGCGCCGCGGTGTGCTCGCGCACGCTGGATTCTCTGACGAGAGGCGTGCCGCGCGGCTTGGCGGCGCCTGGCCCCCTCGTGGACGCCTCGCGAATTCGCCGATCTGCTCGATCGAAGCGCCCGCGCGCGCGCGACCGCGCTTGCCGCTGAGGCGATCGCGCGAAACCGCGCGGCCCCGCGCACGCCCGCCTCTGCCCCGCACGGTGCGCGCCGACGTCGAGCCCATCGCGCGCACCCGGAGCACACCCGGCCCGCGCGGAAACGGGATCTCAGGGCTCGATCAAGGGCCGATCGCGCCGCTGTGGATCACCGTGGCGCCGAAGCCGTACATCTGCCGGATCGCCCGCTCGCCGTCGCCCGGCTTGAGGTCGACCGCGCGGCAGCCGTCCTCGATCAGCCAGACGTCGAGCCCGAGCTCGAGCGCGTCCAGCACCGTGAACTTCACGCAGTAATCGGTGGCGAGACCCAGCACGTAGAGCTCGCGCACGCCGCGCTCCTTCAGCCAGTCGCCGAGCCCCGTCCCCTTCCGCTTGCCGTTGTCGAAGAAGCCGCTGTAGCTGTCGATCTCCGGATCCGTACCCTTGCGAAACACCGCCGTGAGGCGGCGCGCCTCGATGCCGTCGTGCAGCTCGGCGCCGCGCGTGCCCTGCACGCAGTGCGCGGGCCACAGGACTTGCGACAGCCCGGCCACCTCGATCACCTGGCCGGGAGCGGTACCCGGGTGGTTCGTCGCGAAGCTCTTGTGATCGGGCGGGTGCCAGTCCTGCGTCGCCACCACCGTCTCGAAGTGCCGGATCACCTTCCGCGCGACCGCGATCGTCTCGTCGCCTCGCGCCACCGCGAGCGCCCCGCCGGGGCAGAAGTCGTACTGGAGATCGACGAGAATCAGGGCGCGCATTGGCAGACCGGAGCGTACAGCCGGCCGCAGATCAGATCGAGAGCTCGAAGCCCTGCTTCGCGAGCCGGTCGTACTTGCGGCGGTCGAAACGGTACAGCCGCGCCGCGCGGTGGCGCACGCCCTGCTCCACCTCGTCCGTCTCGACCAGGAGGTCGAGCGACAGGATCTTCTTCCGGAAGTTCCGCTTGTCGAGCTCTGTACCGAGGATGATCTCGTACAGCCGCTGCAGCTGTGTGAGCGAGAACCGCGGCGGCAGGAGCTCGAAGCCCACCGGGGCGTAGCGCACCTTGCCGCGCAGCCGATCGCGCGCCGCCGCCACGATCTCGGAGTGGTCGAACGCCAGCTTGGGCAGGTCGTCGAGCGAGAACCAGCCCACGCCCATCGCGTCCGTCGCGGCGCGGATCCGGTGATCGGACAGCTTCGCGAGCGCGTAGTACGCGACCGTCACGACGCGCTCGCGCGGATCGCGGTCGATCGCGCCGAACGTGTAGAGCTGCTCGAGGTAGACGTCGGTCACGCCGGCCTCCTCGGCCAGCTCGCGCCGCGCGGCGCCGTCGAGCGTCTCGTCGACGCGGACGAAGCCGCCGGGGAGCGCCCAGGCGTGCTGGAACGGCGGGATCCGGCGCTGGATCAGGAGGACCTTCAGGTCCTGCTCGTCGAGGCCGAAGACGACGCAGTCCACGGTGAGCGCGGCGCGCGGGTACTCGTAGGTGTGCGTCATCGGAGCCTCACTCGCCCCCGGCGGCGACGAAGGCGCGCAGCTCGGCGAGCTCGCGCTCGAAGCCGCCCGACAGGATGGGAAATCGGCACCACGACCTGGGATCGACGTTGCGGTCGTCGAGGTGGAACGCGGGCGCGAGCCGCTCGCGCTTCCACTGGTTCCTGCACCAGAGGCGAAAGAAGCGCTCGATCCACGTCGCGAGCTCGAGCTGCGTGTGCTGCGGATAGTGCGGGGAGATCTCGGCCAGCACCTCGAGCGGCGTGTGCTTGTCGCGGATCGCGGAGTCCTCGACCGCCTCGAGGACGGCGTACGGCATGAGGTCGGCCTCGTCGGTCTGCGCGTTCGCGCCCGCGACCGGCGGCCGCAGCTCGGCCGTCGGCGCCTGCACGTTGATCGCGCGCAGCGCCGGGATCGGGTGGAGCCCGGCCGGCCCCTGGGTCTCCATCCAGCGCAGCCAGGAGCGGAGGTACGGCTTGTCGATGCCGCCGAGCGGCGCGAGCCCGCCGGCCGTGTCGCCGTCCATCGTCGCGTAGCCGACCGCCGCCTCGGACCGGTTCGACGTCGTCAGGAGCACCTGGCCGCGCGCGTTCGCGAGCGCCCAGATCGACGGCGCGCGCACGCGGGCCTGGATGTTCTGCAGCGTGACGTCGTCGGTCTGCCACGAGAGCTCGCGGCCGAGCGCGCGCTCGACCGCCGCGAGGTAGGCCCGGAGCATCGGATCGACGTCGACGATGTGGAGCTCGGCGCCGACCGCGCGCGCGACCTCCTCGGCCGCCGCGCGCGTGACCGGGCCCGAGTTCTGCGTCGGCTGGTACGCGCAGAGGAGCAGCGCGGCGACCGCGCTGGCCCTATCGCCCCCACCATCGATGACCTCCTGGAGGCGGCGCACCCACGGCAGCCGCTGCCGCACGCCGCCCGGCCCGAGCTCGGCGAACGCGAGCTCGACCGCGAGCGCCACCAGCACCGCGCACGCCGCCGAGTCCGCGCCGCCCGAGAGCGACACCGCGTAGCCCTGCGAGCGGCTCTTGCGCAGGTAGTCCCACAGGCCCAGCGCGACCGCGCGCGAGAACTCCTCCTCGCGCACGCCCGGGCGATCCTCCCACGTCGCCTCGATCGGCGCCGCCACCTCCGGCTTCCGCGCCGGCCACACGAACGGGTGCTCGATGACCAGCTCCTCGGCGTCGTGGCGCGGGCGGTGGCTGCCGCGCCGCGCCTGATCGCGACGGTTCGCGTCGATGTCGACGACCGCGGTCGCCAGCTCGACCTCGTGGAACGAGAACCGGCGGCCGCGCGCGACCAGCTCCGCGCCCGACGCGATCAGCCCGCCGCCGTCGTAGATCACGCGGCCCGCCTCGTTGCCGAGCAGGTTCGCGTAGAGGTACGCGACCGCGAACGCGCGCGAGCCCTCGATCACAAAGCGCTGCCGCGTGACGAACTTGCCGAACGCGAAGTGGCTCGCCGACGGGTTCAGGAGCAGATCGGCGCCGCGCAGCGCCAGATCGGTGCCCGGCCGGTTCGCGACCCAGGCGTCCTCGCAGATCTCGAAGCCGATCCGCACGTCGCCGATGTCGAACACGACGTCGCCGATCGGGAACCGCCGGATCGAGCCGTCGGGCGCGGTGCGCTCGAGGACGTCGAGCTCGCCCTTGGGCCACGGCTTGAACCAGCGCGGCTCGTAGTGGATGCCGTCGCCGGCGAGGAACTGCTTCGCCGCGAACCCGACGATCGCGCCGTCGGCGAGGAGCGCCGCCGCGTTGTACAGCGCCTTCTCGTGGTAGACGGGCAGCCCGACGGCGACGACCATGCCCCGCGTCAGCGCCGCGAGCGCGTCGAGCTGCGCGAACGCGATGTCCAAGACACCGTCCATGAAGAACGTGTCCTCGCAGCCGTACCCCGTGATCGCGAGCTCGGGCAGGCACAGGAGCGTGGCGCCCGCGGCGCGGGCCGCCGCGATGGCGTCCCTGATATGGGCGAAGTTCTCGTCCCACGCGAGCGGCGTCTGGTTCACACAGGCGACGGCGACCTTGATGAGCTTCATGGCGATTTACCGGTTGGCGTTCAGATGCTCGACCAGGAGGCCCGCGGTGCTGTCGACGCGCAGGAAGCCCCCGCGCGCGGCCCCGAGCTCGACGGCGCGCGGGTGGCTGTCGGTCACCGCGACCGAGCCGAGGAGCCCGCGCGCCGCGATCCGCGCGAGCGACTCGCCCGGGAACACGCCGTGCGTGGCGACCGCGTCGATCGCCACCGCGCCCGCGTCCCGGTACGCGGCCGCCGCGTCGAGCAGCGAGCCGCCGGTGCGGATCATGTCGTCGTAGATGACGACGCGCTTGCCCGCGACGCGCGCCGAGACGCCGGTGACCTCGGTCGTGTCGCCCGACGTCCGGCGCTTGAACACGAACGCGGCGTCGACGCCGAGGTCGTTCGCGAGCGACTCGACCCACTTCGCGCGCCCCGCGTCGGTGCACGCGAGCACGAAGTCGTCGCCGCCGAAGGCGCGCGCCGCCGCCGTCACGAGGTGCTTGCCGTAGACGTGCACGGTGCGGATCGCGCCCTCGAAGTAGTGCGCGATCGCGTCGACGTGGAGGTCGAGCAGAAACACCTGCGTGCCGCGGCTCGCCTGCGGGATCGAGGACAGGAGGCGCGCGCGCGTCTTGGCCTTCACCACCTCGCCCGGGCGCACCGAGCGCTCCATCGTCGAGTAGCCGTAGAACGGGATCACGAGGCGGAGGCGGTACGCGCCGCCCGTGGCCAGCCCGCACGCGAGATCGTACAGCTCGAGCGCGGCCGCGTCGTCGACCGTGCCGCCGACCAGGACGATGTCGCGGTCGGCCGGATCGGTCTCGATCCGGTGGTAGTGCTCGCCGTCGGGGAACGTCTTGCGCGTGACCGTGCCGAGCTCCCAGCCCCCGCCCGCGGCGATCGCCCGGCCGAGGTAGTCGTACGCGGCGATCGAGAAGACGAGCGGCGCGGGCTCAGGCATGCGGCCTCCGGGCGAGGGCGATGAGCTCCTGCTTGCGGGTGTGGACGTGGGCGTCGAGCCCGACCGGGTACGGCTGCGGGTTCAGGAAGCGCCGCGTGCGCGGCGAGAGCTGCAAGAGCTCGCGGGCGGCGCGCGCGCGGGCGGCCTCGAGGTCGTCCGGTTCGCGGACGAGCTGGCCCCCCTCGAGGTAGCGCACGAGCAGATCCTCGGCCTCGTCGAACGCCGGGGCGAGCGGCGGGCGCGTCGGATCCTCGATGTCGTGCAGCGCGGGCCCGGCGAAGCCCGCCGCCTCGTCGTAGATGACGTCGCCGACCAGCTCGCCGCCCTTGCGCAGCCGCCGGACCGCGAGGATGCCCGGGTTCGAGATCTTGATCGGCTGCTCGGAGAGCTTGATCGACTCGCGCCACGCGCCCGCCTCGTCGCGGCTCGCGCCGAGCTTGTAGACGCCGCCGAGCGCCGGCTGATCGAACGCCGTCACGAGCTTCGTGCCGACGCCGAACGCGTCGATCCGCGCGCCCTGCTCGTGGAGCGAGGCGATCAGCTGCTCGTCGAGGTCGTTCGAGGCCGTGATCTTGGCGTCCGGGAAGCCCGCCTCGTCGAGCATGCGGCGCGCCTCGATCGAGAGGTGCGCGAGATCGCCCGAGTCGAGGCGGACGCCGAGCAGCTCGTGGCCCGCGGCGCGCAGCTCGCGGCCGATCTCGATCGCGTCGCGCACGCCCGCGAGCGTGTCGAACGTGTCGACGAGGAACGTGCAGTTGCCCGGCAGCGCCCGCGCGTAGGCGCGGAACGCGGCGCGATCCTCGCCGTGGAACATGACCCAGCTGTGCGCGTGGGTGCCGCGCACCGGGATGCCGAACAGCTTGCCGGCGAGCACGTTCGACGTCGCCGCGGCGCCGCCGATGTACGCGGCGCGCGACGCGCCCAGCCCGCCGTCGATGCCCTGCGCGCGGCGCAGCCCGAACTCGAGGACCGGCGCCCCGCGCGCCGCCTGGCAGACCCGCGCCGCCTTCGTGGCGACCAACGTCTGGAAGTTGATCAGCGTGAGCAGCGCCGTCTCGACGATCTGGGCCTGCGCGATCGGCCCGCGCACGCGCACGATCGGCTCGTGCGGGAACACGAGGCTCCCCTCGCGGACCGCGTCGACCGTGCACGTAAACGGCAGCTCGCGCAGATACCCGAGGAAGCCGGGCGGAAACAGCGGCGCGCCCTCGGCGTCGCGCAGGGTGCCCAGGTACGCGACGTCGTCGTCGGTGAAGCGCAGCCGGCGCAGATACGCGATCACCGGGGCGATGCCCGCCGCGATCGCGTAGCCGCCGCCGAACGGCGGGCGGCGGAACGTCAGGTGAAACACCGCCTCGCGCTCGCTCGTCCCGGCCTTCCAGTAGCCGCAGGCCATGGTGAGCTGATACAAGTCGGTGAGGAGCGCGAGCGAGCCGCCATACACCGCGTCGAGACCATCCTGAGGGGTCGCGTTCACGTTACGGTGTATTATTTACACTAACCAGAAGTTGTCAAGCCGCCCCGCTCCCCGCTCCCCGCTCCAGGATCCATGACCGAGTCGAGCGACACCGTGATCGTCTGGGGGGAGGTGCTCTGGGACCGCTTCCCGTCGGGGGACCAGCTCGGCGGCGCGCCGGCGAACGTC
>DATMCI010000034.1:0-4470 GCA_035558535.1 Kofleriaceae bacterium
GCGGTACGCCATCGACGGAACGTCGACGGCAGCTCTGTCACGCGGCGGCAGGGGGAATGGTTTTGAGAAAGTCAGCCCGCCCGGGGGGAATGGTTTTGAGAAGAACCGGCTTCAGGGGTCCACATCAGCTGAGAGCCAACACCGGGCGGCCGGGCGGCACCAGCGCAGTCACCGAGACCGCGAGCCACTGCCCCATCACGGCCTGTTCGGGCCAAGCGAACAGTCACCGCCAACTTGAATTCGCCGAGAGCCGAAGTCGCCACTCTCCACTACCTCAGCGGCGGCCCATGACACGCGCCGCCCTGCCAGACCCGGCTGCGGCCTTCACCTCGATCACCCGCCGACCCCGCCGACACTTCGCACGCCCGAGTCTGTTCCTTGGCCCTCGTTTCGCGGCGAGCACCTCGCGGCAACGCCCGTCCGCAATCGTCCCTCGGCCAGCCAGCACTTCCGATCTTGAATTCGCCGAGAGTCGAAGTCACCACCTCCACCACCTCAACGGCGGCCTCATGACACACGCTCCGCCGCTCCGCCAGCCTGGTTGCGGTTCTCATCCTGATCACCACCGACACTTCGCATGAACGAACCTGCTTCTTGGTCCTCGCTTCGCGACGAGCGCCTCGCAGCGACGCCCTCTGAAATCGTCCACGGCCAGTCAGTAATTTGATCTGTTGGCTACCTGGCACATCTGGCACCGCTCGCTCAGGAGGAGCGCCTCTTCCGTCGACCCGCCACCATGACGCCGCTGACATCTTGAATTCGCCGAGAGTCGAAGTCACCACCTCCACCACCTCAACGGCGGCCTCATGACACACCCTCCGCCGCTCCGCCAGCCTGGTTGCGGTTCTCATCCTGATCACCGCCGACACTTCGCACGCCCGAATCTGCTCCTGGGTCCTCGCCTTCACCGTCGGTCTCCACTACGACACCGCTGACATCTTGAATTCGCCGAGAGCCGAAGTCGCCACCTCCCCACCTCGACGGCGCCCCTGACACGCCCTCCGCCGCTCCGCCGACCGGTTGCGACTCTCATCCTGGTCACCACCGACTTCGCCACGAGCAGGATCCCGTACGGCTCGCGCGAATCCGCGAACCACTCCTCCCAGAGACGCTCGACCCAGGCCGCAGGATCGCGCGTACTGGCTTATGTCCCTACCGCTCTTGCACGAGCCACGAGCCCGCGTCGGCAGCGAGGATGCTCGCTCCGCTGCGGGATTGCGCTGCAATCCACAGGACTCACAAGACCGCACTCTCTCGCCACGTCACGAGAGATTCTGCCGATGAAGATCCGCTCCATGCGCGACACCGTGAGAATGTTTAGAATCCGCGGATGGCGCGTGAGCAAGTGCAGGGCAAAACGGTGGATGTCGGACCGGGCCGAGCTCGCTGATGAAGAAGCACACCATCCTATATCTGGCCGCCAACCCGAGCGGAACCGATCTGCGGGCCATCGACCGAGAAGTGCGGGCGATCCAGGCGGAGCTGGAGCGCAGCAGCTTCCGGGATCGCTTCGAGCTCGTGACCCGGTGGGCGGTGGAGCCGCTGGATCTGATCCGCGGGCTGCGTGAGCTCAAGCCGACGGTGGTTCACTTCAGCGGTCACGGCGGACAGAACGGCCTGTTCTTCCAGACCGCGGAGGGGCACGCTCAGCTCGTCACGCCCGCAGCGCTGGCCGAGGCATTCGGCGCGGCTGGAGCCTCGGTCAAGCTGGTCGTTCTTAGCGCCTGCTTCAGCGAGGTGCAGGCGGATGCGCTGCTCGCGCACGTCGACCATGTCGTGGGGATCGGCGGCTCGACGCACGAAGCCGCGGCGCGAACCTTCGCGATCGGCTTCTACGGCGGCCTCATAGGTGATCACTTTAGAGTCGCTCTCCGACGACAACAAGCCGGGTCCGCAGTCGTCCCGTCTTGCGGTCGCGACGAGGATTCGAGCGCTGTGCGTTGGCCAGCAAGAACGCCATCCCATCGCGGAACGCAGCCGCGATGCTGACGCAGGCCAGCAGCGCCGCCACGATCTCGTCGATGATGTGGCTGGCACACATGGCGACACGGCGGGTCGAGATGGGCTTGCCGCCCACGAGTTGTGCCGCGTGGGCGAGGAATCGCTTGAGGACGGCCGCGCAGAGGCTCGCCCAGATCAGACCTGCTGCAATGTGCGCGTTGGCCGTGTTGAATTTGTGCAGGTTTGCGTACGATTTCCACTCCTTGAACATGAGCTCGATTTGCCACCGAAACCGGTAGAGCCGTGCGACGAGATCGAGCGAGAACGGCGTGCGCGGCAGATTCGTGCACAGCCGGGTCATTGCCTTCTCCTTGCCCGGCAGCACGATCACACGGAAGCCCACTCTGCGCTTGCCCTTGTCGCGTTCGTACTCGACGTCGAGATCCATGCGCCGGTTCCTGTTCTGCGCGATGAAGCGTGACAGCGAGACTGGCTTCGGCAACGCGATGGACTTGCCGTCGACCCACGCCGCACGAACCCACGGGTCATGGGAACGGCTGAGCCGCATGATGAACGCCCCACCGTGTTCCCGCACGGCTTCGAAGTAGTCGATGCTTGAATACCCACGGTCTGCGAGGAGTAAGCGGTCCTTCAACGTCGACGGCTCCGGCAAGAACTGCCGTTCGGCCGCCTTGTCGGGCGCAATCTGGACGGCAGACACTTCGTCGGAGAAGCCGCTGTAGGTGGCATGAATCTCGATGGCCGCAGGCTCGCTCGTCGTGAACCGTCCCGGGAACACGTCGCGCAGCTGCTTCTTGAGTGCGAACGACGAGCCGTCCTGGATCACGATGTCCTTGAATCGTGCGACAGCGGTCTTTTCCTGGGGCGCCAGCGTCTGGATGGTCAGCCGGTCGATGAGCTGACCAAACATCTGCCGCATGAACTCCACGAAGCCTGGGCGCGCAAGCCGATTGTAGAACGCCTTGTAAGCAACAGTGGCGTCGTTGTGGTGATTGAACTCGCGCAACAGGTCAGCGAGCGACTCGACCTGCCCACCAGCAAGTGCAGCGACCAGCGAAAGAAACAGACGGTGCGGCGTGATGGTGCGGAGCCGTTCACTCTGTCCCGTCTGGCGGCCGAGCTTATTCACGTCATCGGTGGACAGTGCGCGCGCGAGCGCACGCTGCATTCTGGTCAGATGAGAAGCAGCAGACAACGCAGCCCCCTTGGTGTTGATATAACTAGCCAAGTGCATTGGCAGATAATGCTTCGATACTTCGATGACTAGTTAAATTATCATTAGCCTCGCCCATTCCTGGCTGCTCACCGCTCACTGTGAGCAGCCGTGGGCGGCGGTCGGTTCATGACGTGGGGAACGCAGCTTGGAGGCTGTCGTTGTCGCGTGCCGATCCTGGGGGCTTTCGAGCAGAAGCGTTTATCGTGGTCTCGCCATCATGCAGTGCCGCTGCGAGTGGGGCGTTCGCGGAGAGCGCAGACGAGTGCTGGGGCCTCCAGCGGCTGGCGCGAAGCGCACGGCTGCGGGCTCACCGGTGGTGGCCGCAGACCGAGCGCCGAGGCGCGGCCGGAGGAGACTGCGAACAGCGCATGCCCCAGCGAACCGTCGAGGCGACGCGGGTCCGACGAGAAAGCCCAAGCGCGGCAGCCGCGCTGTGCGCGCGATGCACGCGGCAGCGGCGCCGTGGGTCGTTGCAGCCGCTGCCGCGTGATCTCCGTCGAGAACGGCCGCTAAGATCTCACCTATGACGGCGGCCTGGGGCAGCGCGAGTCAATCGTGGATGCGTACAAGCAGGGGCAGGCCGCGATCGACCTGCAGGGGCTGCCTGACGGCGATCGTCCGCAGCTCAGGGTCCGCGACGGGGGCGATGCCGGCCGCCTGATCTTGGCGGAAGCCGCGGCACCTGAGCCCGACGTGTTGCCATCCGGGCTGCGGCCGGAGAGTCATCCCGACCCGGCCGATGCGCCGATGCGCGTCAGCGGCCCTGTGTCCGGGGACGCCCCACCGATGCGGTCCTTCTCGGCGGTGGAGCTGGCGCGCGCCGAGCTCGAGGCTGCCGAGATCGTGAGCGTCCGGCGGCCTGCTCCAGCCTCGCGGAACAAAGTCATTATCATGGCCAGTATCGGCGCAGGGCTGTTTGTACTGCTGCTGCTCGTGATCCCACACGACATCATCAGCCCGCCGGCACCGGTGGGGACACCACAGATCGTCCTCGGAGCGTCTGCTCTCACCGCCTGCGCGTTGTGGGCTTTGAATCCTAGGAGGCGCTACCTGCGATTTGCAGTATCGCTGCTCGTCATGATCTTGGTCCCGGCATCGCCCGTCTGGCCGTTGTTATCCGAGTTCAGTGGGGGCGCGGCTCCCAGCACCGGGTGTTACGAGGCGGCCCTGTTGATGGGATTTGAAGCGGCCTGAGCGATGGGCATCGCTTTGGTGCCGGTGCTCCGGCATGCCAGCAAGGGGCATCGGCGCGGTGCCAGTGCGCGGGCATGCCAGCGATGGGCATCGGCGCG
>DATMCI010000035.1:0-29885 GCA_035558535.1 Kofleriaceae bacterium
CGCCCGGCGCGCCCGGCACGCCGCCGGCCAGCGCGCCGCCGTCCGGCGCTGCGGCCGCGGCGCCCGCGATGGTGTCGCCCGCGGCGATCGCCGACGCGAAGGCCAAGCTCGTCGCCAAGTACGGCGAGGCGCGGCGGGCCGAGCTCGAGCGCGGCGTCGATCAGGTGGCGTCGCTGTGGCGCGCGAGCGACGGCGATCTGGCCGCCTTCTGCGTCGAGCAGTACGCGCCCGACGCCGCGGCGCGCGACGCGTTGTTTTCCCGGCTCGAGGCGGCGATGGAGCAGATCGACGGCCACTTCCAGGAGATCGGGCGCGCGATGAAGTGGGGCGCCGAGGTCGAGGAGGGCCCGCAGCTGCCGGCAGACAAGCTGCTCGCGGCGTACGATCCGGCCGCGCACGCGATCGACGACCTGTTCGCGTCGAAGGCGGCGTTCGCGGCGCTGCTCAACTTCCCGCTCACGAAGCTCGCCGAGCGGCTGGCCAGCGGCGCGAGCTACAGCCGGCGGACGTGGGCCGAGGTGCGGCTGACGGGCCGGTTCGACACCCGCGTCCCGGGCGAGCTCGCGATGGCCAAGAGCGCCGTCGAGGCGGCCGCCGATCAGTACATCGCCGGCTACAACCTGTGGATGCACCACGTGCTCGGCGAGGGCGGCGAGCGCCGGTTCCCGTCGGGCAAGCGGCTGATCAGCCACTGGAACCTGCGCGACGAGCTGAAGGCGAACTACGCCGACAAGGACGGCCTCGCGAAGCAGCGCACGATCGCCAAGGTGATGGACCGGATCGTGACGCAGACGATCCCGCGCGCGGTGATCGACAACCCGCGGCTCGACTGGGACCCGGTGTCGAACCGCGTCGCGGCCGCGCCGGCCGAGGCGATCGAGCGGGACGCGCCAGCGGATCGGCCCGCGGCGCCGAGCGATGAGCGCGAGCCAGACACGCGCTTCGAGCACGTGCGCGCCCACCTGCGCGCGGCGCGCGAGCTCGATCGCTACTCGCCGATCGCGCCGACCCTGATCGAGCGCGCGTTCGCCAAGGCCGAGCTGCCCGAGGCGCGCGTACGCGCGATGCTGACGGAGGTGCTGGGCTCGCCGCTCGTCGCCGAGGTGGGCAAGGAGATCGAGCGGCGGCTGGGCCGGAAGCTCGAGCCGCACGACCTCTGGTACAAGATCGGCGGCGGCACGGTCGCCGAGACGGAGCTCGACGCGGCCACGCGCAAGCGCTACCCGACGGCCGCGGCGTTCGCGGCCGACATGCCGCGCATCCTGCGCGAGCTGGGGTTCGCCGAGCCGCGCGCCCGGCACCTCGCGGAGCACATCGCCGTGGATCCGTCGCGCGGCGCGGGCCACGCGATGGAGGCGAAGCGGCGCGGCGACAAGGCGCACCTCCGCACGCGCGTCGAGAAGACCGGCATGGACTACAAGGGCTACAACATCGCGGTCCACGAGCTCGGCCACAACGTCGAGCAGGTGTTCTCGCTGTACGACGTCGATCACACGCTGCTCGCGGGCGTGCCGAACACGGCGTTCACCGAGGCGCTCGCGTTCCTGTTCCAGGCGCGCGACCTGGCGCTGCTCGGCCGGCCGTCGCGCGGCGCCGAGGTGGAGCGGTCGCGCGTGCTCGCAGAGTTCTGGAACACGTTCGAGATCGCGGGCTCGGCGCTCGTCGAGCTCGACGTCTGGCGCTGGCTCTACGAGCACCCGAACGCATCGGCGGCCGAGATCCGCGAGACGACGGTGCGCGTCGCGCGCGAGACCTGGAACCGCTACTACGCGCCGGTGCTCGGCGGCAAGGACACGGCGCTGCTCGCGATCTACAGCCACACGATCTCGATGCCGCTCTACCTGTTCAACTACGTGATCGGCCACCTGATCGCGTTCCAGGTGGAGGAGCACGTCGCCGGCAAGGACGCCGCCACGTTCGCGCGCGAGTTCGAGCGCGCGGCCCGGATCGGCGCGATCCTGCCGGACCTCTGGATGACGCAGGCGACGGGCAAGCCGCTCGGCGCGCAGCCCTTGCTCGACGCCACGGCGCGCGCGCTGAAGCCGTAGCGGCGGTGGTGGCTACGACTCGTCGAGGAACGGGTAGCGGTAGTCGGTCGGCGGCACGAACGTCTCCTTGATCGTGCGCGCCGCGACGAAGCGGAGGAGGTTCAGCGGCGAGCCGGCCTTGTCGTCGGTGCCGGAGGCGCGCGCGCCGCCGAACGGCTGCTGGCCGACCACGGCGCCGGTCGGCTTGTCGTTGATGTAGAAGTTGCCGGCCGCCTCCCGCAGCGCGGTCGACGCCTCGACGATCGCGGCGCGATCGTTCGCGAAGATCGCGCCGGTGAGCGCGTACGGCGAGGTGCGATCGACGAGCTCGAGCGTCTCGGCCCACGCCTGGTCGGGGTAGACGTGCAGCGTGACGATCGGGCCGAAGAACTCCTCGTGCATGTGGCGCACCATCGGGTCCTCGGTCGTGATCAGCGTCGGCTGCACGAACCAGCCCTCGCGATCGTCGCAGCCGCCGCCGGCCAGGATCTGCATGCCGGACGCCTCGCGCGCCTGGGAGATCGCGGCGTGGTGCTTGTCGAACGCGCCCTTCTTGATGACGGCGCCCATGAAGTTCGAGAAGTCCCAGACGTCGCCGACGCGGATCGTCTTGATCTGCTCGACGAGCGGCTCCTTCATCTTGTCCCACACCGAGCGCGCGACGTAGACGCGCGAGGCGGCGGAGCACTTCTGGCCCTGGTACTCGTAGCCGCCGCGGACGATCGCCGTGGCGAGCGCCGCCGGATCGGCGGACGCGTGCGCGAGGATGAAGTCCTTGCCGCCGGTCTCGCCGACGAGCCGCGGGTAGCTCTTGTAGCGCTCGAGGTTGTCGCCGACGCGCTTCCACATCATGCGGAACACGTCGGTCGAGCCGGTGAAGTGGATGCCGCCGAGCGCGCGGTGATCGAGGATCACGTTCGTGCTTCCGTGCGGCAGGCCGGGGATGAAGTTGACGACGCCCGGCGGCAGGCCGGCCTCCTCGAGGAGCTGGTAGATCTGCCACGCCGCGAGCAGCTGCGCCTCGGCGGGCTTCCACACGACGGTGTTGCCCATGAGCGCCGGCGCCATCGGCAGGTTGCCGGCGATCGCCGTGAAGTTGAACGGCGTCAGCGCGAACACGAAGCCCTCGAGCGGCCGGAGCTCCATCATGTTCCACACGCCGGGCGCCGACTTCGGCTGCATCCGGTACAGCTCCTGCGCGTACGAGGCGTTGAAGCGCCAGAAGTCGATCATCTCGCACGCGGCGTCGATCTCCGCCTGGTGCACCGTCTTGGACTGGCCGTGCATCGTGGCCGCGTTCATCCGCGCGCGCCACGGCCCGGCGAGCAGCTCCGCGGCGCGCAGGAGCACCGCCGCGCGCGCCTCCCAGCGCATCGCCGACCACTGCTTGCGCGCCTCGAGCGCCGCGGCGATCGCCCGCTCGGCGACCTCGTCGGTCGCGGCGTGGAACCGCGCCACCACGTGGCGGTGGCGGTGCGGCATCACGATCTCGCGGATCTTGCCGGTGTGCACGCGCTGCCCGCCGACCACGCACGGGATCTCGACGATCTGGTTCTCGATCGCGGCGAGCGCGGCCTTGAGCCGCTTCTTCTCCGGGCTGCCGGGCGCGTAGGCCAGGACCGGCTCGTTGACGGGGTCCGGAACGGAGACGATCGCGTCGTGCATGGCGCACGTGTACCACGCACCGCCGGGCCGGGGGCGCCGCGACCGGGGGGCCGCCGGCCGCTGGCTGGCTGGCGGGCGGGCGCGGGCGCTGCCGCGGCGCGGCGCCGTTACGGCGCGGGCGCGGGCGCGGGCGCGGCGGGCGCGGGCGCGGGCGCGGGCGCGGCGGGCGTGGGCGCTGCGGGCGCGGGCGCTGCGGGCGCGGGCGCGGCGGGCGTGGCACCGGGAGCGCCGCCGGGCGCCGGGGCGCCGCCGGGCGCCGGGGTCACGCTGGGCGCCGGGCCCCCGGGCTTGTTCTCGCCGGCCTTGTCCCGGGGCAGGCAGCTCGCCAGGGCCTCGACGCTCTTCGCCTCGATCATGCAGCGCCGCTGCGCGACGGTCAGCTTGCGCGCCTCGCAGCGGGCGATGTCGGCCTTGGGGTTGCCCATCTGCATCTCGCCGTGGCCCGGGTAGGCCTTGCGGGTGATCTCGTACACGTGCTCGGTGATGACCTTGCACGAGGGGCCCGTCTCCTGCTTCCGCTCGCACCCGGCGGCGGCCCCGGCGGCGAGCGCGGTCGCGATCCACATCCAGCGCAGCATCGCGCCGATGTTACTACGGCTACGGCTACGGCTACGGCTACGGCTCGACCCGGAGCGACGCGCACGCCACGATGCCGCGCTCCACCGCCGCCTTGCCGGCCGGCGAGTCCGGATCATCGACGCGCTCCTCGTGGGCGCACCGGAAGACCCGGCCGCCCGCCACGATCACGACCTCGGTGAAGACCGAGAGCTCCCGGTCCCCGCGGACGATCGTCCGCGGCGATCGCTCCACGAGGAAGTGGGTGTCTGCATCCGCCGCGCCGATCTCCTGGATCGAGACCTCGCCGGTGCCGACCGCGCACCGCCAGCCATCCGGCTCCACGCGCACCTCCCGGCCGCCGTCCACCGTGATCGTGAACCGGTGGCCGGCGACCGTCCCGGTGAACCGGCTCTCGGCCGGGGCCTCCCCCGGCGCCTCG
The DNA here is from genome assembly GCA_035558535.1 of Kofleriaceae bacterium. Taxonomy (GTDB): domain Bacteria; phylum Myxococcota_A; class Polyangia; order Haliangiales; family Haliangiaceae; genus JABFXX01. Next base: position 4,690 of record DATMCI010000035.1, read on the forward strand.
GGCTCGGGCGGCACGCGGCCAGGCGCGTCCTTCGGCGACTTCGCGCACCCGGCGGCCGCGAGCGCGGCAAGGACGACGTGGAGATAGAGCATGCGCATTTCCGGCTACATTCCGGTCGATGGAGATCCGAGACGCGCGCGACGAGGACCTCGACGCGATCACCTCGATCACGAACTACTATATAGAGACCTCCACGATCCACTTCGCATATGAGCCAATGACGCGAGCCGCGTTTCACGCGCAGTGGCGCGCCGCCGCGGATCGGTTCCCATGGCTCGTCGCGGCCGATGACGGGGTGGTCGCCGGCTATGCCAAGGCCGGCACCTGGCGCGATCGCGCCGCCTACGCATGGACGGCCGAGGTCGGTCTGTACGTGCGCCACGGCGAGCACCGGCGCGGGATCGGCCGGGCCCTCTACGCCGGGCTGCTCACAGCGCTCCAGCAGCGCGGCTTCCGGTCGGCGGTCGCGGGGATCACGCTCCCGAACGACGCGAGCGTCGCGCTCCACCTCGCGCTCGGGTTTGAGCCGGTCGGCACCGTCCGCGACGCCGGCTGGAAGCACGGCCGCTGGTGCGACGTCGGGTTCTGGCAAAAGCGGCTCGCCACCGATCCGGCTCCCGACGCGCCTCCCCCGCCGCCTGGCGACCCGCCGCCGCGGACGCCCTGATCGATCGACAGCGACTTGCACCTGGCGAGCCGGCGTACGCAAAGCTTGCGCACCGCGCGCCAGCGCGACGCGCGATCTGCACCGGCGGCTCGCCCCGGGCGCAGGCTGCGCGTGCCCGGCCGCCCCCGCCCGGTGCGCGACATGCAGCGGCCCAGGGGATGCGCCGTCTCTGGATCGGTTTTGGCCTCGTCCTCCTCGTCTCGTTCGGTGTGCTCGGCTGGGTCGGCTCTCGCATCTACCAGCTCGCGCCGCCGATCCCGGAGCGGGTCGTCGCGGTAGACGGCCGCGAGATCTTCGGCCCGGGGGAGGTAGCCGCCGGCCAGGACGTCTGGCGATCGCTCGGCGGCATGGAGCTCGGCTCGATCTGGGGCCACGGCGCGTACGTAGCTCCCGACTGGACCGCCGACTGGCTGCACCGCGAGCTGACGTCCGTGCTCGACGAGTGGGCCCGGGCGGAGCGCGGCGCCGCGTACGCCGAGCTCCCGGCCGAGCCACAGGCCGCGCTCCGGGAGCGGCTGCGGCAGGAGGTCCGCGCCAATACGTACGACGCAGCGACCGGGGCGATCACCGTCTCGGCGCCCCGCGCGCGCGCGATCGAGGCCACCGCCGCCTACTACGCGGCGCTGTTCGCCCACGGGCGCGAGGAGTACGCGCTGCCGCCTGGCGCCATCACCGAGCCCGCCCGGGCGCGCGCGCTGTCCGCGTTCTTCTTCTGGTCGGCGTGGGCTGCGGCGACCGAGCGGCCCGGCGACACCATCACGTACACGAGCAACTGGCCGCACGAGCCGCTGATCGGCAACCGGCCGACCTCCGACGCGATCGTGTGGACCGGCGTCAGCATCGTCCTCTTGCTCGGCGGGATCGGCGCGCTCGCGTTCTGGCACGCCGCGCGCCGCCGGGAGGATCCGCCCGAGGCGTTGCCGGCGAGCGATCCGCTGCTCGGCACGTCGCCGACACCGTCGCAGCTCGCCACGGTCAAGTACTTCTGGGTCGTGTGCGCGCTCGTCGTGTTGCAGATCCTGGTCGGCGTCGTCACCGCGCACTACGGCGTCGAGGGCAACGCGCTCTACGGGATCCCGCTCGCGAAGATCCTGCCGTACTCGGTCGCGCGCACGTGGCACGTGCAGCTCGGCATCTTCTGGATCGCGACGGCGTGGCTCGCCGCCGGCCTGGCGATCGCGCCGTCGGTCGGCCGCGAGCGCCGCGGCCAGAAGCTGCTCGTCAACGTGCTGTTCTGCGCCTTGCTCGCCGTGGTGGGCGGCTCGCTCGCGGGGCAGCTCCTGGCGATCGACGGCGAGCTCGGCGCGGACGCCGTGTGGTGGCTCGGCCACAGCGGCTACGAGTACATCGACCTCGGCCGGCTGTTCCAGCTCGCGCTGCTCGCCGGCCTGCTCCTGTGGGTGTTCCTCGTCGCGCGCGCGCTGTGGCCGGCCCTGCGCCGGCGCGACGCCCAGCGGCCGCTGCTCGTCATGCTGCTGATCTCGACGGTGGCGATCGGCGGCTTCTACTTCGCGGCGCTCGGCGCGGGCCGGCACACGAACCTCGCCATCGCCGAGTACTGGCGGTGGTGGGTCGTCCACCTGTGGGTGGAGGGCTTCTTCGAGGTGTTCGCGACCGTCATCATCGCGTTCCTGTTCGCGCGGCTCGGGCTCGTGCGGCACGCGACCGCCGGCCGCGCCTCGGTGCTCGCCGCGACGATCTTCCTCGCCGGCGGCATCATCGGCACGCTGCACCACCTCTACTTCGCCGGCACGCCGACGATCGCGCTCGCGCTCGGCTCGGTGTTCAGCGCGCTCGAGGTCGTGCCGCTCATGTTCCTCGGCTACGACGCGTGGGAGAACTGGCGGCTCACCCGCAGCACGCCGTGGATGCGCTCCTACCGCTGGCCGATCTACTTCTTCATCGCGGTGGCGTTCTGGAACCTCGTCGGCGCGGGGCTGTTCGGCTTCATGATCAACCCGCCCATCGCGCTCTATTACATGCAGGGGCTGAACACGACGCCGGTCCATGGCCACACCGCGCTGTTCGGCGTGTACGGCATGCTCGGCCTCGGGCTCGTGCTGTTCACGGTGAAGTCGCTGCGCCCGGCGCTCGTCTGGCCCGAGCGGCTGCTGAAGTTCGCGTTCTGGGCGATCAACCTCGGCCTCGGCGCGATGGTGCTGCTCAGCGTGCTGCCCGTCGGCCTCCTGCAGACGTGGGCCGCGGTCGACACCGGCTACTGGTACGCGCGCAGCGCCGAGTTCTTGCAGACGCCGCTGATGCAGAAGCTGCGCTGGATGCGCGCGCTCGGCGACACCGTCTTCGCCACCGGCGCGATCGCGTTCGCGTTCGCGGTCGTGCGCATGACGGCGCGCCGCGGGCGAGCCGCGTCGGGCACGACCCCGGAGTCGACGACCGCGGCGTAGGCCGTGCGCGGGGCCGGCTACGTCTGCTGCGCGGCGAGCTGCGCGCGGCTCAGGCCAGCCGGCGCGTCATGAACAGCCGCGGCGACGCCTCGAAGCCGGCGCGCACATAGAGCCGCACGGCCGGGCTCTCCGGCCGGACGCCCAGGTGCACCGCGCGCACGCCCAGCGCCCGGAGCTCGTCGCCCAGGAGGTCGAGCACGGCCGTACCGGCGCCCTGGCCGCGCTCGGCCGGATCGATCCACAGCTCGGTCAGGTACGCCTCGCGCCCGCCGAACTCGAGGTCGTAGCCGAACGTGGCGATCGCGTAGCCGAGCGCCGCGCTTGCCGCGCCCGCCGCGCCCGCTCGCTCGACGAGCCAGCACCCGCCGAGCCCAGGATCGGCGAGCAGGCGCCGGAGAGCCGCTTCGAGGACCGGGCCGTCGATCTCGATGCCCTCGTCCGCGTTGAGCGCGCGCGTACGCGGCAGGATCGCCTCGAAGTCGTCGGGCGTCGCCCGCCGGAGCTGCAGCATGGCGCGGACTGTACGATGCTGCCGCATGGCCGTGCCTCCGTCTCCGCGCGCGCTTCGCACCGAGCAGACGGCGGCATTCCTCCGCGAGGTCCTGCGCGGGCGGCGCCGGGTGCTCGAGGTCGGCTGCGGCCACGGCGACGTCGCGCGCGCGCTCGCGGCCGCCGGGCACGAGGTCACGGCGCTCGACCTCGAGCTGCCCGATCCGCGCCCAGCGCCCAGCGTCGCCTACGCCCAGGGCGACTTCCTCGCGTTCGACGCCGCGCCGTTCGATGCCGTCGTGTTCACCGCGTCGCTCCACCACATCGCGCCGCTCGCGGCCGCCATCGAGCGCGCGGCCGCCCTGACCGCGCCCGGCGGCCTGGTCGTCGCCGACGACTTCGATCTCGACGCCCCGGACGCCGCCACGCTGCGCTGGTACTACGAGGTCCAGGAGCTGCTCGTCGCCGCTGGCGTCTACGCCGCCGATCGCCTCGATCCACCGCGCGCCGATCCGGTCGCGCGCTGGCGCGACGCGCACGCCCACGATCCGCCGCTCCACACCGGCGCGCAGCTCCGCCGCGCCCTCGCCGAGCGCCTCGCGATCCGCGAGCGGCGCCGCTGCGAGTACCTCTACCGCTACCTCTGCGGCGGCCTGCCCGACGACGCCCGCGGCGCCGAGCTCGCCGCCTACGTCCTCGCGGCCGAGCGCCGCGGCCTCGCCGAGGGCCGCCTCGTCCCCACCGGCCTGCGGATCCTCGCCGACCGCGCCTGAGCCGCCGCGCCGCGCCGGCACTTTCTGCTCGCGGACACGCAACCGCGCAGGCAGCGGGCCGACACGCGTCCGACACGCGTCCGCAAACGGCCCAACCATGCACAACCGCTTCGATCAGCTCGGTAAGGGGATCGAGCGGTCCGGCAGGATCGCGGCTTGTCTGCAGGCCATAAAAGGCCCATAAAAGGCCATGGCGAAGCTGATCTTTGGAAGCCGGGCTGCCGGGGGCGCCGGGAGCCGGGCGGCCGAGTCCACGAGGACGCGCCACGCGGCGTCTTCCTCTGCGCTCCAGGTCTCCGAGGACATCATCCCGATCGCCGAGCTCAAGGCGCGCCTCTCGGAGATGGTCCGCGGCCTGTCGCGCCGCCGGCCCCTCGTGATCACGCTCAACGGCAAGCCCGCCGCCGTGATGATGTCGCCGCGGGAGTACGACCGGATCGCGTATCGCGAGCGCGTGCTCGCGAAGATCAATGAAGGCCTGCAAGACGTGGCCGAGGGGCGTACCTACAGTCACGCGGAGGTCGGCCGGATGATCGGCGCCCGCTTCGCCGTGCCGCCGAAGAAGAAGCGATGACGATACGCTGGTCGAGGCGCGCGGTCCGCGATCTGGCTCAGATCCATCTGTACATCGAAGCCGACGATCCTGAGGCGGCGGACCGCTGGGTGCGCAAGCTGTGGGAGCGTGCGGAGCAGGCCTCTCGAATGCCGATGGCGGGGCGGGTCGTCCCCGAGTACGGACGGGCCGATCTCCGGGAGGTGTTCGTGAAGCGCTACCGGATCATCTATCGCGTGGAGGGCCGTGACTTCGTCGTCGTGACCGTGGTCGAGGGGCACCAGCTGCTCCCCCGCGGCGTCGATCCGGACGAGGACTGACGGTCGCGGGCGCTCCCGCCACCGCGCCGCCACGGCTTCAGCGGGCGCTACTCGCGATCGAGGTACGTGTACCCGGCCATGCCCTGCCGACTCGATCGTTCGCTCGGACACGGCGACCGTCGGCGGCGCTACTCGCGATCGAGGTACGTGTACCCGGCCATGCCCTGCCGGAACCGGTTGATGAGCGTGCGGCTCTCCTCGATCGTCATCAGCTTCTTGCGCAGCGCCTGCTCGACGTTGTTGCGCAGCCGGCCGAGCAGGTCGCTCTGCGAGTAGTCGACGAACGCGAGCACCTCGCTCACCGTGTCGCCCGCCACGACCTCCTTGACGTCGTAGTCGCCGTCCTCCGAGAGCTGGACGTGGACCGTGTTCGTGTCGCCGAACAGGTTGTGGAGGTCGCCGAGGATCTCCTGGTACGCGCCGACCAGGAAGATGCCGAGGTAGTAGTCCTGGCCGTCCGGCTTGGGGTGCAGCTCGAGCACGTGCTTGACGTCGCGCAGATCGATGAACGAGTCGATCTTGCCGTCCGAGTCGCACGTGATGTCGGCCAGCGTGGCGCGGCGGGTCGGCTCCTCGTTCAGCCGGTGGATCGGGCAGATCGGGAACAGCTGATCGACGGCCCACGCGTCGGGCACCGACTGGAACATCGAGAAGTTGCAGAAGTACGTGTCGGAGAGCGCCTTCTCGAGCCCCTCGAGCTCCTCGGGCATGTGCTCGCGCCCGCGGGAGATCATCAGCACCTTCTCGCAGATCGCCCAGAAGAGGTTCTCGCACAGCACGCGGTGCTCGAGCGAGAGGTGCCCCAGGTTGAACAGCTGGAGGACCTGGTCCTTGTACTCGACGGCGTCGTGGTAGGCCTCGAGCAGGTTCTTCGCGCTGACGCCCTGGTACGTCTCCCACATGTTGATGACGAGCGGCGGCGCCGGGCGCCCGAGCTCCTTGGGCACGTGGGTGTTGAACTCGGTGACGCCGAGGACGTTCACGACGAGCACCGAGTGGTGCGCCGCGACCGCGCGGCCGGACTCCGACACGAGGTTCGGGTGCGGGACGCTATCCGTGTCGCAGATCTCCTTGATCGCGAACACGACGTCGTTGGCGTACTCCTGCACCGTGTAGTTCATCGACGACGCGAAGTTCGTCTGCGAGCCGTCGTAGTCGACGCCCAGGCCGCCGCCGACGTCGAGGTACGACAGGCCCTTGGCGCCCAGCTTGTGCAGCTCGACGTAGAGCCGGCCCGCCTCGCGCAGCGCGTTCTTGACGCTCTTGATCGCCGAGATCTGCGAGCCGAGGTGGAAGTGCAGGAGCTTGAGCGTCTCGACCTGGTTCCACTCCTTGAGCTTGTGGACCGCCTCCACCATCTCGGCGGGCGACAGGCCGAACTTCGAGAAGTCACCGCCGGACTGCTCCCAGCGGCCCGCGCCGCGCGACGACAGCCGCGCGCGCATGCCGAGCGAGGGCTTGATCCCCACGCGCTCGCTGACCCGGTGGATCTGCTCGAGCTCGCTCGGCTTCTCGACGACGAGGATCACCGTCTTGCCCATCTTCGACGCGAGCAGCGCCGTCTCGATGTACTCCTCGTCCTTGTAGCCGTTGCAGATGATGAGCGCCTCGTCGTCCTGGTGGATCGCCATGATCGCGAGCAGCTCGGGCTTGCTGCCCGCCTCGAGGCCGTAGTGGAACGGCCGCCCGAACTCGATGATCTCCTCGACGACGGTGCGGTTCTGGTTGACCTTGATCGGGTACACGCCGCGGTAGTGGCCGGTGTAGCCGTACTCGCGGATCGCGCCGTTGAACGCGCCGCACAGAAGCTCGATGCGCGCGCGCAGGATGTCCGAGAAGCGCAGCAGGATCGGCAGCTGGATCCCGCGCGCGACCAGCTCGTCGATCAGCTCCTTCATGTCGATCTGGCCGCCCGCCGGCCCCTCGGCGCGCGGCTGCACGACGAGGTTGCCCTGATCGTTCACGCCGAAATAGCCGCAGCCCCAGCGCGGGATGTTGTACGTGTCGTTGGCTTCGGCGGCGGTCCACCGCCGGAGCGGATCGTGGGCGAGGAGTGCCTTGGCGCGGGCCATGTTTGTCCTTGCGTCTACGCGGATTCGCCCGCCGGTGCAATGGGAAAGAGGGCCGCGATCCGAGGGGCGCGCTCACGCCGCGAGTCGCGGCGCGGTGGCCGGGCGCTTGAGCGCGCGCCGGCCGCGCGTCAGCGCGTCGTCGTCGTCGTCGTCGCGCCACTGTGCGCGCGTGCGCGGACGCGCTGGCAGGCGCGTCGTGACGGCCGGCTCGATCACCGGCTCAACGGCCGGCTCAACGGCCGGCTCGATGTCCGGAGCGATCACCGGCTCGACGGTGGTCGCCTCGCCCGCGGCGGCGCACGCGTCGCACAGCCCGGCCGGCGCGTGCGAGACCTCCGCCATGAAGCGCGCGATCGGCTGCGTGCCGATCCGCCAGCCGCGGGCGGCGGCCACGGCCTCGAGCGCCTCGATCATCTCGGCGCACGACGCGAAGCGGTCCTCCGGCGCCGGGGCCAGCGCGGTGCGGATCACCCGCTCGAGCTCCGGCGGGTAGTTGGGGACCAGCTGCGCCGGCGGCAGGTAGTCGCCGCGCACGACCGCGAGCATCCGCTCGAAGTCGGTCCTGCCGTGGAAGCAGCGCGCGCCGGTCGTCAGCTCGTAGAGCACGACTCCGAGCGCGAACACGTCGGTGCGGTGATCGAGCGGATCGCCCATGCACTGCTCCGGCGACATGTAGCTCGCCTTGCCGCGCACGACGCCCGGCAGCGTGTGCACGTCCGAGATCGCCGTGGACGCGATCCCGAAGTCGACGACCTTCACCGCGCCGTCCTTGGCGACCATGATGTTCGAGAGCGAGACGTCGCGGTGGACCAGGCGCAGCGGCCGGCCCGCGGCGTCGCAGCGGCGGTGGGCGTGATCGAGGCCCGCCGCGGCGGCGGTGATGATCGAGAGCGTGACCTCGTACGGCACGCCGCGATCGGCGCGCGCGGCGGCCGCGAGCAGGTCGCGGAGGTCCACGCCGTCGACGTACTCCATCGCCAGGTAGTGGCAGCCGTCCTCGACGTCCACGTCGAGCACCGCCGCGATGTTGTGGTGGCCGAGCAGCGCGCAGATCCGCGCCTCCTGCAGGAACAGCGCGCGGGACTCCGGATCGCGCGCCCGTGCCTCGCTCAGGATCTTGATGGCGACCTGGCGCTCGAACCCACCTGGTCCCTCCTGGCGCGCCAGGTAGACGTCGGCCATGCCCCCCTGGGCGATGGGCCGGATCAGCTCGTAAGCACCCAGCTTGACCGGGGTCGTCGCAAGCAAACCCTCGTGGCTCATCGACGATCCTACGAGCGGCGAGCCGAACCGGATTCCTACCCTATGCTACCGCGCGCTATCGCGCACTTGGCACTAACTCCCGGTCTGAACTAGTAAGTCGACTTACATCTTGCGCCGGGGTGCGGTTCGGATAGATTCGCCGGTCACTCGATGGCAAACGAGGTCGCGAAGGACAGCCCCGCCGCAAAGATCATTGCGGAGGAAGAGCGCCTCTACGGGCAGGTGCAGGCGAGAGTGGCCCTGGGTGAGGAGGGCGATGAGCGTACGCATGATCGCCCGCAGGTCGGCGCGTCGGATCTCGACGCGGACCTCCTGTCCTTGCGCGATCAGATCGCCGAGGCGCGGGCCGAAGATCTGCCGCCGCTCATCGAGCAGATGACGCGGCTCGCGGCGCTCAAGGGGCGGCTCGGCGGCGGCAAGTCGCTGCCCGTCGACATCGCGTCGCCGTACTTCGCGCACATGCGCCTGCGCGAGCATGGCAAGTCCCGCGACGTCATGGTCGGCAAGCGCGGCTTCATCGATCGGCAGTCGAACGTGCAGATCGTCGACTGGCGCAACGCGCCCGTGTCGCGGATCTACTACCGCTACGAGGAGGGCGACGACTACGAGGAGGAGATCGCCGGCCGGCGCGTCGAGGGCGTCGTCGAGGCGCGGCGCAACGTCTCGATCGCGCGCGGCAACCTGCGCCGCATCGGCGCGCCGCAGGGCACGTTCATGAAGGACGCGCGCGGCGCGTGGGTGCAGGCCGTCGGACAGATCACGCCGGTGCTCCACGGCGGCATGGGCAAGGCCGCGCGCCCGACCCCCGCCCGCGGCGACAAGGGCAAGCTCGGCGTGCACCACGGCGTCGCGCGCGCCGAGAAGTCGCTGCCCGAGATCGCCGCGCTGATCGACAAGGAGCAGTTCGACCTGATCACGCAGCCCGGCAGCGGCATCGTCGTGATCCAGGGCGGCGCCGGCTCCGGCAAGACGACGGTGGCGCTCCACCGCATCGCGTACCTGAACTTCCAGGACCCGCGGCGCTTCAAGGCGCAGCAGACCCTGTTCGTCGTGCCGTCGCAGTCGCTCGTGCGCTACGTGTCGGGCGTCCTGCCCGCGCTCGGCGTCCCCGGCGTCCCCGTCGTGACGTACACCGGCTGGGCGCGCACGACGCGGATGCGCTGCCTGCCCGACGCGCCGACGAAGTACAACGCCGATCCGCCCGAGAACATCTCGCGGGTCAAGAAGCACCCGGCGCTGCTCTCGCTCCTCGCGCGGTTCGTCGAGCAGCAGGCCGCGCAGATCGGCGGCGAGCTCGCGGAGATCTCCGCCGAGGCCGGCGAGGAGTGGGCGCGGCTGCGCGCCCGCGCGCTCGTGCCGCGGCTCTCGGCCACCGCGAGCTGGGCGAAGAGGGCGGCGATCGACGCCAATGTCCGGATCGCGCTCGAGGGCGCGATCAAGCGGTGGAAGAAGCGCGCCGACGACTGCGTGCTCGACTGGGCCGAGCTCCTGACCGATCCGGCCGCGCTCGCCGCCGGCTTCGCCGGGGCCGACGTCACCGCGCGCGACATCGAGCGGCTCGTCGCGTGGATGCGGCGCCAGCTCGCCAAGCCGCAGAAGGCGCCCGTCGACGAGGAGGGCAACCCCATCCTCGACTCCGAGGGCAAGGCCGTCGGCCCCGACGAGGACGACCCCGCCGGCCGGTTCGACGACGAGGACGACCCGATCCTGCTCCGGCTCGTGCAGCTCAAGCGCGGCGGGCTCCTCGTGCCCGGCGGCGCCGACGAGCTCATCTGGGAGCACGTCGCGATCGACGAGGCGCAGGACCGCTCGGCGCTCGAGGTCAAGGTCCTCGTCGAGGCGGTGCGCGCGCCCGACGGCGATCCCGGGAAGCGCTCGGTGACGATCGCGGGCGACACCGCGCAGCGGCTCGTGTTCGACAACAACTTCACCGGCTGGGAGCAGCTGCTCGCGCAGACCGGGCAGCCCGCGATCGTGCGGCCGCTGCGGCTGTCGTACCGCTCGACGGCCGAGGTGATGCTGCTCGCGCGCGAGATCCTCGGGCCCGAGCTCGCGCCTCCCGAGCCGCTCGCCGCGCGCCCCGGCGAGCCCGTCGAGCTGCACGAGTTCGGCGATCTCGGCGAGGCCGTCGCGTTCCTGGGCGACGCGCTGCGCAACCTGATGGCGCGCGAGCCGACCGCGTCGTGCGCCGTGATCTCGCGCCACGCCGAGCAGGCCGACGCGTACTTCGAGGGGCTGCGCCGCGCCGAGGTGCCGGCGCTCCGCCGCGTGCGGCGCGACGAGTTCAACTTCCAGCCCGGCGTCGACGTGACCGACGTCGCGCACGTCAAGGGCCTCGAGTTCGACTACGTCGTGATGGTGGACGTCAACGCGCAGAGCTACCCGGACCAGCACTGGGCGCGGCACCTGCTCCACATCGGGGTGACGCGCGCCGCGCACCAGCTGTGGCTGGTGTCGACGGGCGAGCCGAGCTCGCTCGTCCCGGCCGCGCTCCGCGACGGCGGCCGGATGACGGTCGGATGACGGTCGGGCGGCCGGGGCAACGTTCGCGCGCCTGCTAGCATCGAAATCCGTCATGAGCACGCGAGACACCGTCCTGTCGTACCTGCGCGCCGTGGAGAGCCACGATCTCGATGAGGTCGCGCGCTGGCTGCACCCCGAGGTGGAGGTGACCGAGCACCCGAACCGGATCTCGCCCGCCGGCAAGCGCTATGACCGCGCCGAGCTGCGCGCGGCCGGCGAGCGCGGCAAGGCGCTCCTCGCGAGCGAGCGCTACGAGGTCCGCGCGATGATCGTCGAGGGCGATCGCGCCGCGGTGCAGATCGCGTGGTCGGGCACGCTCGCCGCCGCCGCCGGGCCGCTGCCGGCTGGCCACGTCATGCGGGCGCACATCTGCAGCATCATCGAGCTGCGCGACGGCAAGGTGTGGCGGCAGGAGCAGTACGACTGCTTCCTGCCGTGACGTTTGCGCCCGCGCCGATCACGGCGGCGGCAGCGCCCACGCCGGCGCGAGCGCTGCGTACTCGGCGCGCGGCAGGAGCACGAACACCGCCGATGGATCGAGCGTGGCGAGCAGCTGCTCGAGCTTGGTCCGCTCCATCGCCGTGCAGCCCGCGGTGCCTCCGCTGGCGCTGCGCCAGACGTGCAGGAAGATGCAGCTCCCCGCGCCGGGCGCGCGCGCCGGGTTGTGCGCGATGTCGACGACCCACGCGTAGAGCTCGTCCTTGCGGCGCATCTCCTCGGCGCTCTTCCAGTCGGGCGTGACCGTCGTGCGATCGAGGATCTGGTCGTAGTGCTGCGAGGCCGGATCGTCGACGCACTGCCAGCGCTCGTCGAGCGGGACGTACGGTAGCCGCGCGCCCGCCAGCGGCGCCGTGGCGTAGCCGTAGCTCTTGCGCAGCGCGAACGCGCCCGCCGGGCTCCGGCCATCGCCTTCGCGCTTGACCGGGCCGTCGCGCCCCGACGGCGCGCCCGCGCCGTGCAGGCCCACGCCCCAGGCGGCGCCGCTCTTGCCGACGACGCCCGGCCACGGCGCGCCGTCCGGCTGCCAGCTCGCGCCCGCGCGGCGGAAGCGGCGCAACGTCGCGCGCGTCGCGTCCCAGTCGTCGACGATCGCCGTGACGAGCTCCTTCGCCTCGGCCGGGATGACCGCGGCCGGCGCGCTCGGCGCGCTCGGCGCGCTCGGCGCGGGCGCGGCCGGCGCGGCCGGCGCGGCCGCCGTCCCCGCCGCCGTCGCAGCCCCCGAGCCCGCCCGCGTCTCCCCGCGCCCGCACGCCGCGAGTGCCGCGGCCGCCGCGAGCGCCAGCGCGGCCGCCCCGCTTCGCCCGGTCAACGCGACATCTCGAGCATGCGCTGGATCGGCATGAGCGCCCGCTGGCGCGTGGCCTCGGGGACCTCGACCCGCGGCGTGAGGTCGCGCATGCACAGGTACAGCTTCTCGAGCGTGTTGCGCCGCATGTGCGGGCACACGTTGCACGCGCAGCTCTCGTCCTCCGGCGGCGCCGCGATCAGCGTCTTGCCCGGCGCCTCGAGCTGCATCTTGTGCAGGATGCCCGCCTCGGTGGCGACGATGAACTTCTGCCCGCTGCTCTTCTTCGCGTAGTCGATGAGGCCGCTCGTCGACGCCACGTGCCTCGCGTGCCGCAGGATGCCCTCGTGGCACTCCGGGTGCGCGATCACCTCGGCGTCCGGGTGCTGCGCCATCAGCTCGAGCAGCCGGCGCTCGCTGAACGTCTCGTGGACGATGCAGGTGCCCTGCCACGCCACGAGGTCTGGCCGGTTCGCCTGCTTGGCGACGAACGCGCCCAGGTGGCGATCCGGCGCGAACACGATCTTCTGATCCGCGAGCGCCTTGACGATCTTCACCGCGTTCGACGACGTGCAGATCACGTCCGAGAGCGCCTTCACCTCGGCGGAGCAGTTGATGTAGCTGACCACCGTGTGGCCCGGGTACTGCTCGAGCCACTTCTTGAACACCGGCGCCGGGCACCCGTCGGCGAGCGAGCAGCCCGCCGCGAGATCCGGGATCACGACGATCTTGTCCGGGTTCAGGATCTTCGCCGTCTCCGCCATGAAGTGGACGCCGCAGAACACGATGACGTCGGCCTGCGTCGTCGCCGCCGCCTGCGAGAGCTGCAGCGAGTCCCCGACGAAGTCGGCGAGATCCTGGATCTCCGACTCCTGGTAGTAGTGCGCCAGGATCACGGCGTTGCGCTCGGTCTTCAGGCGCTTGATCTCGGCCTCGAGCTCGTCCGGCGTCATGTCGAGCGGGGCCGGCTCTGGCGACCGGTTCCCCACGACGGGCAGCTTGTCCATGCTCCGTTCGTAGCACGCCGCCTCCCCCGCCGCGCGGCCGCTCGTTCGTGTAGCATGCCGCCGTGTACGAGCCTGGGACCCAGATCGGCCGCTACCGCGTGGTCGGCAAGCTCGGCCGCGGCGGCATGGGCGACGTGCTCGAGATCGAGGACGCCGCCGGCGTGCGGTACGCGCTCAAGGGGCCCGTGCAGGACGTCGGCGGGAAGGACGTGGCGCGCCGCTTCGCGCGCGAGGCCAACGCGCTGCGCCTGCTCGATCACCCGAACCTGATCGCCGCCGTCGACGTGTTCGCCGAGGCTGGCCGGCTGTTCCTCGTGATGGAGAAGGTCGACGGCCAGTCGCTCGCCGACGTGCTCGATTTCGGCGCGCTGCACCCGCGCCGCGCGCTCGTCTTGACGCGCCAGACGCTCGCCGGGATCGGGCACGCGCACGCGCAGGGCCTCGTCCACCGCGACATCAAGCCCGAGAACATCATGCTCGTCGACATGGGCGGCTGGGAGCAGGTCAAGATCATCGACTTCGGGATCGTGAAGCTCGCGACCGACGTCGCCGCCGTGTTCGGCGCCGAGGCGCTGACCAGCGCCGGCTTCGTCGTCGGGACGCCGCGGTACATGGCGCCCGAGCAGGTGCTCGGCCAGTCCCTCGACGCGCGCGCCGACCTCTACGCCACCGGCGTGCTCCTCTACGAGATGCTCACCGGCCGGGCGCCGTTCGAGCACAAGAACCCGATGGTGGTGCTCGCGCTGCACACCAAGGCGCCCGTGCCCGCGCTCCGCGACGTGACCGGCGGCGCGCCGTGGTGCACGCCCGAGCTCGTGGCGCTCGTGGAGGGCGCGCTCGCCAAGGACCCGGCCCACCGCTTCCCGAGCGCCGAGGCCATGATCGCCGCCGTCGACGCGGCGTTCTATTCGCTCGACGCGCTCGCCATCTAGGCGCTCGGCGCGGCGGCGGTTCGTTGGTAGCATCGCACCGTGACCGAGCCAGACGAGATCCCGCCTGGGACCCGCATCGGCCGCTACCGCGTCGTCAGCACGCTCGGTCGCGGCGGCATGGGCGGCGTGATGGAGGTCGAGGACGACACCGGCGCGCGGTACGCGCTCAAGGCGCCCGTGCAGGACATCGAGGGCATCGACGTGACGCGCCGGTTCGCGCGCGAGGCCAACGTCCTGCGCATGCTCGATCACCCGAACCTGGTCTCCGCCGTCGACGTGTTCACCGAGGGCGGCCGGCTCTACCTCGTGATGGAGAAGGTCACCGGCGAGCCGCTCTCTCGCGCGCTCGACTTCGGGGAGCTGCACCCGCGCCGCGCGCTCGTCCTGACGCGCCAGGCCCTCGCCGGGATCGGGCACGCGCACGCGCAGGGCCTCATCCACCGCGATCTCAAGCCCGACAACATCCTGCTCGTCGATATGGGCGGCTGGGAGCGGGTCAAGATCATCGACTTTGGCATCGTGAAGCTCACGAGCGACGTGGCCGCCGCGTTCGGCGCCGAGGCGCTGACCAGCACCGGCATCGTGTTCGGGACGCCGCGGTACATGGCGCCCGAGCAGGCGCTCGGCCAGCTCCTCGATACGCGCGCTGATCTGTACGCGCTCGGCATCATCCTCTACGAGATGCTCGCCGGCCGGCCGCCGTTCGAATTCGACGATCCCGTCGCGATGCTGAAGGCGCACGCCAAGTCCCCGCCGCCCCCGCTCGCCGCGGTGACCGGCAACGCGCCGTGGTGCACGCGCGAGCTCGTCGCGCTCGTCGAGGGCGCGCTCGCGAAGAAGCCCGACCAGCGGTTCGCGAGCGCCGAGGTCATGACCGCCGTTCTCGACGAGGCGTTCCGCTCGCTCGAGGGCGTCTGCCCGTAGCGCCGCGCATGCCGCCCGCAGCGCCGCCCGCAGCGCCGCTTCACGTCGGGATCGTCGCCTGCTCCGCCGAGGGCGCCGCGCTCTGCTACCGGACCCTCTGCCTCGAGGGCGCGCACCTCCTCGGGCCGCACGCCCACCCCGAGGTCTCGCTGCACACGCACTCGCTCGCCGACTACGTGCGGTGCATCGATCGCGACGACTGGGCCGGCGTCGGCGCGCTGATGCTGGCCTCGGCGGAGAAGCTCGCCGCGATCGGCGCCGACCTCCTGATCTGCCCCGACAACACGATCCACCGCGCGCTCCCCGCGATCCTCGCGCGCTCGCCGCGGCCGTGGCTCCACATCGCCGAGGTCGTCGCCGCCGAGGCCGCCGCCCGCGGCTTCCGCCGCGTCGGCCTGACCGGGACGCGCGCGCTCGTCGAGAGCGACGTCTACCCGGCAGCGCTCGCGGCGCGCGGCCTCGGCTTCGTGCGCCCCGACGCCGCCGCGCGCGCCGAGCTCGATCGCATCATCATGGACGAGCTCGTGTGCGGCGTGCAGCGGCCCGAGGCCGCGGCGTACCTCCGCGCCGTCATCGCGCAGCTCGCCGCCTCTGGCTGCGACGCCGTCGTGCTCGGCTGCACCGAGCTGCCGCTGATCGCCGGCGACGCCGCGACCTCGCCGCTGCCGGCGCTCGACTCGACGCGCCTCCTCGCGCGCGCCGCGCTACGCCGGGCCGCCGGCGATCCTTCCGCACCCGCGCCCACGCCCGGAGGATGATCCTCGACGCGCCGCGCCCTCCTTTATATAGAGGGGCACCGAGACGCCGGACTTGTGACGGAAGCCACGCGCGCCGCCCGTCGCCCGCCGATCCAACGCCGCGTTTCCTTGCACCGGCTCGCCATCTTCGAAGCTTCGCCGACGCTGGGTGGCAGCGCGAGTAGCCACTTCTCCGTCAGTTTCGGACAGTTGCCTACACGGGCTCCGATGCGCCAAGTTCCGCTTCGCCATGAACCTCCGCAGTTTCCTCCTCTGCGCCCTGCTCGGCACCTCGGCCTGCGCCAGCGTCGACGACTCGGATCTCGACGCGAACGGCGGGCTCGCCATCGCCTCCAACCTCGGCGGCCGGTACGACGCGACCAAGAGCAACGTCACGTTTCGTGTCCGCTCGGATCGCGCCACGCGCATCGAGGTGTGGATCTACAAGGCAGCGTCGGGCCAGGCGGAGGTCCTGCGCCAGGCGCTGACGAACGACGGCACCGGCCGCTGGTCGACGACCGTCAGCGTCGCCACGCTGGCGTCGCGCGGCCTCAGCGGCACGATCTACTACGGCTACCGCGCGTGGGGCCCGAACTGGACGTACTCGGCGAGCTGGACGCCCGGCTCGTCGCTCGGCTTCGCCTCCGACGTCGACGGAAACGGCAACCGC
This sequence comes from Kofleriaceae bacterium, assembly GCA_035558535.1. Classification (GTDB taxonomy): domain Bacteria; phylum Myxococcota_A; class Polyangia; order Haliangiales; family Haliangiaceae; genus JABFXX01. Next base: position 21,310 of record DATMCI010000035.1, read on the forward strand.
TTCAACCCGAACAAGCTCCTGTTCGATCCGTACGGCCTCGAGCTCAGCCACGATCCGACGAACCCGTCGAACTCGGATGGCACGATCTACAACACCGGCGCCACCGATCGCCTGCGCGACTCGGCGCTCGTCGCGCCCAAGAGCATCGTGATCGACACCGCCGCCGGCGACTTCGGCACCAAGCCCACGCGCGCGCTCAAGGACGACGTCGTCTACGAGGTCCACGTCCGCGGCTTCACGAAGAACGATCCGTCGGTCCCCGTCGCCGAGCGTGGCACGTACGCGGGCGCCGGCAAGAAGGCCGCTTACCTCAAGTCGATCGGCGTCACCGCGATCGAGTTTTTGCCGATCCAGGAGACCGTCAACGACGGAAACGACGTCGTCGCGAACACGACCGACGACAACTACTGGGGGTACATGACCCTCAATTACTTCGCGCCTGATCGCCGCTACGCGGCCGACAAGACGGCCGGCGGCCCGACGCGCGAGATCCGCGCGATGGTGAAGGCGTTCCACGACCAGGGCATCAAGGTCTACATGGACGTCGTCTACAACCACACCGCCGAGGGCGGCGTGGCCGACGGGACCGGCACCAAGGCCCAGCTCCTGTCGTTCCGCGGCCTCGACAACGCGAGCTACTACGAGCTCGGCACGGACGCCAAGTTCTATTACGACAACACCGGTATCGGCGCGAACTACAACACCACCACGCAGATGGCCGTGGATCTCATCATCCACTCGCTGCAGTACTGGAAGGGCGATCTCGGCTTCGACGGCTTCCGCTTCGATCTCGCCTCGGTGCTCGGCAATTCGTGCAATCGCGGCTGCTTCAACTTCGACAAGCTGAACCCCAGTAACGCGCTCAACCGCGCCGTCATCGAGGTCGGCGCGCGCCCGGCCGGCGGCGGCAGCGGCGTCGATCTGATCGGCGAGCCGTGGGCGATCGGCGACGGCACGTACCGCGTCGGCGACTTCCCGAGCGGCTGGTCGGAGTGGAACGGCATCTACCGCGACACGTTCCGCAAGGACCAGAACAAGCTCGGCGTCGACGCCGTGACCCCCGGCCAGCTCGCCACGCGCTTCGCCGGCTCGAGCGATCTCTACGCCGACGACGGCCGCGCGCCGTGGGCGTCCGTCAACTTCGTGGTCGCGCACGACGGCTTCACGAACCGCGACCTCTACGCCTACAACGCGAAGAACAACCTGCAGCCGTGGCCGTACGGCCCGTCTGACGGCGGCGAAGACAACAACGTCTCGTGGGACCAGGGCGGCGATCCCGTCATGCAGCGCAAGGCCGCGCGCAACGCGATGGCGTTCCTCGCGCTGTCCGCCGGCGTGCCGATGTTCACCGGCGGCGACGAGATGTACCGGACGCAGTACGGCAACAACAACGCCTACAACCTCGACACCGACAAGAACTGGCTCAACTGGACCGACGCCACCACGAACGCGCAGTTCTTGTCGTTCTCGCGCCGGCTGTTCACGTTCCGGGGCGCGCACCCCGCGCTGCGCCGGGCCGGCTTCTACACCGGCGCCGTCGGATCGAGCGGCCTCAAGGACATCCAGTGGCTGACCGATCAGGGTGTCGAGGGCGACGGCGCGTACATGAGCAACGCGGGCAATCACTTCCTGGGCTTCCGCATCGACGGCGCGCCCGCCGGTGACAGCGCCGCCAGCATCTACGTCGCCTACAACGGCTGGTCTGGCACCGTGACCGCGCGCCTGCCCACGCCGCGCGCCGGCAAGTCCTGGTACCGCGTCGGCGACACCGCGCCGTGGATGGAGTCGCGCGGCAACTTCACCGATCCCGGCGCCGAGGATCTGCTCACCGTGACGACGTACGATCTGGCCCCCCGCTCGCTGCTGATCCTGATCGAGCGCTGAGCGCCACAGCAGCTCGCGCCCGCGCTCACGACGGCAGGAGCTGCCGCAGGTGCCAGGCCTGGATCTCGACCTGGCGCTGGGCGTCGCGGCGCGACGCGGCGAGCGCGTGCGCGAACAGGCCGATCACGACGATCGTGGTGACGTGCGCGAAGACGAGCAGCGCCGTCGTCGGCGCGCCGCCGATCCGGACCAGCGACGACGTGGAGACCACGGCACCGCCGGTGACCCGCCAGGTCGCCTCGAGCGCGCCCGCCCACTCGAGGAGGACCGGCAGGAGCCAGCTCCCCACGAGCAGCGCGATCACGACCTTCGGCCGATCGATATTCTGCGGGTACGACGTGAGCGAGAGCGCCATCACGCACGTCACGCTCGGCACGATGATGAGCGAGCCGAACGTCCGCGACAGGAGCGCGACGAGCAGCGCGTTGCCGCACGTGACGAGCAGCATCTCGCGCGCGGTCATCGCGCGGCGCGACACCTGGAGCGCGGCGCTCGCGAGGACCAGCGTGAACGCGGCGAGCCCGCCGAGCACCGGCCAGCTGTAGAGGCCGTTCCACGCGCAGATCGCGAGGAACCCCAGGATCGCGAGCAGTGACAGCGTCGCGGCCTTGCCGTGGCGGCGCTGGACGGCGGTCGCGCTCGCGTCGAGCTCGGCGCGCAGCGCGCGCGGCTCCTCGCGCGGCGGCTCGAGCATCAGCGCCGTGATGAGGTCCGCGGCGGCGCGGGACTCCGGATCCAGCGCGAGCGCGCGGCCAGCCGCCTTCATCGCCTCGGCGCGGCGCGCCGCCTGCCCCGACGCCAGCGCCTCGCGCGCGGCGGAGACCTCCTGCGCCGCGATCCGGCGCCGGTGCTCGAGATCGCGGTCGCCGTCGAGGTAGCCGTCGAGCCGGTCGGCGAGCTCGCGCGCCGTCGGCCGCGCGCCCGGCTCGCGGGCCAGCGCGGCGGTGCACAGCTGATCGAGCTCCGGCGCGATCCCGCGGTCCGGGCGGCGGCGGCCCGGTGCGCCGTCGGTCCCGGCGAGCGTGCTCGCCAGGGCTTTACCGCTGCGCGGGTGCAGCGCCTCGCCCGCGAGGATCTCGAACAGGATGGCGCCGAGCGCGTAGACATCTGCCGCGACGCCGACGCCGCGGGCGTCCTCGATCTGCTCGGGCGCCATGTAGCCCGGCGTGCCGAGCACCGCGCCCGCCTGGGTCGTGCCGTCGAGGCTGATCACGTCCTGGGCCATCGCCGCCGCCTCGTCGTCGCCGATCACGCGCGCGAGCCCCCAGTCGAGCACGTAGACCTCGCCGAAATCGCCGAGCATGATGTTGGACGGCTTCAGATCGCGGTGCACGACGCGGCGCGTGTGCGCGAAGTCGATCGCGCGGCAGACGTCGGCGAACGCGCGCAGCACTCGCTGGAGCTGCGGCGCCGCCGGCGCGTCGAGCAGCTCGGCGAGCGTGACGCCGCCGATGCGCTTCATCGTGAAGTACGGCATCCCGTCGGCGTCGCGCCCCAGCTCGTGCACCGGGACGATCGCCGGGTGCTCGAGGCGCGCCTGGATCCGGGCCTCGCGCAAGAAGCGCGCGACCGCGTCCGCCGATCCGTGCGCGTCGTGCAGCCGCTTGATCGCGACCTCGCGGCCGATCTCGCGATCGCGGCCGAGGACGACCTCGCCCATCCCGCCGCGGCCGATCAGCCCGGCGACCTCGTAGCCCGGCAGGGACGCGCGGGGGCCCGCCGCGCCGCCGCGGGGGCTCGTGTCGTCCTCGCTGACCGTCTCCCGCGGTCCCTGGACCTGGCTCGGCGTCAGGGTCGGATCGCTGGCCGGATCTCCGTGTTGCGCCATGGGCCCCGGAGCGTATCGCCGCCTCGCGCGGTGGGCGTGTATTACGCCGTCCCGCCTTCGCCGAGGAACGCCGCGATCGCGGGGAGCACCGATGGATCCTCGAGCCACGGCGCGTGCGCCGCCTCCGGCACCTCGAGGAGGCGCGCCGCTGGCAGCTTGCCCAGCCAGTCGAGCGCGGCGCCAAACGGCGCGCTCCGGTCCTTCCGGCCGTGCACGACGAGCACGGGGGCGGTGAGCCGCGCGAAGTCCTCGGGCCCCAGGTGCAGCGCCTGGATCGAGGGCAGCACCGTGGCCATCCAGTAGCCGAGGAACGCGCGCTCGTTCGGCAGCTCGGCGCGGTCCCACCGGATCTTCGCGGCGTTCGCTGGATCGGCGACGTACAGCGGGCGGAGCGCGTCCCACGCGGCGCGGGCGAACGCCACCGGGTCGTGGTGCTCGCGCTCTGCTTGCAGCCGGCCCAGCTCGGCGAACGCGGCCGCCTGCACGCCGTCGGAGTACGCGAGCTCCGGCGGGTAGGTCGCCGCCGCATCCGGCGGGGGCGCGCCGATCATGACGAGGCGGGCGATGGCGCCCGGGTATCGCATCGCGTGCAGCGCCGCGACGAGCCCGACGTACGAGTGGCCCAGGGTCGCGCTGCGTCCGATGCCCAGCGCCGCGCGCAGGTGCTCGAGGTCCTCGATGTCGTCGGGGACGCCGCGCGCGCCCGGGGCCGCGTCCGACGCGCCGCGGTTGCGCAGGTCGTACGCGACGATGCGGTGCCCCGGCAGCGCGGGCGCGAAGTCGTCGAGATAGACGATGCCGTTGGGGATGATCACCGTCGTCGGCTCCGCCGTGACCGCGGGCGGGTCCACGATGCGGGCGTACAGGCGGATCCCATCGGGCAGGGTCACGTGCTCCTCGGTCGCGTGCATGGTCGCGTGTATGGTCGATCCTCGCCTATGCTGCGGCAATGGTGAAGCTCGGGCTCGTGGTGCTGCTGGCGCTGTCTGCGTTCGGTTGCGGAGGATCGTCGTCGGCGCGGAGCACGGCCGGGCCCGAGGCAGGGCCCGGCCCGGCGTCGGTGCCGGCGTCACAGGCGCAGGCGCAGCTCACGCCCCAGGAGCGCGAGATCCTGGACCTGATCGAGCGCTACCTGGCGTCGCCGTCCGAGGCGCCCCCGGACGCGCCGCAGCGGATCATGGTCTTCGCGGCGACCAGCTCGAAGATCATGGTCGTCCTCGACGAGAAGGTGGCGCCGTGGGTCACGGAGGAGATCGACGACGCCCTCAAGCAGCACATGCTCGCGGCGTACATGGGCGGGAGCACCGCCTCGCAGCTGCGGTCGGGGAAGAAGGACGACGACCTGCGCGCGGGCGTCGAGGCGACCGTCCGGGTCTACGCGGCGCTGCGCAAGCAGGGCGCGCGCTCCGCGCAGATGGAGAAGCTCGTCGAGCTCGATGGCAAGGGCGAGCTGCGCGCGCACATCGATCGCCTCATCGCCGAGCGCGCGGCCGCCATGCGCGGCGGCTGATCGCCGCAGCGGCTGATCGCCGCCGCCGCGCGCCGCGCGCCGCGGTCGCTGTCGCAGGCCGCCGATCTCGAGCGCGCCGGCCGTCACTCTCTGCCGGCGGGCGCCTCGCGCATCCGCACCGCGGTGCGCGCGCCGTCGGTGCTGCCCTGCACGGTGTCGACGAGGGCGATCACCTCGCTCCACGGAACCGTGTCGTCGATGTCCACGAACACGGCCGCCGCGCCCACCGCCTTGCCGCGCAGCGCCGCCGGCAGGTCGGCGCGCGCGATCGGTGCGCCGTCCTCGATCGACACCGTGAGGTCCGGGTGCAGCCGCAGCACGATCGCCGTCCCGCTCGGCGCCGTGTCCGGCTCGGACGGCGGCAGCTCGATCGTCTGCATCCGCAGGAGGATCGGCATCGCGACCATGAAGATGATCAGCAGGACGAGCAGCACGTCGATCAGCGGCGTCACGTTGATCTCGCCCGCGGAGCCTCGAGACATTCCCATCCTTCCACGATCGCCGCCCGGCCGCGCCGCGGGAACCCGCCGCCGTTCACGGCGCATGACACGGCCCGCGCGCACGCCGCGGTCGCTGTCGCAGGCCGCCGCGAAGCCCCCGCCGGCCGCGCAGCGAGGCATGTCTTGACGGGCCTCACAGGGGGCTCCGATGCTGTTTGCATGGTGAAGCTTCCGGCCGTGGTGTTGCTGTCTCTCGCGGCGTGCCGCGGCGATGGCCCTCATGGCGTCTCGACGCCTCCCGGCGGCGGCCCGCAGCCGAGCGAGGCCGCGCCGCTCACGGAGCACCAGTGCCTCCCGGCCATGATCTGCGACGAGTGGGCCGGCTGCGCGCTCGTCGCGAAGGATCCGCAGGGCCGCTTCAGCGTGGTGGCCGCGGATCGCCTGCCCAAGGGGGAGCTGGTCCGTGTCGAGAACGGGTGCACGACGGGGGCGATATGTCTGGCGGCAAAGGCCGTCCCGCACGGTGTCACTTGCGCGCCGCACACGATCCCGCCGCTGATCTCGCCCCCGGGCTACACCTGCGTCCGCGACGCGTCGAGCTGTCGCAAGAGCTAGCCCTGAATCAAGCGCCAAGAGAGAACGGGGGCTGAGGTGGGCTGAGGGGCACAGCCTCACGATGCGAGTCCCGTGAGCTCCCACTCGGTCCGGCTACCGAGCGCCCGACAGCCGTCACTGCAACACACAAGCGCTCGCATGGGAACAGACTCCCTGCTCTCAGCGCGTCGTGCGCGACCCTCGGCGAAATCAAGTTGGCGGATGGCGCCGAGGGCGGCTCTCGGCGAAATCAAAGTTGGCAGTGCCGTCGGGGCGGCTCTCGGCGAAATCCAGTTGGCAGTGCCGTCGGGGCGACTCTCGGCGAAATCAAGTTGGAGCGTGCTCACCGTCGGCGACGGTCTCGCCTCGGTCGATAGCGGATTCAACCCTGACGGATCGGCACGGCACTGCACCGGTCAGAGCTGCTGCGGCGGATCTTAGTCGTCCTCGCGGTCGCGGCCGCCGCGGCCCTGCGCGCGCAGGACGGCGTCGAGCTGCTTGGCGAGGCGGCTCGTCTCGTCGGTCGGGCCGTGCTTGGTCTCCCACTCGGCGAGCTTCATGCGCGCGTCGCGGAACTGCTGCCGCTGCAGCTTCTCGATGACCTTGCGCCAGTCCTTGGCGGCCTCGTGCGAGGTGATCGGCGGCGGGTGGGCCTCGATCACGCGCGGCACCTCGCCGGACTCGTCGGGCTCGTCGCCGCGGCCGCCACGCTCGTCGCGCTCGCCGCCGCCGCCGCCGCCAGCGGGGCCGGGATCGAACACCTTGCTGGGATCGAGGGGCTTGGCGTCCGAGGGCGCGGACGGCGAGCTCCGGGCAATCGCGATCACGAGGATCGCGAGCAGCGTCACGATCCCGGCGACGGCATGCTTCCAGCGGAACTTCGCCGCGCTCGCGCCCGCGCCCGCGCTCGTCGCCATCGCCCCGCTCGCGCCCGTCGCCATCGCCCCGCTCGTATCCGCGGCGCCCGGCACCGGCGCGCCCGTCTCTGCCCGCGCGCCGAGCGGCGGCGACGTCCCGCTCGACGTCGAGCTCGTCCAGCCGATGGACGTCGCCGAGCCCAACGCGCCCACGGCGCCCACGGCGCCCACGACGCCCACCGGGCCCGTCGCGGTGCCGGTCGGGATCGACCCCGGCACCGGCGTCGGGATCGACCCCGGCACGGGAGTCGGCGTCCACCCCGGCGCCTGCCCCGGCATCGGCATCGACACGGCCGCCACCCCGGCGGGCGGCGTCGCCATGCCCGGCACCATCGCGAGCGCCAGCGCCAGCTCCGCGGCGGTCGGCCGGGCGCTCGGATCCACGGCGACCGCGCGATCGATCGCGGCCGCCAGATCCGGCGCCACGCCCGGCGCGATGCTCGAGAGCGGCGGGATCGGCGCGAGCAGGCCGCGGACCTCCTGCGTGGCGCGCGGCCACTCGCCGGCCGCCGCCTGGTAGAGCGTCGCGCCGAGGCTGAAGACGTCGCCCTCGGGGCCGAGCTGACCGCGGACGAGCGCCTCGGGCGGCGCGTACGCCGGCGAGCCGACGAACTGGCCCGTCATCGTCAGCGACGAGTCGGGGACGTGCGCCACGCCGAAGTCGGCCAGCTTCCACGTCCCCGGCCCCGCGGCGAGGATGTTGGCCGGCTTCACGTCGCGGTGCACGACGCCGCGTGCGTGCGCCGTGGCGAGCGCGTTCGCCATCTGGATCCCGAGCGCGCGCACCTCGCGCTCGGGCAGCGGCCCGTCGGCGATCTGATCCTTGAGCGACGGCCCCGCGACCCGCTCCATCACCAGGTACGGCGGATCCGCCTGGAGATCCAGATCGTAGACCTGGACGACGCTCGGGTGCGTCAGCTGCGCGATCGCCCGCGCCTCGAGGCGGAACCGCTCGTCGGCGATGCGCGCCGCCAGGCCCGAGCTCCGGCCCTTGAGCGTCTTCACGGCGACCTCACGGCCGAGCAGCTCGTCGACAGCGGACAGCACCTCGCCCATCGCGCCCGCGCCGAGGCTCCCGGTCACGCGATATCGCCCGAAGCTCTGCGGTAGCGACACGAGCCGGAGCGTACCAGGGTCCTGGTCTTCTGATCGTGCGCGCGGTACGGTCCGCCCCTCAGACGAACTACCATCCACAGCGGGGGAGCTTCTCGCCGGCGCGGTAGCACGCGGCGGCGGGAGGCTGAGAGGCACGACGGTGCGACCCCAAGAACCTGATCGAGGTAATGCTCGCGAAGGGAGACAGCATGAGCGACGGCTCGAACGGCAACGGTAAGAACGGCAACGGAAACGGCAAGAAGACGCTGCCGACCGTGGGGGCGGATCCGATCGAGGGCCTGCCGGCG
>DATMCI010000036.1:0-94247 GCA_035558535.1 Kofleriaceae bacterium
GATCTCGACCGGCTCGCCGCCGCCGCGCTCCGCGAGACCGCGCGCAAGAAGCGCAAGCTCGTCGAGCGCGACGTCGTCACCCACGTCATCGAGGCCGACACCCGCGAGCGCGACTGACGACTGGCGCGAGCGACGGCGTCATTCGTCCCGCGCTCGCTTGCTCTCTCGGTTCGACGTCCTCACGGCAGGACTCCATTGCCATCGCTGGCATGCCCGAGCACCGGCACTGCGCCGATGCCCATCGCTGGCATGCCGGAGCACCGGCACCAAAGCGATGCCCATCGCTCAGGCCGCTTCAAATCCCATCAACAGGGCCGCCTCGTAACACACGCTACCGCCGCTAACCCTTCGGCGTCGAGACATCCCTCACGAAGCGGTGCCAGTGGCTGCTCACGGCACCCACTCCTGGTCCGGCCCGCCGAGCGTCGCCTCGAGCCCGCGCGCGAGCTCCACTCGCTCCGCCGGCGTGAGCTTCGCCTCAGGGTGCGCCATCCGGTACTTGCTCGGCGGCATCATGCCGCTGCTCGTCCGGCGGCCGGCGTAGCCATCGAGCGCGTAGCGGCGGTTCCACTCCGAGAAGTTGATGACGCTGCGCGCGACCTCGACGTCGAACTGAACGGCCCACGAGAACGGCGCGACCTTCGCGTACCACGGCCACCGGGTCTGGTTGCTATGGCAGTCGAAGCAGGCGCGGACCGCCAGCTCGCGGGTGCGCGGCGAGTCCCACGCCGGCTCGGCGACCGTCGGCGGATTCGAGTGCGTGCGACCGTACGGCACGAGCTGCAAGAGCAGGAAAACCCCGGCGATCGAAGCCAGCCCCACAGCGAAAACCTTCCACGTGCGCCACGTCCGAGTGTTCATGCTCGATGGATGCGTCGAGGCGACGCCCTGCGCGGTGTCAAGTTGACGCAGGCAGGCGGCTGCGATGCTGGCTTGCGGCTGCGATGCTGGCTTGCAGCTGCGACGCGGAATCGCCGACGATTTCCCTAGAACGTGTCGGCCGGCCCCGCGCGCTACTTGCTCGGCGGGTACTTCTGCAGCTTGCGCTGCAGGCTCCGGCGGTGGATGCCGAGCCGGCGCGCCGCTTCGGAGATGTTCCCGCCCGCGTCCGAGAGCACGCGGTTGATGTGCTCCCACTCGGCGCGCGCCAGAGACGGCGCCTTGTAGTCGCCGGAGTCGGGCGGCCGCGGCTCGAGCGGCGGCGCCTCGCCGCGCGCGAACGCGCCGATGATGTCGTCGGCGTCGGCCGGCTTCGACAGGTAGTACGTCGCGCCGAGCCGCACCGCGTCGATCGCTGTCGCGATGCTGCCGTAGCCCGTCAGGACCACCGTCTTCGTCGACGGATCGATCTCCGCGAGCGCCTTCACCAGCTCGAGCCCGCTCTTGCCCGGCATCTTCAAGTCCACGACCGCCAGCTCCGGCGAGTCCTCCGTCGCCGCCGCCACCGCCGTGTCGTAGTCGGAGGCCGTCCGCACGTCGTAGCCGCGGTCGACGAACGCCCGCCCCAGCCGGTTCCGGTAGACCTCGTCGTCGTCGACGATCAGGATCGACGGCTTCTGCTCCGCGCTGCTCATGCGGGCTTGGATACCACCGACCGGGGCACCGCACTGCGCGAAGATGTCGCAGGCGCCTCGCGCGGCGTCACGTCGGTCGGCAAGGTCACCCGGACCTCCGTCCCCTCCCCCGTCTTCGAGTCGATCTGCAGGGTTCCGCCCACGCCCTCGATGACGGCGCGCGCCAGGAACAGGCCGAGGCCCATCCCCCGGCCGGGCGCCTTCGTCGTGAAGAACGGCTCGCCGATGCGGGCCAGGACCTCGCTCGGCATCCCCGCCCCCCGATCGCGGATCGAGAGCGCGAGCGCGTCATCGCCGGACGCCCAGACGGAGACCACCACCGACGCGCCGGCCGGCGACGCGTCCTGCGCGTTCGTGACGAGCGAGCGCAGCGCCTGGCTGACGGCGCGCCGCGGCAGCCGCAAGGACGAGCGAAACAGCTCCGCCCCCACGTCGCGGTGCACCGTCGGCGCCGGGCGGATCCCGACCATCGTCTCCTCGAGCAGCTCGCCGACGGTGCACGCGGCCACGCTCTCGCCGACGGTGCCGGCCCCCTGCGCCATCTGCTCGAGGATCGTCCGGCACCGGCCCACCTGCTCGCGGATGAGCCGCGCGTCGCCGACGAGATCCGTCCACGCCGGCGCCGCCGCCTCCTCGCCGCTCGCCTTCATGAGCGCGCGCTCGAGCTCCTTCGCCGCGAGCGCCACCGTGCCGAGCGGCGTCGACAGCTCGTGCGCCGCGCCGGCCGCCATCGTGGCCAGGGACGCGAGGCGCTCCTGGCGCGCCGCGAGCCCGCGCGCCTGCGTCAGCTCGCGATCCCGCTCGGCGAGCGCGCCGGTGATGCGCAGCAGGAAGTAGCCGACGAACGCCGACGCCACGCCGAGCGCGACCCAGGCGCCGATCGCGCGGTTGGCCTCGGAGATCACCAGCGGCTCGTGCGCGACCAGGAGGATCCCGAAGCTCACGACCGACAGCCCCGAGAGGATCCACGCCCAGCCAGCGCGGAGCAGCACGGTGGCGAGCGCGATCTGCACGACGTAGAGCAGGCCGAACGGGTTGTGCGGCCCGCCCGTCAGGTAGAGGAGCCCCGTCAGGATCGCGACGTCGATCATCATGAGCAGCGCGAGCTGCCACTCGTGGACCGTGCGCGTCGGCGCGCCCTCTCGCCGCCGATCGCCGAAGAAGTACAGCTCGAGCCCCAGGTTCGAGACCAGGCCGGTGCCGATCACGAGGAACAGCGACGTGATCGGCAGGAGGCCGTCGAGGACGAACTGGCCGACCAGCACCGTCGCCGCCTGCCCCGCCGTCTGCGCCCAGCGCACCCGCGCGAGCCACTGGATGTTGACCCAGTTCCGGTCCGGGATCTCGGTGCGGCGCGCCACGGCCCTCACGATAACCGCGCCCGCGGAGAACGGCGACGGGACGGCGCGCGAGCTATGGCGCCAGCGACTTTTGGCCCTGCTCGAGGACCCACTTCTGGTAGTAGGCGGCAGCTGGCGTGCCGGCGGCGATCCGCTCGCTCGCCTTCTTCAGCTCCTCGTCGATCAGCGCGGTGAACACCTCGGTCGGCTGCGCCCCGGACAGGAAGCGCCCGTTGATGAAGAACGCGGGCGTCGCGCTGACGCCAAACTGGGCGAGCTGCCGGCCGTCATTGGCCACCGACGAGACGCAGTCCCCTTTGAGGTCGGCCTTGAACTTCTTGGGGTTGAGGCCGAGCTCGGCGGCGTAGCCGTAGACGTTCTTGCAGCCGTCCGGATGCTCCCAGCACTTGACCGTCGTCTGCCCCGGATCGAGCAGCGGCGTGTCAGGGCCGGGCTGACGCGGCAGGGGGACGTCCGTCAGATCGAGCTGGCGGGTATGGAAGCCCTTGTCCCAGATCAGCCGATCCATCTCCATGCCCTTGCCCTGCCTGGACGCGGCGCAGAACGCCAGCGCGCCCACCATCGCGTTCCTGGGGTGGACGACGAGCTGCTTGTAGACGACGCGCAGATCCTTGCCGTACTTCTGCTTCAGCTCGTCGATGGTGCTGCGGTTCCGCTCGCAGTAGCCGCACGCGTAGTCGTAGCCCTTGACGAGCGTGACCTTGGCGTCCGCGCGCCCCTCGAACGGGTTGCCCTCGATCGGGACCGCGTAGACCTTGGACCGATCCGGCTCCACCCGCGGCGGGCGCGCCGGCGCCGAGGCGCCGCGCGCGATCAGCGTGTCGAGCTTCTTGTTCAGCTCGTCGAGCTTGGCCTCGATGCTGGCGATCTTCGCAGCCTGGGCAGCCTGCGCCGCCTGGGCCGCCTGGGCCGCCCGCGCCTCCTCGGCGCGCCGCGCGTCCTCCGCCTGCACCAGCGCCTGCGCCTGCGTCTGCGCCTGGCCGCTGCTCTCGACGCTCCGCCCGCCGGAGTGGCACGCGGCCGCCACCGCCAGGGGAAAGACCACGAAGATCTTCATCGAAGACGCGCTACTGCTGCAGCGACTTCAGGCCCTTGTCCATGACCCACTGCTGGTAGTAGGACGCGGCGGGCGTGCCGGCGGCGATGCGCTCGTTGGCCTTCTTCAGCTCCTCGTCGATGAGGTTGCTGAACTGCTCGATCGGCTGCGCGCCCGAGAGGAAGCGCCCGTTGATGAAGAACGCCGGCGTCGAGCTGACGCTGAACTGCGACAGGTGGCGGCCGTCGCTGGCGACGAGCTTCGTGCACTCGTCCTTCATGTCGGCCTTGAACCTGTTCATGTCGAGGCCGAGCTCGGCCGCGTAGCCGTAGACGTTCTTGCAGCCATCCGGGTGATCCCAGCACTTGACCGTCTGCGCGGGCGCCGGGGCCGGCGGCTGGCCCGGAGCGGCCTGGCCCGGGGCCGGCTGCGCCGGCTGCGTGAGCGGCACGTCCGTCAGATCGAGCTGGCGGGCGTTGAAGCCCTTGTCCCAGATCAGCCGATCCATCTCCATGCCCTTGCCCTGCTTGGTCGCCGCGCAGAACGCCAGCGCGCCCACCATCGCGTTCTTGGGGTGGATGACGAGCTGCTTGAAGACGATGCGCAGATCCTTGCCGTACTTCTGCTTCAGCTGGTCGAGCGTGGGGCGGACCTTCTCGCAGTAGCCGCACGCGTAGTCGTACGCCTTGACGAGCGTGACCTTGGCGTCGGCCGGGCCCTCGGCTGGATCGCCGTCGACCGGCACCGCGTAGGTCTTGGCGCGGTCCGGCTCGGGCCGCTGCTGGGGGCGCGGCATGGCCGCGCCGGCACCGCCGCGCGCGATCATGGTGTCGAGCTTCTTGTTCAGATCATCGATCTTCTTCTCGAGGTTCTTCGTGTCGGACTGGCACGCCGCGAGCACCACGCTCAACAAGACAAGCTTCTTCATCGATCCACTCCTTCTTCGACTCGGTCGCAGCTCTCGCCGGAGGGCCCGGGAGACGCCGTGAAAGCACCATTGCTCGGTTCGCAGTTGCAGCAGAGCGGCTCGACCAGCAGCTCCGGCTGGCTCTCGCTCGTTCGGGCGATCTCGCCCGCGGAGATCCGCCGGCGCAGCGCCGCCTGGTAATCGCAGGCCTCTTCGCGCGTCAGGAAGCCATCGCCGTCGATGTCCGCGTCCGGGTGCGCCTGGCGCAGGGCCTCGGCCACCTCGGGCGTGTAGACGCAGACCTCGGCCTGGCCGCGCGCGGCCGCCGAGCGGGCGCCGCCGAGCGCCAGCGCGATCCAGCCGAGCAGCGCGGCGCGGTGCAGGAGGCCCACGCGCGGGCTCGCCGCCGGGCCGAGCACGGCCCGGACGCGCGCGTCGAGCGTGCGCGGCGCCGCGAGCGCGGGCGCGCCGGCGGTGGCGCGCAGCTGCGCCATCTGCACGAGGAGGCGCGCGTACGCCGGGCGCGAGATCTCGCCGGCCTCGAGCGCCCACGCGTCGCACGCGGCCTCGCGCGCCAGCTCGAGGCGCCTGCTGGCCATCCGCACGACGGGGAGGAACCAGAACGCGGCACGGGCGAGCACCTGGACGAACCGGCCCAGCACGTCGCGGCGCCGGATGTGCGCCAGCTCGTGCAGGAGCGCCGGCCGGAGCAGCGCCGGCTCGTCGAGCAGCGCCGGGGGCACGACGATCATCGGGCGGAGCGAGCCGACGACGTACGGCCCGGTGGCCGCGTCGCCGACGACCAGCCGCGGCGTGCGCACGCGGACGCCCGCGGCCAGCCGCGCGAGCAGCGACTGCGCCTCGGCCGGCGCGGGCGAGGCGGCCCGGGCGAGGGCCAGGGCCCCCCGGTACGCGGCGAGCGAGCGCCGCGCGACGACCAGCGCGCCGGCGAGCCAGATCGCCGCGAGGAGGAGCCAGCCGAGCGCCGGCGCGATGGAGCCCGCTGGCGCGGCCGCCACCGGTCGCGCCAGCACCGCGGCCGGCAGCGGCGCCGCAGCTCCGCCGCCCCGCACCATCGCGATCAGATCCGCGAGCGACCAGGCCAGCGCCGGCCCCCACGGCAAGACGAACTTGACGAGCACGACCAGCCACACCGCCGCCTGCCACGCCGGCCGCAGCCGGCCGCCGCGCACGAGGACGAACGCCGCGAGGCCGAGCAGCGTCCCCTGCACCGCCATCATCGCGAGCGTCGCGAGCGCGGTCTTGGCCACCAGGCCCGCCTCGAAGAGCGCGCTCACGGCTTGCGCTCCTTGCCGCTGTCGCCGCGCTCCGCCTCCGCGATCCGCTTCTCGATCGCGCGCAGCTCGGCGCGCGTCAAAGACTCGTCCTCGACGAGGTTTAGCACCAGCGAGTCGGCCTCGCCGTCGAACACCTCGCGCACGAACTCGCGCAGCCGATCGCGCAGCACCGACTCGCGCCGGTGCGCGGCGCGGTACAGGAACGGCTCGCGCGCCCGATCCACCGCCACCGCGCCCTTCGCCGCGAGCCTCCCCAGGAGCGTCATGACCGTTGTATACGCGAGCTCCTGGCCGCGGCGGGCCAGCTCGGCGCGCACATCGGCCACCGAGCCGCGATCGACCTCCCACAGCGCCTTCATGACGCGGAGCTCGGCGGTCGTCAGATCGGGAGAGCGGGCCATGGTTACGACGTCCCTCGTAGCATTACTACAGGCGTAGTTTTCAGGGCAAGAGAATCTGTCTACCGGAGGTTTACGGCGCTTTCTTCCCCGGACCGGCGCGGTCCCGCTGCCAGCGGGCGCGGCCCCGCTGCCCGATCAGCCAGGCGACCCGCCGCCCGCTACATCCGGGGCACGCGCCACGCCGTGCTCGATCGGCCGATCTCGAAATGGAACGAGAACATGAACGTGATCAGGTTGTCCTTCACCAGCCCCTCGGGCGGGTTCACGAACGGCGCCGCGGTGCGGAACGCGCGCAGCGCCTCGTCGTCGAGCTCGGAGACGCCGCACGGCGTGATCACCACGATCTGCACGAGATCGCCCTTCGGCGACAGGCTCACGCGCACCTCGGTGACGCGCGTCTTGAACCCGTGGCGGTTGCCCATCGGATCGCTCCGCCGCCACACCGTCTGCGGATCCCACTGCATCGCCACCTGCTTCTTCAGGCGGTTGAAGAAGCCGGCGTGGATCCACCGCTTCGAGCTCAGCATCGTCTCGTCGCCGCTCTCCACCTCCTCGAGGTGATCGACGGAGCCGCCGCCCAGCGCGCGCTCGAGGATCTCCTGCGTCGGCTTGAGATCCGGCACGCGCGGCGCGCCGCCGCCCGCGCCGCTTTGGCCCTTCGTCTTCTCGCCCGGATCGCGGCGCTGCTGCTCGATCGCGTGATCGCCGCTGCGCGGGACGAAGCCGTCGGCGACGATCGGCCCTTTCGAGCCCCCTTGCGTGCCCTGCGTCCGCGCCTCCTGCGGCGCCTCGTGGCTCTGCGCGGCCGCCCCGGGCGCGCGCATCGACAGCTTGCCCTTCACGTCGGGCGCGCGATCGTTTTGCCCCGGCAGCTTGTCCTCCTGCTGCTTCTGGACGGACGGCTCGTCTTTCGGCTTGTCCTTCGGGGTCAGCTCCGCGGGCTTGCTCTTGGCGACCATCGTCTCGGCGACCGCGCCGCGCGCCACCTTCTGCTTCTCGACGCTCGTGTCGTACTCGGAGACGAACCGCGCGTTGTCCGGCGCCTTCTCCGCGGTCGGCTTCACGGTCTCGACGACCTGCTGCTGCTTCGGCGGGGGCGGCGGCGGCGGCGGCGGGGGCGGCGGCGGCGCTTGCTCGGGCTGCAGCTGCGGGGGCGGCGGCGGCGGGGGCTGCTTCTCCAGCTGCTGCAGCTCCTCGACGAGCTGCTCGGGATCGATCGGCGGGATCTTCTCGAGCTGCGCCTGCGGCACCACCGCCACGGAGGCGAGCGGCTCGTTGCGCACGCGGCACCCCGAGAGGTCCACCCGCATCATGAGCTCGGCCTCTTCGAGGCAGCGCTCGACGTCCCTGCCCCACGGGCCCAGGCACAGGGCGCCGCGGGCGACCGCGGCGAGCCGCGCGTCGCCGGAGCACGTCGTCTCGAGCGCGGCGATCTCCTCTTCCTCCGGCGGCTCGGGGACCGCGAGCGCCGGCAGCTCCAGGGCGTCCTCGACCGTCACCGCCAGGGCGACGATCACGCCCGCCATCACGTGGATGACGATCGCTGCACCCAGTGCCGCCCAGATCAACGATCCGTGGACGCGATTCGGGCGGCGCGCGGCGGTCGACGTCATCGCGGAGCTACGCACGAGTATAGGAGACGCCCCGCCGGCAGTCAGGCTCAATTACGGGCAGCGGCGGCCCGGGCGCGCGCGTGCGCCAGCGCCCGGAGACCGCTGCAGAATCAGCGCGTTGCCCCGGACGACGGCGGCGGCTCGGCGCCGGCTCGCGGGCGCATCCGCACGCCGGGAGCTGCACTGCCTCCACCGAGGTACGGGGGCCGCGGTGCCAAGGCCCGGGCTCCTCCCGACGGCGGTACGCGCGGCCTGCGCCGCTTTCCGGAGCCGCCCTCAGCGCAGGTGCGTCTCGAGGAACCGCGCGCAGCGCGCGTAGAACTCGAGCTGGTTCTCGCGCCGCGCGAGCGAGTGGCCCTCGTTGTCGGCGACCATGTACTCCGTCGGGATCTTCTTCTGGCGGAGCGCCTTCACGATCAGATCGCTCTCGCTCCGCGGCACGCGCGGATCGTTGGCGCCCGCGTACACGAACGTCGGATCGACGATCTTGCCGACGTCGGTGAGCGGCGAGATCGACGCGAGGAACGCGGCGTCCTTGTCCGGATCGCCGAACTCGAGCAGGAACACCTGCCGGATGAAGCCGCTCGTCGTCTCCATGAACGTCTTCAGGTTGACGACGCCGAACAGGTTGACGCCCGCGCGCCAGATGTCCGGCCAGCGCGACAGCGCGATCAGCGTCGTGTAGCCGCCGTAGCTGCCGCCGTACACGACGAGCCGGCTCTTGTCGGCCCACGGCTGCTTGGCGACCCAGCGCGCGCTCGTCTCGATGTCCTTGAACGCGGCGAGCCGCCCCGGGCCGTTGTCGGCCGCCTCATACGCGCGGCCAAAGCCGCCGGAGCCGCGCACGTTCGGCTCGGCGACCGCGTAGCCCAGCGAGAGGAAGTACGCGATGCCCGGGTTCCAGCGGATCACGGACGTGCCCGACGGCCCGCCGTGATAGATGACCAGCACCGGGTGCGGCTTGCCCTGCTCGCCCGCGGGCACGTAGACGTTCGTCGGGATCTTGCCGCCGTCAAACGCCGGGATCTCGGCGATCGTCGCCTCGATCGCCGGCATGCCCTTGAGCGTCGGCCGCTCCTCCTGGCGCAGCGGCAGCGCCTTCCCGGTGCGCGGATCGATCGAGTACACCTCGGTCGGCGTGCGCGGCGTCGACCACTGCGCGACGAGGCGCGTGCCGTCCTCGGAGAACGCCGTGGCGGCGCCCTGCCCGAGCGGCATCTCGACCTTGGCGCCCGGGGTGAGCTTCTTGCCGTCGAGGATCCGGATCTCGGAGTGGTTGCCGACCAGGAGCGAGGCCGCGATCAGCCCGCCGCGCTTGGCGACGACGACGCTGTTGATCTGCGCCGTCGGCGGCGCGACCGCGTGCCGCGCGACCTCCTTGCCCGTCTTGGCGTCGAGCGCGAGGATCATCCCCTGCTCCGCGCCGAGGTCGGTGGCGATGTACACGAGCTTGTCGTCGGCGGAGAACGCGGCGCTGAAGATGGTGATCTTCTGGCCATCGGTCGGGAACAGGAGCTGCGTCTTGCCCGTGGCCGTGTCGAGCCGCTGCACGTAGTTCTCCGCGCGCGACGGGTACTGCTGCACCAGGGCGAGCTTTCCGTCGTTCGACACGTCGGTCAAAAACGCCGGCTTGTCGTCGGTGTAGATCGCCCTCGCCGGCTCGGCCTTCGCGGTCGACGCGACGTACACGGTCGACCGCGACTCGGACATCTTGCGCGCGCTGAAGAACAGCTTGTCGGGCGCGCCGTCGGGGACGGCGAAGCCGTCGCGGTTCAGGCGCTCGCCCGGGGTCAGCTCGACCAGGTTCTTGCCGTCGAGCCCGATGCGGAAGAACGACCAGTTCTCGTCGGCGCCCGTGTCCGACTGGAACAGGAGCGCCTTGCCGTCCTTGGTCGGGAACGCGTTCGTCACGCGCTGGGTCGTGGTGAGGAGCCGGGTCGGCGCCGCCTGCGGCTTGCCGGCGTCCGCGACGTAGAGCTGCGGCAGCCCGTCGCGGTTCGAGACGAACACGACGCGCTTGCCGTCCCGGGTCATCACCGGCTCGCCGTTGGTGAACGCGTCGATGAACCCGGCCGCCTTCGCCGCCAGCTCGGCGTCGCGCGGCGTGGCCGCTTCCGCCGCCGTCTCCGGCTTCGCGTTTGCCTCCGGCTCCGGCGGCATCATCGGCGGCTGCTTCGCCGCCGGCATCGGCGCCGACGCACCGGCCTTGCCATCGTCGTCCGGCGGCTGGGCCGCCTCCGGTGTGCCCGCCGTCGGCTTCGCTGGCCCCGAGCACGCAGCGAGCAGGAATGCGATCGTTCCAAGGGTTCGCATGCGCGCGACTCTATACCCGCCGCGCGGCGCCGCTCGCGCCGAAACCCGCCGCGACAGCCCGCGACACGCGCGCGACGCGCCTCGCTCCCGACTGGCCTCACGGCCGCGCCCGCCGCGCCCGCGCTCCTCCCGCCGGGTCATAGCCGCCGCCCTCGATCCCGTGTAGCCTCATCGGTGGAAGCGCGTGCCGGACTGGTGCCGGCCTCGGTCTTCAAAACCGATGGTGCTCCGCGCGAGCGGCGGCACGGTGGGTTCGATTCCCATGCGCCTCCGCCAGATCACGTAACACTGCTTTCGGGTTCAACTCGTCGAACGCCGTGCTCAATCCCCGCTAACGTTCGTTTGGAGGCGTGCGAGAGCATGAATACTGCGATCGAGGCTGCTGCTGCGCCCTCTCGCGCGCTCGAGATTCCAGTGCTCGCGAGCGAACGTCACGAGACGCTGCGTGTAGGCCTTCCCCGCGATGCGGCCCCCGCCCTCCTCGGGCACCATGTCGCGACGTACAGCAGGTAACCGCGAGTATCGCGCGAGGTTGACCATCTCCATCTTCGGCGAGTCGAGTTGTTCGGGCTGACGCGGCACCTTGACATGGGGTACCCCCAAGTAATCCGCGATGCCAATGTCATCAGCGAGCAACCAGCTCTCAATGGCACGGACCGCGATTCGCAGCACCAGCAATGGCGGACAGTCTGGAATCAGGTTCTCGATCAGACGGCCGGGGCACGGAGCATCATGGTCCAGATCGCGCAGTATCAGCCAAGGAATCGTCCTCGCTGTTCGGGCGTACGTCGGCAATTTCCCGTCCAGCACTGCCTTGCCGTTGACCGCACCGGGCGATCGCGCAGCCTTGAGACCAGCATAAGCTAGCAACCTGAGCGCAACCGCCTCATCGTCATTACCTTCGGTGGCGTAATAGATCTCCACAAACTTACCTGGTCTGCTACTCGGCGAGGAAGAGGTCGAGTTGGTCAACCTCTGGCGGTGCGGTCATTCCTACGATCTCGTGACCGAATGGCTGACCTTGGCGGGCGATATCGACTAGCATTGGATATTCGGTCCCGATGTGAACTTTCGTGTCCTCGCGGGTGGACTCAAGGGCCACTACCTCGCGTGGTTCGATACCCGCATCATTGACGAGGGACAGGGAATGAGTGCTGACGATGATCTGCCGCCCCGATGCGGCCACGACGCGATGGAGCAAGGCCGGTAGCAGCGCCACTGCCTTCTCGTGCAGTGAGATCTCCGGCTCCTCGAGTAGCACGGGCCCGCCCTTGCCTGACAACGTCCACAACAATCCCAGAAGACGCAGCGTGCCGTCGGAGAATTGCGACTCGTCCTGCCGTGCACTCGGTTTTCGCCAGTGCTGGTAGCGAGCATCGAGGTATGGACGCCCGACCTTGTCACGCCCGACTCCGATCTTCACCAACTGAGGTAGCACACCCTGAAGTGCCTGGTTGATGTGGCCAAGCCGGCGCTTCTGTTCGCGAATGGGTGTCGTGGCCATGTCTTCGATCAGATCGGAGCCGTAGGGATCACGAGGCCGCGACTGATCGGCTGGCCGGCGTTGCTCGCGGACTACCTGTGGCACCACGTGGCTGTATTCGACCGATGCAAAGAACTTGGCAAGCTCACGAAAATCCTTGCTCTGAAGGCGCTGCTCGAGCCAGGTCTGGGTTCGTTCGTCCGGATCCTCGTTCCTTACGTTACGAACCCGCGTCATTGACGGGAGACCCGCTCGACGCTCGACGGTCTCTTTGACAACGTGCGGCAGGCGAGCCTTGCGATCTCCCTCCGCGATCCGGAGCTCGTAGACCCACTCCACACCATCATCTCCCGTCACAGCTGCCTCAATGCCGACGTAGGTGACATTGCGTGCGTGGATCGAGCGGATCGCCTTGAGACCGCCCCGCTGCTCGACGACCGCCCGCTGGAGCCCTCCTCCTGGTTCGGCCAGCTCCTTGAGAAAACGGATTGCATCGAGCAGATTCGACTTGCCCGATGCGTTGGGACCAACAACGAACGTGCGCGGACACAGCGGCACGTCGGCACTGCGGAAGTTGCGCCAGTTCGTCAATTTCAGCCGCGTGAACCGCATGACGCGAGGAGCGTGCCACCGCTCGCCTGGCACCGCCACCACGGCGGGCGAAAACCGCCGTCGGCAGGCGCGCGGCCAGCACATGTTGGTGCGAACCACTTCGCATCGTTCCGCACCGCTCGTTGGAAGGCAGCCCGTTCGAGGACACCGTGCGACGGCGTGGAGATCAGCCCGAACGGCTCGGTGCGCACGGTCTGCGCCGAAGACGCGGCCAGGATCGTGATGTAGCCGGCCGGCGACCAGCGCTGGACCAGCAGCATCTTCTCCTCGGAGCTGGCCAGCTGGGACCATCCGCTGACGGGATCCTCCGGTTCGGCGACCCTGCCGTGTACGCTCGGTGAGCGAGCACACACTGGCCGTTACATACCATCCGTATTGGGCATCAGAGTTACGGCGCATCCATAATGAGGCATCAGCCACTCACATATTAGGTACTCGCTCTGTCGTATTGGCGATCGCGACCATGCTAGAATACCTGCCGATGTCGACACTGGCTCGTGAGGAGCTGCTCTGGAGATTCGGCAAGGTCGACGATCCCGAGATCGAGGCCCGGCGACAGCACATCCTCAAGGTCCTGCTGGAGCAAAGCCCGCAGACAAAGCAACAGCTTCTCGAGGAGAGCCGGGTAGACGGGGCACGTGCCGTCCTGCGTCGCGTGCTAGCGCTCCGAAATCTCACGGCGAGCAGGGACGACGACGCACGCATCGAAGCGTGCACCGATCTCGCGACGCTGGAGCGCTGGCACGATCAGGCCATCACCGCGGCTACCATCGCAGACGCGCTGGCGTAGCCGCGGGCGGGTAGACGCGGGCCGCGGGCCGCGCGCCGGCACACGCCGCGGGTAACGGCCGGTGCGTGCTAGCTTCGCGGCGTGGCGATGCCCGCGAAGCTGGGTCTGTGCAAGCGCGCCGCGGAGGCGCGGTGACAGCGCCGTCGTACGCGCACGGCACGAGCGAGGTGCCGCTGCTCGGCGACACCATCGGCGCCGCGCTCCGGCGGACGGTCGAGCGGTTCGGCGAGCGTGACGCGCTCGTCGTGCGATCGCAGGGGTACCGCGCCACGTACCGGCAGCTCTGGGACGCGGTCACCGAAGCCGCGCGCGGGCTGCTCGCGCTGGGCGTTGGGCGCGGCGATCGCGTCGGCGTGTGGTCGCCGAACCGGTTCGAGTGGGTCGTGCTGCAGTACGCGACGGCGAGAGTGGGCGCGATCCTCGTCAACATCAACCCGGCGTACAAGGCGACCGAGCTGGCGTACGCGCTCGGGCAGTCGGGCACGAGCGTGCTCGCGCTGGCGCGCGCGTTCCGCCACAACGACTACATCGCCATGCTCGCCGAGGTGCGGGACCGCTGCCCCGCCCTGCGGCAGACGATCGTCTTCGAGGACGACTGGGGCGCGCTGCTCGAAGGCGGCGCCAGGATCGCCCCGGAGGAGCTGGCGGCGCGCGAGGCCGAGCTCCAGTTCGACGACGCGATCAACATCCAGTACACGTCGGGCACGACGGGGTTCCCCAAGGGCGCCACGCTCTCGCACCACAACGTCCTCAACAACGGCTACGTCATCGCGCAGGTGCTGCGCTACACCGAGCGCGACCGCGTCTGCGTGCCGGTGCCGTTCTACCACTGCTTCGGCATGGTCATCGGCAACCTCGCGTGCGCGACGACGGGCGCGTGCGTCGTCGTGCCGGGCGAGGCGTTCGAGCCGAGGCTCGTCCTCGAGGCGGTCGCCGCCGAGCGCTGCACCTCGCTGTACGGCGTGCCGATGATGTTCATCGCCGAGCTCGATCACCCGGAGCTCGGCGCGTTCGATCTGTCGAGCCTGCGCACCGGCGTGATGGCGGGCGCGGCGTGCCCGATCGAGGTCATGCGCGCGGTGCAGTCCCGCATGGGCATGCGCGAGGTGACGATCTGCTACGGCATGACGGAGACGTCGCCGGTGTCGACGCAGAGCGCCACCGACGATCCGCTCGAGAAGCGCGTGTCGACGGTGGGCCGCGTGCACCCGCACGTCGAGGTCAAGATCATCGATCCGGCGACGGGCAGGATCGTCCCGCGCGGCACGCCGGGCGAGCTGTGCACGCGCGGCTACAGCGTGATGATCGGCTACTGGGCCGACGAGGCGGCCACGCGCGCCGCGATCGACGCCGGGCGCTGGATGCACACGGGCGACCTCGCCACGATGGACGACGGCGGCTACGTCAACATCGTCGGCCGCATCAAGGACATGATCGTCCGCGGCGGCGAGAAGATCTATCCGCGCGAGCTCGAGGAGTACCTCCACACGCACCCGGCGGTCGCCGAGGCGCAGGTGATCGGCGTGCCGAGCGCGAAGTACGGCGAGGAGGTGATGGCGTGGGTGCGGCCCCGCACGGGCGCGGCGCTGACGGAGGCCGAGCTCGCCGCGTTCTGCACCGGCAAGATCGCCACGTTCAAGATCCCGCGCTACTGGAAGCTCGTGACCGAGTTCCCGACGACGGTCACCGGGAAAGTGCAGAAGTTCCGCATGCGCGAGCTCGCGATCGCCGAGCTGGGCCTGGAGGCAGCCGCGGCGATCGCGACCGCATAGCAGAAGTAGAAGCAGAAGTAGAAGCAGAAGCAGAAGCAGAAGCAGAAGCAGAGATGAAGGAAGCAGATACGCAATGAAGAAGCAGCAGAAGCAGCAGAAGCAGTCAAAGCAGATCGGTATTCTCGCGACCGCGCTCGCCGCGCTCACCGTGCTCGCGGGCGCGTGCAGCTCGCCGCGGACAGCCACGCCGGCGGCCACGCCGGTGGCCACGCCGGTGGCCACGGATCCGGCGCTCGCCAAGCGCCTCGACGCGGTCATCGACAAGGCGCTCGCCGCGCAGCAGGTGGTCGGCACGGTCGTCGTGATCGCGCGCGACGGCAAGATCGTGTACGCGCGCGGGGCCGGGCTCGCGGATCGCGAGGCGAAGCTGCCCGTGCGCGAGGACACGCAGTTCCGGCTGGCGTCGATGACCAAGCCGATCGTGTCGGTCGCGGCGCTCGCGCTGATCGATCAGGGCAAGCTGTCACTCGAGGATCCGGTCACGAAGTTCCTGCCGGACTTCCGGCCCAAGCTCGCCGACGGCCGCGAGCCGGTGATCACGGTGCGGCACCTCATCACGCACACGGCGGGGCTGACCTACAAGTTCTTCGAGCCAGCGGACGGGCCGTACCACAAGGCCGAGGTCTCCGACGGGCTCGCCGAGCCGGGCCTCGCCGCGGACGTGAACCTGCGCCGGCTCGCGTCGGCGCCGCTCCTGCACGAGCCGGGGACGGCGTGGAGCTACTCGCTCGCGATCGACGTGCTCGGCGAGGTGGTCGCGCGCGCGGGCGGCGGCCCGCTGCCCAAGGTGGTGGAGCAGGTCGTGACGCGCCCGCTGGGGATGACCGACACGGTGTTCACGGTGACCGATCGGCCGCGCCTGGCGTGGCCGTACGCCGCCACCGGCACGCCGCCGGTGCGCATGACCGATCCGTTCGATCTGCCGAACCCGATGTCGAACGGAGTCGTGCGGTTCTCGCCGGCGCGCATCTTCGATCCGGCGTCGTTCCCGTCGGGCGGGGCCGGGATGGCCGGCACCGCCCGCGACTACCTGCGCTTCGCCGAGGCGCTGCGGACCGGCGGCGCGCCGATCCTCAAGCCGGAGACGGTGCGCGCGATGAGCTCCGACCAGATCGGCGAGCGCGCCGGCCAGGCGACCGGCCCGGGGTCGCGCTTCGGGTTCGGGTTCGGCGTGATCGTCGATCCGGCCGCGGCGAAGAGCCCGCGGAGCCGCGGCTCCTACGGCTGGGCCGGCATCTACGGCACCAACTTCTGGATCGATCCCGTGGCGCAGCTGTCGGTCGTCATCCTCACGAACGTGACCGGCGATACGCCGTTCGTGAACGACCTCGAGCAGGCGATCTACGCGACGGGCCCGTAGCCAGGAGCATCGGGCTTACTTGCCGGGCGCGAGCTGGCCGCGCATCTCGCCGTAGTACGTGTGCGCCTTCGTGTGGAGGTTGAAGTAGAGGAGGCCCCGGCGCGCGAGGTGCTCCATCCCGACGAGCGTCTTCGTCTGGGTCGGGAAGCCGATGTCGACGGGGCAGCTCTCGGGCAGGGTCAGGTTCTTTGGGCCCTTGGGCAGCATGCTCACCCAGGTGAGGTCCTCGTTGGCGAGCTTGACGGAGAGCTTGCCGCCAGCGAGCTTCTGCGAGAGCGGGCCGAACTTGCCGAGATCGACGAGGACGGGCCCGAGCGCGCCGGGCGGGCCGCAGTGGATGTGGAACATGATGATGTCGGCCGGATCGACGCCCTTGATCTCGACGTCGACGAGCGCCGACGAAAAGTCGCGCGTGAAGCGGACCCTGCCCCAGCCGCGCGAGGCGCGCTGCGCCCGCGGCGTCGACGGCTTGGTCGCCCCGAGCGACTTCTCGAGCGGCTTGGGCACCTCCGACTCCTCGCCGGGCTGCTGCGCCGGGCTCATGTACGACTCGTAAACGACGTACGTGGTGGCGCCGAGCGCGGGATCCTCGGCGCGGGCAGGCGAGGCGGCGGCGGTCAGCAGGGCAGCGAGCAGGAACGAAGCGTGCGAAGGGCGCATGGAAGAGCCTCCCGTCCGGATGACCCGGACTACGCCCCTTCACGCGACGCCCCGGGGAAAAGTCCGCACAGAATTTTTTCGGGCGGCGGCGGCATGCCCCCTCCCGGAGCTGGCATGGCTGCGAGTTGCCCTGATTGCCCTGCTCGCCAGCGGCTCGCCAGCGGCAGCGCCGATCCACAGCGAGCACGAGCAGCTGCGAGTTGCCCTGATTGCCCTGCTTGCCAAGAGATCCACGGTTGGATCATGAAGATCCTGACTGCACTCGATGGGTCGGAGTACGCCGAGATCGTCCTCGAGCACGGTCTCGATCAGGCCGTCAGAAACCCCGACGCGGAGCTCCACTTCGTCACGGCCATCGATTCGGACCTCGACGACGACGCGGGCCGCGAGGCGGCCCGGGCGTGGCTGGACGCGGCGGTCCGCGAGGGCCAGGCCACGTTCGGCCTGGCCGACCGCCGCGTCGTGCTGCACGTCCGGCGCGGCCGCCCGGCGCCCGCGATCGCCGCGCTGGCGGCTGAGCTCGACGCGGATCTGCTGGTCATCGGCCGCTTCCACGTGCCCTCGGAGTCGGACGTGGTCATCGACATCGTCGAGTGCCCGACGCTCGTCGTGGGCATCGAGGGCCACGAGCTCGAGCCGCAGTGCCGGGCCTGCCGCGCGGCGCGCCGCGAGAGCGATGGCGAGCGCCTGTTCTGCGCCGAGCACGCGGATGGCCGGATGGCAGACCTGACCTCGCGGCTGCCGCCATCACAGAGCTTCGCCAGCCGGATCTGGTGAACGAAGGCGGCGGAAGGCGCGCGGCGCGTTCACCGTAAAACCCTTCCACGGCAGGCATTTCGCCGGCAGGACGCGATAGGTTCGCGGCATGAGACACCTCGCGCTCGCCTCCGCGCTCGCATCTGCGCTCGCCCTCCTGGGTTGCTCTTCGAGCCCCAAGCCCGCCACGACCCCGCCGGATCCCAGCGCGGGCGGCGGCGACCCGGCGGCCGGCACCGGCGGCACCGGCGGCACCGGCGCGGGAGCCGGCATGACCGCCGACGCCGCTCCGAAGAAGGAGGCGCCCCCGCCGCCGCCCGACACCGGCGGCTACCGCCTCGTCCCGCCGTCGGCGCTGAAGTGGGCGCCGGTCGATCCGAGCAACGCGGCGGGGCCAGAGCTGGCCATCGTGACGGGCGACCTCCAGAAGGGCGGCGGGTTCTTCCTCAAGCTGCCGGCGGGCTTCAAGCCGCCACTGCACACGCACACGGCCGACTATCACGCGGTCGTGATCAGCGGGGCCCCGAAGCACTGGATCGCGGGCGAGGAGAAGAAGGCCCAGCTGCTCGGCCTCGGTAGTTACTGGTTCCAGCCGGGCGGCCAGCCGCACGGCGACGAGTGCCCGGGCAAGGAGCCGTGCCTCCTGTACATCGTCGTGATGGGCGGCTTCGACTTCACGCCGACGCCGAACGCCAAGCCGGTCAAGCCGGAGAAGTACTTTCTCAAAGCGCGCAAGGACCTGAAGTTCGCCCCGGCCGATCCGAAGCAGCCGGACGGCGTGAAGCTCGCGATCGTCTCCGGAGATCCGAAGGTCGGGCCGGTCGCGTACATGGTCGAGCTGCCGCCGGGCCTCAACGCCGGGCTGCACAGCCACACGTCCGAGTACCACGCGCTGGTGGTCGAGGGCGCGCCGGCCCACTGGCTGCCGCACGAGCGCGGCGAGGGCGAGCCGGTGCCGACCGGGACGTACTGGTTCCAGCCGGGCGGCTACGATCACGGCGATCGCTGCACCAGCACCGCCCCGTGCCGCGCGTTCGTGATGATGCCCAAGGCGCTGGACGTGAAGCCACCGGCGAAGAAATAGCCGCGAGCCGCCGAAAGCTGCGGCCGAAACGTAGGTGATCCCGCGACGTGAGCCGACCCTCTCAGGGGCCGTCGTGGCTCGACGCTTCGCAGGGCGCGCCCGGGCACGGGTAGAAGACGCAAGAAGCATGCGTAGATCGGCCGGAGCTCGGCCGGAGTAAAGATCGGAGAAAGTTGGGTGTCGACCGCAACAGGCAAGGGGTTAGAACGTAAGAGCGCTTCCTCGCGACGGCCGTGAGATAGTGGGCGCCACCTGATGCGTCGAGACTTTGGAGGTCGGTTTCAGACGCTGGCGCACTCGAGCCAAGGCTCGATGGGCTCCGTGTACCGCGCGCGTGATGCAGAGACGGGGCAGGTGGTCGCGCTCAAGGTGCTCACGCTCGATCGGCCGTTCGATCTGGTGCGGTTCGCCCGCGAGGCGACGTTGCTCGCGAAGGTGCGGCACCCGAACGTGGTCGATTACGTCGCGCACGGCGAATCGGAAGGGGTGCACTTCCTCGTGCAGGAGTGGGTCGAGGGCGTGACCCTCGCCGAGCGGCTCCACGAGACGGGGCTCACGGCGTCCGAGGCGGTCACCGTCGCGATCGGGATCGCGGCAGCGCTGGAGGCGACGCACACGCACGGGATCGTCCACCGGGACATCAAGCCGGCGAACATCATCCTCGCCGGGGATCAGCTCGATCGCGTGAAGCTGGTCGACTTCGGGATCGCGCGGCTCACGAGCGAGGCAGGGGTGCTGACGCGCGCCGGCCGGCTCGTCGGGACGCCCTCGTACATGGCGCCCGAGCAGGCGCGCGGCTCGATCAACATCGGCCCCGCGGCCGACATCTGGGCGCTGGGGTGCGTGCTCTATGAATCGCTCAGCGGGCGCATCGCGTTCGACGGCCTGTCGCCGGCGGCGGTCCGCGCGAAGGTGCTGCTGAACGATCCGCCGCGGCTCTCGCCGCTGTGCCCCGAGGCGCCGCGCCAGCTGGTCGAGCTGGTGAACACGATGCTGTCGAAGGACGCGGCGAAGCGGCCCCAGAGCGGGCCGGACCTGATCGCGCGGCTGCGCTCGCTGCCGCCGATCACGGACGGGCCGGTCCGCCGCGTCGGCGCGCCCGAGGCGGCGACGGTCGCGATGCCGAACCGGCCCGCGCGCCCGCACACGGACGTCGACGAGCAGGCGGCGGGCTGCTTCGTGCTGGTGGCGCCGGTCGAGGCGACCACCACGGTGCACGACAAGAGCGTCGCCAAGGTCGCCGAGCAGCACCACATGGACGTCCACACGTTCGATGACGGCTCGACGCTGCTCATCGCCAAGCGGACGGGCAAGGCGGCGGCGCTCGAGGCGGCGCGCGCCGCGCTCGCGCTGCGCCAGGAGGTCCCGGACGGCGCCGTGAGCGTGTTCGGCCGCTCGACCGAGGACTCGCTCGCCGACGCGATCGATCGCGGCTCGCTGCTGCTCGAGCGCGGCATGATGGGCACGCTGTTCGGCGATCTGGTCGGCAACAGCACGCCGGTCGTCCACATCGACGACATGATCGCCGAGCTGATCGGCTCGGACCTGCCGGTCGCCACGACGGTGGACGGGCCGGTGCTGCGCGTCGAGCAGCCGGCCGAGTCGCCGTAGGTACGCGCAGCACGCGGCAGCACGCGGGGCGCCGGGCCAGCGTCACGCGATCAGGCAGCGCGCGAGCCACGGCGAGGCGCGGGCGCCGCGCGCGGCGCACAGGAGCGACAGCGCCGTGCCGGCCGCGCCCTCGAGGAGGCCTGGCCGCGGCGCCCATCGCCCGCCGCCGCCAGCGGCGTCGGCGAGCTCGTCGCGGTGCAGGTAGCCGCCGATCCCCTCGCCGGGCCGCCGGCAGCGCAGCGTCCGGCGGTGCCAGTGCTCGGCGGCGCGCGCGAGCGTGGGCTCCCGCGCGGCCTCGGCGGCGGCCTGCAGCACGCACGCGATGCCCGCGGTGCCGGTGCCGAGGCTCGCGTCCGAGACGGCGCACAGGTCCGGCTCGACGTCGGCGAGCATCCGCGCGCACCGCGCGGTGTCCGCGAGATCGCCGGTGGCGCGCGCGACGGCCAGGAGCGCAGCGACGGCCCCTGCCCCGCCGAGCGCCCACGTGCCGGAGCCGTGGACGAGCCCCGGCGCCCCGCGCGCCGTCGCGACGCCGAGCCGATCCGGAGTCTCGCGCGCGAGCTCCTGGACGAGCGCGCGGGCGCCGCACCGCGCAAGCGCCAGCGAGGAGCGCAGCGGGGAGCCCTGCGCGGGCCGCGCGATCGCAGCGGCGGCGGCGAGGAACGCGACGGCGGCCGCGGTGCCCTCGCGGTTGGCGAGGAGCGGCGGACGATCGCGCACGGCGGCGGGGAGCGACGCCGCTCCGGGCGTCCACCACGCAGCGCGGCCTTCGCGGTGCGCGAGCTCGGCGAACCGCGCGGCGCAGCGGCGGACGATCTGCGCCCCGGCTCGCGCCCCAGCTCGCGCCCCGGCTCGCGCCCCGGCTCGCGCCCCGGCGCCGCGGGCCGAGAGCCGCGCCAGGCCGTAGGCGCCGAAGCCGGCGAGCCCGCCGCCGAACGCCCCGAGGCCGCCCTGCCACGGCTCGCCGAGCGCGTCGAGCACGGCGGCGTCGACCTCCGCGAGCTCGGCGGGCGCGCGCCCGCAGAGTGCCAGGAGCCACGCGCAGCCGAGCATGCCATCGAAGAAGCTGGCGTCGAGGGTGGGCAGCGCGGCGATCGCCGCGTCCTCCCAGCGCCGCGCGGTGGCGCGCGGGACGGCGGGCGCCGCGGCGCCGAGCTCGTGGAAGAGGAGCCACACGCCCGACGAGCCGCGCAGCGACGCGTCCGACGGCTCGATCGCCGCGAGCTCGGCGGCGATCGCCCGCGCCGCCGCGAGCACCTGGGCGGCGAGCGGACCGGAGATGATCGCGCGCGGATGCATCCGCGACCACGATAGACTCGGCGCGGCGTGAGCGCGAGCGTCCTGATCTGTCCGTACACGAAGCTGACGTGGGGCCACCTGACGCGCTGCTTCGCGCTCGGCAGCGCGCTGGTCGCCCGCGGCGCGCGCGTCACGTTCGCGTGCGCGCCGGAGGCCGCGGAGCGCGTCACGGCCGCGGGCTTCGCGCACGTCCCGCTGGTCGCGCTGGGCGACCTGGGCCTCCTGCGCCCGCCGACGACGGCGCGCGCCGCGGCGCGCGTCCGCCGCGGCTTTGGCGGCGAGCTCGACGCCGCGGCGGCGTGCTTTGGCGCGCTCGCGCCGGACGTCGTCGTCACCGATCTGCAGCCGCTCGTCAACGTCGCCGCCGCGCTCGCCGCGATCCCGTCGGCGTCGCTCCTGAACCTGGGGCTCTTCGCCCAGCCGCTGGCGTTCTGGTTGCCGGCGCTCGACCGGATCCTCGGCGCGCTCGCGATCCCGCGGTGGGCGGCCGCCCGCCTGTTCGGCGACGCGCTGCTCGTCGCCGACGCGCCGAACGAGCTGGGGCTCCGCGATCTGCCGCCGGAGCTGACGGCGCGGGTCACGGCCTCGGTGCGCGAGCTGCGGTTCGTCGGCCCGCTCCTCGGCGACCTGCCCCGGCGGCCACGGCGGCGACGGCGGCGGCGCGCACGCCCCGAGGTCCCCGAGGTCATCGTCTCGCTCGGCGGCGGCCTGCAAGGCCGCGCCGCGGACATCGTCGCGGGATGCGCCGCGATCGACGCCGACCTGGTCGTCATCGCTCCCGAGCCGGTGGACGAGCTCGTGCGCGTCGCCGAGGAGCGGCGCCGCGCGGGGCGCGGCGTCGCGATCGTGGGCTTCCTCTCCGACTTCGCCGCGCGGATCGCCGAGGCCGACGCGCTCGTCACCCACGGCGGCCACAGCACGCTCTCCCTGGCGCTCGCGCTCGCCGTGCCGACGCTCGCGGTGCCGAGCTCGATCGAGCAGGAGATCAACGCCCGCCAGCTGCACGGGATCGGCGCCGTCGCGTCTCCGAACCGGAGCGAGCTCCGCGCCACGATCGGCGGTCAGCTCGCGGCGCTGCTCGGCGATCGAGCGGGCGACCGAGCGCGCGCCCGCCGGGCAGCGGCGCTCGCCACCTACGACGCAGCGCGGGACGCGGCGCGCGTCGTCGAGCGGCTGGCGCGAGAGCCACCGCTCGGCAGCACCTAACCAGATCTGACTACTAGCTTACCTCGCGCCGCAATCACTAGGGTCACCCAACCCCGTCTTGCGGGAACAGTGTGTAGTTGCAGTCGCAGTTCGTCGGGCCCCCAGCACCGCCACCACTGTCACCACCGTCGACCCCCGCGAGCTGCGTCGGTGTCAGCACGCGAACGGTCGTACGGATGATCTCCAGGCGACGCTTGAGCTCGGGCTTGATAGTGGTTCTGGTGGTTCTTTTCACCCGATCAATCTTGATGCTTACTAGTCGTCTTTCGCAACGAGTATGTACTTTTCTAATCCAGATCTAATTGTTATTTACATCTAATTGATGCAACTTATCGACATCACTCACTCACGCCTCGACGCCGGGGAATCTTGCCGGGGTCTCATGAATAAGATCAAGTAAGAGACAACACAGGCCGCCGAGGCCACTCCACATGCCATACGGATCGCGGTCGGGGACATTGACATGAGCGAGCGCGCGGCTCGCGAGCGCCCACGCCTCGTCGCGCCACGGCCCTTCCGGATCAGCAGCCGCGACGGCGAGCATGCCATACGCGACGCCGGGCGCGCCGCTGGGCAGCGCGAGCCCAACGCCGGTCCACGCCCGCGCCTTCGTCGCGGCCTCGCGGGCCCAGGTGAGGAATCGAGCATCGCCGAGGAGCACGTACGCGCGCGCGAACAGGAGCGCCGCTCCGGCGTGGCCGTGCGCCCAGTCGCCTCCGCCGCGCGTGCCCGTCGCGACAACCTCATGATACGCGGCGACCACGGCGCGCCGAAGCGCTGCGTCGGGTAGCGACCGGGTAACGTCCTGCCACGTGAGCGTGGCGAGCACGACGCCGGTCCAGCCGTGCGCCAGGCCCGGCGGCTCGAGCTTGGCAACGTCAACGTCAACGTCGCGCGCGGCGAGCCCCGCGAGCGCGCGCATCACGCGCGCCGCCAGCTCGTCGCCGAGCGCGCGCACCGCCGGATCGGGGACGCTCCTCTGTACGATCGCGGCCCCGGCGAGCCGCCCGGCGAGGCCCTGAAACAGCTCGATCGATCGACCTCTGGCGCGCCGCGCAGCCGCGACGAAGGCATGGAGCTCGCGCCGGCATGCAGCGGGATCACCGCCTGCATGCGCCGCGAGCGCATGGATCGCATGAAGCCCAGTCAGCCCTCGACTGAAAGAGGCTTTGGGCCATCCGTGCATATGAAATGTTCGCCCGCTGCGGATCCCCGCAGCGGCCCACCTCCTGGCAGCCTGCACGAGCGCCGGATCGGCGCGCAGGATCCCGGCTTTCAAGAAGGTATAAGCGACGCCCCCGCGGCCATAGCCAAAGCAGGGCGATCGGCCAACCTCGCGCGGTTGCAACGTACGTAGCGCGTCGAGATAATCATCGACGAACGCCGTCGCAGCGGAGATCATCCCTGGACAGGACTCACTAGACCC
Organism: Kofleriaceae bacterium; assembly: GCA_035558535.1. GTDB lineage: Bacteria > Myxococcota_A > Polyangia > Haliangiales > Haliangiaceae > JABFXX01. The sequence goes on from DATMCI010000036.1 coordinate 24,563, forward strand.
AGAGCGAGTAGCGGCAATCGCAGTTGGTCGGACCGTAGGCGTCCCCCTCCCCATCGCCACCGTTGACCTTCGCCAGCTGGGCCGGATTCAGCTCGCGAACGGTCGTACGAACGAGTTCCAGACGACGCTTGAGCTTGAGGTTCGTGGTGGTTCGCTTCATAGGTGATCCTCACTTAACAGATCAGCACCTCGCCAGAATAGTGTTTTTTCGCGTACAGGTTTTGCGTATCAAGTAAGCATCAATTCGGTGTTCATCTTCATCCGAAAGGTGGATGGAATGACCCTTATAGATCTCGAAAATTGACCTAGAGGAGGATGGCTTGATCTGGAGGAGGATAGAGACGTGAGCCCCTCAGCCAGCGCACGAGAGATCAAGAGCGGGAAGCTCAGCGAGCGCGTGCTCGGTGACTTCGTGCTGCGCGATCTCGTCGGTGCCGGCGGCTTCGGCGACGTCTACCTCGCCGAGCAGCAGGGGCTGCACCGCGAGGCGGTGGTGAAGGTGCTGCGCACCGCCGGAGACAGCGCGGATCGCGTCCGCGAATTCTTGCACGAGGCCAAGCTCGCCTCGCAGCTCGATCACCCGTACGCGGCGCATATCTACGCGTTCGGCGCCGAGCCCGACGGCGTGTGCTGGATCGCGATGGAGCTCGTCCGCGGCTCCACGCTGCGCGCGCTGCTCGAGACGCAGGGCCCGATGCCGCTCGAGCGCTTCGTGCCGCTGCTCGAGCGGATCTGCGAGGTCGTCCACACCGCGCACGAACAGGGCATCGTCCACCGCGATCTGAAGCCGGACAACGTCATGGTGATCTCGCGCGCCGGGCGGCTCCTGCCGAAGCTCCTCGACTTCGGCATCGCGCACGCGATGGCCGAGCCGAGCCCGACCCCGAGCCCGGGCCCGAACATGATCCGCGGCTCGCCGCAGTACATGGCGCCGGAGCTGTGGCTCGATCCGCACAGCGGCGGACCGGCCGTGGATCAGTACGCGCTGGGGGCGCTCGCCTACGAGGCGCTCACCGGCCGCTTCGCGTTCCAGGGCAGGACGATGCTCGAGATCGCGCGCGCGCACGCGCGCCCGGCGCGCCGCACGCTCGGGGGCGGGCTGCCGGCGGCGCTCGACGCGGTGATCGATCGCGCGCTCGCGCGGCGCGCGGCCGATCGCTACGCCAACGTGCTCGAGCTCGCGCAGGCGTTCCGCGACGCGTCGGGCATCGGCAAGACGACGCTCGAGATCCCGCACCTCGACGCCGAGCTGCGGCACCGCTTCCTCTCGCAAGCGCCGCAGCCGATCGCCGACGCGGTCGCCGCGTACGACGCCGCCAAGAACGCGCACCAGGCGCGCGAGGCGCTGCGCGGGCTGGCGCGGATCGTCGGCTGGTACGTCGCGCTGCTCGCGCTCGCGTGCCGCACCCGGATCGGCAGCGGCGCGGCCGAGGACTCGGCGCAGGCGCGCACGCTCATCACGGATCTGCGGCGCCACGGGCTCACGCAGGCGGGCTGGGTGGCGCTCGCCAAGCAGCTCACGATCCCGTTCACCGGCGCGCCCGACACCTACCCGATCCCCGAGCTCGTCCTGCTCCTCCACCCGCGCGCGGGGACCGACGTCCTCGACGCGATCCTCCAGGGCTCGCTCGCGGAGTCCCTGCCGGACACGTCCGAGGACGCGGCGGCGCAGGCGATCGCGCGCGAGCTGCCGCAGGTGACGGCGCTCCTGCGCGCCTCGGCGTTCCTGCTCGATTACCTGCTCGTCGTCTCGCGCGGCGGCCGCGGCGAGGCGTGGATGGGCGCGCGCCGCGCCCGGCAGATCCTGCCGCTGCTCCGCGAGCTGCCGGAGGGCTGGGTCGTGCTCGCCGACGAGGCCGGCGCGCCGCTGCTCGTCCTGTGGCCGCTGTTCCAGGTGGCGGAGGCGGTCCCGGGGCACGGCGAGCAGCTGTTCCTCTTGTCGGGGCCGGGGCGGCAGGGCGCCAAGCTGCTCTCGGCGCCGCACGGCTTCGCGCACCACGATCAGGACGTCTGGGAGTGGTTCCGCGAAGAGCTGCTCGAGCGCACCGACGAGCACTCGAGCCTGACGCGCGGCAACCCCTACCGCGGCCTGTCGTCGTACCGGGCGATCGACGCGATGTGGTTCTTCGGCCGCGAGCGCGAGACGGAGGCGCTCGTCAACCGGCTCAAGCTCGAGCCGTTCATCGCGGTCGTCGGCCCGTCGGGCGTCGGCAAGAGCTCGTTCATCCACGCCGGCGTCGCGCCGGCGCTCGAGTGGCGGGTGGTCAGCATGCGCCCGGGCCGCTCGCCGCTCGTCCAGCTCGCCGCGCAGCTCGCGGCCGCCAAGATCGAGCTGGGCGATCTGGCGCAGGGCGACGTCGCGGCGCTCGCCGATCGGCTGCGCCGGGCGGCGGCCGAGCTCGGCGGAGTGCTCCTCATCGTCGATCAGTTCGAGGAGCTCCTGACGCTCGGCTGCTCCCCCGAGGAGCGCGAGCGCTTCGTGGGCCTCCTCCTCGCGGCGACCGGCGCGACCGACGGCGCGCTCGCCGTCGTGATCACGCTGCGCGACGACTTCCTGATCCGCGTCGAGCAGCTGCCGGGGATGGGCCCGGCGCTCGCGCGCGGCATCCAGCTCCTGGGGCCGCTCAGCATCGACGCGCTCCAGCGCATCCTGGTCGAGCCGCCGCGGCGCGTCGGCTACGAGTTCGAGGATCCCGCGCTGCCGAAGCGGATGGTCGAGGAGGTGGCCGGCGCGCCGGCCGCGGTCGCCCTGATCTCGTTCGCCGCGACCCGCATGTGGGAGCTGCGCGATCGCCACTTCCACCAGCTCACGACGAAGTCGTACGAGGCGATCGGCGGCGTCACCGGGGCGCTCGCGCGGCGCGCCGACGAGACGGTCGACGCGATGCCGGCGGCCGAGCGCCAGCTCGTGCGCAAGGCGTTCCGCCACCTCGTGACGTTCGAGGGGACGCGCGCCGTCCTCGAGCGCGACGAGCTGCACCAGCTCCTCGGCGGGGGCGAGGACGCCGCGCACCTGGTCGAGCGCCTGATCGAGGCCCGCCTCCTGATCTCGTCGGAGAGCGAGCGCGGGATCGGCGTGATCGAGATCGTCCACGAGGCGCTGATCCGCGAGTGGCCGCGGCTCGTCGAGTGGCGCCGCGAGGACAGCGAGGGCTCGCGGTTCCACGAGCAGCTCCGCTCGGCGGCGCGCCAGTGGGACGACCGCGGGCGGCCGCGCGGCCTCCTCTGGCACGGCGACGCGCTCGCCGAGTACCAGCTCTGGCGCAGGCGCCACGCATCGAACCTGACGCCGCTCGAGGCGGCGTTCGGCGCGGCGAGCACCGCCGCCGAGGCGCGCGGCCACCGGATCCGGAACGTGTTCGTGGCGATCGCGATCGTGATCACGGCCGTGTTCGTCGTCGCGCTGTCGCGCGCGAGCCTCGTCGCGAACCAGGCCAAGCGCGAGGCCGAAGGGCTACTCCGCGACTCGTACCTCGAGCAGGGGCGGCTGCGCGTCCTCGACGGTGACAAGCTCGGCGCGCTCGCGCCGCTCGCGGCGGCGTACCGCCGGGGCTCGACGGGCCCGGCCACCCGGCTCCTCCTGGAGGAGGCCGCGCGCCCCACGCGCCCCCGGCTCCTCACGCTGGGCGATCACACCGACAAGCTGGCGAACATCGCGTACAGCCCCGACGGCCGGTGGCTCGCCACGGCGAGCCTGGATGGCACGGCCCGGATCTGGGATGCCGTGACCGGCGCGCCGCGCGCGACGGTGCAGCACGACGATCGGGTCATCTCGGTCGCGTTCAGTTCCGACTCGCGCCTCCTGGCGAGCGGCGGCGCCGGGCGCGCGATCCGCATCTGGGACGTGGGCGCCGGGCGCGAGGTCCTGGCGCTGCCGATCGTGGGCGGCGTGCAGCGGGTCGCGTTCAGCCCCGACGGCAGCCTGCTCCTCGCCGCGTCGTACGCGCGCGTCGTCAAACTGTGGCGCATGCCGGACGGCGCGCCCGCCGGTGAGCTCGACGAGCACGGCCAAATCTTCGGGGCGACGTTCTGCGGCGATAGCTCCTGCATCGTCACCTGGGACACGGCCAAGCTCGTCGTGTGGGACGCGACCACGCGCGCGCCGCGCGCGAGCTTCCAGCTGTCGAACGACCAGATCCTCTCCGCCGCGGTCTCGCGGGGCGGCGACCTGATCGCGCTCGGCACGTTCTCGGGCGAGCTCGTGCTCCTGCGCGGCGACGGCAGCCTGATCGCCCGGCGCGCTGCGCACGACGAGCAGATCTTCGACATCGACATCTCACCCAAGGGGGAGACGATCATCGCGACCGCCAGCAACGACCGCACCGCCCGCCTGTGGAGCCCCGCCGGAGAGCCGCGCGGCATCCTCGCCGGCCACCGCGCCAACGTCACGCGCGCCCGCTTCACGCCCGCTGGCGATCGCGTCGTGACGACGAGCGCCGACAACACCGCCCGCCTGTGGAGCGCGTCCGGCATGCTGCTCGGCGAGCTGACCGGCCACACCAACATCATCATCGGCGCGGCGATCCGGCCGGACGGCGCCGCCCTCGCCACCGCCTCGTGGGATCACACCGCGATGCTCTGGGACCTCTCGCGCGCCCAGGAGCTGCGCCCGGTCCTCAGCGCGCGCAGAGAAGGCGAAAGCTCGCCTCCCGCGTTCGGGCGCGACGTCGAGAGCCCGATCGCGGCATTCGCGCCCGACGGCCGGTGGATCGCCGTCGCGCGCACCGACGGGACGTTCTCGGTCATCGACGTTCAGACGGAGGCGGTCTACTGCGCTGCGCCCGGCGCAGTCCCGATCCAGCAGCTCGTCTGGACCGGTGACGAGCAGCTCGGGGTGCTCCGCGAGGGCGCGCGGAGCGTCGAGCTGTGGGGCGCCCGCCGCTGCGCCGTGGAGGCGATGCTGGAGCACCCGAGCGAGATCGAAGCGATGTCGAATCAACCGGGGCCGCGCCTCGTGACCGCGGTGGCCGGCGCCGTGCACGTCTGGCGTGGCGGGAAGCTCGAGGCGCGCTTCACTGGGTACCCGGGCGAGGTAAATGCCGTGGGCATCGACGGCGACTACGTATACGCGGTCACGGACACGCCCGCGACGGTCGTGCTTGACGCGATCGCCGATCCGACGCGGCGCAAGATCCTCCGCGGCCCCACCAAGGCCATCACCAACGTCCACATCGATCACACGCGCGGTCGGCTCCTCGCGACGAGCAAGGATCAATTCCTGTATGTCTGGGACCGCGCGGCAGGCACGCTCGCCCACAAGCTCGAGGCCACCGGTTACCTGTGGGGCGTGCAGACGAGCCCCGACGGATCGATCGCGATCGGCATCGGCGGCATCTCGCCGGCGGTGTGGGACCTCGACTCTGGCGCCCGGCGCGGTCAGCTCGATGGCCACACAGCGCTCCTCCTGCAGGGCGAGTTCATCGACGACCGGATCTTCGTCTCGACCGCGCGGGACCACACCGCCATCGTGTGGGACGTCACCACGGCGCGGCCGCTCACGTCGTTCCACGGCGTCGACGGCATGGTGGTCTCGGGCGATCGGCGCACCGTCGCGCTCATCGGCGTGACCGGCGTGCGCATCTGGTCGCCGAGCATGCCAGTCCCCGACCTGGGCGCGCTCCGGCCCCTCCTCCCAGACAAAGACGCGCGGCGAGCCGCCGAATGATGAACCAGACCCTCGAGGCCACGGGCCCGAGCGTCGGTGAGGGCCCGTCGCTCGATCCCGGCACGCGCATCAACCACTACGAGATCATCCGGCTGCTCGGCCGGGGCGGGATGGGCGCGGTGTTCCTCGCCCGCGATCTGCGGCTCGGCCGCCGCGTCGCGATCAAGCTCCTGCGGCTCAACCGGCCCGAGCACCTCGAGCGGCTCCTGACCGAGGCGCGCGCGACCGCGCGCTGCCAGCACGAGAACATCGTCGTCATCCACGAGGTCGGCGAGCACGTCGACGCGCCCTACCTCGTCCTCGAGTACCTCGACGGCAAATCGCTCGGCGCGCTCCTCGAGGCCGAAGAGGTCCTGCCCTACCACCGCGCGGTGGAGATCGCGTGCGCGATCGTGCGCGCGCTCGCGTGCGCGCACGGCGAAGGGATCGTCCACCGCGACCTCAAGCCCGACAACGTCTTCTTGACCGAGGCGGGCGCCGTCAAAGTGCTCGACTTCGGCATCGCCAAGGTGATGCGCGAGCCGGCCACGGGACCAACCGGGTCGCCCGAGGACGGGACGGACGCCGGCACCCGCACGACCGACGACAAGGTGGCCGGCACGCTGCAGTACATGGCGCCCGAGCAGTGGGGCCTCGGGATCGAGATCGATCACCGGGCCGATCTCTGGGCGTGCGGCCTCCTCCTGCACCAGATGATCTGCGGCCGCCTCCCGCTCGCGGCGAGCAAGATCCTCTCCACCCCCGATCTCGAGGTGCCGATGCCGTCGATGGCGAAGGCCGCGCCGGACGGCGTGCCGCTCGAGCTGATCGAGGTGGTCGATCGCTGCCTGCAGAAGGACGCGAGCCAGCGCTGGCAGAGCGCCGCCGAGCTTCTGGCCGCGCTCGCCCCGCTCCTGCCGGGGCGCCGCGCGATCGAGCTCCAGGTCGACGAGAGCCCGTACGCCGGCCTGGCCTCGTTCCAGGAGCGCGACGCCGGCAAGTTCTTCGGCCGGAGCCACGAGATCGCCGAGCTGGTGACGCGGATCCACGATCGGCCGCTCGTCGCGGTGGTCGGCGCCTCCGGCGTCGGCAAGTCGTCGTTCGTGCGCGCGGGCGCGATCCCGGCGCTCAAGCGCACCGGCGAGGCGTGGGAGGCGCTGATCGTCCGCCCGGGCCGCGCGCCGATCGAGGCGCTCGCCGCGCTCATCCAGCCGATGCTCACGCTCGCGAGCCACCTCGCCGATCAGGTCGAGGAGCAGCGGCGGGCCGCCGAGACCCTGCGCCGCGAGCCCGGCCACCTGGGCGACGTGCTGCGCCTCCGCGCGCGGCGCGAGCGGCGCCGCCTGCTCCTGTTCGTCGACCAGCACGAGGAGCTCTACACCCAGGTCGCCGATCCAGCGGAGCGCGCGGCGTTCACCGCGTGCCTGTCGGCGGTCGCCGACGACGCGACGAGCCCGCTGCGCGTGGTGCTCTCGATCCGCGCCGACTTCTTCCACCGCACCGCCGAGGACCGGCGCTTCGCCGACGAGCTCGCGCGCGGGCTGTTCTTCCTCGGCCCGCCGAGCCGCGCGGGGCTGCGCGAGGCGATCGCGAGCCCGGCCGAGCTGGCGGGCTACCGGTTCGAGCGCCCGGCGATCATCGACGAGATGATCGATCACCTCGAGGCCACGCCGGGCGCGCTGCCGCTGCTCCAGTTCGCGGCCGCCCGGCTGTGGGACACGCGCGACCGGGAGCGCCGGCTGCTCACCGACGACAGCTACGCCGCGATGGGCGGCGTGGCCGGCGCGCTGGCGAGCCACGCCGACAGCGTGGTGCGTGACCTCGGGCCCGACAATGGGCCCGACAATGGACCCGACAAAGCACCGCTGGTCCGCGAGATCCTGCTCCGGCTGGTCACCGCCGAGCGGACGCGCGCGATCGTGCCGCTCGCCGAGCTGCGCGCGCTGTCCCGGGCGGGCAGCGAGGTGCAGTGGCTGATCGATCGGCTGGTCAACGCCCGGCTGCTCGTCGTGCAGACGCTCGAGGGCGGCGCGGGCGCCACGGTCGAGATCGTGCATGAGTCGCTGGTCCACGGCTGGCCGGCCTTGCGGCGCTGGCTCGACGAGCACGCGGGCGACGCGGCGCTCGTCGATCAGCTCCGGACCGCGGCGCGGCAGTGGGACGCCAAGGGCCGCGACCCGGGCCTCTTGTGGCGCGGCGACGCGCTCGTCGAGTACCAGCGGTGGCGCGCGCGCCGCGCGGTGGGCCAGACGCCGCTCGAGGCGGCGTTCGGCGCGGCGAGCGTCGCCGCCGCAGCGCGCGGCCGCCGGATCCGGCGCGCGATCACCGCAGGCGCCGCGCTGATCACCGCCGTGTTCGTCGTGGCGCTGGGGCAGGCGAGCCGCACCGCGAGCCGCGCCCAGCACGAGGCCGAAGGGCTGCTCCGCGACTCGTACCGCGAGCAGGGGCGGCTGCGCGTCCTCGACGGCGACAAGCTCGGCGCGCTCGCGCCGCTCGCGGAGGCGTACCGCCTGGGCTCGACGGGCCCGGCCACCCGCCTCCTCCTCGAGGAGGCGGCGCGCCCCACCCGCCCCCGGCGGCTCACGCTCACCGGCCACGGCGGCAAGCTGTGGACCGTCGCGTACAGCCCCGACGGCCGGTGGATCGCCACCGGGAGCTCGGATGGCACCGCCCGGCTCTGGGACGCCGCGACCGGCGCGCCGCGCGCCGCGATACCGCACGACGATCGGGTCGTCGCGGTCGCGTTCAGCCCCGACTCGCGCCTCCTGGCGACCGGCGGCGCGGATCGGCGGGTCCGCGTGTGGGACGTGATCGCCGGGCGCGAGCTCCTCGCGCTGCCGAGCGACACGGGCACGCAGCGGGTCGCGTTCAGCTCCGGCGGCGCCCTCCTCGCTGGTCAATCACAGCGCACGATCAAGCTGTGGCGCATGCCGGACGGCGCACCGGCCGGCGAGCTCGACGGCCACGACACCCTCAAGGGGGCCACGTTCTGCGGCAACGGCTCCTGCATCGTCAGCTGGGACGACCACAAGGTCATGGTGTGGGACCCGGCCACGCGCGCCACGCGCGCGAGCCTCGAGCTCCCCGATCAGCTGATCATCTCCGCCGCGGTCTCGCGGAGCGGCGCCCTGATCGCGATCGGCACCCGGGCGGGCGAGCTCGTGCTGCTCCGCGGCGACGGCAGCGAGATCACGCGGCGCGCGGCGCACGACGATCAGATCTTCGACATCGACATCTCGCCGGACGAGACGATCGTCGCCACCGCCAGCAACGATCGCACGGCCCGGCTGTGGAGCGTCGCGGGCGAGCCGCGCGGTGTCCTCGCCGGTCACCGCGCCAACGTCACGCGCATCCGCTTCACGCCGGCCGGCGATCGCATCGTGACCGCCAGCGCCGACAACAGCGCGCGGGTGTGGAGCGCGTCCGGCATGCTGCTCGGCGAGCTGACCGGCCACACCGCGATCATCATCCACGCGGCGATCCGGCCCGATGGCAGCGCCCTCGCCACCGCGTCGTGGGATCACACCGCGATCGTGTGGGACCTCGTGAGCGCCCAGGAGCTCCGTCCGAGCCTCTCCGCGCGGCCCGGCGTCGACCCGATGCCCACCTTCACAGCGGACGGCCGCCGGCTCGCCATCGCGCGCCTCGATGGGGCGTTCTCGGTCATCGACTTCGCGACGGGGGAGCTCGCCTGCACGGCGCCCGCCAAGGAGCCGCTCCGCCAGCTCGTCTGGACCGGGGACGCGCAGCTCGGCGTGATCCGCCAGGGCACGCCGAGCATCGAGCTGTGGAACACCGACCGCTGCGCCGTGGACGCGACGCTGCAGCACCCGGCCGCCGTCACGTCGATCTCGAGCCCGCCGGGCCCACGCCTGGTGAGCGTGGCGGAGGGCGTCGTCCGGATCTGGCGCGGCGGGCAGCTGGAGGCGAGCTTCAGCGACTACCCCGGCACGCTCCAGCAAGCGCGCATCGACGGCGACGACGTGTGCGCGCTCACCGACGAGCCCGCGGCGATCGTGATCGACGCGATCGGCGCCCCCGCGCAGCGCCGGATCTTCCGCAGCCCGACCCGGCGCATCCAGGACGTCTGGATCGATCGCAGGCATGGCCGGGTCCTCGCGGCCAGCCTGGATCAGTTCCTGTACGTCTGGGATCTCGCGACCGGCGCGCTCGTGCGCAAGCTCGAGGGCACCGGGCCGCTGTGGGCGGCGCGGCTGAGCCCCGACGGCGCCCTCGTGATCGGCGTCGGCGGCATCTCACCGATCGTGTGGGGCGTACGGGACGGCACCCGACACGGTCAGCTCGAGGGCCACTCGGGGCTCGTCGAGGACGGCGAGTTCATCGGCGATCGGCTGTTCGTCTCGATCGCGAACCACACGGCGCTGGTCTGGGACATCGACGCGCTGCGGCCGCTCACGCGGCTCCACGACGTCGACAAGATCGTGGTCTCCTCGGATCGACGCTCCGCCGTGCTCGTCGGCGCCAAGGGCGTGCGCCTCTGGTCACCGCGCGCGCCGGCCCCCGACCTGGGCGCGCTCGCGCCCTTCCTCCCGCGGGTCCTCCATTGAGCGCGTGACGGCGAGTGATGAGCGAGTGACGGCGAGTGAGCGCGAGTGAGCGCGATGCCGTGCAGCGCCGGCCCGGGCGCTGTTACGATGGGCGCGGTGCGGGTGCCCCGGCGCGCGATCTCGCTTGCGGCCTTGCGGTCGGCCGTGCTCGCGGCCTTGCGGTCGGCCGTGCTCGCGGGCGCGCTCGCGGCCGCGCTCGCGGCGTGCGGCGGCGCCGAGTCCGCCGAGCCGGCCGCCCCCGCGCCCGCAGCACCGGCGCGCCCCGCGGCCGCGACCGCCGCGACCACCGGCGCGCCTGCGACCGGCGCGCCTGCGGCGGCCGCCGCGCCGCACCGGTGCGCCGCCAGCGTCCCGAGCGCCGCGTGCACCGCGCCCGGCCTCCGCGCCTGCGAGCGCGGCGCGGCCGATCGCGTCGGCGAGTGGCGCTACGCGCTCGTGGCGGGCCCGTTCGAGCCGACGCCGGACGTCACCGCCGCCCGGCTCACGGCCGCGTGGCGCGGCGGCGCGATCGCGGCCGCGCCCGAGACGGAGGCCGCGCTCGCCGCCGCGCTCGGCCCGCGCGGAGCTGGGCCGCGCCTCGGGCCCGGCGAGCGCCCCCAACCCGACGGCGCCCGCTGGGCGATCGTCCCGGCGCACGAGCTGTCGCCGAGCTTTGGCGTCATCACCGTCGACGGCCGCCACCCGCTCGAGGCGACCCCCCAGGCGACCGAGGGCCCGCTCGTGCTCCCCGTGTGCGGCGCGGCACCAGCGCCGATCCGCAACATCGATCCGGCGCGCCTCACCCGGCTCGTCATGAGCGGCACCACGGCGCTGACCGGCCGCACCGCCGAGCGGATCGACAACGCCGGCATCACCGAGATGATCCGCCACCTCCGGCCGTTCTTCCGCGAGGCCGAGCTCGTCCACATCAGCAACGAGGTCTCGTTCGTCCGCCGCTGCAAGCCGATGACCGGCCAGGACACGCTCAAGTTCTGCGCGCGCGATCGCTACATCGCGCTGCTCGAGGGGCTGAACACCCGGCTCGTCGAGCTCACCGGCAGCCACCTGATCGACTACGGCCACGCGGCGCTCGTGCGCACGATCGACGAGTACGCGCGGCGCGGCTGGATCTGGTTCGGCGGCGGCAAGACGCAGCTCGACGCGACGGCGCCGCGCATCGTCGAGGATCACGGCAACCGGCTCGCGTTCGTCGGGTGCAACGCCGTCGCCGCGTGGATCCGCGCGATCGGCCCGGGCCCCGGCGTCGCGACGTGCCACTGGGCGCGCATGATCTGGCAGATCCAGGACCTGCGCCGGCGCGGCTACACGCCGATCGCCACCGTCCAGCACCGCGAGCTGCGGACCCACGCGCCGCCGCCGGATCTCGTGCGCGATCTGCGCTCGCTCGCCGAGGCCGGCGCCATGTTCGTGCTCGGCAGCCAGGCGCACGTCGCGCACCCGTGGGACGTCCACCGCGGCGCCTACATCCACTACGGGCCGGGCAACACGCTGTTCGCGCAGCACCGCGAGATGCAGCGCGACGCGGCGATCGACAAGCTCTACATCCACGACGGCCGGCTGCTCACCGTCGCGCACCTGTTCCTCCGCACCGAGCACGGGCAGCCACGGCTGCAGACCGAGGCCGAGCGCGCGAGCTTCCTCGGCGAGCTCGCAGCCGCGGCGGCCCAGATCGAGCCGCCCGATCCGTGGACGGCGCCGGTGATCCCGCCGGAGCCGCGCGCCCGCCCCGACTCGCTCATCGTCGCCGGCCGGAGCCAGCGCCTCACCGTCACGGTGCCCGAGCGCGTCGCGCCGGACGTCCGCTACCCGCTGCTCGTCGATCTCTCCGGGGCGGCGCCGGCGGCGGACCGCGCGTTCGTCGCGGTCCCCATCGGTGACCGGCGCGCGAAGGCCAGCGAGATCGCCGCGTTCATGCGCGAGAAGTACCCGATCGATCCCGCGCAGGTCACGATCGTGCCCGGCGCGGAGCCCAAGCCGAAGCCGGCCACGCGGCGCCACCCGCGCCGGCTCGCCGGGAAGCGGTAAGCTCGCCGGATCGTGAGCGAGCCCGACGCGGCACCGGCCGGATCGCGCACCCGGCGGTTCGTGCTCCTGCTCGGCTGGGTGAGCCTGCTCGCCGACCTCTGCTACGAGGGGATGCGCGGCGCGATCGGGCCCTACCTGGCGCTGCTCGGCGCGAGCGGCACGGCCGTCGGCGTCGTCGCCGGCACCGGCGAGGCGATCGGCTACGCGCTGCGCTATGCGAGCGGCGCGATCGCCGATCGGACGCGGCGCTACTGGGCGCTCGCGATCGCGGGCTACGCGACCAACCTCGTCGCCGTGCCGCTCCTCGCGCTCGCCGGCTCGTGGCCGCTCGTGGCCGCGCTGGTCGGGCTCGAGCGGCTCGGCAAGGCGATCCGCTCGCCGGCCAAGTCGACGATCGTCTCGTTCGCCGCGTCGGAGCTCGGCGCCGGCAAGACGTTCGCGATCACCGAGGCGATGGATCAGATCGGCGGCCTCTCGGGACCGCTCCTCGTCGCTGGCGTGCTCGCGTGGCGCGGCGAGACCGCGACGGGCTTTGCCTGGGCGTTCGCGATCCTCGGCGTCCCGGCGCTCGGCTCGATCCTCGTGCTCCTCCGCGCGCGCCGCCTCGTGCCCGATCCGCGCGCGCTCGAGCAGGGCGACGCCAGCGAGCGCGGCGCGCTCGGGCCGCGCTACCGGATCTACCTCGCAGGCGTCGCGCTGATCGCGATCGGGCTCGCCGACTGGCCGCTGCTCGCGTACCACATGGAGCGTGAGGGCGTGCTCGCGACGCGCTGGCTGCCCGTCGCGTACGCGGCCGCGATGGCCGCCGACGGCGCCGTCGCGCTCGGCGCGGGGCACGCGTTCGATCGCGTGCGCGGGCGCGGCGGCACCGGCGCGGGCGTGGTCGCGCTGTTCGTCCTCGCTGGCGCCGCGTACGCGCCGCTCGTGCTGCTCGCCGACGCCGCGCGGCCGGCCCTGGCGATCGCCGGCATCGCGCTGTGGTCGGTCGCGCTCGCGGCGACCGAGTCGATCGGCAAGGCCATGATCGCCGCGATCGTCCCGCGCGGCGAGCGCGGGCGCGCGTACGGGCTCTACTACCTCGTGTGGGGCCTCGCCTGGTGGGGCGGCAGCGTCCTGCTAGGCGCGCTCTACGATCGCAGCCACGCAGCGGCCGCCGTCACCGCGACGTGCGCGCTCGCCGCAGGCGCGGCGGTCGTCGCGCTGTCGGCGCGCCGGCCAGCTCGCAGCTAGCCCGCTCAGCGCGCGTGGCGGGCGCGGGGGCGGGGGCCCTAAGCTCGAAAAAACTGCGGTCAACCCCTGAGATTTGCAGGGCGTGCGCCGGACACGCGGGCACCCGAGCCTACCCCCGCGCAGAAATCTCCTGCGACTGCGCGCAAATCGCGCGCGTCAGAGCGCACCCGTGCAGATCTTGCGCGGATCCGGCCTTTCAGGGGTCCTCGGAAGCGGCCCGCGAGTTGCTGAGAGCACTCCTCAGGAGGTCCCGATGATTCGAGTCGCAATAGCAGTTGAACCGCGGATCGCACGATGGGCGCTCCGGGAGGCGCTCGGGAAGGCGCCCGACCTCGAGGTCGTCGGAGAGGCCGGAACGATCGATGAAATGCTCGCGATGGTCCGCGATCACAAGATCGACGTGATGATCTTCGATCCGACCATGCACGATCACGCCGGCTTCGATGTGCTGGGGCGGATCTGGCAGATCGAGACCGCGCCCGTCGTCATCGTGCTCGCCGCGCACACCGAGCTGAGCTACGCCGCGCGCGCGATCGCCGCCGGCGCGCACGGCTACGTGAGCTGGTCGGAGTCGCCAGAGCGACTGATCGACGCGATCGGCGCCGTCACCCGCGGCGAGCAGGTCATGCCGCACGGGGTCTCGGAGCTGGTCGCGGCGGGCGATCGCCACCCGGCCAGCCCGCTGACCGCGCGCGAGCTGCAGGTCATGGAGATGCTCGCGCGCGGCATGACCAACCGCGAGATCGCTCATGATCTACAGATCAGCATCAAGACGGTCGATACCCACCGCGGCCACGTGCTGAAGAAGCTCGGGCTCCGCAACAACTCGGAGCTGACGAGGTTCGCGGTCAAGCATGGGTATGTTGCGGTTTAGTCACTGAAATCGCGGTTGAGCCAACCGATTCGGGCGCCGAGCGTGTCATTGGCGCACTCCTCCCGCGCTGTTTTTCCGACGTCGCGCGCCGAGGCTTGCGATGCGCGGCCGGTGTGTGCATTCTCTGCTCGCCCATGCGCTCGTATCGCGTGCTCGTCGTCGACGATCATCCGGACACAGCCGAGGTGCTCTCGGTGTTGTTCAAAATGCTCGGCCATGAGACGCGCTCGTCGCGTCGTGGACGAGAGGCCCTCGAGCTCGCGCGCGAGCACGACTTCGATCTCATCCTGCTCGACATCGGTCTGCCCGATCTCAGCGGGTACGAGGTGGTCCGCGAGCTGCGCGCCGATCCGCGGCGCCCGGATCGATACATCACCGCGGTGACCGGACACGGCCGGCCTTCGGACATCGCGCGCTCGGTGCACGAGGGCTTCGACGATCACGTCACGAAGCCCATCGATCTGGGCAAGGTCCGGCAGATCCTGCGCTGCGCCGACTCGCACTACGCGCCGCAGTCGTCGTCGGACACCTCGGTGCCGAAGTCATCGCCGCCGACCCCCGCACCGGCGTGAGCCGGCTGCCGGCTACTGGCTGCCTTGAGGTGTGCCTCAGGGCAGCGGGTGCGCGAGGAAGAAGCGCATGACCTCCTCGCCCCACACGAACGCGTTCGGGAGGCGGCACGGGATCGCGTACTGCGGCGCGTAGGGATCCGTCGTGCTGCCGGCGATGCAGTGGCCCTTCGCGGAGGCCCACGGTCCGTCGGAGACCGTCTCGTACGCGTGATCGAACGTCTCGAGCACCGCGCCGCCCGCGCCGCCCGCGCCGCCAGCGCCCGTCCAGCGATCGTGCCGGAAGCTCCCGTCCCCGGCGACCTGCGTCGGCCCGGCGGCCGCGTAGCTCGCGATCGCCGCGTCGCGGATCCCCGTCATGGTCTGGTAGCCGACTGACACGTCGGTGCGGCCCATGAGGAACAAGATCGGGATCCGGCGCGACGGCGCGCGGCCCTGCGTGAAGCACGTGGCCTCGCCAAAGCCGGTGCCGAAGCCAGCGCCAGCCGGCGCCGCCGACGCGAACAGATCCGCGTGGTCGCACAGGAGGCGCCACGTCACGAAGCCGCCGCGCGAGAACCCGGTGACGTGCACCTTCTTGGGATCGGTGCGGAACACGCTCGCGAGCTGGCGCACGATCTCGACGAGCGCCGCGTCGTTCGCCGCGCTCCACGTCGAGCCGGGGAAGCCGGCGCCGTACGGCGGCCCGGTCGGCGCGGCCACGACGTAGCCGTGCGCCTGGCCGAGCTCGCGCATCCGGACGTGACCGTCCATGAGCAGGCCGTTCCCGGTATCCCCGTGCAGGACGAGGATCAGCCCGCAGCCCGGCGCGCGGCACGCGGGCGGGACGCGCACGTCTACCGCGAGGCCGCTGCAGGTATAGGTGTGATCGCCCGCCGCGACGTCGGTGACACAGCCGGCGGGGACCGGCGGCGTGGCGTCCGCGCTCGGCGCGTCGTGCGGTGACGTGTCACCGCCGCAGCTGCTGCCGCCACAGCTGAGAGCCGCGATTGCCAAGGGCACGCAGAGCGCGATCCGCAGCATGGGCTCGAGCATACGTGACCTCGGGCGCAGGCGCGCACCGCCGCGATCGACACGGCAAGATCTGCAGTGGGCTGCAGGAGGTGGAGGTAGTCGAGCCGCGGGTCCGCGAGCGCCGACGTGAACCGCGTGACTGGGCGCGATTTGCACATCGAGCAAGAATGGCCCACGCGGATCGCACAGATCTCACGCGGCCCTCTCCGTCGACCTCCGCCCTGGCAATGGAAGCTACGCGAGGCGCTCTTCGAAGCTCGCGTCAAAACGGCGCGGCGAAGGCTCCTGCGATCTCTCTGAAGAGCGCCGCCACCTCGGTACAGCCCTTGCTCGTGAGACCAGCATGGCTGCGATTGACCACGTGAACTTGCCGGCGGCGGGCGACGTCGTCGCGGGCAAGTACCTCCTGCGCCAGCTCCTCGGCGAGGGTGGGATGGGCATCGTGTTCCTCGCCGAGCAGCTCGCGCTCGGCCGCACGGTCGCGATCAAGCTCTTGCAGCCGCAGCTCGCCTCGAGCGAGGCGCTCGTGCGCCGGTTCTACGACGAGGCCGTGGCCGCGTCCCGCGTGCAGCACCCCGGCGCGGTGGCGATCATCGACGTCGGCACCACCGGCGCGGGCGCGCCGTTCATCGTCATGGAGCACGTGCCCGGCCGCCTGCTCAGCGCGGTGATCGACGAGGAAGAGATCGCGGTGCCGCGCGCGCTCGACATCGTCCAGCAGCTCCTGCGCGCGCTCAAGGCGGCGCACGCGCAGGGCGTCATCCACGCCGACGTGAAGAGCGACAACCTCATCGCCGAGGCGACGCCCGAGGGCGAGGCGATCACGCTGATCGACTTCGGGCTCGCCCGGCTCGACGGCAAGTGGGAGACCGGCGGGTTCGTGTCGGGTACGCCCGAGTACATGGCGCCCGAGCTGGTCCGCGGCGAGGCGCCGACGGTCGCGAGCGACCTCTACAGCGTCGGCGTGATCCTGTACGAGCTCTTGACGGGGGTGGCGCCGTTCCAGGGCGGCACCACCGAGGAGATCCTGCGCCGCCAGCTCGAGGAGGAGGTCGTCCCGCCGTCGCGGCGCCGGCCCGATCGCGACATCCCGGCGGTGCTCGATCACATCGTGCTGCGCGCGCTGCACAAGGATCCGCGGGCGCGCTTCACCAGCGCGGCCGAGCTCGGCCGCGCCATCGCCGCCCTCGCCTCGCTGTACGAGCGCGCCGCGGCGGACGAGCACGCCCGCCGCATCCTGACGGCCCCCGACGCGCATGCGAGGATCCCCGGGCTCGCGCCCCGCGCCGTGCCGCGGGCGCGCGAGGGTCGCACCCGGCCCGCGCTGCCCCACCTGATTCACGCGGCGCCCCTCCGGAAGGCGTCCTGAGCGTCCGCGATCACGCCCGCGCCACGCGCGTAGGCGGCACCGGCGCCTCGACGGGCACCGCGTCCGGCGGCCCGCCGGGCCGCGGCCCGAGCACGTCCTCGAGCGCCGCCGCCTCGAGCGTCTCGCTCGCGAGCAGCGCGGCCGACAGCCGATCGAGCCGCTCGCGCTGCGCGGCGATCGCAGCGGCCGCCTCCCCGAGCGCGCGGGCGAGCAGCGCGCGTGCCGCGACCTCGATCGCGTGCGTCGTCGCGTCGCTCGTCGAGCGCTCGCCTGCGATCCGCGCGCCGAGGAACGGGTGCTCGACGTCGATCGCGTAGTAGGCGGGGCCGACCTCGTCGCTCATGCCGTAGTGCGCGACCATGTTCGACGCGAGCCGGGTCGCCTCGCGCAGGTCGTGCTCCGCGCCCGTCGAGACCTGGCCGAGCGCCGCCTGCTCCGCCGCGTACCCGCCGAGCAGGACGCGCAGCCGCGCCAGGAGCTCGGCGCGCGTGTGGAGGTGCCGGTCCTCGGGCGCCTCCTGCTGCGTGGCGCCGAGCGCCATCCCGCGCGGCAGGATCGAGACACGGCGGAGCGGCTCGGCCTCGGGCGTGATCCAGGCGAGCACCGCGTGGCCCGCCTCGTGGACCGCGACGCGCGTCTTCTCGGCGGGGCGCAGGCGGCTCTCGCGCGGATCGCCGAGCACGATCTTGTCGAACGCCGCGAGGAAGTCCTCGCGCGCGAGCTGCTCGGCGCGCCGGCGCGTGGCGCCGAGCGCGGCCTCGTTCGCGAGGTTCGCGAGCTCGGCGCCCGAGAAGCCGGCGGTCATCGCCGCGACCTCCTCGAAGGAGACGTCGCCCGCGAGCGGCTTGCCCTTGGTGTGGACGGCGAGGATCGCGCGGCGCGCGGCCGCCTCCGGCAGCTCCACGACGACGCGGCGATCGAACCGCCCCGGCCGCAGGAGCGCGGCGTCGAGGACATCCGGCCGGTTCGTCGCGGCGATCACGACGGTGAGATCGCCGCGGTCGAAGCCGTCCATCTCGGCCAGGAGCTGGTTCAGCGTCTGCTCGCGCTCGTCGTGGCCGCCCCCGACCCCGGTGCCGCGGGCGCGCCCGACGGCGTCGATCTCGTCGATGAACACGATCGAGGGCGCGTTGCGCTTGGCCTCCTGGAACAGCTCGCGCACGCGAGCTGCCCCCACGCCGACGAACATCTCGACGAACTCCGAGGCCGTGATCGAGTAGAACGGCACGTCGGCCTCGCCGGCGACCGCGCGGGCGAGCAGCGTCTTGCCGGTGCCCGGCGGCCCGAGCAGGAGCACGCCGCGGGGGACCTTCGCGCCGAGGCGGTGGAAGCGGCCCGGCTCGCGCAGGAACTGCACGATCTCGCCGAGATCGCGCTTGGCCGCCGCGAGCCCCGCGACGTCGTCGAACGTCGCGCGCGGCGCGGTCGCGCGATCGTGCTTCTTGCCGCGCCGGAGGAACCCGCCCAGCGGGCCGCCGGCGACCATCATCTGCCGCGTGCGGCGGGACAGCCACACCCAGACGAGGATCATGAGGGCGAACGGCAAGATCGAGAGGACGATCGGGAGCACGACCGACGACTCCGGGGCCTCGGCCCGGATCGCGACGCCCTGCTCGTCGAGCAGCGCGACCAGCCGCTCGTCATCGGGCGCGCGCGCGTGGAACTCGTAGATCGGGCGGGCGCCGCGCATCGCCGGGATGCGCAGCTCGCCCTCGAGCTCCGAGCCGTGCTCCGCGCCGCGGATGACGACGGACTCGACCTTGCCCTCGCGGATCCACTCGACGGCTGTCGAGTAGTCGACCTCGGGGCCGCGCTCGGGGGTGGCGCCGGGGCGCCACAGCCAGAACCCGGCGAGGAGCAGCAGGAAGAAGATGAACCGGCCCCAGCGGCGCGGGCGCGGTCCGGGTCCGGAGGCAGACTCGGGGGGAGGCTCGCTGGACACGGCTCTCGTTCCTGCACGGGGCGCGCCCGCGCTGCGCTGCGGCAGCGCCGCCTCGCGGCGATGTTGCAGCAACGACCCGCGGCGACGCCCCGCAGCCGCGCGATCGTCCAATCGCACGGCCGCCCCACCGCTCGCTGCTTCCGCCGATCCCAGAGAGGGCCCGGCGGCCCGAGCGGACCGTCAGACGCGGGGGCTCATGGTTTGGCTGTGTCTCCGCCGATCAGCATCGGGCGCGTCTTTGTCGGTGCGCCCTTCGTCGACTCTCGGGTGACGCTGCAGTCTCTGCAGTGTGTCTCTCTCTGACTCGTTTCTTCGTTCTCTTCTCTCGGTTTCTCTCTCTTCTCTCTGTTTTCTCTCTCTTCTCTCTCTTCTCTCTCTTCTCTCTCTTCTCTCTTCTCTCTCTTCTCTCTCGGGTAGTCGACCTCGTTGCCTTGCTGATCTTGGGACTGCGCTCGTCTCTTGGACGATGCGTGCCTTCGAGCTTTCCTCGTGCCTGACAGCCCGCTCCGACCGCCGCGCCCTCGCCAACGGGTAGAGCAAGGGTCGTACCCGCAGCGCGCTGCGGATCGCAGCGGAATCGTGTCTGGGGACCGTGCGGGCAAGCGCGACCGTCGCGCACGTGCGCCACCAGCGCGCGCCGACTCCCGCGGTGATCGGCTCGCCTGCGCCGCGCGCCTAGGACGAGCCAGCGCACACAGCTTGCACCGCCTGGGGCCACCAGCTTTTTCAGGAGGCTCGCCGTGACTCACCAGGTTCGAGAAATCATGACGAAGCAAGTCCGGTCGGTTCGTGCCGACGCGTCCCTGCTCGAAGTCGCCTGCATCATGCGAGATCAGGGGATCGGCGACGTGCTCGTCACCGAGCCGGACGGCACGCTGTGCGGCATCGTGACCGATCGCGACATCGTCGTGCGGGCCGCCGCCGCCGGCCTGCCGCTCGACAAGACGTCGGTCGGCCAGATCTGCACGGGCGATCTCATCTACGTCAACCCCGACACCAGCGTCGAGGAGATCGTCCGGCTCATGCGAGAGCACGCGATCCGCCGCGTCCCGGTGGTCCTGAGCCAGCGGCCGGTCGGCATCGTCTCGATCGGTGATCTCGCGAAGCTGAAGGATCCGGACTCGGCGCTCGCGGACATCAGCGCCGCGGCGCCGAACACCTGATCGCGATCGCGTCAGTAAGGCGGCAGGAAGCGCCGCAGCCCCGTCCCGAGCGCGAGGGCGGTGAAGACCACGTTGCGCAGCGGGAGCGCCGGCCACGGCAGGCGCAGCGGGCGGCCGCGCGCCGTCACGCGGGCGCCGAGCGCGCGGATCCACGCGACCGAGCGCGGCCAGTCGGCGATCGCGAGCCACTCCGGCGGGATCGCCGCTGCCCCGGCCGCGCCGCCTGCGAGCGCGCCGGCGATCGCGCCGGTGGTGTCGGCGTCGCCGCCGAGCGCGATGACGTCGGCGACGACCCGGCGGAAGTCGTGCGGCGAGCGCAGCCAGGCGTGGAGGCAGATCGGGACGGTGTGGTGGACGTAGCCGGTGACGCCGCGCGCAAGGCCCAGCTCGGCGGCAAGCTCGGCGGGCGCGAGGTCGCGGGCGAGCGCGTCCTCGACGCGATCCAGCGCGCCCAGCAGCTCGCGCTCGCCGATCCGCGCGCGGAGGTCGCGCAGCACGGCCGCCGGCTCGACGCGCGCGGCGCGCACGGCGTGGTGCGCGGCGAGCGCGATCGCGAGCGCGCCCGCGTGCGCGCGCGGATCGCGGTGCGTGATCTGCGTCGAGGCGGCGACGAGCGCGGCGATCCGATCCGGATCGTCCTGCCACGCGCCGATGATCGGCGCGCGCATGGCCGCGCCGTTGCCGGCGGAGCGCACGCCGCTCCGCGACGGCGGGACGCCCACCCACGATCGCACGAGCGCGCGCAGCGTGCCCCAGCCGATCGCCGCCGGCAGGCCACAGAGCCACCAGCGCAGCTTGCCGGCGAGCGCGCGCGCAAACCGCGCCGGATCGTCGCCTGCGGCGAGCAGCGCCTGCGCCGTCATGCACGCGTGCTCGGTGTCGTCGCTGAGCATGCCGCGGCCGAGCACGAAGCGCTGCCGGAGCGGCCCCGGGTAGAGGCGCGCGGCGCGCCGCGGGCTGAGCCCCTCGCGCGGCAGGCCGAGCGAGTCGCCGACGGCCGTCCCGAGCAGGAGGCCCGTCATGCGATCGGTGCTGCGATCCGTGCCGCGATCCGTGCCGCGTTCCATGCTGCGGCGACAGAGCACGCCCCGTGCCCAGCGGAAGCGCGCGAACACGCGTCCGCCAGCGCCGCGGCGGTGCCACACCGTCGATCGATCGCAGCAGACGCGTGCCGCGCTGACACCACCGCTGCTCGCCGCCCCCCCGCCGCCCGCCGCCCGCCGCACAAGGGAGACCGATGCGGTAACGTGAGATATGGGCGATGACCCGCTGGTAGTACGAGTCCAGAACCTGCGTGCACTGCGCGAGGTTTCGTGGAGTCCTTCCGGGGTCTGCGCCCTCGTGGGAGGTAACGGGTCCGGCAAGACCACGCTGCTGCTGGTCCCAAAGCTGCTGCGCGCCGCTCTTGATCAGGACCTCGCGCAAGCAGTGACGAACGTCTTTGGTGGGAGCCTCGGACTGGCACACCGCGGCCACGAAGACGAGCCCATCACCGTGGGTCTGGACGTTGGCGATCTCTCCTGGTCCGTGCGCCTCGTTCCTTCCGGTGGAAGCGTCGCGACCAGAACGGAGGAGCTGCTTCGGCGAGGGGACGAGGAGATCGTGAGCACTGCGCCGGTTGGCTCGCTCCTGCATCGCGGCAAGGAGCTTCGGCCCGATGCTCGCCTCGCGCTCGCCCGCGTCGTCGAGAACGGATCGCCCGATCCTGATGCCGAGACTGTCGTCTCGCGCATTCGCACGATGTCAGTGTTCCATGATCTCGATCTTCACACGCTGCGCCGTGGCTCTGATGCTTCCATGGATCGGCATTTGACCAGTCGAGGCGTGAATGCAATCACGATGCTGCGGCGCTGGCACCAATCGCGGCCCGAGCGTCACCGCTACAACTTCGTGCTCGAGGGACTGCGCCAGGCATTTCCCGACCAGGTGGTCGATCTGGACTTTCAGCAAGCCGGGCGAACGCTCGTCGCGCAATTTTACGCTCGTGGCAACGAGACTCCGACACCGATCGCGAACGAAGCCAATGGCGTCCTCGCGATGATGGCGCTGTTGTGCGCGGTCGCAGGCTCCGAGGAGCGGGGCTTTGTCGCCATCGACGAGCCCGAGACTGCCCTGCATCCCTACGCGATCCGTTGCTTGCTGCGCAGCGTTCGCGAGTGGGCGCGGCAGCACAAGCTCACCGTGGTCATGGCGACGCACTCACCGGTCGTCCTGGATGAGTTCACAGCGTGCCCATCGCAAGTTTACGTGATGGGGTCGGAGCGCGACCGCCCGGGCCCCATAGCGGTGGATCAGCTCAAGAACCCGCAGTGGCTCGCCCAGTTCCGCTTGAGCGAGCTGCAGATGACGGACGAGCTGTCGACGAACGCACATGTCCAATGATCATCCAGCTCATCGTCACAGGTGATGCGGAGCGAGAGGGGCTCGCCGCGTCACTCGCGACGCTGTTCCCATCGACCGGGCGCGGGCGAGCCGTGGAGTTTCTCCCGGCGGGCAAGGCGCTTTCAGCGACGGCGATGCCGATCGAGGCGGGTGCAGCGCCGAGCTCACCGATGCTAGGCCTGGCCAAGAGGTTGGTAACGGGCACGCGCTACTCGAGCGAACGGAGAAGGCAAGCGCCGCCGGATCGCCTCATCGTGATCGACGACCTCGAGCACGCGCATGTCCACGCGCAGCGTCCCCATGACGTCGAAGTACGTACCCAGCACCAGGTACCGCGCGCCCAGGAGCTTGCCCGCCCGGACCGCCGACGCGCGATCGATCTTCGCCGTGGCCTGCAGCTTCAGCTCGGCAAACACGGACTGCAGTCGATCGCGCTCGACGACGCGGACGGCGTCGACGCCCGACACGTCCGAGATCAGCATGCTGGCGAGCCCCTTCCTGAGCGGCCCCAGGTCAGCGTCAGCCCCCTCGTAGTCGAAGTACAGCACGGCGACGACGGGCGGATCCGCTGGCGCGGCCAGGGCGCGGGACGCCGCGGCGAGGACCAGAACGGCCACCAGCAACAAGGATCGTACGCCGCGCAGATATCCCCCTCATGGCCGCTGAACCTGCACGCCGCCGATCGCCGCGTAGCCGGTGCCGTGAAAGTGGAAGCCGAGGAAGCCTTCGGCGTCGGCCGGCGCCGAGGTGCTCCAGCGCTTGCCGTCGACCTCGATCGTCAGCTGCTTGCCATCGAGTGCCACGCTCACCGCCAGCTGCTTCGCCGCGCCGAGGTTGGCCGGCCATTCGGCGATGAGCTGGTCACGCAGCTCTCGTTCCCTGGCCGACGCCGGCCGGGTGAGCTTCACCAGCTGCACCGCAGCGCGCGTCAGCCGCACCGCATATCCCGCGAGCGGCAGCGTACGGTGCTGAATGTTGCGCAGGCCGAAGAGCACGCTCACCGCGGGACGCTGCTCTTCGGGAGTCAGCCTGGCGTATTGCTCGAAACTGTGGCGGTTAGCCAGCTGCCAGTCGCGCGCTGGCTCGAATGGCACCGTGAGCTTGATGGTGAAGCGATCGGTCGGAGCAGCGCCGGTCACCAGTAGCCCTCCCATCATCCCCCATGCAAGCTGCTCCTTATCCGCGAAGAAGTACCGGACCTCGCTGGCGAGGCGGGAGTCGACCTCTGGTCCGCTCGACAATCCGGCGAAGTTGAACGCCCAGGTCGGCTCGGCGCCGCTCAGCGTGTCCTCGGACTGCCAGTCACGGCATCGGCCTCCCAGCGCTTCGGTGAGGGCGTCACCGACGAGCCCCCTCTTTACCGCTTCGACGGTCGCCCATCCGTCACATCGCAGGTACTCACGCAACTCCTCCTTGCGCTGGCTCTCCTGAAGCAGCTGAGTGATCAAGCGGTTCCGCTCCAGCATCCACGCGACCCGCTTGAGCGTCTTAGAGTCTCTCGCGCTCTGCTGCACTTGCACCAGGTATGCCGTCGAGCGGTCGAGGTCGAGCCCCCCCTGGAGCCAGTCTGCAAGCTCGAGCCGTCGCTCCTGTTTCCACTCGATCGACGGGGAGAGCTTCAGTGCGAGCTGATAGGCCTGCTCTAACAGCGCTGCCCGCTGTCGCCGATCGAGGTGCAGCTTGTCCCCGAGGTTCCATACGTCCTCCTCGATGGAGGTGCTGGTGGCCAGTGCGGAGGCGTCCTTCTTCGCCGCAGCCACGGCCCGCGCGAGCTCGGCGTCGAACTTGTCCAGCGTTTCGGGCGGCCGTATGTATCCGGGCGTCGGCGAAGCCGCCGGAAAGACCTCGGCGACCGTGGCCAAATACGCCTTGTAGAAGTTATCGGAGATGCGTTGATCGGCGAACCGGTCGCTGAGGTTGCGCAGCGCCTCGAACGGAGCGGGCACCTCGGAGATGTCTTGGCGGTCGTAGATCTGCGCGATCAGCAGCGTCGCGATCTGCTTCTCGATCTTCGAGCCCTGCCGCGTGATCCGCAACAGGCGATCGACGATGGCGGCACCGAGCTTGGCGTCCTTGTCGGCCTTGAGGAGGGCGAGCTCCTTCTCGGTCTGGCGGGCCGCGTCGGCGCTGGCGCGAGCCTTGCTGACCAGCACCTCGTATCCGGCGAGGGTGACCTGAGCGAGCTTGAACCCGGCGTCGCGCCGCGTGGCATCGCGCATCGAGGCCAGCGCCGCGTCGTACTTCTGCTCGTCGAACTTGACGATGCCCTCGGAGAACTTGCGGAACGCCTCGAAGTCGGCGGTGTGCACCTTGCCCATCTCGGCGCGCTCCTTGGGGGCGATCCTGGCGCCGAGCGAGACGACCACCTTCTGCACCAAGGCCTTCTCGAGCTCGAAGAAGGCCTCCTTCTCGCCCTCGACCTGCTCGGCCAGCACGACGCGGCCGCTGTCGACCGCGAACAGCCGGCAGTCGATGCGCATCTTCTCGCTGTACACGGTGAACGAGCCGCTCACCAGGTGCGAGGCGCCGGCCAGCTTGCCGATCTTGACCGCGGTCGTCGGATCGATCTCCGAGCGCCGCTGCAGCTTGAGCTCGCCCAGGATGTCCTTCAGGCGAGCGCGCTCGACGAGCTCGAACGCCGAGGCAGCGGCGAGGTCGGTGGTGATCATCGATTGCAGCCCCTTGCCCAGGTGGTCGAGGGAGGCACCGGGGGCCGCGTCGGTGAAGTCCAGGACCGCCATGCGCATGGGCGCGGCCTCGGCGCTCATCGGCAGGAACAGCAGGCACAGGCACAGAATTCGCCCGAGCTTGACCGAGATGACGCTCATGCCGACGTGCATTCCGATGAGGCGACGAAGCAGGATCAAAGACGACAGCGATCTGACCGAGCGCGCTCCGGATGCCCGGCACCTCGATCCAGCCTGGGCGCCGGGCCCCGCGCCCGCGCGCTAGAACCAGTCGGGGCGCATGCGCGCGTAGCTGTCCTCGGCGTCGCGGCACAGCGCCGCGAGGTGCGGGATGCGCGGCAGCTCGGTGCGCAGCCAGTACTGGGCCGCCGCGAGCTTGCCCTCGTAGAAGCCGGCGTCGCCGCGCGCCTCGCCGCGGCCGGCGGCGAGCGCCGCGCGCGCCACGGCGGCCTGCGCGAGCCACTGCCAGCCGATGACCCAGATCGAGCACAGCTCGAGGTAATCGGCCGAGTGGAGCAGCATGCCGGCCACGTCGCCGCCAAGGCCCCGCGCACCGAGCGCGGCGGTGAGCCCGCCCACCGTCGCGCTCGCTTCGCGCAGCGCGGCGGCCCACGCCTCGTCGACGCCGGCGGTCGCCGCGCGCGCGCACACGGCCTCGACGTCCGCGATGAGCTCGCGCAGCGCGAGGCCGCCCTCGGCCATGGCCTTGCGCCCGAGCAGATCGAGGCCCTGGATGCCGCTCGTGCCCTCGTGGATCGTGTTGAGCTTCTGATCGCGCAGGAGCGCCTCGGGCACGTACTCGCTCGAGTAGCCGTAGCCGCCGTGGATCTGCAGCGCGAGCGCGTTCGCCTCGAAGCCGCGCTCCGCCGGGAACGTCTTCACGATCGGCGTCAGGAGATCGAGCTGGCGCCGCGCGCGCGCCTGCTCCTCGGCGGTGGGCGCGTGCTCGGAGGCGTCGGCGAGCCGCGCCGCGTGCAGGACGAGCCCGAGGCCGCCCTCGACGATCGCCTTCTGCCGCAGCAGCATGCGGCGGACGTCGGCGTGCTCGATGATCGGGATCTGCGGCCGCGTCGCGTCGGCGCGCGCGTCCGCGGGGCGCCCCTGCGGCCGCTCGCGCGCGTAGGCGAGGCTCTCGTGGTAGCCGACCGAGGCGGTCGCCACGCCGTTGGCGCCGATCATGATCCGTGCCTCGTTCATCATCTGGAACATGTACGTAAGGCCGCGGTGCGGCTCGCCGACGAGCCAGCCGCGGCAGTCGCCCTCGTCGCCGAAGCTCAAGGCGAGGCTCGGGATGCCGCGCCAGCCGATCTTGTGGATGAGCCCGGTCACCCGCACGTCGTTCGGCACCAGCCGATCACCCTCGGGGCGGCGCGCCGGCACGAGGAACAGGCTGATGCCTCGGACGCCCGGCGGCGCGCCGACGATGCGCGCGAGCACCATGTGCACGATGTTCTCGGCGAGATCGTGATCGCCGCCCGAGATGAAGATCTTCGCGCCGGTGAGCAGGTAGTGATCGCCGGCCGGCACGGCCACCGTCGTGAGGTCCGCCAGGCTCGAGCCGGCGTGCGGCTCGGTCAGCGCCATGGTGCCGGTCCAGCGGCCCTCGTACATCTGCGGCAGGTAGCGCGCGCGCAGCTCGGCGCTCCCGAACACCTCGACGAGGTGCCCCGCGCCGGAGGTGAGGCCGGCGTAGCCGTACGCCGACAGGTTGCCGGCCATGAGGTAGAGCTGCGCCGCGAGCGAGACGGTGAGCGGCAGCGCCTGGCCACCGACGGCCACGGGCCGCGTCGCGCCGATGATGCCGAGCTCGCGGAGCTTGGGCCACAGCTCGGAGAGCCGCGGGTGCACGTGCACGCGGCCGTCGCGAAACACGGGCGGCTCGGCGTCGATCGCGCGGTAGCTCGGCCACAGCGCCTCGCGCGCGAGCCGCCGGCACGCGTCGAGGTACGCCTCGACCGACGCGCGGTCGTGCTCCGCGAACGCGGGCCACGCAAGGACCGCGTGTAGATCGAGCACCTCGTCGAGCAGGAACGCGAGCTCGCGATCGGAGATCAGCGGGTTCGGCATGCGGCACTGTAATCGGTCGCCGCGCGGTCTCGCACCGGCCCACGGCCGCAAACCGGCCGCGCCGCGGGCTCCACCCTCAAAGCCTCTGCGGCGCGATCCGGCGGGCGCGCGATCGGCGTACGCTCGCTGCCCATGAGCCCGCTCACACGTCGAGAGCTCCTCTGGATGACCGGCGGCGCATGGATCGCCGGCAGCACCCTCCCCGGCTGCAAGCACCCCAGCGAGCCGGCGGGTACGGGCCCCACAGGCGCAGGCCCGGCAGGCGCGGGCGGCGCGGGCAGCGGCGGCGCCATCGTGGGCGCCGGCATGGTCGCGTCGAGCCAGCGCGTCGCCACCGCCGCGGGCCTCGAGATCCTGCGCGCGGGCGGCACCGCGGCCGACGCCGCGGTCGCCACGGCGGCCGCGCTCAACGTCAGCGAGCCGACGTCGACCGGCCTCGGCGGCGACTGCTTCGCGCTCTACTACGACGCGGCCACGCGCGCGGTGACGGCGCTCAACGGCTCGGGCCGCGCGCCGGCCGCGCTGAACCTCGAGCTACTGCGCACGCAGAAGCTCTCGCCGCTGCCACCGCTCCACGCGCACACGATCACCGTCCCCGGCGCGTGCGCAGGCTGGTGCGATCTGGTCGAGCGCCACGGCACCCTGCCGATGAGCAAGGTGCTGGAGCCGGCGATCCGGCTCGCCGAGGGCGGCTTCCCGGTCTCCCCGAGCACGGCGCACTTCTGGGGGCGCGGCGTCGCGCGCCTGAAGGACGTGCCGAGCTTCCGCGAGCTCACGATCGACGGCCGCGCGCCGGCCGCGGGCGAGACGTTCCGCAACCCCGGCCTCGCGCGGACCCTGCGCGCGATCGCCGCCGGCGGCAAGGACGCGTACTACCGCGGCGAGATCGCCGCCGCGGTCGCGCGCGCCGTGCGCGAGGCGGGCGGCGTCATGACCGAGGCGGACCTCGCCGAGCACACCTCGACGTGGGACGAGCCGATCTCGACGACGTACCGCGGCACGCGCGTCTGGGAGTGTCCGCCGAACGGACAGGGCATCACGGCGCTGCTCGCGCTCAACCTGCTCGAGGGCTTCGAGCTGCGCGGCCAGGACCCGCTCGGCACCGAGCGCGTGCACCTGATGGTCGAGGCGCTGCGCGTCGCGTTCGCCGACACGCGCTGGTACGTCGCCGATCCGCGCGTCGCGAAGGTGCCGGTCGCCGAGCTGCTCTCGAAGGACTACGCCGCCCGGCGGCGCGCGCTCATCGATCCGAAGCGGGCGGCCGCCGACGTCCGGCGCGGCGCCCCGGTCGCCGGCACCGACACGGTGTACTTCTGCGTCGTCGACGGGCGCGGCAACGCGTGCTCGTTCATCAACAGCAACTACATGGGCTTTGGCACCGGCATCGTGCCCGCGGGCTGGGGCTTCACGCTGCAGAACCGCGGCCACGGCTTCTCGCTCGATCCGCAGCACCCCAACGCGCTCGCGCCCAAGAAGCGCCCCTACCACACGATCATCCCCGGGATGATCACCCGCGCCGACGGCTCGCTCTACGCGCCGTTCGGCGTGATGGGCGGCTTCATGCAGCCGCAGGGGCACGTGCAGGTGGTCGTCGGGCTCCTCGACGACGACGCCGCGCCCCAGGCCGTGATCGATCGGCCGCGCTTCTGCATCGAGCCGGTCGACGGCGCCGTGCGCCTCCAGCTGGAGGAGGGCGTGCCCGAGGCCACGGTGGCCGCGCTGCGCGCGCGCGGCCACGACCTCGTGGCGGGCGTGACGGGCTTCGAGCGCTCGCTGTTCGGCCGCGGCCAGATCATCCGGCGCGAGCGCGACGGCGGGCTCACCGGCGCGAGCGACACGCGCGCGGATGGTGAGGCGCGCGGAACGTAAGGGCGGTTTCAGGAGGTTTGGGCCGCGCCCCGCCCCGACGGCCATCGCCCGACATCGCCGGCATCGCACCGATCCAAGCTTTTGCGACGAGATCTTCGGGGCGGCGCTTCGGGTAGGCGGCTCTTGCGCGCACGGTGCGCGGATAGTGCACGCGGCGCGGCGCGCAACCGCGCCTTCCTAGCGACGGCCTCGCGCGCTCCGCGCCGGCCCGCGACGTGCACAAGTTGCGCTCCATGCAGCTCGGCTTCGAAACCACCGACGAGGGTGGATGCGACATGTTCGCGTCCACGGAGAACCAGCACCAGCACATCGACTTCGCGGCGCTGCGGATCTTGGCGACGTGGATCTCGCAGCGAGCGGGCGTCGACGCCGAGCTCGGCGCCACGATCGATCGCGGCTTCGTCGTCGCGCAGGCGCACGCCTGACCGGTGAGCCGACCGGGTGCGCACTCAGAGAAGCTCTGAGCCCAGCGAGGTACCCGAGCTAGCCCTTGAGCATCGCGAGCGCCTTGAACACGGCCTCGCGGGTGCGCGCGAAGCCGCCGGTGCGCGCCCCCTCGAGCTTCTTCCGGCCGGCGTTGCCCGCGCGGTCGGCGCCGAGCATGCCGATGCCGATCGCCGCGTTGACCTGCACGTTCTCCGCCGGGCTCTCGAACGCGTCGCAGAGGATCTCGCACGCGTCCGGCAGCGCGACGATGAGCTCGAGGATGCGCCGCGCGTGCGCCTCGTCGTCGGTCTCGAGCCCCTTGATGAGCGCGCCGAGGACGCGGGCCTTGCGCGCGCCCAGGACCTGAGCGCACGCCTTACCGACCTCGGCGTCGCCGCGCAGCGCGCCGACCAGGAACGGGGCGGTCTCGCGCACCGCGTCATCGCCGATCCGATCGAGCGCGCCCGCCACCTGGATGCGGACGCGTAGATCGTCGTCGCGGAGCAGGACACCGAGGCGGGACACCGCGCCCGCCGCCGCCTTGCCGAGCGCGCCGAGCGCCGTCGCGGCGTTCGCGCGCACGACGCCGCGGCCGTCCTGGAGGTGCGCGATCAGATCGTCGACGCGCAGCTTGCCGGGCTCGGTGAACGCGTCGGCCGCGAGGTAGCGGCTCTCGAAGCCATCGATCTCGATGGACTGCGGGCCCGCGCTGCGCGGCCCGTCGAGCACCTCGAGCGCCTTGCGCACCGCGTCGCGCGTGCGCTCCCAGCCGCCTGTGCGCGCGCCCTCGAGCGCCCGGCGGCCCTTGCCCACCCGCTCGGGGCCGAGGAGCCCCAGGCCCAGCGCCGCGTTGACCTGCACGTTGACGGCCGGGCTGCCGAACGCGTCGCACAGGATCTCGGACGCGTCGGGGAACACGTTGATGAGCTCGACGATGCGCCGGGCGTGCCGCGGATCGTCGGTCTCGAGCCCGCGGACCAGGGCGCCGATCATCTTGCCCTTGCGCGCGCGGATCGCTTGCGCGGACGCCTGGGCGGCCAGCTCGTCGGCGTCGCGCAGCGCGCCCACGAGGTCGTCCGCCGTCTCGACGACGGCGGCGTCGCCGATCCGATCGAGCGCCTGCGCCGCCGCGAGCCGGACGCGCGCCGCGTCGTCGCGCAGCCGCACGCCCACCGCGCGCGCCGCGCCCGCGGCCGCCGGGCCGAGCACGCCGAGCGCGGTCGCCGCGTTCGCGCGCACGACGTCGCGGCCGTCCTGCAGGTACGCCGTGAAGTCGGCCACGCCGACGCGCTCGAGCTCCGGCCGGTGCTTCTCGAGCTCGGCGGGCGCGAGCACGCGATCCTCGAAGCCGTCGATGGAGACCGCCTGGGGGCCCGCCGGCCCCTTGGGCCCGATCATGTCGAGCGCGCGCCGCACCGCCTCGCGGGTGCGCGCGTCGCCGCCCGTGCGCGCGCCGTGGAGCGACGCGAGCCCCGCGCCGATCCGATCCGCCCCGAGCATGCCGAGGCCGAGCGCCGCGTTGACCTGCACGTTGACGGCCGGGCTCTTGAACGCCTCGACGAGGATCGCCGTCGCGTCGCGCAGCCGGCCGATCAGCTGGCCGGTGCGCCGGCCGCCCTCCTCGCTGCCCGTCGCGAGCCCGTGCACGAGCGCGTCCTTGGCCGCCTCGCCGAGCGCCTCCAAGGTCTCGGCCGCCTGGTCGGCGACGTCGGGGTCGGCGTCGCCGAGCGCGCCGACCAGGTCCGGGGCCGCGTCGAGCCCGCCCTCGCCGAGCTTGCCGAGCGCCTTGGCGGCCTCGAGCCGCACCGCGGCCGTGCCGTCGCGCAGGAGCAGGCCGAGCGGCCGCGCCGCCCGCGCCGCGCCGTCGCGGAGCACGCCGAGCGCGCGCGCGCCGTTGATGCGCACGTGGTTGCGGCCGTCCTGGAGCGCGTAGATCATCTGATCGACGTCGATCGCGTCCGCGTACTCGGCGAGCTCCGAGCCCGACAGCTTGCGCTCCTCGAAGTCGGCGATGTTCTTCGGCAGCGAGTCGACCGCCACCGTCTTCTCGCGCGCGACGATCGCGAGCATCGCCTGCTTGGCCG
Source organism: Kofleriaceae bacterium (assembly GCA_035558535.1). Classification (GTDB taxonomy): domain Bacteria; phylum Myxococcota_A; class Polyangia; order Haliangiales; family Haliangiaceae; genus JABFXX01. The sequence continues at coordinate 56,476 of DATMCI010000036.1, forward strand.
CGCTCCGCACGTCGGGCACCGAGTCGCTCGCCTCGACCTGCGTCAGGAACGCGAGGCTCGGCTCCGGATCGGTCTTGCCGAACCGCGCGAGCCCGGCGATCGCGTTGATCCGCACGCGGGTGCGCTCGTGGTGCGCCGCGTCGATGAGGAACGCGATGCCGCGGCGGCCCCGCTTGCCCGCCGCCTCGATCACGCTCCGCTGCGCCAGCGCGAGCGGCACGTCGAGGCCCGCCGCCAGCTCGGCGTCGAGCTCCGGCTCCGAGAGATCGATCAGATCCGCGAACGCCGCCACGACGGCATCGATCGTCTCCTGCTGCGCGCCGTCGAGCGACTGCGCGACCTGCGGCAGGAGCGTGCGCACCGCCGGGCCGAGCTGCGAGATCGCCTCGGCCGCCGCCAGCGCGACGCGCGGCTCGCTGTCGCGCAGGAGCGCGACCATGTCGAGCACCGGGTGGCCCGCCGCGGCGAGGCCCAGCACCGCGTTCGCGCGCACCACCGCGCGGCCGTCGCGCAGCTCCTCGACGAGGTGGGCCGGATCGAGCTGCTGTCCGAACGGCGCGATCTCGCTGTAGCGCAGGTAGCGCTCGTCGAGCACGGGCGGCTTGGCCGCGGCCGGCGGGATCGCGGCTGCGGCTGCCGCCGCGGCAGCGGCAGGCTTGGCCGGCGCCGCCGAGGTCGCGGCCGGCCTGGCCGGCGGCTTGATCGGCGGCTTGGCGGCCGTCGCGGAGGCAGTCGGCGTCGCTGGCGCGCGCTCGGTCTCTCCCCAGTCTTCGTCGGTCTCAGACTTCGCGGGAGCGGGCGGCTTCGGCTCGTTGCTCATGGGCCGACCATCTTGCGTCAGGTCCCCGCTCGCGTGCCAGCGCCCGGGGAACCCGGTGCTACGCTAAACCGCCGTGAGCTCTCGCCTCCGGCCTCCGCCTTCCTCCCGCGCAGCTGCACTCCTCGCCGCCGCGCTCACCACCGCCGCCCTCCTCGCCCGCGCCGCGCCCGCCACCGCCGCGCCGCGCGACTTCACCGCCGAGGTCCGCGCGCTGTTCGCCGTGGCCGCGTGCGGCGACCCGCCGCCCGCCGGGTACGACGCCGCCACCGCCGCCGCGCACTGCAAGGAGCTCGGCAAGCCGATCGCCGCGTGGCAGAAGCAGTGGCGCGATCTGGCGGCGCCGTTCTTCCGCGATCTGCTCTCCGGCAAGTACCCGCCAGCGATCGTCTACCCGTTCGGCGGCGGCGATCTGTCGACGCTGCTCGTCGTCTACCCGGACGCCACCGAGTACACGACGCTCTCGCTCGAGGGCATGGGCGATCCGCGGCCGCTCACCGCGCTCGGCTCGTGCGGCACCGCGTGCGCGCCCGGCGCGCCCGGCGCGCCCGGCGCCAAGGACGCCGCCGCCCGCGCGCGCCGGCTCGCCGGCGAGCTCGCGAAGGTCCGCCAGCTCGTCGGCCCGAACCTCGGCTGGGCGTGGAACACCACCATCCAGCTCTCGATCGACTCGAGCGAGACGGGCCTCGGGCTCCCCGGCATCTTGACGCTCACGCTCGTCGCGCTCGAGGCGAGCGGCTACGAGCCGCTCGAGGCGCGCTACTTCGCGCTCGCCGAGGGCGGCGCGATCCGCTACCTCGAGCAGGCCGACATCGATGCCTGGGACGCGTCGGTCGCGGCCGCGCGCCCCGGCAAGCGCAAGGCCACGAACGCCGTGCAGGAGGGCGCGTTCAACAACATCGAGCTCGTGTTCCGCAAGAAGGGCGATCCGGCCGCGCCGAAGAAGACGTTCCGCCACGTCACCGGCGATCTCTCCGACGCCGGCCTCGCCGCAAAGGGGGCGCCGCTCGCCCACCTCGCGCAGAAGCGCGACATCGCCGCGATGACGAAGGCCGCGAGCTACCTGCTCTGGCGCCCCGAGTTCGGCAAGCTCCGCGACTACCTGCTCGGCAGCATGAAGCACATGATCTCCGACGACACCGGCATCCCGCCGCGCTACGCGGGGCCCGCCGGCTTCACCAGCGACGTCTGGGGCACGTACACCGGGCCGTTCTTCGACTGGGCCCGCAAGTACCCCGCCGCCGGCGAGATGATCCAGCTGTTCCGCGGCAACAAGCGGCCCATGCCGTTCCGCTTCGGCTACTACGACGCCGCCAAGCGTCCGCTCCTCATGCACGTCCACAAGTGACGCTGCCCGCCGCCGCCGCCCGCCCCCGCCCCCACCCGCCGCCGTCAGCGCGCGCGGCGATCCGGCCGCTCGCGGACGTGGAGCATGAACGCGAGCGCGCGCGCCGTCTGCTTGAGCCGCTCGAAGCGCCCCGACGCGCCGCCGTGGCCCGACGACATGTCGACGTCCATGACGAGCAAGTTGTCGTCGGTCTTCGTCGCGCGGAGCCGCGCGACCCACTTCGCCGGCTCGAAGTACTGCACCTGGCTGTCCCACAGGCCCGTCTGCACCAGGAGCGACGGGTACCCGGCCGCCCGCACGTTGTCGTACGGCGAGTACGCCAGCATGTACTCGTACACCTCCTTGCTCGACTTCGGGTTGCCCCACTCGTCGAACTCGTTCGTCGTCAGCGGGATCGACTCGTCGAGCATCGTCGTGACCACGTCCACGAACGGCACCTGCGCCACGATGCCGCGGAAGAGCTCCGGCCGCAGGTTCACGATCGCGCCCATGAGCAGGCCGCCGGCGCTGCCGCCCAGCGCGAACACCTGATCCGGCTTGCCGTAGCGCTGCGCGACCAGGTGCTCGGTCACCGCGATGAAGTCGGTGAACGTGTTCATCTTCTTCATCAGCTTGCCGTCCTCGTACCAGGCGCGGCCCATCTCCTGCCCGCCGCGCACGTGCGCGACCGCGAACACCCAGCCGCGATCGAGGAGGCTCACCGCCATCGAGTTGAACCACGGCTCCATCGAGAGGCCGTACGAGCCGTAGCCGTAGACGAGCACCGGCGCCGTGCCGTCGCGCGGCGTGTCCTTGCGGTAGGCGACCGAGATCGGGACCTGCGTGCCGTCCTTGGCCGTCGCGTGCAAGTACTCGCTCGCGTAGCGGGTCGGATCGAACGTCGGCACCGGCTGCTGCTTGAGCAGCTTGCGCTCCTTGGTGGCGACGTCGGCCTCGAACACCGAGCGCGGCGTCGTCAGCGCGTCGTACGAGAAGCGGACGCGCTTGGCGTCGGCGTCGGGCGTGTCGAGCACCGTCATCGCGTACGCCGCGTCCGGCGCGTCGAGGAAGAACGCCGGCTTGCCCTTCGGCAGGACGCGGACCTTGCGCAGGCCGCCCGTGCGCACCGACACCGCGAGGAAGCCGTGGTAGAGCGCGACGTCCTCGACGAGGACGTCGGGGCTGTGCGGCACGAGGTCCTTCCACGCCTTGCGACTCGCCTCCTTGCCAGGCGCGATCTCGACGATCCGGAAGTTCTTGGCGTCGGCGTTCGTGCGCATGACGAAGCGGCCGTCGAGGTGATCGAGCTCGTAGAGGTGATCCTTCTCGCGCGGCAGGAACACCTTCGGCGCCGAGGCCGGCCGGTCCGCGTCGATCAGGCGGAGCTCGGTGTTCGTCGTCGCGCCCGCCCCCACCACGATGTAGCGGCGCGACTTCGTGGTGCTGACGCCGACGTAGTACTGGCCGTCGTCCTCCTTGTAGATCAGCTCCGACTTGCCGCCGAGCACGTGGCGGAACACGCGATCGGTGCGCAAGGTCGTCGGATCCTTGCCGACGTAGAACAGCGTCTTGTGATCGTTCGCCCACGCCAGGCTCGGCGAGATGTTCGTGGCCGTGTCGGGGAGCAGCGCGCCGGTCTTCAGGTCCTTCACGCGCAGCGTGAACTGGTTGCGCCCGACCGTGTCCTCGCCCCACGCGATCAGCCGGCCGTCGCGGCTGACGCGGTAGCCGCCGATCGCGAAGAACGCGTGGCCGACCGCGAGCTGGTTGCCGTCGAGCAGCACCTCCTCGGGCGCGGTGAGCGCGCCCTTCTTGCGCGCGTGGATCGGGTACTGCTTGCCCGTCTCGTAGCGCGAGTAGTACCAGTAGCCGTCGTCGAGGACCGGCACCGTGGCGTCGTCCTCCTTGATCCGCGCGCGCAGCTCGCCGAGCAGCGTCTGCTCGAGCGCGGCGGCCGGGCCCATCACGGCGGCCGAGTACGCGTTCTCGGCGGAGAGGTACGCGAGGACGGCCGGATCCTTGCGGCTGTCGTCGCGCAGCCAGTAGTACGGATCGTTGCGCGCGCCGAACGGCGACTCGACCTTGTGCGGGCGCTGCTCGGCGACCGGCGGCACCGGGCCGGTCGGCGCGGGTGGCGGGGACGGCTTACCCACGGGCACCTGATAGCCGGCCGCGGGCGGCGAGGCCGCCGGCGGCGACGTCGGCTCGCGGGGCCCTGTCGCGGCGCCGGCGCAGCTCGTGATGACCAGCGCGCCGAGCCCGCCGAGCCCGGCGGTGGAGGTGGCGGCGAGCGCGGCGAGATGTGCTGCGTGCAGTCGACCCATCCAACTCGCGTAACACGGCCGGGCCGCCGGCCGCTACTCGCCCTCGAGCTCCCGCGCCAGGTCGTTCCAGAACTCGTCGCTCATCAGGTAGAACGCCCACATCCGCTCGACGGGCTTCACGCCGCGCCGCTGCTGGTAGAGCACGAGGTCGTCGAACTCGCCATCGTACCAGCCCCACAAGTAGCGCGCGCGGTACGGATCGAGGTTGCGCGCCTCGAGCTCGGCGATCACGTCCGGCAGCTCCTCGTCGTCGAACTCGTCGATCAGTCCCTCGGCCTCGTCGATGTGCTCGCCGAGGTAGGCCAGGCCCTGCTTCGTCAGCTCCCAGCGCTCCTTCTTGCGGTTGATCTCGACGTAGTTGTCCACCGCGAGCTGCTGCAAGAGCTCGTCGAGTGGCGACAGCTCCGACGGCAGCACCACCGGGAAGACGAGCCCGCCCTCCTCGGGCTTGAGATCCATCTTCTTCATGACGTACAGCCCCGCGTACGCCTGCTTCTCGTCGTCGCTGATCACGCAGTTGGGCCGGCGCTCGAGCTCGTTCGACACGGACCTGAGCGTACGCCACTCGTCGGCGTGGAGGCGGATTCGGCCGCCGCGATCGAGCTCCTGCCAGGCGTACACGTCCCCGAGGCCGTGGCACACCGGCACGCCGGCCGGCGCCGCCGCCGGGCGCGGCAGGACGGCGCCGTGTGCGTTGCACATCGCGAGCACGATCGCCTGGGCCGGCGGGAGCCGGGGCAGCCAGCGCTCGAGGAACATCGACGCGAGCACCCGGACTTTGTCGGTGCTACCGCTGGCGCCGGCGGCAAGGCCGCCGGCTGAGCCGGGCGGCAGCTCGAACGTCAGCTCGACGTCATCGGGGAGCGGCGGCCCGTCGTCGGAGGCGTGGACCGCCACGACCAGCGCGTCGTCGAGCCGGCGCAGCGGCCGGCGCGGCCGCCACAGGTACAGCCGGTCGACCCGGGCCCAGCCGTAGCCGGCGTAGTCCGGATCGCCGCCGCGATCGAGCGCGAGGAGCTCGTCGACCGGCCGCTCGTGGAACGGCAGCTCGGCGATGGTGGGCAGCGGGCCGCTCAGGCGCGCTCGCCGATCAGGCCGTGAGCAGCGGGCCGCCGCCGCGGACGCCGAAGCGGCTGCCGCCGCGCGACCGGAAGGTGCTGCCGGTCGACTTGCCGCCGCCGTAGGTGCGGCCGGTCCGCGACGCCTTCGTGAACCGCTCCGGGTTCGCCGCGCGGTACGACGAGCGGTGCGACGAGATCGCCGACACCCGCCCCGGCGTCGTGACGTACGCGGTGCGGTAGAGCGGCACGTACGTCGGGGTGAACACGCTCGAGAGCATCATGCCCATCATCATGCCGCTCGCGACCGTGAAGAACGGCGACGTGTAGTAGCCGTAGTGCGGGCCGTAGCCGACGGTCTGGTACTTCGTCTCGCTGCCGCCGACCTCGCGCTTGATCGTGAAGATCTTCTCGCCCTCGTCGACCTTGCCGTCGGTGTTCTTGTCGAAGAAGCCGGTGACGACCTGGGACTTGTCGTCCTCGTCCTTCACCGCGACGCTGATGACCTCGTCGCCCTCGTAGATCTCGTTGATGCGCTTCTCGAGATCCTCGGGTCCCTCGGCCTGCTTGTAGGCCTCGTTCACCTTGTCCCAGTCGATCTTGACGTTGGTGTTCTCGGTGGTCGCCCAGCGCTCGGTCTCCCGATCATTCGAGCATCCCGCGCCCAGTCCGCCCGCCACCAGTGAGATTCCCAGGAAGGCCGCGAGGACCTTCGTCTTATTGATCATAGGTGGAACCGTAGGGTTGCGCGGGGGCGGCGTCAAGGAGCGGCTCGGCAAGAGCTTTGCATTCCCCGGATGTCGAACAGTTACTTCGATTTCTTTCGGAGGTTTCCTTATGCGCACGAACAAGCCCGAGGACAGCATGGACAAGGCCCGCAAGGCCACCGACAAGGCCAAGGACAAGCTCGAGGACAGCATGGACAAGGCCCGCAAGGCCGCCGACAAGGCCAAGGACAAGCTCGAGGACAGCATGGACAAGGTCCGCAAGGCCGCCGACAAGGCCAAGGACAAGCTCGAGGACAGCATGGAGGCGGTGAAGGATAGCGTGGATGACGCGTTCGACCGCACGGAGGAGGATCGGGAGGACCTCGGTGAGCGCGTGCGCAACAGCGGTGAGCGCGCTGGTAACAAGATCAAGGAGGGCGGCAGCGATCTCGGCGATGCCGTGAAGCGCGCCGCCCACAAGATCAACGACAAGATCGATTGACGCGGTCGACCCGCGCCGCTCCCCACGAGCGGCGCTTGCTCGCAACTACTTAGCCTAGGACTACCAGCGCGAGCTCGGCGCCCTGAAACGGCGCCGGGTTCGCGCCATTTTGTGTGCCGCGCGCGCGACGCCGGCCGCCGATATGCACTAGCGTGCATACTTATGCAAGATGCGCATACGCCGCAGCAGCCGGTCGCGCTGTTCGGCGCCGCCGGCTACTCCGGCCTCGAGCTCGTGAAGCTCCTGTCCCGGCACCCGCGCGTGCGGCTCGCGTGCGCCGCGAGCGACAGCCACGCCGGGCGCCCCGTCGAGCAACTGACCGGCCAGCCGGCCGGCGGGCTCGCGTTCGTGTCGACCGCCGCCGCGCGCGAGCTCGCGGCCGGCTGCGGCGCCGCGCTGCTCGCCGTGCCGCCCGGGCCGGCGAAGGAGCTCGCCGAGCCGCTGCGCGCGGCCGGCGTGCGCGTCGTGGACCTCTCGCACGCCTACCGCGCGTCGGCCAGCGCCGCCTACGGCCTGACGTCGCTGTTCCCCGCCGAGATCGCGGCCGCGGGGCTCGTCGCCAACCCCGGCTGCTACGCGACGGCGGTGATCACCGCCGCCGCGCCGCTCGTGCGCCACGGGCTCCTCGGCGGCGAGCTGTTCGTCTCGGCCGGCTCCGGCGTCACGGGCGCCGGGCGCACCGCTGACGAGGCGATGAGCCTCGGCGAGATGTACGGCGAGGTCCGGGCCTACAAGGTGCTGCGGCACCAGCACGTGCCGGAGATCGAGATGGCGCTCGGCCGGGTCGCGGCGCGGGCCGGGGGCGCGGACGGCGCGGGAGGCGCGGAGGGCCGCCCCCTGCCGCCCATTGTACCGCCCATTGTACCGCCCGTCGTCCTGACGACGCACCTGCTCCCCGTGGCCCGCGGGATCTTCGCGACGCTGACCGCCCGGCTCTCGCGCCCGCTGTCCTCGGCGGAGCTCACCGCGCGCTACCGCGCGGACTACGCCGACGATCCCACGGTGGACATCGCGGAGACGCCCGAGGACGTCTCGCTCCGCCGCGTGGTCGGCACGAACGCGTGCCGGATCGGCATCGCGAGCGACGATCGTGGCATGGTCGTGGTCACGGCGGCGCTCGACAACCTGATCAAGGGCGCCGCCGGGCAGGCCGTGGAGAACCTGAACACGATGCTCGGCCTGCCACGCACCACCGGACTCGAGCACCTCGCGAGACACGCATGAAGCTGCCCCAGGGATTTCGCTTCGCAGGCACCGCCTGCGGGATCAAGCCGCACCGCCCCGACCTCGCGCTCGTCGTCTCCGACGTCGACGCCGCGTGCGCCGGCGCGTTCACCGTCAACCGCGCGAAGGCCGCGCCGGTCATCGACGCCGAGCGGCGGCTGCCCGCCGAGCGCATGCGCGCCGTCGTCGTCAACAGCGGCAACGCGAACGCGCTCACCGGCCCGGCCGGGCTCGATGCCGTGGCCACGGTGCTCTCGGCGACGGCGGCGCACCTCGGCGTCGACGCCGCGCAGGTGGTGAGCGCGTCGACCGGCGTCATCGGCATGAAGCTGCCGCACGGAAAGATCGTGGCCGCCCTGCCCCGCCTCGTCGCCGAGCTCGGGCCCGAGCCCGATCGCGCCGCCGAGGCGATCATGACCACGGACACGACGCGCAAGCTCGCGTCGCGCACGATCACCATCGGCGGCGTGCCCGTCACGCTCGCCGGGCTGTGCAAGGGCTCCGGGATGATCGCGCCGCAGCTCGCGACGACGATCGCGATCGTCGTGACCGACTGCGCGATCGGCGCCGAGCTGCTCGACGACGCGCTCGAGGCCGCGACGCGCGCGACGTTCGATCAGCTCACCGTCGACGGCGACATGAGCACGAACGACAGCGTGTTCGTGCTCGCGAACGGCCTCGCGCAGAACCCGCCGATCACCGGCCCCGGCGCCGCGTACGACGCGCTCGCCGCCGCGCTCGCCGACCTGCTCGAGGAGCTCGCGCGCGCGATCGCCGCCGACGGCGAGGGCGCGACGAAGCGGATCGAGACGATCGTGACCGGCGCGCCGACCGAGGACATCGCGCGCGATCTCGCGAAGAGCATCACCGCGTCGCCGCTCGTCAAGGCCGCGATGTTCGGCGGCGATCCGAACTGGGGCCGCGTGCTGTCGACCGTCGGCGCGCGCGCCGGCTCGCAGCGCTGGGACCTCGAGCCCGGCAGCGCCAAGGTCACGATCCAGGGCGTGTGCGTCTACGACAGCGCGCCGCAGCCGTTCGACCGCGCGGGGCTCAAGGCGCGGCTGCGCGAGCCCGAGGTCGTGATCGACGTCGAGCTGCGCGCCGGCGCGCACGGCGCGCGCGCGTACGGCTGCGACCTGTCGTACGACTACGTGAAGCTCAACGCCGACTACACGTCGCTGCTCATCGAGGGGCCCGACGGCGGCGTCGCCAAGGACGACAAGCTCCGCAACTACAGCCCGGCGTTCAAGCGCGCGCTGCTCGTCGAGGCGCTCGCGTACATCTCGCGGTTCCGCGGCAAGCGCTGCGTCATCAAGTACGGCGGCGCGGCGATGACGCGCGACTCGATCAAGCGCTCGTTCTGCGACGACGTGCTCCTGCTCCACTCGGTCGGCCTCCTGCCGGTGGTGGTCCACGGCGGCGGCCCCGAGATCACGCGCGCGCTCGAGAAGGCCGGCGCCCACGAGGAGATCGTCGACGGCATCCGGGTCACGCCCGAGGCAGACCTGCGCGTCGTCGAGATGGTGCTCACCGGCCAGATCAACGGCGAGCTCGTCACGCAGCTGAACCGGCGCGGCGCGCACGCCGTCGGACTGTCCGGCAAGGACGCCGCGCTCCTGCGCGCGAAGAAGCTCGTGCGCGGCGACGGCCGCGACCTCGGCCAGGTCGGCGAGCTCGTCGACATCAACCGCGGCTTCCTCGACTCGCTGCTCGGCCAGGGCTACATCCCGGTGATCTCGCCGATCGGCCTCGGCGGCGACGGCGAGGGCTACCACCTGAACGGCGACATCGTCGCGGCCGGCATCGCGCAGGCGATCGGCGCCGAGAAGCTGATCTATCTCTCGGACGTGCCCGGCGTGCTCGAGGGCGGCGAGCTCGTCACCGAGCTGTCGTCCGCCGAGCTGCAGCGGCGGCTCGAGAGCGGCGCGATCACCGGCGGCATGGCGATCAAGGGCGCCGCGATCCTGCGCGCGCTCGAGGGCGGCGTGCGCGACGTGCACGTCATCGACGGCCGGGCGCCGCACAACGTGATCGCCGAGCTGTTCACCGACACCGGCGTCGGCACGATCGTCCGCCAGGGCGGCGCGGCCGCGGGCGCCCTATGAGGGGCACGAACGGCGCGAACGGCGCGAACGGCCGGGCGCGCGCCGTCACCACGGCCGCGCGGCGCACCGCGATCGTCGCGCTCGTCCGCTCGCGGCGCGTCTCGACGCAGGCCGAGCTGCAGCGCCTCCTGCGGGCGCGCGGCATCGCGGCGACGCAGGCCACGCTGTCGCGCGACCTCGCGCAGCTCGGCGCCCGCCGCGCGCCGCTGCCTGGCGGCGGCACCGCCTACGAGGTCGACGGCGGCCCGGCCGAGCCCGGCGCGATGGCCGAGCTCGTCGTCGGCGTCCGCGACGCCGCCGCGCTCGTCGTGGTGCAGACGCTCCCCGGCGCCGCGCAGGCGATCGCCGCCCAGCTCGATCAGGCGCGGCTCCCCGCCGTCGCCGGCACGCTCGCCGGTGACGACACGATCTTCGTCGTGCCCGCCCGCCGGACGTCGCCGCGCCAGCTCGCCGCCCAGCTCGCGAAGCGCTTCGCCGCCGCCGGCCGCGGCCCGCTCGCCTGAAGGCGGCCCGCTCGCCTGGGCCTCGTCGGGGAATCGAGTATGCTGCCGCCACGTCGATGCCGATGCACTCGACCCAGCAGAAGGAACAGTTCAGCATCGCGTACCTGCGCGCCATCGTCGCGGTGGCCGGGTACAACATCACGAGCGTCGAAGTGGACGAGGACAGCATCGACATCGGCCTGCGCGGCACTCGACGCGACGGCACCCTGCGCAAGGCCCCCGTGCTGGACGTGCAGGCGAAGTGCACGTCGAGCGACGACGGGCACGGGCTCCACCTGGCCTTCGATCTCCCGGTCAAGAACAACGACGACCTCCGCGAATCGAGCAGGCACGTCCCGCTGATCCTCGTCGTCGTCTGCGTGCCACAAGACCTCGGCGACTGGCTGGAAGAGACCCCGGAGCACACGGCGATGCGACGCTGCGCGTACTGGCTCTCCATCCGCGGCCAGCCGCCAACGACCAACACGACCACCTGTCGCGTTTTGGTCCCGCGATCGCAGCGGTTCACCGTCGGCGCCGTCCGCGAGATGATGAACCGCCTCGGCGATGGAGGCATGCCATGAAGGCCCTCGTCACGGATCTCGAAGTCCTCGCGTCCCTGCGACCGCTCGATCTCGTCGCGTACCTGCGCGCGCACGGATGGAAGCAGCGCGAGACGGCCGACGACGATCCGCTCTCGGAGTGGTCCAAGGACTCCGAGCGCGGCTATTACGAGCTGCAGGTCCCCCGCCACGGCCACTGGAAGGACTACGCCCGCCGGATCCGGGACGTGGTCGCCGTGCTCGCCGAGGAGGAAGCGCGATCGCAGATCGAGCTCGTGACCGACATCCCGTTCGTCGCGCGAGACGTCATCCGGGTTCGCTGCGTCGTGCAGGGGCGCACCGATGGCACCATCTCGCTCGACGACGGCGCGCACATCGCGACCGCAGCAAGGAGCATGATGCTCGCGGCCGCCTGCTCGACGGTCGAGCCGCGTCGAGCCTGGGGCTCGCGGAAGCCGCAGCAGGCGATCCGCTACCTCGACGACGTGAGCCTCGGCCAGACCGAGCGCGGCAGCTTCGTGCTGACGCTGCTCGCGCCGGTGCCGCCATCCTTGATCCAGCCGGCGCTCGGATCCGAGCGCGCAAACGAGGACGAGCCCTTCAACCGGCGGGTCACGCGGACCCTGGGGACCGCGCTCACGGCCGTCCGGCGCGCCGCGGAGCTGGGCGTCTCGACCGGCGATCTCTCGGTGTTCGAGGCCGGCGTCGACGACGGCATCAGCGCCGATCTCTGCGAGGCGCTCGCGCTCGTTCGCGAGCGCTCCTCCGTTACCCAGCTCGAGGTGCGGATCGGGTGGGCGTCGGCGCGCCCACCTCGCGAGCCGCCTGCCGCGCTGCATGATCTCGCGCCGGACGTGCTGGAGGTGATCCGCGAGGCGGGCCGCGTCCTTCGCGAACGGACCCCCGTCGAGGACTTCGAGGTCGAAGGACCGGTCGTGAAAGTGCACCGCCCCGGAGCCGCGCTGCTCGGCGACGCCGTGGTGCTCGGCGCGGTGAACGGCCGGCCCTGTCAGGTCCATATCAGCGTCGGCGGCGAGGAGTGGACCACGACGATGCAGGCGATGGCGGAGCGCGCGATCCTGCGCTGCCGAGGCGAGCTCGTCCGCGAGGGGAAGCGGTACCTCCTGCGCAACGTCCGTGACCTGCGCATCGTTCCGACCGACGAGTGACCGCGGCCCGCTCGCCTGAGCCGCCGCCGACGCCGCCCCCACCCCCACCCCCTCCCCGGGAGCCCTCAGCGCAGGAACGTCGCGTCCTCGCCGAGGGCGACCAAAATCTTCTGCAGCGCCGCCGTGGCGTCGCCGAGGCTCTGGATGGCCACGGCCTCCTTGGGCGTGTGCGCCTCGATGATCGCGGGCGCGAGCCCGATGACGCGATCCTTCAGCACCGGGAACTTGTCGACGAACGCCCCGGGCTCGGTGCCGGCGGGCAGCACCATGTCGCGCTCGATGCCCGCCCCCGCCTTGGCCAGGACCACCATGGTGGCGGTCCGCTCGACCAGCCAGGCGGGGGCCGAAGCCTTCACCCGCATGAGATCCAGGACCCCCGACTGCTGCTGGAGATCCGTGAAGATCTGGTCGGAGAGGACGTGGGACTGCTCGAGGATGAACGAGCGCGGCAAGTACCCGACGAACACGGCCTTGCCCGCCGCGCCGTCGTTCACGCCGAGCACGCCGAGGTTCGACGACACCTTCCAGCCGCCCAGCGAGCCCGGATCGGCCTCGATGACCCCGTTGGGCAGCGCGCGCAGCGCGTCGACGAACGACTTCGTCGCCGCCGCGGACAGCGCGGTCGGCGCCGCCACCGTGGCGGCCTCCAGCACCAGCTTCACGGCGGCGGGCACCTCGTCCGTGTACGGGGCGATGTACGTCGCGAAGAACGGCTGGAGCGCGGCGCCGAGATCGGCGACGGTGGTCGAATTCGAGACCGCGAACACGGCCTCGAAGCTGCTCGGGATCTTGTTGTGGCCCAGGCGCGCCGAGACCTGCCCCGAGGTGATCGAGACCAGCCGCAGGCCCGCGTCGACCTTCCGCGCCTCTTGCAGGAGAGCCGCGAACGCCACGATGGCGTTCATGCGGGGGCGGCCGATCAAGAAGCCCGAGTGACCGCCGAGCAGGCCGGTCAGCGACATCTTCACGAGCGTGGCGTTGCCCGCCACCGCGCTACCGTCGAGCCGGCCGTCGACCGAGTTGACGACGCCCCCGGCGGCGCCCAGCTGGATCGCCAGCGGCGCGCTCAGATCGCTCGTGACGAGATCGGTGGCGCTCCACCCGTCGAGGTTGATGTACGCGGCCGCGCGCAGCGGCAGCTTGGCGACGTCCCAGCGCAGCGCGCCGATGAGGCCCGTCTCCTCCGCCACCGTGAACATCAGCTCGAGCGGCGGGTGCGGCAGGTTGCGATCGAACAGGTAGCGGACCATCTGCGCGACGCCGGTGCCACAGTCGGCGCCCAGGGTGGTCTTGTGATCGCGCGAGTGCAGCACGCCCGCGTCCTCCACCACGTCCACGCCCGACCGGAAGTAGTCGTCGAGCGGCTGGCCCGGAGGCGCGCCGTCCACCGCGAAGATCATGTCGAGGTGGCACTGCAGCGCGACGGGGCTGCGACTCGCGTAGGGGCCGGTCCCGGGCACGCGCACGAGGACGTTCTTGAGCGTGTGGTTGGCCGCGTCGACGCTCTCGTCCATGTCGAGGCTGAGCTCGCCGTCCTCCCAGATGCCGCGGTCGATGGCCGCCGCGACCTGCGCTTGCACCCACGCCCGGGCGGGCTCCTCGCCGTACGACGGGCGGTAGACCTTCGACAGATCCTTGAAGATCTCGACGACGCACGCCTCGTCGCAGGTGCTGGGGGAGACCTGATCTTGCTCGTTGTCACCGCAGGCGGTGGCGGGGAGCAGGGCCGCGAGCGCGAGCGAGCACGACAGCGCGCACGATGGACGGTACATGAACATACCTGGGACCTCTCGATGATCGGTCTCTGAAGTCGGCCAGAGAGCGGCTGGTCTGGCAAGCGATGCGTGAGCGCGACGTGACCCTGGCCCCGCCCGACGTCACCATCTCCGGCCATCCCCGAGGACGAGGGCGTGAAGCCACTGCGCCTGACCCGCCTCAGGACGCAGTCCAATATAGTGGACATCAGGCACACGATATTGGCCAGATCGCGCTCCCCGCGCGGCTGAATAATCCCGAGGATGGATTTCCGGACTCCAGCGAGCAATCCACCCGGATGAGAGAGGCTCGGACCGCGAACACTCCGGATATGTCCGGTTCGCGGGCGCATCATGGCTGTGCCACGATGCCTGCGGCTCGACGAGCCCGAAGCGAACAGTTCGTCGCCACCCGTGCGGGGCGGCGGCGCGCCGACCCGGTCCGCAGCCACGCCCGACTCATCGCGATGAGCAGCGAATCGGTCTATTCAGGATGTGAGGTAATTCGATGGAAAACGACGTATCGGCGATCCAGGCAACGCCCGGCAATCGATTGGCTCACTCGTGGCTCGGCAAGGCCGATCTGCGGCTGATCGCCCAGCGCGTGGGGACGCCGGTCTTCATCTACAGCGAAGAGCAGCTGACGCGGAACGTCGGCCGCATCCGGGAGGCGGCGCAGGCCGCCGGGATCGATGACCGGCTCGAGCTCTTCGTCCCGTTCTTCCCGAACGCCAATCCACACGTGCTGAGGCCGCTCCAGAAGCTGCGCGCCGGCCTGCTGCTCCAGCTGCCGAACGAGTACCAGATCGTGCGCACGTTCGGCTTCGACAAGTTCATCGTCTCTCCCGGCCACGTGTCCGACGAGGAGATCAGCTTCTGGGCCGAGGCCGGCTACCCGACCTTCCTGTCGAGCCTGGACGAGGTCCACCACGCGCTCCGGATCAACGCGCCGTCCATCAGCGTGCGCATCGACAGCCTGAATTCGGAGAAGCCGGGCATCAAGCAAGGCCAGCTGGCGACCCTCTCGGACGCGTTGAAGTCGCACGGCCGAGATCTCGAGTGCTTCGAGGTGTACTGCGGCAGCGGCCGGTCGCTCGACGACATGATCGCCATCCTCGAGCAGGTGTTCGGCATCTTCAAGGCGCACTTCCCCACCGCGCGCTCCATCAACTTCGCCGGCGGGCACGGCTTCGTTTACGACAAGTGGGACGAGCAGGAGAAGCACTTCGAGTGGCGCCCGTACTTCCAGGCGCTCCGCCAGATCGCGAATCGGCTGGGCGTCCCGGATCACGTCAAGTTCCTCTTCGAGCCGGCCCGGGACGTCCTGGCGGACGTGGGCGCGCTCCTCCTGGGCGTGAAGCGCGACGTCGTCACGAACCCCGTCGGCAGCATCGTCGTGACGGACGGCTCGCGCATGCTCATGCCGTCGGCCCAGCTCAGGAGCCGGCGCCACAACGTGGTCTTCCTGGATCCCGCCATGAAGGAGGTCACGTCGCAGAGCGGCGTCCACGCCACGGTGCGCGGGCGCAGCATCCTGCGCAACGACTACATCTTGCCGGGCCAGTACTGGGTGCCCGACAGCGTCGGTGCCAGGCACTTCATGGTGATCCTCGACGTCGGGGCATACTGCGCCACGCAGCACATGGAGTTCCTCAACATCCCGCCGGCCGCCGAGGTGCTGATCGAGGCGGGCGGCGCGATCTCCCTCGTCACCTCCCACGGCCAGCCGCTCGATCGGTGGCGCCACCTGCTCCCCGAGAAGCAGTCGCTGCACGGCGCCGGCGCGAGCGCGCCCATGGGCAGCTCGGTATAACCCTCGTCATGTCGCAGCAGATCAGCTCCGCCGAGCGCCGCCTGGAGCTCTAGTGTGCGCGCTGCATCGCAGGCTCGTCTGGCTGGCACCCATGCTCGCGACGATGCTGGTCCAGGCCATGCTCGCCGTGAACGTGTTCGCGCTCCCCGTCGTGGCGCCGCAGGCGGCCGCGGAGATCGGGATCGACTCGTCGTGGGTCGGCCTCTACTCCGCCACGGTGTTCGGCGTGGCCATCTTCTCCTCCCTCGCCGCGGGCGCCGCGGTCCGCCGCTGGGGCGCCGTGCGGACGGGTCAGCTCTGCCTCGTGCTCGGCGCGCTCGCGGCGCAGCTCGCGGCGAGCGGCGCGCTGCCGCTGCTCGTGCTCGCGGCGGTCGCGCTGGGGCTGGCGTTCGGCCCCGAGACGCCCGCCGCGTCGCACCTCCTGGCCACCGTGACGACCGCGCGCAACCGCCCGCTGGTCTTCTCCGCCAAGCAGATCGGCAGCCAGCTGGGCGGGATCGGGGCCGGGCTCGTCTTCCCCTGGCTCCTCATCCTGGTCTTCCGCTGGCAGGCGATCCTGATCGCCACCGGTGTGCTGTCCTTGCTCGTGGCCGCGCTCCTCGAGCCCCTGCACCGCACGTACGACACGGATCGAGATCCCGGCGCGCGCCTCCAGGTCGCGTCGTTCAGGCACACGCTCTCGCTCGTCGCGAGCACGGACGGGCTGCGCGGGCTCGCGATCGCGGGGTTCGGGTTCTCGGCGCTCCAGCAGTGCCTCAACACGTTCCTCGTCGTCCACCTGGTGCGCAACCTCGAGCAGCCGCTCGCGGTCGCCGGCGTGGCGCTCGCGGTCGCGCAGGTCGCGGGCATCGTCGCCCGCATCGGCACGGGCGTGCTGGCCGATCGCCTGTGCTCGACGCGGGTGCTGCTCGTCGCCCTGGGGCTCGGCATGACGCTCGCGGCGCTCGGCCTGGCCGTGGCGGAGGTCGACTGGTCGCGCGCGGCGCTCTTCGCCGTGTGCGCGCTCTTCGGGCTCTCGGCCACGGGCTGGCAGGGCATCTTCCTCGCCGAGGTGGCGCGGCTCGCGCCGGAGAACCGCGCCGCCGACGCGACCGGCGGCATCCTCGCCGCGGCGTACGGCGGCCTCGTGTTCGGTCCGCTCACGTTCGGGCTCATGGTCGGCGCCGGCGTCGACTACGAGCTCGGCTACTCCGTCATGGCGATGCTGAGCCTGCTCGGCACCTGCGCGCTGGCGGTCGCCGTCACCGCGCGCGTGTCCTCGAACGCGCCACGTTAACGAGTGAGGATCCATGTCTCAGTTCAACAACATCCTGAACGATCTGATCTCGCACAAGCACGAGGAGGTCCGCCGCAAGCGCACGCAGCGCCCCATCGGCGAGCTGGAGGCCGCGGGCCGCGGGCGGCGCCCCGCGCTGAGCCTCGCCCAGGTCCTGGCGCCGCCGGGCACCTGGCTCATCGCCGAGGTCAAGCGCCAGTCGCTGATGCAGGAGGCCTACCGCGCCGACTTCGTGCCGGAGCAGCTGGCGCGGCTCTACGCGGAGCACGGCGCGGTCGCCATCTCGATCCTGGTCGACGAGATCTACTTCGGCGGCAGCCCGAAGGTCGTCGAGGAGGTCGCATCCGCGGTGGGCGGCGTCATCCCGCTCATCTACAAGGAGTTCATCATCGACCCGTACCAGGTGGCCGAGGCCTACGCCCTGGGCGCCGATGCCGTGCTGATCATCGCGCGTCCCCCGACGGATCCAGCCGCGCTCCGCGAGAGCATCAGCTACGCGCACGCGCTCGGCATGGACACCATGGTCGAGATCTTCACGGCGGAGGGCGCCAGCGAGGCGCTCGCCGCCGGCGCCCGCGTCATCGGCGTCAACAACCGCGAGTACCCCAAGACCACGATCAACATCGAGCGCGGGGCGCAGATCCGCGCCACGCTGCCGCCCGGCACCCTGAGCGTCAGCGAGACGGGGCTCAAGTCGCCCGACGACGTACGCCGCGCCCGGCAGCACGGGTACAACGGCGTCCTGATCGGCGAGGCGATCCTGACCGCGCCCGATGTCGCCGCCAAGGTGCGCGAGCTGAGCGAGGCCGGACGGGCCGCCGCGACGGCCGCGACGGAGTGAGGAGCCAGATGAATCGAACCGACGCGACCCTCGGGCTCGAGGCGGTGCAGCGCGCCATCCAGGAGGCCTGCCGCCACGCCGGCCGCGCCCCGGGGTCGGTGACGCTCGTCGCCGTCAGCAAGACCGTGCCGATGGACGTGATCGAGCCCGTGCTCGCGGCGGGGCACCGCGTCTTCGGCGAGAACCGGGTGCAGGAAGCCAAGGCCAAGTGGCCGGCGCCAAAGGCCCGGTGGCCCGATCTCGAGCTGCACATGATCGGGCCGCTGCAGACCAACAAGGTCCGCGAAGCCGTGTCCTTGTTCGACGCGATCCACTCGGTCGATCGGCGCAGCCTGTGCGAGGCGCTCGCGCGCGAGTGCGCGCGGCAGGGCCGCCAGCCGAAGCTCTTCGTCCAGGTCAACACCGGCGCGGAGCCGCAGAAGGCCGGCGTCTTGCCGGGCGAGGTCGACGAGCTCATCGCGGCCTGCCGCCAGACCTACGGGCTCACGATCGAGGGCCTCATGTGCATCCCGCCGGTCGACGCGCCGCCAGCGGCGCACTTCGCCATGCTGGCGGAGCTCGCCGCCCGAAACGGCCTCCCGCTCCTCTCCATGGGCATGAGCTCGGACTTCGCCACGGCGATCGAGCTCGGCGCGACGCACGTGCGGGCCGGCACCGCGATCTTCGGCTCGCGGCCGCCGCCGACGGCCAGCGACGAGCCAAGCGGCTAGCTCCGAGCGAGGCCCAGATCGGCGGCGATGCGCTGGAAGCAGTTGTAGCTGCTGCCGCGCCCGATGCCCGCGCCCGGGTGCAGGTTGGACGAGCACGTATAGACGTTCTGGAGGATGGTGCGGTACTGGGCCAGCTCGGGGATCGGGCGGAAGCGCCCCAGCTGAGATGCGATCATGGCGCCCTCCGAGAAGCCGCCCTCGATCATGTCGGGGAGGCTCGCCTCGACATCGTCGGGGCCGATCACGTCGATCGCGATGATGTTGTCCGGCGTCATGTTCGGCGCGTAGCGGCGCCACTGCTCGAGCATCGTCCGCTGGAGGCTGTCCTTGATGGCGCGCCACTGCCCTGCGCTGAACAGGCGGCGGGGCGCGCCGAACTCGTGGATCGCGACGAGGTGCTTGCCCTCCGGCGCGCGCGACGGATCCCACTGCGTATCGACGGCGCTGTAGGCGTACAGCCGATCTGCGTGGCCCCGGAGGAAGATCTCCGGCTGATAGCGAGTCACGAGGTAATCGGGATCATTGGGGCCCCAGAGCAGGCGGGCCTGCGGCCCGAACCCCGGGTTGCGCTCGGCCGCGGCGTAGCGGGGCGGCTCGTGGAGCGCGACGTTGACCGAGAACAGCTGGCCGCGATCATAATGAATGTTGCGCAGCCGGCGCACGATCCGCGCGTCCACCGGGACGTTGCGCATGAGCCGCAGGACCGTCTGCGTGAGCCCCAGGCCGCTGACGACCAGGTCCGCGGCGACGCGCTCGCCCTGCGCGAGCTGGATGCCGATCGCGCGCTCGCCGCTCGCGAGGATCTCGTCCACCTCGGCCTGCGCGAAGTACTCGACGCCGAGCCTGCGCCCGGCCGCGACGAGCGCGTCGCTGACCGACTGGCTCGCGCCGATCGCGACCGCCGGGGCCTCGAACGCGAGCGTGGACGGCAGCATGTGGAGGAGCCCCTGGAGGCCGATCACGTCATCGGCGAAGCACCCGGTCGAGATCGCGACCGCGCGCATGAACAGCGTCCGGAGCTCCGGGCTCTCGAAGAAGTCACAGGCCAGCTGCCGCACGGTCATGAGCTGGTGGACCGGCTCGATGCCGCTCGCCGGGTCCTCGACGAGCGCCTCGAGCGGATCCGGCGTCCCCCAGGGGGCCGGCGGCATGAAGCGGTGCTGGCTGAACGCGGGCTTCCAGTAGCGGGCATACTTCTCGAGCAGGTCGACGTAGGTGTCCGCGTCGCGCGGCGAGAAGCGGCGGATCTGCTCGCGCGTGCGGTCGACGTTCGCCTGCGAGTAGATCGGGCCGCCGCCCCCGGCGCCGACGCCGCCAGCTCCGGCGTCTGCGATCGTGAAGGCCGAGCACCCGATGAACGAGCTGCCGTCCTCGAAGGCGATGCCCTGGTTCTCGTCGGGGAAGACGTAGCGCAAGCCCTCTGCTTGCAGGTTGAAGTCGCGATAGGCCGGGTGCCCGTAGAAGCGCGTCCAGTGGGCGAAGCGGTTCATGAGGAAGCCGGGCGCGGGGCCGCGGGTGCTGGTCGCGCCGCCGCCGAGCTGGTCCCTGCGCTCGAACACGCCGACCGTGAGGCCGGCCCGCGCGAGATAACACGCCACGATCACGCCGTGATGGCCGCCTCCGATCACCACCGCGTCGAATCGCCGATCAGCCATGGGTCCGGATCGCCGCGCGGCCGGTCATTTGCCCCCTGGGACGACCCCTGGCTCGCCCCCTGGGTCGCCCCCTGGCTCGCCCCCTGGCTCGACCTCTGGCAGGTCGCGCGGGGTCTTGGCCGCGAGCGCGCCGAGATCCGCGCCGGGCGCGGCGCGGCTCGCGACCTGCCACTTGTGGAGCACGAGGCGCGCGCTGCCGTCGGCCGCGGCGGCCCGCGCGCGGGCGAATTGCTGCGGCAGCCGCCCGAGCTCGAGCGCGCCGGGCTCCAGGAGCTCGAGCGCGAGCGCGGCGGTCATCGCCGACGCCTGGAGGAACGCGGCGTTGCGCTCGCCGCGCCCGATCTCGCGGCCGGCGATCACCTCGCGCAGGACGCCCGCGTTGTAGGCCGCGTCGCCGCCCACGAGGCCGGCGGGATCCACGTCGTCGCAGCCGAACAGATCCGGCGTGAGCGCGCGCGTGGTGACGGCGCCGCCGTCCCACAGCGCCACGTGGGTCTCGCCGCGCACGGCGATCTCGTCGAGCCCACCCGCGCCGTGGACGACCGCCGCGCGCCGCAAGCCGAGCGCGCCGAGCGCCGCCGCGATCGGCTCGCACCACTTGCGATCGAACACGCCGACGACCTGGTGGCGAACGTTCGCCGGGTTGGTCAGCGGCCCGAGCAAGTTGAAGATCGTGCGCGTGCCGAGCTCCTTGCGCGGCCCCGCGGCGTGGCGGGTCGCGGCGTGAAAGTTCGGCGCGAACGCGAAGCCGATGCCGGCGATCTCGATCGACCGCGTGACGGCCGCGGGCTCGGCGTCGATCGCGATCCCGAGCGCCTCCAGCACGTCCGCCGAGCCGCAGCGCGACGACAGCGCGCGGTTGCCGTGCTTGGCGACGACGCCGCCGCACGCGGCGATCAGGATCGCGGCGAGCGTCGAGACGTTGAGCGTCCCCGCACCGTCGCCGCCGGTGCCGCAGGTGTCGATCGAGCGCTCGCGCCGCGGGCACTCGAGCGGCGTCGCCCGGGCCCGCATCGCGGAGGCCGCGCCGACGATCTCGTCGACCGACTCGCCCTTCGCGCGCAGCGCGATGAGCAGGCCCCCGATCTGCGCCGGCGTCGCGCCGCCGTCCATGATGTGGCCGATCACCTCGGCCATCTCGGCGCGCGAGAGATCGCGCTGGGCGAGCGCCTGGTTGATCGCCTGGACGATCACGCCGCGGCCTCGCCGCGTCCGCGCGCCGGACGCCGGCGGCCGGCGCTCACGCGCGCCACCGCGGGCTCGCCAGGACGACGGAGGTCTCGAGCTGCCGCTCCGAGATGCTCCAGTACTTCTTGAGCAGCTGGACCGTCTCCTCACGGGAGAGCAGGCGATAGCCGTGCTTCTCGTAAAAGCGGATCGCCCAGGTCGCGGCCGCCCAGGTGCCGATGAGGACCGGCTTCTGCGTGGTGACCTCCAGGTGCTTGAGGAGGAGCGCGCCGACGCCCTTGCTCCGGCTCGAGGTCCTCACGTACGCGTGCCGGACCAGGTCCACGTCGCCCCGATCCTGGATCCCCATCACGCCGATCAGCGCGCCGCCCTCCTCGTAGCCCCAGAACCGCACGCCGGCGTGAATCTCGTGCTCGAGCTCCTCCAGCGGCATGTACGGCTCGTGCCAGCAGTCGTCGGGAATCACGCCTTTGTAGGCCTGGGCCGCGTCATTGATGATCTCAAACATGGCGGGCAGATCCTGCTGCGTGCACTCGCGAATCATCGAGACCGACTATATCCAAGCAGTGTAGGCCCCGTCACGGTGCCGCGCGCCTCATCCCGCGATGCGACGCGCTCGTGCCTCGTCGATCTCCGCAGCGCGCGAGCGCCGTGGCACGATGCCCGGAATGCGGCTCGCGCTGATCTCGCTCCTCTTCGCGGCGGCGTGCGGGAATGTCTCGACGACGCGCTGCGAGAGCGCCGCTGTCGAGGACTGCAACGGCGATCCCGCGGACGGCTGCGAGGCTGATCTCGGCGCGGCCGCGTCCTGCGGCTCGTGCGGCAACGTGTGCGAGGCGCCCGTCGGCGGCACCGCGACGTGCACGGCCGGGACCTGCGGCTTTGACTGCGGCGCCGGCCTGATGGCGTGCGGCGACGCGTGCGTCGCGCGCTGCGGCACGGTGCTCGACGTGCCCGGGACGCAGCCGTACAGCGTGCCCGATCGCTGCACGCGGCTCCGCGTGAAAGCGTGGGGCGCCGGCGGCGGCAACGGGCAAGGCAACATGAACGCCGCCGGTGGCGGGTTCGCGGTCGTCGAATTCGCCGTCACGCCCGGCGAGAGCCTGATGGTCGTCATCGGCGGGCCGGGGCGGAGCGCGCAGGGGGGCCAGCCCGGCGCGGGCGGCACGCCAGGCGGCGGCGGCAACGGCGGCAGCGGCGGCGATCAAGACGGCGGCGGGGGCGGCGGCTTCTCGGGCGTGTTCGCCGGCGGCGTCGAGGTCGCCACCGCGATCGCGATCGCCGGTGGCGGCGGCGGCTCGGGCGGCGGGACCAGCAACAACCTCCCCGGGGCCGGCGGCGGCGCGAACGGCCAGAGCGGCGGCGGGCTCGGCGGCACGCAGATCGATGGCTCCGCCACGCTCGCCGGCGGCGCGGGCGTCAACCAGACCGATGGCGGCGGCGGCGGCGGCGGCGGCTGGTTCGGCGGCCGGGGCGGCCCCGGCGCCAGCAGCGACGCGGGCGGCGGCGGCGGCGGCTCGGCGTACGCGACCACGCGGGCGACGTTCCAGCTGCTCGTCGCCGGCGACCGGCGCACGCCCGGCAGCAGCACGGATCCGGATCGCGGTATGGCCGGCGAGCCGGGCATGCCGGGCAAGGTCGTCATCGACTGCGTGCCGTGAGCCGCGCACGCGCCCCGCGCGGCGGCCGACCAGGTACGCTCGCCCCGATGCGACGCCGCCGGTCTGGCAGCCCCGGCCCCTCTGCCCTCGCGGCCCTCGCCTGCGCGGCGGCGGCGGTCGCAGCGGTCGTCGCCACGCCCGCGTGCAAGAGCCGCGAGCGCGAGGCATGGCGCGGCGCGACCGCCGAGCTCGGCTCCGGCGGCGCTGGCGGCTCCGGCGGCTCTGGCGGCTCTGGCGGCTCCGGTGCCGGATCTGCGGCCGCCGTGCCGCCGGCAGCGCCGGCCAACCCGCACGGCGAGCTCGCCTCGACCGAGCCGGAGGGCCCGACCGGCGAGGTCTTCCACGCGACGGATCGCAAGACGACGCAGAGCTTCGGCCGCGGCGACCTCGCCGTCGGCGGCGGCTGGATCTACTGGATCGAGCGGCCGCGCGACGAGTCGGCGGGGGCCAGCCAGGCCGTGGTGCGGCGCAAGCCCGCTGCGCGCCCGGCGGCCGATCCGGAGACAGCGGCCGGCCCCGGCAAGATCTTCGCGATCGCCGCGGACGCCGCGCGGCTGTACGTCGCCGGCGAGTCGCTGACGGCGCGACCGCACGCCGGCGGCGCGCCGACGCCGATCGCGGCCGGCGCGTGGCTCGAGATCGTGCCCGGCGACAAGCACCTGCTCATCCGCTCGCGCGATCAGGTGGCGCTCGTCCCCAAGGCCGGCGGCGCCGTCGAGACCGTCTGGGAGGGCAAGCACGGCAAGCTCCCCGCCGACGCCGATGGCGACCGCTTCGTCGCGATCCCCGCGTCGCCGTGGTCACCGAAGTTCGCCGCGCGCGCGATCACCGCCTACGCGCCCGGCGCGCGGCCGACTGTCCTCGCCGAGCTCGCCGAGGCGCGCGGCGCGCTCGCCGTCGATGGCGCCTGGATCTACGTCTCCGGCGACGCCGGCCCCGGCAAGCCGCCCGCGCCGCTGTGGCGCATCCCTCGCGCGGGCGGCGCCCCCGCGCGCGTCGGCGATCCGGCGTGGAGCTTCGGCGACTTCGTCGTCAGGAAGGGCGTGCTCTACGGCCTGGTGCTCACCGGCACCTGGAAGCTGCAGAAGCTCGCCCTCGCGCCCGGCGCGCAGCCGGTCGTCCTCGAGAGCCGCGTGCCGGCGACGATCCCGTCGCTCGCCACCGACGCCTCGCACCTCTACTACCTGACCGACTTCGAGGTGAAGCGCGCCCCGCGCTGAGCCGCCGACGCAGGTAGACTGCGCGCGATGCCGAAGCACATCTCGAACCCGACGATCATCCAGTCCGCCGGCAACAAGCCCAAGCGCATCGAGGAGTTCATCGGCCGCGTCAACTCCGGCACCGCGGCCGTCTCGATCGCGCGCATGACGAGCCCGCCCGGCTGGGTCGAGCCTGGCCAGACGCCCGAGTTCGACGAGTACACCATCGTGCTCGGCGGGACCTTGCGCGTGACCACGCGCGACGCGACGCTCGACGTGCGCGCCGGCGAAGCGGTGATCGCGCACGCGGGCGAGTGGGTGCAGTACTCGACGCCCGAGGGCGCCGAGTACATCGCCGTGTGCCTGCCCGCGTTCTCGCCGGAGACCGTCCATCGCGACGCGTGACTACCTCTCCACACCTCGCCTCTGACGCAGCGAGTCACATCATTATATAGGCCTCCTCGCCGAGGCGGGCTCCGCCCTCCTGGACTCGCTCGTCGGCCACATATTGCCTCCTCGCCGAGGCGGGCTCCGCCCTCCTGGACTCGCTCGTCGGCCACATATTGCCTCCTCGCCGAGGCGGGCTCCGCCCTCCTGGACTCGCTCGTCGGCCACATAGATAGCGGCTCAGGGGCGCCCGGTCCCCGCGACGAGCGAACGCGCGCGGGCCGCGGCCACCTTCGCGGCGAGCGCGCCGCGCGGTTGTGCGCCGTCATCGACGATCGCGGCCAGATCGACGTCGACGACGGCCTGCTCCGCGCCGGGAGCCAGCAGCGGATCGACCCAGATCTCGGCCGCGGCGGCACCTGCGGCAGCGGCGGCGGGCGCGGCGAGCCGCGGCGCCAGCTCGGCGGACAGCGCCGCGAGCTCGTGCACGCGCGCCGCGATGACCGCGCCGACCGGCGGCGCGAGCGCCACGGCGCCGGCCCGGCGGATCGCGTCGGCGAGATCGCGCGCCGCGCTGGACCGATCCGCGACGATCACGACGTCGCCAGCGGCGAGCGCGCCGAGCCAGCGCGCCGCCTCGTGGCCGCTCGCGACGACGATCGCCCGCTCGTCGCCCGCCGGCCGATCGTGCGACGGCGCGAAGCCGGCCGCGGCGAGCCGCTCCGCGACGCGGCGGAGGCGCGGATCCTCCGGCACCGGCAGCCACGCCCGCCCGCCACCCGCGGCCGCGGTCGCCGCCACCGCCGCGCGGATCGCGTCATGCCACAGATCGTCCCACGCGCACGCGAGTGTCCGCCGGCCGGACGGAAGCCCCGGCGCGCCGGCGAGCTCCGGGTCGACGACCACGTAGTCCGGCCGCCGATCGGGCGCCAGCGCGGGCGCGGCCGCACCTTCGGCCCCCGCCCCCGCCCCCGCCGTCGCCGCGGCCGCGGCCGCGGCCCACGGCACCGTCGCGCCGACGAGCGCGCTCGATTGCCACGGCAGCGCCCCCGCGAACGGGAACCGCTCCGCAGGCGCGAGGTGCAGCACGCTCGGCAGATGGTGCCGCGCCGCGCGGACCACGAGGTCCTCGCACACGAGCTCCAGCCCCGCGCCGGCCCGCGCCTCGAGCCGGCGGGCGATCGCGCCGACGAGCGCGTCGCTCGGCGCGGCCGCGCCCGCGCGCTGGCAGCCTTCGGCCGCGCGCTCGAACACCTCCGGCGGGAACACGAACTGATCGAGGCAGCTCGCGCGGCGCGCCTCGCGCCCGACGCGGACCATGAAGTCGGACAGAGACAGCCCGCGCGCTCGCGCCTCGGCGGCGATCGCCGGCACGTTCCGCGAGTGCAGCATCGCCGCGCCCGACACGAAGCTCATCGGGTGATTGCCCTTGCCCTCGAACAGGACGCGGTACATCGCCGATAGCCGCGCGATCGGCTCGACGTCGATCCCGCGCTCGTGCCCCAGGCCCTGGAGCGCGAGGATCAGCTGCTCGGTCGGCGCGTTGCCGGTGGCGCGGCCGAGCCCGTTGAGCGTGCAGTCGACGAGCGTCGCGCCCTCCTCGACCGCGGCGAGGCTGCCGGCCACCGCCAGGCCGAGATTATTGTGCGCGTGGAGCCCGACCTCGAGATCGGTGGCGTCGAGGATCGCGCGCACGTACTGCCGCACCTCGGCGGGCTGCATGCCGCCCGCCGAGTCCACGACGTACCACCACGCGGCGCCCGCGCTGCGCGTCATCGCCGCGAGCTGCGCGATCTCGCGCGGCGGCAAGATGTACGTCTGCATGCAGTTGATCGAGACGACGAGCCCGTGCGCGCGCGCCCGCTCGATGTAGCGCATGTTCGCGGGCGTAAGATCGGCGGGCATGAACGCGAGCCGGAGGAAGTCCATGCCCGCGGCGGCGATCTCGTCGACGTACTCGACGGGGCAGAACGCGTCCCCCGCCGTCAAGATGACGCCGACCTTGGCGCGGCGCGCCGCCGCCCGCGCGGCCGCCATCTGCGCGCGATCGCCGGTCGCCGGGCGCTCCTTCGGGCGGAACGCGCTCGCGTAGTGCTGCGCGCCCACGCCCATCCCGTAGCCGACCTCGATGTAGCCGACGCCCGCCGCGTCGAGCGTGCTCACGACGAGCGCGACGTCCTCCTCGGTGAACTGGTGGCTGATCTCGTAGCCACCGTCGCGGATCGTCGTGTCGAGGACGCGAACCATCGCGCGATGGTAGCACCCGCGCCCCAGGGCCCCGGCGCGGCGCTACTTGTTGCCGGCGGTCGAGTACAGCCCGGAGCCGATCACCGACGGCGTCGCCTTGTTCTCGGCCACCGAGAACGACTCGGCGTCCGACGGGAACGCGCCCGCGCGCACGTCGGAGACGTAGTGCGCGATCGCCTCCTTGATCGTGGCGCCGAGCGTCGCGTAGCGGCGCACGAACCGCGGCTTGAAGCTCTCGTCCATGCCGAGCGCGTCGTACGAGACCAGGACCTGGCCATCGCACGCGGTGCCGGCGCCGATGCCGATCGTCGGCACCGAGACCGACTCGGTGATCTCGCGCGCGATGTCCGCGGGGATCGCCTCGAGGACGATCGAGTAGACGCCGGCCTCCTCGAGCGTCCGGGCGTCGGACAGGAGGCGCTGGCGACCGCCGGCCTCGCGCCCCTGCACCTTGAACCCGCCGAGCTGGTGGTAGCTCTGCGGCGTGAGGCCGATGTGGCCCATGACCGGGATGCCCGCGTTCACGAGCCGGTGCACCAGCTCGGCGTGGACGGCGCCGCCCTCGAGCTTCACCGAGTGGCAGTTGCCCTCCTTCATCAGCTTGCCGGCGTTCGTGACGCCCTGCTCCCAGGACGCCTGATACGACATGAACGGCATGTCGCCGACGACGTGCGCCCGGCGCGCGCCGCGGACGACCGCGCGGCAGTGATACGCGATCTCCTCGAGCGTCACCGGCAGCGTCGTGTCGTGGCCCTGCACGACCATGCCGAGCGAGTCGCCGACGAGCAGCACGTCGGCGCCGGCCTCGTCGAGCAGCCGCGCGAACGTCGCGTCGTAGGCAGTGAGCATCGCGATCTTGTCGCCCCGCTCCTTCATCTGCCGGAGGGTGTGGATGGTGACCTTGGTGGTCTTCATTCCGCCCGACCTTTCTTCTGTTGTCCGATATGCCGTAGGGGAGTCACGCGTCGCACCATCGCGGCTACGTGCACCTTGGCTATCCACTGTGTCATAGCACCGAACGCCGCGGCGCGGGGCCGGTTTTGCTATGAACGCGGCGTGCTCGACCTCGTCATCGTCGGCGGCGGCCCCGCCGGTATCTCGACGGCCCTGCACGTCCTGGCCGCCGACCCGCGGGTCCGGCTCGCCGTGCTCGAGAAGGAGCGCTACCCGCGCGAAAAAATCTGTGCCGGCGCGGTCGGCGGCCGGGCGTTCCGCCTCCTCGAGCGGCTCGGCGTCGAGGTCGACTGCCCGCGCGTCCGGCTCGACGCGATCGCGATGCGCGTCGGCGGCCAGACGGTGGTCGTGCCCGAGCCCGGGTGCGGCGCCGTCGTGCGCCGGATCGAGTTCGACCACGCGTTCGCGCAGGTGGCGCAAGCGCGCGGCGTCGACGTCCGCGACGGCTGCGAGGTCTCGCGGATCACCGTCGGCGATGGCGGCGTCGAGCTCGAGACGGCCGGCGGCACGCTGCGCGCGCGCGCCGTGATCGGTGCCGACGGCGTCGGCGGCGTGGTGCGGCGGCAGGCCGGGTTCCCGCGCGGCGAGCTGCGCGCGCAGGTGGCCGAGCTCGACACCGAGGATGTCCCCGGCGACCTGCCGCGCGACACCGCCGTGTTCGACTTCGCGGCCACCGATCTGCGCGGCTACGCGTGGGACTTCCCGACGCAGGTCGGCGGCCGGGCGCTCGTGTGCCGCGGCGTGTACCTCCTGCGGACGCCTGCGGCGGCGGCGCAGGCCGCGGCCGCGCAGGCGCAGGAGGCGGCCGCGCAGACGCAGGAGGCCGCGTCTGCGCCCGCGCCCGCGCCCGGTGTCCGCGACCGGATCGCCGCGTACCTCGGCGCGCGCGGGCTCGAGCTCTCGCGCTACCGGCTCAAGCAGTTCGCCGAGCGCGGCTTCGAGCCCGGCGCGGAGATCGCCAAGCCCCGCGTGTTGCTCGTCGGCGAGGCCGCCGGCATCGACATCGCCACCGGCGAGGGCATCGGCCAGGCCATCGAGTACGGCGCGGTCGCCGGCCCGTACCTCGCGCGCGCGCTCGCGCGGGACGACCTCGGCTTCGCCGACTGGCGGCGCGCCGTCGAGCGGCACCACCTCGGCTGGCAGCTCGGGATCCGCCACGGCTGCTACCGCGCGTTCTACGGCCGGCGCCGCCCCAAGATCGAGCGCCTGATGCCGCGGATGCCCTCCCTGTTCCGGCTCGCCGTGCAGGACTTCGCGGGTGTGCCGCTCTCCAAGCTCGCGATGGTCCGCGGCGCGGCGCAGTTCCTCGCCGCGTTCACGCGTGCGAAGCTCGCCTAGTGGAGCAGACCGCCAAGCAGGTGATCGTCATGCGCAAGGACCTGAACATGCGCAAGGGCAAGATGATCGCGCAGGGCGCGCACGCCTCGCTGAAGGTCCTCCTTGACGCCGGCTCCGTGGACGCCGCGGGCTCCGACGCGGTCCCGCCCGGCCCCCGCTTCTCGCTCGCGCTGTCGCCCGCGCTCGCCAAGTGGCTCGGCGGCCGGTTCACGAAGGTCTGCGTCTCCGTCGACTCCGAGGCCGCGCTCGACGCCATCGTCGAGAAGGCGCGCGCCGCGGGCGTGCCGTGCGCCGTCGTCGTCGACGCCGGGCACACCGAGTTCCACGGCGTGCCGACGAAGACGTGCTGCGCCGTCGGCCCCGCCTGGGCCGACGAGGTCGACGCGATCACCGGCGGCCTGCCGCTGCTGTAGGCCCCCGCCGCGCCGCCCCGCGCCGGTGCTAGGCTCACTCGCACGGTGCTGCGAGGTGCTGTCCCGCTCGACGGAGAAGCCCGCGCCAGCCGCCTGGCCGAGTCCGGCGGGCGTGATCGTGAGCACGGCCACGACGGTGCTCGCTACCCGGCCCGCGCTGGGCCCGACTCAGGATCTCGACCAGAACCCGGACTGCCTGTGATAGCGTCCGGCTCGTGTCGAGATACGCAGTCATGGCCAGCCTCGCGCTGATGACGGCGTGCGCGGCCGCCGGCTCCGGCGAGGACATCCACGGCAAGCCCGACGCGCCCAAGCCGCCCGTCGACGCCCGGCCCCTCGACGCGTTCGTGGACCTGTGCCCGACCATGCAGACCTGCCAGACGGCGATGACGCTCGGGCAGATCAGCGGCGACACTGGCGGCCAGATGCTGACGGCGATGGGCCACCAGGCCGCGTGGTTCCGCGTGCGCGTCACCGAGGACGACAACAGCCTCGACGGGCGCAAGCTCCGCGCCCTGGTGCGGCTCACGTCGCCCTCGGCGGTCGACTTCGACGTCTTCACGTACGTCGACGAAGACAACGACAACGTCGAGTGCACGACCAAGGTGGGCACCACCACCACGAACGGCACCGTGAACGAGGTGAAGCCCCAGTGGGGCGAGGGCGGTGTCCCCAACGGCTCCAGCGACACCCGGTGGCTGTCGATCGAGGTCCGCCCGATCTCGGGGACGTGCACCACCAGCCAGACGTGGCAGCTCCTGGTCCACGGGAACCAGTGAGCGGCCGCGCACGGCCGGCGCGCCCCGCGGGCGTACCGCGGCCGGCGCTGTAACCCAGGCGCCCCGCCCGCCATCCCATCGCAGGATGATCCGCGAGACCGCCCCAGCCCTCGCCGCGCGAACCGCGCGAACCGCACGAACCGCGCGGACCGCGCGCGCCGCGCGAACCGCGCGCGACGGCCTGCCCGCCGCGCTCGCGCCGCGAAGGGCGCCATGACCGTCGTCGTCACCGGCGCCACCGGGTTCATCGGCCGCGCCCTCGTGCTGCGCCTGCTCGGCGAGGGCCACCGCGTGATCGCGCTCGCGCGCGACGCGGCGCGGGCGCGCGACGGCCTGCCCGCTGGCGTGGAGGTCGTCGCGCTCGCCGATGACGCCGCGTGCACCGCCGCGATCGCCGCGGCCGACGGCGTCGTGCACCTCGCGGGCGAGGACATCGCCGGCGGGCGGTGGACCCGCCGCCGCCGCGCGCGACTGCGCGAGAGCCGCATCGGTCTCACCCGGCGCCTGAGCGAGCTCATCGACGCGCGCCCCGCGCCGCTGCCCGTGCTCGTCTCGGCGAGCGCCGTTGGCTGGTACGGCGATCGCGGCGACGACGAGCTCGACGAGGGCGCCGTGCCCGGGCGCGGGTTCGCCGCCGAGCTGTGCCGCGACTGGGAGGCCGCCGCCGCCGCCACGCGCAACGCCCGCCGCGTCGTGCGCGCGCGCTTCGGCCTCGTGCTCGGCGAGAGCGGCGGGGCGATGCGCCGCATGGTGCCGCTGTTCCGGCTCGGCCTCGGCGGCAAGCTCGCCTCCGGCGCGCAGTGGCTGCCGTGGATCCACCTCGAAGACGCCGTCTCGGCTCTCGCGCTCGCGCTGACCGACGAGCGGCTCGCCGGCCCCGTGAACGTCGTCGCGCCCGGCGCCGTCCGGCAGCGCGAATTCGCCGCGGCGCTCGGCCGCGCGCTGCACCGGCCCGCGCGGCTCGCCGTGCCGCGGCTCGCGCTGTCGCTCGCGCTCGGCGAGGCCGCGTCGCTGGTCGTGTCGAGCGTGCGCGCCGTGCCCCGCGCCCTCGCGGCCGCCGGCTTTGCGTTTCGCTTTCCCACGCTCGAGAACGCGCTCGCCGACCTCACCGGCGCCGCCGACGCGATCGACGTCCGGCGCGCCGATCCAGGCGCCCTGCCCGACGCCGCCTACGTGCGCGAGCGGCGCCCGCGCTACACGCTCAGGGCTCACACCGTGATCGACGCGCCGCTCGACGAGGTCTTCGCGTTCTTCTCCGCCGCCGAGAACCTGGCCGCGATCACGCCGCCCGATCTCGCGTTCACGATCGCCTCGCCGCGGCCGCTCCGCATCGAGCGCGGCACGCGGATCGACTATCGCATCGCGCTCGCCGGGGTGCCGCTGTCCTGGCGCACCTCGATCGAGGAGTGGCAGCCCGGCGTGCGCTTCGTCGACGCGCAGCTCCGCGGCCCGTACCGCGCGTGGTGGCACGAGCACCGCTTCACCGCCGACGGGCCCCGCACGATCATGGACGACGTCGTCCACTACGCGCTGCCGCTCGGCCCGCTCGGCCGCGTCGCCCAGCCGTTCGTGCGCGCGACGCTCCGCCGCATCTTCGCGTTCCGCGGCCACGCGATCCGCGCCCGCTTCGCGCCGCGCCCGTGAGCCCGCCGCGCTCCGCCCCGCCGCCGAATCGGCTCGTGTCGAAGTGGCATCTGCGCGGGGTCTCGTGAGCACCGAGCGCGCTCGCCGCCTGCCGCAAATAGCGGCATGGCGCGCGCCGCGCTCCAGGGATACACCTGCCCTGGGGAAGGGGACATGCGCACGCTTTGCACGATCGAGACGCCTCGGGCGCCCGGCCGCGAAACCCGCGCGCCGGCCCAGCCGGCTCCCGCCACCGCCATGAGCCACGCCGTCCCCATGCAGCACGTCAACGGCACGCCGTTCGAGGCGGAGGTGCGCGCGCCGGCCGTGCAGGCGCCGCGTGTGCGCGTCGAGTGGGTCGACTACGCGAAGGGCATCTGCATCTTCTTCGTGGTCATGCTGCACGTGAACGACCTCGTGCAGGAGCGGGCGCACGCGATCGGCTGGCTCGAGGAGGTCGTCACGTTCGCCCGGCCGTTCCGCATGCCCGACTTCTTCCTGATCGCCGGCCTGTTCCTCGCCTCCGCGATGCGCCGGCCCTGGCGGCGCTACCTCGACAGCAAGGTCATCCACTTCTTCTACCTCTATGTCCTCTGGATGACGCTCGCGTTCGGCGCCATGAACGTGAAGCACCTGATCCGCGAGGACGCCGGCGCGCTCGGGATCGCCAGCGCGTACTTCCTGCGCTGGATCGAGCCCGTCGGCGCGCTGTGGTTCATCCACATCTTGCCCGTGTTCTTCGTCGTGACCCGCCTCCTGCGGCCCGTCCCGCCCTGGCTCGTGTGGCTCGGCGCGGCGGCGCTCCACAGCCTGCAGATCCAGTCCGACTGGCACGTCATCCGCGAGGGCGCGTCGCGCTACGTGTACTTCTACTCGGGGTACGTGCTCGCGCCGTACGTGTTCCAGATCGCCGCGTGGGCGCACGCGCGCGCGGTCCGGGCGTTCGGCTACCTCGCCCTCTGGGGCGTCGTCAACGGGCTCGTCGTCGCCGCCGGCTGGGCGTGGCTGCCGCTGGTGAGCCTCGCGCTCGGCTACGCCGGCGCGCTCGCGGTGATCTTCGCCGCCGTGCTGATGTCGAAGGTCGCGTGGACCGCCCCGGTGCGGTACCTCGGCCAGAACTCGATCGTCGTGTACCTGAGCGACTTCGCCGTGAGCATGATCGTGGTCGGCGTGATCGAGCGGCTGATCCCCGACCTCGGCGCGCGCGCGCTGATCGCGACGGCGGTCACCGTGCTCGGGGCGATCGTCCTGTGGCGCGTGACGCTGCGGACGCCGGCTCGCTTCATGTACGTGCGCCCGCGCTGGCTCCGGCTCGCCGCGGCGTCGCCTGTGGACGAGCCGGCCGGGGAGCCGCGCCCGCGCGCGCCCGCGCTGACCGAGGCCGCGTAGCGGCGCCCCGCGCGCCGCCCTCAGTTGCCCGTCGGCTTCGGCTCGACGATCACGCGGCGGAGCTTGCCGGTGCGCGTCAGCGGGATCTCCCGGACGATCTCGATCTCGAACGGGACGCCGCGCAGGTGCGTGCCGACGAACTCGCGGATGATCGCCTCGGCCTGCACCGGGATCCGCGGGCCCGTCGGCACGATCCTGAGCAGGAGCCCGCGATCGGCGCGCTGCACGGCCTGGAACTGCCGGATGTACTTCGCCACGTTGAGGAACAGGATGTTGAAGAGCAGGCCCTCGACGGGGTTGCCGTCGGCGTCGCGCATCGTGTCCGTGACGCGGCCCTCGACGGGACCGAAGCGCGGCAGCGTGCGGCCGCACGCGCACCGCTCCGGCCGGCGCGCGTACGCCAGATCGCCGGTGAGGTAGCGGATGAACGGGCACGCGAGGTTGTGGAGATCGGTCACGGCGACCTCGCCTTGCTCGCCGGGCCGCGCGGCGCGCACCCTGCCGTCGGGCTCGCGCACGAGGATCTCGACGATCAGGTTCTCGACGGACTCGTGGAGGCCGTCGTGCGCCTCGCACTCCGAGCCCATCAGCATGAACTCGCGGCAGCCGTACGTCTCGAACACCGCCGGCCCGAACGCCCGCGCGAGCTCCTCGCGATCGTGCGGCCACAGCCGCTCGGCGCCGACGATGACCGGGATCGTGTCCCACGCGCGCAACCCCTCGGCGTTGACCAGCCGGGCGAGGTCGGCGTACGCCTGCGCGTAGCCGAGCAGCGCGTGCGGCCGCTCGCGCGCGATCAGGCGCGCCGTCTCGCGGAGGTGCTCCTTCGAGCGGACCATGCAGCTCACGTAGATGTCGCGGCGCAGCTTGCGATCGAAGAACAGCTTGGCGCGCGCGAGGCCCTTCGCCTCGACGGCCGAGACCCCCCACAGGTGCAGCGCCTTGTCACCCATCTGGTAGCCGCCCCAACCAAAGCCGCGCCAGCGCGTGGCGTCGCGCCAGTGCCGTGACTCGACCGAGAACCGGACCTCGAGCGGCTGCCCCGTCGAGCCGCTCGTCGTCTTCGACACCGCGACCGCGGGCCAGGCGGCGGTGCGCTCCTCGACGGTGGTCTGCGCCACCGCGCGCTCGAGGAGCGGCAGCGCGCGCAGGTCGTCGAGCGAGCGGACGTCGCCGGGGTGACACCCGGCCGCGTCGAAGGCCCGGCGATAGTGCGTCGTGTGGTGGTAGGCGTGGCGCACCAGCCGCCGCAGCGAGCCGGTGCGCAGCGCCGTCAGCTCGTCGAGGCTCGCACGCTCGGTGCGCCGCAGAAAAGCCAGGAGCTCGAAGGTCGGACGGCCGCGAAGTCGCTCCCACGCCGGATACAGAACGCCGCCCAGTAGCTTGCCGTATAGATCCAACACCGCCGCGCAAGGTACCACCGCGCGCCGTCGAGCGCCCAGCGCCAGTAATGAGCAGCGGATGCGCTGTACCGGCGCTGACACGAGTTTCGATGCCTATCTCGCGCAGCCTATCTCGCGCGGCCTATCTCGCGCGGCCGATCACGCAACCGGTGCGCGGGCCGGCCGCCGCGCCTCGAGCACCACGGGCACTCCATCTGCGGGCGCGACCGTCACGCCTCGGCGAACGCGGCGAAGCGTGGCCCCCGGCGCGAGCCGGAGCGTCGCGCGGTGCAGCACCTCGGCGAGCACGATGCGCATCTCGTAGAGCGCGAAGGCCATGCCGAGGCACCGGCGCGTCCCGCCGCCGAAGGGGTAGAGCTCGTACGGGTCGAACTTGCGCTCGAGGAAGCGCTCGGGGCGAAACGCCTCGGGGTCACCCCACACGTCCCGGCGCCGGTGCGTCAGGTAGATCGCTGGCGCGACCACGCCCCCCGCGGGCACGGTGACACCGCCGACCTTCAGCGCGCGCGTGGCCTTGCGCACCAGCATCGGGATGATCGGGCACACCCGCAGGCTCTCCTTGATCGTCGCGTCGAGGTACGGCAGCGCGGCCACGCGCTCCGGCTCGAGGCGTCCGTCTGGCCCCGCCGCGGTGGCCACCTCGGCGCGCACCCGCGCCAGCACGTCCGGGCGATCGAGCACCTGCCGGAACACCCACGCCAGCGAGGTCGCCGTCGTCTCGTGGCCGGCGAGCAGCAGCGTGATCAGCTCGTCGCGCAGGTGCTGATCGGACAGCGGCGCCCCCTGCTCGTCGCGGGCCGCCACGAGCATGGCCAGCACGTCGACGCGGTCCCCTGTCGCCGCGCGCGCGCGGGCGATCTCCGTGAAGAGGGCCTCGTCCACCGCCCTGTTCGTCCGCGCGACCTCGCGCCACGGCACCCAGCGGGAGATGTCTACCTGGCGCCCGCCCAGGCGCAACGGCTCGATCCCCGTCGCGAGCACCGCGCGGAGCTGGTCGGGCCGGAGCGTGAGCGACGCGGCGTAGAACCAGGGGCTGGTGCCGCTCGCGAGCAGCGCCACCAGGAGCCCGCGCAGGTGCTCCTTGCGCGGGCCCTGGTTCACGCCCTCGTTCACGCCGAACACGGTGCGCAGGATGACGTCGAGCGTGATGTCCTGCATCGGCGGGTGCAGGGGGAACGGCGTGCCCTCCGGCCAGCCGTCGATCACCTGGTCGGTCACCTCGCGCATGATCGCGCCGTACGCGCGCATCCGGTCGCCGTGGAACGGCGGCATCATGAGCTTGCGCTCGCGGAGGTGCGCCGCGCCGTCGAGCAGGATGACCGAGTGGTGCCCGAGCACCACCTCGAGCAGCCGGTTGGCTTCGCCCGCGTGCACGTCGTCGGCGCTCGCCGTGAAGACCTCGCGCACCGCCGCCGGCGCGCTCACCACGATGATCGGGGCATAGCCCGGGATGCGCAGGGTGAACGTCTCGCCGTAGCGCCGCTCGCACTCCTCGAGCAGCTCGTACGGTCGCAGGGTCCATCGGGCGAGCTGGACAGCGGCGGGCAAGCGGGGGCCGGGCGGCAGCGACGGGGTCATTGGCACTCTCCAGGGCGCGAGACGTGAGGCGCGAGGCGCGAGACAGCACGCGTGAGATGCTAGCGGCGAGCCCCTCGATTCTGCTACCGCTCTCCGCAGATCTGGTCGTTCGGGAGATCGAACACGAACGGGTTTGCGACCAACGAGAGCCGCGGTCACTGGCCGCAGTAGTCAAAGTCGATGCGCTGGGGCGTTGCACCCGTCTCGACGGCGCGCGTCGGACGCCCGCGCGCGTCGTATTCGAAGCTGCGGATGACCGTGAAGGTTGGTGCAGTTGTCTCGATGCGGATGCGACGCCCGGTGCTGGCGTCGTAGGAATACGTTCCACGCGACGAGGGTTGGCGAGCGTTATCGTAGCGTGTGAGGCGGCCCTGCTCGTCGTAAACATACGTGAAAGTTTCAGAGTCGGTCTTTTCGGTGATCAGCCGGCCGCTCTGATCGTACGCGAAGACGCGGTGGCCGAGCGTAGCTGCCTGGATCTCTGCCACGCGACCGAGCCCGTCATACTTGAAAGAGGCGGGCTCTATACTGCTGCCGAAGTCGCCGCCGCCCTCGACCCGGATCAGGCGCCCCTGGGCGTCGCGGTCGAGGCGCACCGGGCCCTCGGTCCCCGTGCAGTTCGCGAGGCGATCGCCGTCATACGTGCAGGCGAGCACGACCACGCCAGAACGCCCGGGTGTCGTGGGAGTTGCGAGCACCGTCGTCGAGAGCCACCGCCCCCGATCGTCATACTCGTAAGCGTGCAGGTAGACGAGATCCGTGTAGAGCACGATCCGGGCTCGACACGGCGTCGGGCATGGCCCGTCGCAGACGAACCCCTCCGCCTCGATCTGGAACGGCGAGCATCCGGGGAACAGCTCTTGCGCCCAGGGCACCGAGGACCTGATCCCCAGCGGGCATGCACGGCTGTAGGGGGACGCGCTCGCGCGCGGACCGGAGACGCTGTTGCTCGGCGGCACCGCCCTCTCAGTCGGCGTGGAGCACGCTCCCACCATCACGAGCACAAGGATGAGCCGCACGCGCCAAGCGTATCGCACGACGACAGCCTACGTTGGATCGGCTTCGGCGAGCTGCACCTGACGCGCGGTCGCCTCCAGCCGTCCAACGGACCGGGGTGACCGGACGACCCTCCCGCCGACGAAACGCTAGCCCGGATTATTCATGCGTGGGCGCGCCTGGGTACCGGAAACGGGCTGGAGCAGGGCCATGGGCACCAACGACAGCTCCGAGGAGCCGCAGACGGCGCCGACACCCTGTCGGCCAGCTCTCGACGAGGAAGTGCCACC
>DATMCI010000037.1:0-11946 GCA_035558535.1 Kofleriaceae bacterium
TCGAGGATCTGCGCACGACGCTGCAGACCGCCCTCGACATCGAGAAGGCCGTCCGCGGCGTCACCGCCGGCTTCCACACGCCGACGTTCGTCGTCGACGCCCCCGGCGGCGGCGGCAAGCGCGTCGCCCACAGCTTCGAGCACTACGACCGCGACACCGGCATCTCCGTCTTCAGCGCGCCCTCGGTCAAGCCCGGCTTCTTCCTCTACTTCGATCCGATCGACACGCTCGCCCCCGAGGTGCAGGAGCGCTGGAAGCGCCCCGACGAGCAGGACCGCATGATCGCGGCCACCGTCGACGCCGCCGGCGCCGCCCAGGCCGCCAGCGCCCGCGCCTCCAGCGTCCGCTGCCGCGCCCGCGCCGGATCCCGGAGGTCTGCGCCGGTGTATCGTGGCGGTATGGCCGACGGGCGAGACGAGCGGAGCACACTCATCGCTGGATCTCCAGATCACCTGCTCCGTCTGCCCTCCCTCGTCGTGACGGTCAAACCTCCGCAAGGTCCCGTGGTCGAGGCCGAGCTCGCGATGCGCCCACTCGTCGTCGGGACGAGCCCGGAGGGCGATCTCGTGGTCGATGATCCCCAGGTCTCGCGCCGGCACTGCGAGCTCCAGCTCACCGGCGAGGGCATCGTGCTCCGCGATCTCGGCAGCAAGAACGGCACTCGCATCGACAGGGTCCTGATCCGGGAGGTCGTGCTTCCTCTCTCGGTGCCCGTGATCCTGGGTAGCTCGGAGCTGGTGGTCCACGCCAAGGGCGAGCCCACCGTCGTGCCGATGTCGCCCGCGAGCAGCTTCGGCGAAGCCGTCGGCGAGAGCTTCCCGATGCGGACGCTCTTCGCGAAGCTCGAGCGAGCCGCTGTGAGCGATCACACGATCCTGCTACTCGGGGAGTCCGGAACGGGCAAGGAGGTCCTCGCCCGCGCCATCCACGACCACAGCCCCAGAAAGAACGGTCCCTTCGTCGTCTTCGATTGCGGTTCGGTCTCGCCCAACCTCGTCGAGGCCGAGCTGTTTGGCAATGTGAAGGGCGCGTTCACGGGCGCCGACAAGCCGCGCGCCGGGCTGCTCGAGGAGGCGAACGGTGGCACCTTGTTCCTCGACGAGATAGGAGAGCTCCCTCTCGATCTCCAGCCGAAGCTCCTTCGCGCCCTCGAAGCGCGTCAGATCCGGCGGATCGGCGCGAACGAGTGGCGGACCTTCGATGCGCGGATCCTGGCCGCCACGCACCGTAACCTCCGCGCCCAGGCTACCGAGGGTTCGTTCCGAGAGGATCTCTATTACCGCCTGGCCGTCGTGGAGATGCATGTCCCTGCGCTACGGGAACGGAAGGAAGACATCCCCTTACTCGTCAATCGATTCCTCGCCGCGCATACGCCCCCTGGCGCGCTCTCGGACCTGCCGCCACATGCGCTCAAGCTGCTCGCCGCGCACGACTGGCCCGGTAACGTGCGCGAGCTCCGCAACATGGTGGCGCGCCTGGTCCTGTTCCCCGAACGCATCAACGAGCTGATCGGCCCGATCAGGCGAACGTCTCCGCCGGTCACATCGTCCGGTGAACCTGCGCCCGAGGCTGGGTCCCTGGGGGATGCCAGGCATCTGGGTCCACTCCTGTCCCTCCCGCTCCTGGAGGCGCGCGAGCTCTGGATGGAGCCGTTCGACCGTAGCTATCTGACGGCGAAGCTCAACGAGCACAAGGGCAACATTTCCCATGCGGCTGACGCAATGGGCATTTCCCGGCAGGCGGTGCACCGGCTCCTCGGTCGGTACGGGCTCAAGGCAAAGTAGTCTCGCGCCACGACTCGGTCCCTCTGCGATGCCCATCGTTCAGGCCGCCTCAGATCCCATCACTGGGCATGCTCCGTAACAGATAGGCGCCGGAACAAGTAGCGTCGGGCTGTCACATAGAATTGACAGTGTCCATCAGGTGGACAGTAGTGGGCTCGTGATCGAGCATGGCGGCGATGGCACTGCTCGTGCCGGGTGCGGACTCAACCAGGCCGGGCAACCGATCAGAACGGGATGTCGTGTCGCCATTGCGGCGCGCGCCGGAGGTCCGGCGGCGCCCGGCCGATCGCGATCTGCGCGGCGCGTGCGGCGGCCTCCTTGAGCGAGAGGCTCGCCATGCCCAGCGTGTCGCGGGCTGCGCGAGCCCAGCGCGCGAGCGTCGGCCACCGCGTCGGCGAGTCGAAGCTGAGCTGCCGCGCGCAGATTCGACGCCGGACCTCAGCCTCGGACTCGCCTGCGATGGCCCACAGCGTGAGCGCCATCGCGATGGCAGCGTAGCCGTAGTGCCGGCGCGGCGCGATCCCGCGCGGCACGACCGTCAAGATCGCGCCGCAGCTCGTGCATAGGTAGCGCCGGCACGCGATCGTGACCCACGTCGGCGAGCCGTCCGCATCGAGCGGGCCACAGACCTGCCGGGCGCGAAGTCCGTGACCATGAAGGCCGAGGCCACCGCCCACGGGCCGGCTGGAAGCACCGCAGATCACGCACGCTCCCGGTCTGGCGGCCTCCGGATCGGGCGGCGACGCCAGCCACCCCTTGACGTCGAGCTTGTGATGAACGATTTGTGAACAGCGACCGGTCGACTTTTTCACTGAGGTCGACCCGGGAGCACGACGTCGACGGTGCGCATACGCCGTCGGCGTCACCTGTTTCGGCGAGCACCACGCTCAGCTCCGAGAGGGTCAGAGTCCGGTGCTACATCACCGATCCGACATCGCTGACCACCCCGGACCGGTCCTCCTGAGCCGCCGCGATGGCATCAACCAGCCCGCCTCGAAACGGGCCTGCTTCCGTCAGGGGACGTGCTCGCTAACACTATCCAGTGCTGTGCGTCCGCCAGTCCGCCCAGCTCAAGGCAACCATGCGCGGGGCCTGAACACGTAGACCGCGCCGGCCTCCGGAGCGGCGTTGTAGGCCTGGTTGCCGCCGATGCCGGTCGCATCGCTGGCCTCACCTTCGGCGCCCACTGCCAGGGTCGAGCCATCGGCCGACAGTGCGACGCTCCAGCCGAATTGGTCACCCGCGCCCGTATTGGAGGCCTTGAGGTACGCCTGTTGGCTCCACGCCGTGTCGCTGCGTGTGAACACGTAGCTTGCCCCGGCCTTCACAGCGGCGTTGTCGGCCTGGTTGCCATCGATGCCGGTCGCTGCGCTAGCCTCATGAACGGCGCCCACTGCCAGGGTCGAACCGTCGCCCGAGAGCGCGATGCTAGAGCCAAATCGGTCACCTGCGCCCGTATTGGAGGCCTTGAGGTACGCCTGCTGGCTCCACTTCGCGCCGCTGTGCGTGAATACATAGACTGCACCAGCATCCACAGCGGAGTTGTCGGCCTGGTTGCCGCCGATGCCGGTCACCGCGCTGGCCTCCGACCAGGCGCCCACCGTCAGGGTCGAGCCGTCGGCCGAAAGCGCGACGCTTTCACCGAATTGGTCACCTGCGTCCGTATTGGATGCCTTGAGATACGCCTGCTGGCTCCACGTCGTGCCGCTGCGCGTGAACACGTAGACTGCACCGGC
Source organism: Kofleriaceae bacterium (assembly GCA_035558535.1). Taxonomy (GTDB): domain Bacteria; phylum Myxococcota_A; class Polyangia; order Haliangiales; family Haliangiaceae; genus JABFXX01. The sequence continues at coordinate 3,521 of DATMCI010000037.1, forward strand.
GCTCCCAGCGGAGTTGTTGGTCGGGTCGCCGTCAATGCCGGTCGCCGCGCTGGCCTCATATATCGCGCCCACTGCCATCGTCGAGCCGTCGGCCGAGAGTGCGACGCTGCAGCCGAAGTAGTCACCTGCGTCCGTATTGGATGCCTTGACGTACGCCTGTTGGCTCCACGTCGTGCCGCTGCGCGTGAACACGTAGACTGCACCGGCGTTTTCAGCGGAGTTGTCGGTCTGTCTGCCGCCGATGCCGGTCGCCCCGCTATCTTCATAATTGGCTCCCACCGCCAGCGTCGAGCCATCGGCCGAAAGCGCGACGCTTTGGCCAAATTGGTCACCTGCGCCCGTATTGGATGCCTTGACATACGCCTGCTGGCTCCATGTCGTGCCGCTGCGTGTGAACACATAGACTGCACCAGCGTCCCGAGCCGAGTTGTCAGCCTGGTTACCGTCAATGCCGGCTGCTGCGCTGTCCTCATTAATGGCGCTCACTGCCAGGGTCGAGCCATCGGCCGAGAGTGCGACGCTCCAGCCGAAATGGTCACTTGGGCGATACCAGTCCTTCGAGTCAGTATTGGATGCCTTGACGTACGCCTGTTGGCGCCACGTCGCACCGCTGCGCGTGAACACGTAGACCGCCCCGGCGCCCAGGGTGGCATAATCGTGCTGATCGCCGTCGATGCCGGTCGCCGCGCTGTCCTCCCACGTGGCGCCCACCGCCAGGGTCGAGCCATCGGCCGAGAGCGCGATGCTCGAGCCGAATCGGTCAGCTTTGTTGGCATTGGATGCCTTGAGATATGCTAGCAGGCTGAGGGTGCAGTCATGATTGCAGCCGTCATTGTCGACGCTGTACTTACCGTCCTCGCACTCCTCGCCGGCTGTCACCACGCCGTTGCCGCAGGCCGTCACGGTGCAGTTGCTATCACAGCCGTCGCCGTTCGCAGCGTTGCCGTCGTCGCACTCCTCGGTGCGGATGTTGACCCGGCCGTCGCCGCACGTGCTGAGCCTGCAGGTCTGCAGGCAGTCGTCATTGTCGGCCAGATTGCCATCGTCGCACTCCTCGTCCACCTCGACGATACCGTCGCTACATGTGCTTTTTATACAGATGGGGATACGGTCGATCGACGCGCAGCGATATCCCACCGCGCACCAGGCGCCACCGCAGGCTTCACCCGGTGGCGCCAGGCATGCATCGGCTCCGACGCCCGCCGCTAGCAGGAATCCCATCAACATAGCCCGCCTGAGTCGATCTCTCATCAGTCTCCTCCTGGTTCACCCCACCTCAGGGCAGCCATGCGCGTGGCCTGTACACGTAGACCGCTCCGGAGGTCGAAGCGGAGTTGTCGGCTTGGTTGCCGCCGATGCCCGTCGCCGCGCTGTCCTCTTCACTGGCGCCGACCGCCAGGATCGAGCCGTTGGCCGACAGCGCGACGCTGATGCCGAACATGTCACCTGGGTCCGTATTGGAGGCCTTGAGGTACACTTGTTGGCCCCATGCCGTGCCGCTGCGCGTGAACAAGTAGACTGCGCCGGCCTGATAAGCGGAATCGTCGGCCTGATCGCCACCGATATTGCGCGCCGCGCTGTCCTCGACATGGGCACCGGCCACCAGGGTCGTTCCGTCGGCCGAAAGCGCGACGGCAGCGCCGAAGACGTCACCTGCGCCCGTATTGGACGCCTTGAGGAACGCCTGTTGGTTCCACGTCGTGTCGCTGCGCGTGAACACGTAGACCGCCCCAGCTCCACTGGCGGAGTTGTCGGACTGGTTGCCGTCGATGCCGGTCGCCGCGCTATCCTCCCCGCCGGCGCCCACCGCCAGGGTCGAGCCGTCGGCCGAGAGCGCGACGCTGAAGCCGAATTCGTCCCCTTCGTCCGTATTGGAGGCCTTGAGGTACGCCTGTTGGCTCCACGCCGTACCGCTGCGCGTGAACACGTAGACTGCGCCGGCGTGCACAGCAGAGTTGTCGGCCTGATCACCGTCGATGCCGCTCGCCGCGCTGGCCTCCCCAAAGGCGCAGACCGCCAAGGTCGAGCCGTCAGCCGAGAGCGCGAGGCCTTCCTCGAAGATGCTTCCGCCGAAGTAGTCACCTGCACCGGTATTGGACGCCTTGAGGTACGCCTGTTGGCTCCACGTCGTGCCGCTGCGCGTGAACACGTAGACTGCCCCAGCTCCACTAGCGGAGTTGTCGGCCTGGTTGCCGTCGATGCCGGTTGCCGCGCTATCCTCCAAGCTGGCGCCCACCGCCAGGGTCGAGCCGTCAGCCGAGATCGCGACGTTTGCGCCGAACCGGTCGACCGCGCCCGTATTGGACGCCTTGAGGTACGCCTGTTGGCTCCACATCCTCTCGCTGCGCGTGAAGACGTAGACTGCTCCAGCGTCCACTGCGGAGTTGTCTGCCTGGTCGCCGCCGATGCCAGTCGCCGCGCTATCCTCCCTCCAGGCGCCGACCGCCAGGGTCGAGCCATCGGCCGAAAGCGCGACGCGGTAGCCGAACATGTCACCTGCGCCCGTATTGGATGCCTTCAGGTACGCCTGTTGGATCCACATCGCGCCCCTACGCGTGAACACATAGACTGCGCCGGCTCTCTCAGCAGAGTTGTCGCCTTGGTCGCCGCCGATGCCGGTCGCAGCGCTGGCCTCCCACACGGCGCCCACCGCCAGCGTGGAGCCATCGGCCGAGAGCGCGATGCTAGAGCCGAAGGAGTCAGCTGCGCCCGTATTGGACGCCTTGAGGTACGCGAGCAAGCTGAGAGTACAGCCGTGATCGCAGCCGTCATTGTCGATGTTGTTGTCGTCGTCGCACTCCTCGCCGGCTGTCACTACGCCGTTGCCGCAGGCCGTCACGGTGCAGTCGCTGTCGCAGCCGTCGTCGTTCGCAGCGTTGCTGTCGTCGCACTCCTCGGTGCGGATGTTGACCCGGCCGTCGCCGCACGTGCTGAGCCTGCAGGTCTGCAGGCAGCCGTCGTTGTCGGTCAGGTTGCCGTCATCGCATTCCTCGTCGGTGCGGACAATTCCGTCGCCACACGTGCTCTTGATACAGATGGGGATACGGTCGACTGACGCGCAGCGATATCCCTCCGCGCACCACTCGTCACCGCAAGCTTCGCCCGGTGGCGGCAGGCATGCATTGGCCCCGAAACCCGTCGCGAGCAGAAATCCCATCATCACAACTCGTCTGATTCGGTTTCTCATCAGTTTTTTCTCCTGTTTCGTCAGCTCAAGGCAACCACGCGCGCGACCTGAACACTTAGGCCCACTTAGGCCGCACTTGCTTCATAAGCGAGATTCCCGCCCACGCCGGTCGACATCATGGCTCGCTCGATTCGCTTCCTCATCAGATGTGCCTCCGATGCCTCGACGTTCAGAATCGAACCAGCGCCGAGAGCTCGGCCTGGTGCAACGACAGGATGGGCGTGAGCTCGATCCTGGAGGGAGGGCGCGCCTCGATGCGATGCGCGCGCGGCTGGTTGAGCCACGCCTGCACCAGACCGACCACGACCACGGCGCCGCCGGCGGCGATCGTGCCGATCGCGAGCCCGTGCTCCACGCCGGCGCGATCGTAGAGGTCAGAGCGCATCGCGTCGCACGCGATCTCCTGGCAGCGCGCGAGCGCGTCCGCGGCGGCCTGCCGGTGCGCGAGCGCTCGCTGCTCCAGGCCCGCTCCCACCGCGGCCACGGCGACGCCGGCTCCGATCACGGCCCACGGCTTCCACGCCGTCCATCGCCGCGTCTCGACGAGACGGTCCTCGTCCATCAGCAACGACACACGAGCCTGCTGCCCGGCCTTGACGTACACGGGCCGGGTCACCGGCAAGTACCCCGACTTGCGCGCGGCGAGGTAGTGCTCCCCCGGCAGCACCACCGCGCTCCGGCGCCCCGCACGGGGAAGCCATGGCTTGCCGTCGAGCGTGATCACGGCCGCGGGCTCCTCGAGGCACGTCTCGATCCGGGCCAGGCGCTGGGTCTCGAGCACCTGCATCCGATCGGCGACCTGGCGCAGGAGGTCGGGCCCGAGCGCCGCCCCCCAGCGGAGCGCGCTCTCGAGCTGCTGGTAGGCGCGCAGGTACTGGCCGAGATCCTCGAGCACCAGCGCCAGGTTCCACTGGATGTCGGGGTTGTCCCAGAGCGCCAGCGCCTGCTCGTACAGCTCCGCCGCGTCCCCGCGCAGGAGCTGCTGGTGCTTGTCGATGGCCTGTGCGAACAACGCCTGCGCCCGCTGCCGGACGTCCGCGGGCACCTGCCGGTACCATGGCTCGCCGCCGGTTCGCACGGTCTCCGCTCGCGCGGCGGGGAGCGCCAGCACCAGCGCCAGCGCGGTCAGCACGACCGCCGGGACGGCGCGGATCCGCAGATCTCGAATAGATGACTTCATCACTCCTCCTCACAGCGTTGTGCGGATGGGGCCGGCCGCCCGCTCCTTGATCAGCTTCCTGTCCTGCTCGCTCTTCCGGGCGCGCTCGGCGGCCTCGGCCTCCTTCTCGCGCGCCGCCTCGGCGGCTCGCGCCGCCTCGGCCTCCTTCTCGCGCGCCGCCTGGGCGGCTCGCGCCGCTCGCTCGGCGTTGGCCTTCTCGGTGCGCGCCTGGCGCGCGGCGGCCGTGGCCTCGTCGCGCGCGCGCTCGGCGTCCTCCTGCCGACTGCGCGCCCGATCGCGCGCGGCCGCGGCTTGTGCCGACGCCTGCCGGGTCTCTTCCAGCAGCTTGTCGTTCTCGCGCTGCTTGTCCCGTAGCTCGTCTCGGCTCCGGCGCAGCTGCACGGCCTGCTCGCGCAGCTCGTCGCGCTGGTCGCTCGCCTCGCGCTCAGCGCGGCTGATCCGGACCAGCGCCACCCCGGCCACCGCCAGGAGGATCATCGGGACCACCACGACGGCGGTGACGACGCGGCGGCGGACGAGCCGCTTGCGCCGCTCGGCTCGCGTCGCCACGGCGCGGACCGCGTCCAGGTACGCGCGCTCGCGCCGGCCCAGATCGCCGCGGTAGCACGCCAGCCACGCCAGGGCCCGGCGCGCCGGCTCGTCGCGCCACAGCACGCCCTCGTCGTGGTCGCTGGCCTGCCACTGCGCGGCCGCGGTGCGCAGGCGCGACAGGAACGCGGCGTCGTCGCGGTTCTCGTCGAGCCAGCCGACCAGCGTGGGCCAGCGCTCGATCAGCGACTCGTGCACCAGCTCGGCGACGCGGTCGTAGGAGGCGCGGGACTCGATGACCAGCAGCCGGGCGTCGACCAGCCGGTGGACCAGGCGCTCGATGTCGCCGGGGTCCCCGGGCAGCTCGCGTAGCTCGTCCAGGCTCACCACCGCGCGGGTGCGCTCGGGCGTGACGAGGCGCTCGAAGATGGTCCGCACGAGCGCCCGCTCGCCGGCGGGGATGGCCGCGAGGACGTGGTCGGCGTGATCGGCGAGGGTCCCCGCGATCCCGCCCATGGCCTGGTAGCTGGCCCGGGTGAGCAGGCGGCGGTCGCGATCGCGCTCGGTCCACAGCCGGGCCGCCGCGAACTGGAGCAGCGGCAGGCTGCCGGGCGCGGCGGCGACGGCGGCGAGCATGTCGTCGATGATGGCGGCGTCCTCGTACCGGCAGTCCGCGGCCTCGACGGGGCGGACCAGGGCGTCGCGCAGCCCGTCGCGGTCGAGCGGGGGCACGAGCATCAGGCCGTGGCCGATCGCGTCGGCCAGCTGGCGATGCTCGACGAGGCGGTCGAGGAAGTCCGAGCGGATCGACAGCAGCACGCGCAAGGGCGAGCTAGCGTCGTCGGCGACCCCGTCGAGGCAGGCCAGGAACGCGGCGCGCTCGTCGGGGTCGGCGCACAGGGTATACAGCTCCTCGAACTGATCGACGAACACCAGCACGCGACGGTGCTCGCCGTGCGCCCACGCGCGCAGGGCGCCGCCGAGCTGGCCGGGAGCCGCGCGCAGATCCGCGGGCGCGCGATCGGCCGCGTGCTCGCCGCTGCCGGGCCCGCTCGAGGAGGCGGCGGCGTCGGTGGCCGATCGCGCCAGCTCGACCAGGATGGCCGACAGCGACGCGAGCGGGCTGCGGCCGGGGCGGAGGATGAGCGCGTCCCAGCCCTCGCCCGAGCTCTTGAGCTGTGGAATGACGCCGGCGCGCACGAGCGAGGACTTGCCCACGCCCGACGGGCCGGCGAGCGCGATCAGCGGGCAGCTGCGCAGGCGCGCCAGGACGGCGCCGACCTCGCGGGTGCGGCCGTAGAACCGATCGGCGTCGGCCTCCTGGAACGGGGCGAGGCCGGCGAACGGGTTGCCGTCGTGGCCGACCACAGCGACGCGCCGGCCGGCGGACAGGGCCTCGAGCTCCCGGCACAGGAGGTGCGCGTCGCGGGTGCGGTGGGCCCGGTCCTTGATCAGGCAGCGATCGATGATCCCGGCGAGCGGGCCGAGATCGGGGCGGCGCTCGCCGACGCTGGGCACGGGGAGATCGAGCGAGGCGAGGTCGAGCAGGGCCTCGTGGAGATCGGCGCCGCCGTGGATCACCGGGTGGATCCCGGTGACCGTCTCGTAGAGCATGATCCCGACCGCCCAGACATCGGTGCGATGATCGATGGCGTCCCCCTCGAGCTGCTCGGGAGACATGTAGGGCAGCGTGCCCATGATCGTGCCGGGCTCTGCGATCGGCGGGATGTGCTGCGCGGCGCTGGAGGCGTCGGCGCCCGCGAGCAGCTTGGCGATGCCGAAGTCGAGCACCTTGATGGTGCCGGCGTCGGTCAGCATGATGTTGGCGGGCTTGAGATCGCGGTGCACGATGCCCAGGTCGTGGGCGTAGGCGAGCGCGCGCACGACCGGGATCATCAGGGTGGCGGCGAGGCTCGGCTCGAGCGGCGCAGCGCGGTCGCCGCCACGCCCGGCGCGGTCGTCGAGCCACGCGCGCAGGGTCTGACCGGCGACGTACTCGAACACCATGTACGGGTGCTCGCCGTGCTTGCCGACATCGTGGATCACGACGATGTTCTCGTGGTTGCAGCGCGCGGTGACGCGGGCCTCGGCGAGGAAGCGCTCGTCATCGTGGGAACCGAGCGGGACGAGGACCTTGATCGCGACGAGGCGGCCCAGCCGCAGGTCACGCGCCAGGTAGACGGTGCCCATGCCGCCGCGGCCGATCTCGCGAATGAGCTCGTACTCGCCGAGCCTGCCGCCGGGCATGGATGCGGCGGGTGGCACGGACACGGGCGCGAGGCCCCCGCGCAGGACGGCGGCGGCGACCGGCGGCAGCCGGACCAGCCGCTGATCGCGAGGACGGGGGCCGGTGATGGTCTTGGTCAGGGGTAGCGACATGACCGTGGTGGCTGTCCGTGTGGCGTGGTGACCGGCCGGTGCCGGCTCGGCTGATCGGTTTGCAAGCCGTGAGCCCGGACGGGCGACACGAGCCGTGTTGTAGGCACTGGCGAGCTCACACCACGGAGGCAGCGTGATCCGCTGGCGTCGCCCCGGGTGGTGGAGACGTCCTCGGGGCGGGCGTCGGTGGCGGCGATGATGCGGACGTCGACTGCGCTCGGCGCGCTGGGCGCCTGGCGGTAGATCTCGGAGGTCTCGAGCGCACGCAGGACCATGGCCCGCAGCTCGGGCGGCGCAGCGCCGATCTCGTCGAAGAACAGCGTGCCGGTGGCGACGAGATCTTTGCCGGTCTCGCCGCAGATGAGGACGGACTCGGCCCCTCTGCTGTCCACCTGACGGACACTGTCAAGCCGGTGTGACAGTGGATGGCGATGGCGATGGCGACGAGATCCTTGCCGGACTCGCCGCGGATGAGGACGGACTCGGTCCCTCTGCTGTCCACCTGATGGAAACTGTCAAGCTGGGGTGACAGCGGGGATCCGGAGGCCGGCGAGTCACGATCGAGCGTCGGGATCGAGGCGTTCCGGCTGTCCGAGCTGCTCGATCGCGCGGATCGCAAGGCGCTCGCTCACCCGCTCGAGGCGCCGCAGCGGCCGGAGTTCCACACCGTCTACGTCGGCCTGCGCGGCGCGGGCACCCACGTCGTCGACTTCACGCCGGTGCCGCTCGGGGCCGGCTACCTGACGTTCGTCGCGCGCGGGCGCGTGCAGCAGTTCGGGGGCGACCGCGACGTGGACGCGTGGATGCTGCTGTTCGCGCCGGAGGTGCTCGGCGGCCAGCGCGACGATCCGCTGCGCGCGCCGGCCGTCCTGTCGCCGGTGTGGACGGTGCCCGCGCTCGCGGTGCCGCCGGACGAGATGCGGGAGCTGCTCGAGCTCGTCGAGCAGCTCGCGGCGGAGCAGGCGCGCCCGTTCGACTCGCTCCAGGAGCCGGTGCTCGCCGCGCTGCTGCAGAACACGATCACGAACCCGCAGAAGCTGCTCTCGGCCGTGCAGCACCTCGTGCCGCAGAGCTTCTACGACGACGTCGCCGAGGGCTTCCGCCGCGCCCCGATGTCGCTTCGCGTCTCGCCGTACCTGCTGTCGCTGATCG
>DATMCI010000038.1:0-2182 GCA_035558535.1 Kofleriaceae bacterium
ACTGGTACGACTTGGGCAAGGGCGCGGGGACGTTCCTGAAAGAGCGCTTCCACCGCGACATCGCCAACGCGTAGCTCCCTGCTCGGAGGTCCAGGCCAGAAAGGCCCGCCACACGGCGGGCCTTTCTCGTTGCGTGCGATCCTTCCGCCCCTATGAGCCCGCAGCGCCGCACCGCGCTCGTCTCGATCGTCGCCGCGTGCGTGCTGATCGCGATCAAGCTGATCTCGGGGATCGCCACCGACAGCCTCGGCCTGCTCTCCGAGGCGGCGCACTCCGGGACCGATCTCGTGGCTGCGCTGCTGACGTTCTACGCCGTCGGCGTCGCGGTTCGGCCGGCCGACACCGGCCACGCATACGGCCACGGGAAGGCCGAGCACCTCGCGGCGCTCGGCGAGGCGGCGATTCTGGTCGTGGCCAGCCTGCTGATCGCCTGGCGTGCGCTCTGGCGGCTGTTCGGCCTGGCCGAAGGGCAGGTCGACCCGCGCTGGTACGCGATCGCGGTGATTGCGGTGGTGATGGTCATCGACGCGGCGCGCGCGACGACCTCGTACCGCGTCGGCCGGCAATACGGCAGCGCCGCGCTGCAGGCAAACGCGCTCCATTTCGCCAGCGACCTCGCGGGCTCGGGCGCGGTGCTGCTCGGCCTGCTCGCGGCACGGGCCGGCTACCACTGGGCCGATTCGGCGGCTGCGCTGTTCGTGGCGGCACTCGTGCTCGTCGCCGCCGCTCGGCTGATGCGCGTGAACGTCGACGTCTTGATGGACCGCGCCCCACCCGACGCGCAGGAGGCGGCGATGGCCGCGATCGGCGCACTGCCCGGAATCGAGCTGCGGCGGCTCCGGATGCGGCAGGCCGCGGGGCGGCAGTTCGCGGACGTGGTCATCGGCGTGCCGCCCGGGGCGGCCGTCGGACAGGGCCACGCGGCGGCGGATGCGGTCGAGGCGGCGGTGCAGCGTGCACTGCCGAACAGCGACGTCGTGGTTCACGTCGAGCCGCAGCAGGACCACGCGGCGCTGCGGGAGCGCGCGCTCGCCGCGGCGCAGCGTGTCCCGCGCGTGCGCGAGATCCACAACCTGAGCGTGCTGCTCGTGGGCGGCGAGACGGAGGTCTCGCTGCACCTGAAGCTCCCGGGCGACTTGCCGCTCGAGGAGGCGCACGAGGTCGCGACAGAGGTCGAGCGCGCGATCGTCGAGTCGGTACCCGAGGTCGACTCGGTGCAGACGCACCTCGAGCCGCTGGCCGAGACCGGGGAGGGGCGCAGCGTCGTCGCCGACGACGCCGACCGGGATCTCGTCGAGCGGATCGTCCGGGAGGAGACCGGCGGCCCGCCGCGTGAGCTGCGCTTCCTCCGCACGGACAACGGCTTGCTCGCCTACCTCACGCTCGGTCTCGACCCCGGCACCCCGCTGGCGGACGCCCACACGCGCGCGAGCGAGATCGAGGAACGGATCCGCAGCGAGCGCCCCGAGATCGCCGACGTAATAGTTCACACCGAACCTTGAAACTGTGCATGTTCACGCCGGTCGAGCACGAGATCCGCGGGTGGCCGGGGCGGATCGACGGTGACCGCGTCGTCCAGCTTGCCGCTCAGACGCTGGAGTCGTTCTTCACCGGCGGCGGCAAGGCGCGCGAGCACGCCGAGTACCCGCTCGACGAGGTGCGGCTGCTCGCGCCGGTGCACCGACCGCCCTCCGTGCGCGACTTCTACGCCTTCGAGCAGCACGTCCTCAACGCGCGGGCCGTCACGGGACGCGGCGAGGTGCCGCCGGAGTGGTACGAGATCCCGGTCTTCTACTTCTCGAACCCCGCGGCGATCTACGGGCCCGAGGACGAGATCCCGTACCCGGTGGGATCGGAGGCGCTGGACTACGAGCTCGAGGTGGCGGCGGTTATCGGCGCGGACGGTGAGATCGGCGGCTTCACGATCATGAACGACTGGTCGGCACGCGACCTGCAGCGGAAGGAGATGCGCGTCGGACTCGGGCCGGCGAAGGGGAAGGACTTCGCGACCTCGCTCGGGCCGGTACTGGTTACTCCCGATGAGCTCGGCGACCTCAGGCTCGAGATGACCGCCCGCGTGAACGGCGAAGAGCGCTCCCGCGGGAACCTCGGGGACATCCACTGGTCCTTCGAGGAGCTCGCCGCGCACGCGGTCGAGAGCACGCGGCTCGTCCCGGGCGAC
>DATMCI010000039.1:0-39021 GCA_035558535.1 Kofleriaceae bacterium
GGATCGTCGGGACAGCCATCATCGTCCTCGAACGAGTTGATGTTCTCGGGCTTGTCGGGGCAGCGATCCGCCACGTCGAGGATGCCGTCCTTGTCGCGGTCGCGCGGCTTGGCGGCCTGCTCGGCGGGACCGAGACGAAAGCCGAGGAGCGCGCGCCAGTCGGGCGTGCCGAAGCCCTCGGCGAGGCCAGCGCCCGCGGCGCCGAACACCCGCACCCCGCGGCCGAGATCGTAGGAGGCGCCGCCGCGGACCTCGGAGAAGTTGCGGTTGAACGCGCCGAAGAAGTCGTTGGCGCCGGTCGCGACGTCGAACGTCGCGTCGAGCTCGAGCGAGCTCGGGAACCGGTAGCCGACACCGGCGCGCAGGTAGATCTCGTCATTGATGGCCAGGTCCAGGGCCATCGTGGAGGGCCGCGTGCGGTACCCGACGTTGCCGGCGAGCCGGATGCGGCCGATCAGGTGCGAGACCGCGACGGCCGGGGAGAGCGTCACGGAGCGTTCGCCGCCGAAATCGTCGACGGTGCTGGTCGGCAGGCCGATGCCGGCGAGGAGCGCGAGCGCGGTGTTGCCGCGGCGCAGGAGGGTGACCTTCGGCGTGATCCGGATGTCGCCGAGGCCGTTGCCGTAGGTGTCGCCGACGAGCATCGCCGCGGCGGCGTTCTCCGACTGCCCGAAGATCAGCGCCGCCGCGACGCCGATCTCGAGCCGATTCTTGAGGCGCAGCGCCACCGTCAGGTCGCCGCCGAACCGGTTGTGCACGATCGAGCCGACACGCTCGCCGCTCTGCATGTCGTACACGTTGATGGGATCGTTGGCGTAGCCGGCCCACAGGCCGGCATCGAACGCGAGGTGGCCGCGCACGTCGGCCCACTCGACACCGAGGATGCCGTCGCGGTGGCTGGTGATCTCGAACCGCTCGGCGGGGTACTGTGTCTCGATCTGCAGCTGCTGCGCTGCGGCGTCGCGGCTCAAGCCGACGAGCGAGGCGACGGCGGCGAGCGCGGCGATGGCGGCGCAGGCGAGCGATCGGACGCCGGTCATGCGGTCGGCGTCGAGGTTGTGCGGCGCGCGCGCCTCGACGCGGCCGGTGGCATCGTCGTGGGTGCCAGGCGCGCCGCAGCTCAAGCTAAGTATGGTCTTCACTCGTGCTCTCCTCGCTTGGGAAACAGATGTTGAGATCTCTCGGGGCGTGCGCACACACAGACGGCGACCTCGTCGAACGGTGTTCCTTGCAAAAGTCGAGCAGTCCACCGTCGAAGTCGTGTCGTGTCCCTTCCCCGCATGCGCTACCGGCAATTGAGAACAATCCCACCGCAACGCATAACATGTTCCGGTAATAAAAATGTTGAAGGGAGAAGCGCTTCACGATTGCGGTAGGGTGATGGAGGGATCGAGCTACCCCTGACAGCGTCGAGCGTAACCTCCACCGGGAGGAGCGTGGAAGACGAGGGAAGCGCAAGTTTTTCGCCTCGGAGCAAGCGCAGCGCAGTGCCGCGCCTGATCAGCTCTGCATCACGGTGACCTGATCGCGGCGCTGGTTCAGCTCGAAGAACCGGTCCGCGATCGTGGTGGCCTCGAGCGTCGCGTTGCCGCGGTCGAACGCCGTGCCCTTGACGAGCGCGGTCACGATGACCTCGCCGACGAAGACGCCCTCGGCGGTCAGGCGCTGGTGGAGCAGGCCGACGGTCTTGTGCTGCGCGGCCTTGCTGAGCGCGAGGCCCATGGCGCCCCAGCTCACGGCCATCGCGTTGAACTTGGGATCATCGATGCCGAGGCCGCCGCCGGTGACGAGCACGGCGCCGCGCTGCGCCTTCAGATCGGGCAGCGCGGCCTGCACGGCGGCGACGAGGCCGATCACGGCGCAGTCGAGGACGGCCCGCAACTCGGTGGGTGAGCCGGTCGTGAGATCGCCGGCGCCGCCGACGTACGCATTCCAGTGCACGATGCCGATGGGCCCGAGGCGCTCGCGGACGGCGCCGACGAGCGCTTGCACGGCGTCGGGATCGGTGAGATCGCAGGGGAACGCCTCGGCCTTGATGCCGTCGGCGGAGAGGGCGCGCGCGGCCTCGGCGAGGCGCTCGGCGTTGCGCGCGACGATCGCGACGGGGTGACCGGCGCGGCCGAACCGGCGCGCGACGGCGTCGGAGATTCCGGGGCCGTGACCGCAGACGATGATCGTGGGGTGGCTGGTGGCGCTCGTGCTCATGGGCCGGATGGTGCCCGAGCGCGTGCGGGTGGGACAACGCGGTGCGCTGCCGATGACGAGACGACGGATGGCGCGCGGCTTGCTCCATGTCGGGGCCATGCGATCGATGCCCCGATCGGGACCTGACATGATGACCCTGGCGCGGCTGCACGCGGCGCTGGACTCCGTGCACGAGACGGCGTCGCTGCTCGCTCAAATCCGCGAGACAGCGTCGGTTCCGCCGCATGGGTTGATGCGCGCGACCGAGCTGGTCGGCGAGGCGCGCGAGCTCTTGCGGGCCCTGCTCGCACGGCCAGAGCCCCGACACGGTGTCGAGAAGGCACGCATCGGCTGATCGCGCTTGTCAGGGCGGCGGGAGAGGCGCCGGCGCGCGCTGGGCGCGCGAGCGCACGGTGCGCCGGGCGGTAGCGCCGGTGATCAGCGGTCCGAGAGCTCGAAGCTGTAGGTCCTGGAGTACCGGCTGAAGGCGTCGGGGAGCCGGACGGCCCACGCGGCCTCGACGAGGCACGCGGCGAGCGGATCGAGATCGCCGTCCACGGTGACGTCGACGATCTCGTCCTTCGTCGTCTCGACGGAGAGCTTGACGGACCAGGCGCGGTCAGGGGCGTGCTTGCGGACGCAGGCCTGCGTGGGGATGAGCGACGCGAGGTCGAGCTTCTCGGCTGACCCGCCGCTGCCGCAGCCGAGGGTGCCGTAGTGGCCGGCGCCGATCGAGCCCCAGCCGCCGCCGCCACCGCCGGGGCCGTCGTCGAAGCCGATCTTCATCGGCCGCACGCCGGGCTCGATCGCCAGGTACGAGGTGACGGGGGAGACGGCGCGGCCGGCGAGCGCGACGGTTCGCTGCTCGGCCTCGGACAGGTTACCGTGCTGATCGGCGCCGAAGACGAACGCGGCGGCCTGGGTCGAGAAGCCGGGCGACGCGGCGAGATCGAGGCGGATGGGATCGCTCCACAGCTTGCCGGTCAGCGTGAGCGACGACGGCGCGGCGGCGGCGCGGGTGTCGTCCCACAGCCGGAGGCCCTCGCCCTCGCGCAGGACGTCGCCGATGGAGAGCTGGGTCGTGCCGCTGAGCGCGACGTGCTCGATGCGCGTCGGCCGCACGAGCTCGAGCACCACGGGGCGGAGCTCGGCCTGCGGCGCGGGGAAGCCGGAGATGCGCGCGAGGATGCCGTGGTGGCCGGCCGCGAGCGCGGCGAGATCGGCGTTGTCGTCGCGCTCGAGCGCGGGCAGGGCGGCGGTGGCGTCGAGCCGCGGGACGACGACGTGGACGACGGCCGCGGGGGCGAGCGCGGCGAGCGCGGCGAGCGCCTGGGCCTGGGTGAGCGAGGCGCGCAAGAGCTCGTCGGTCGCGAGGACGACGCGCTGCGGGCCGGCGCGGCCGGCGAGGAGCGAGGCGGCGAGGCGGGCGCCCTCGTCGAGCGCGCTGCCGTTGCCGAGCGCGAGCGTGCCGCCGCGGACGGCGGCGTCGAGGAGGCGCGGCGCCTCGGCGGCGGAGACGAACCGGCCGAAGACGCGCTTCGCGGTGCGGCGCACGGCGATGACCTCGAGCTCGGCGTCGGGCACGTGCGCGACGTACCCGCGGACGATCGCGAGCTGCGCGGCGAGGTGCTCGGGGCCGGCGGAGTACGACGCGTCGAGGACGAACACGACCTGGGCTCGCTTCGGCAGCTCGGAGACGCGCGCCGCGGTGTCGAGCTCGAAGCGCGTGAACGCGTGCGCGTCGGACGCGACGACGCGGCCGAGCCGCCCGCTCCACGCGGTCGCCGGCGGCGCCGCGACGTCGAGCACCGCGAGCTGGCGCGCGTCGGCCTGGCTCGGGATGAAGGCGGGCGGGCCGGCGGAGGCGAAGGCGCGGTCGCCGAAGGCGAGCGACCACCGCAGGAGGGCGCCGGTCTCGTCCGTGGCCCGGCTGCGCACGAGGAGCCGCCAGCGGCCGAGGGCGCGCACGGCCTCCGGGAACCGGACGTCGTGCGTGACGCGCCCGTCGCGCGCGTCCTCGATGTTGTCGACGACCTCGACGACGTCGCCGGCGGGCGTCACGAGCGCGAGCTCGAGCGTGGAGGTGAGGGGGTGCAAGAGCTCGACGCGCAGCTTGCCGAGCGAGTACCGGAGCTCGGGGCCGGACGCGGCGGGCACGTCGATGGTGCTGGTGGCGTACGGCGACTCGAGGTCGGGGCTGTCGTAGCCGAGATCGTTGTACGCGGTGGCGGTGGCGCGGGACCGCCACGGATCGCGCGCGTGGGGCGCGAGCGCGACGGGCTTGCCGGGCTCGGCGGCCTTGCCGTCGATGGCGATGCCGCCGCGGCCGGGCGCCCACCCGGGCTCGATGGCGACGACGGGATCGACGAGCTTGCGCGCGCCGGGCCACGTCTTCTGGCTGGCGGGATCGACGCGCGGGTAGGTGAGCCAGTAGCGGCCGGCGGCGTAGCGCGTGGGGACGGTGAGCGTGTACTCGACGGTGCTGACGGCGCCGGGCAGCACGGGGAAGACCTGGAGGTACAGCTCGCTGGACGAGATCCAGTAGAGGAGCGCCGGATCCTTCGGATCGTAGACGCCGGCGCCGGTCAGCTCCTGGTAGCGCGCGGCGGCGACGTCGCGATCGAGCAGCTCGCCGGTGTGCCACGTGCCGCTCGCGCGGATCCGCAGCCCGGTGGCGGCGGCGCCGGTCGGCAGGCTGATCGAGAGGTGCGCCTCGTCGGCGATCTTGCCGCGGTTCTGAAACTGCCGCTGCACGGTGTAGGTGGCGACACCGTCCGAGATCCGGACAAGGACGGTGTGCGAGATCTCGTCGACCTGCTGGCTGCGCGTGGCGCGGAGCAGGTCGGCCGATGCGGGCGAGCGGGCGGCGGCGATCGCGAGGGCGATCGCGGCCAGGCCTCTGGCGAGCGTCATGGCCCCGTGACACCGGCGGCGCGCGCGCGGTTCCGCGGGAGCGGGAATTTTTGGCAGGCGGCGCCCAAGCTCGCGGCGCTGTCCGTGGTCGGGCCGCGGGGTGCTGCGCGGCGCTGGGGCGCTGGGGCGCCAGCGGCGGCGCGGGGCGTCAGGGCTCGGTGCGCCGCGCGGGCTCGATCCGCTCGACGCGCGTGGCTTCGTCGAGCTCGACGCGCGGGCCCTCGCCGGGCGCGGCGTCGACGACGAGGACGTCGCCGCGCGCGGCGCGCTCGATGGCGCGGTTCTCGGGCGCGCGGTGGCGGCGCAGGAGCCGGATCGGGACGCGGCCGCGCTCGCCGCAGCCGATCACCTCGAGCTTGCCCTTCTCGGGCCGCGGCACGCCGACGACGCGCCACGCCTCGCCGCCGCCGGGCGATACGGGGACGAGCGCGAGCGGCTGCCTGCGGAGCACGAGGTACGAGAACTTCATGCCGCTGTCGCGCAGGTGCGTCAGGCGCGCGAGCTCGGCGGTGCGCGGCGGCAGCTCGAGCGGGCGATCCTCATGGCACCAGTCGGTGGGATCGGCGAGGGCGGTGCAGGGGGCGCCGCGCCGCGTGCACGGCGCGAACACGTGGCCGGCGCCGCGCGCGAGGATCGCGTCGCGGATCTCGTGCAGCGCGCGCGACGTCTCGCGCAGCGCCGGCTCGATGACGATCACCGCGCCGTCGCCGGGGAGCGCGTCGAGCGCGCGCGCCACGACGGAGGTGGCGCGCTCGATCCCGCCGCGCGGGTCGGCGGCGGTGAGCTCGTTGAGCAGCGAGCCGATGACGACGAGGTCGGGCTCGTCGAGCGGCGCGGACACGGCGTCGCCAGCGCGCGTGGTGACGGCGGCGGTGACGCCGAGCTGCGCGGCGAGCGCGCGGAGCGCGGCGGCGGCGATCGCGAGCGCGGCGGCGTCGCGGTCGACGAGCGAGAGCGCGACCTCGGGCGAGGCGCCGGGCTCGCCGAGGCGGGCGCCGAGGCGGGCGCCGAGCGCGGCGAGGAGGCCGAGGCTCATCGCGCCGCAGCCGGCGCCGAGATCGACGACGCGGAGCGGGCGCCGCGCGGGGAGCGCGCCGCGGCCGCAGAGCTCTCCGAGCGGGACGGCCACCTTCATGGCATCGGCGATGGTGAAGAACGCGGCGCGCGCGGCCAGATCGCCGGTGCGATCGGCGGGGGCCGCGAGCCGCTCACGCTCGCTGGTGTAGCGCAGCGATCGATCGACGATCGATCGCACCAGCGCGCCGGTGGCGAGCGGCGCGTCCCCGAGCTCGGCGCGCGCGGCGGCCCGCACCGCCTCCTCGAGCGCGGCGGGGACCGCCCAGCTCAGCTCGCGCCCTCGTCCTTGGGAGCGTGGACCCGGCCGGTGTCGGCGGTCCCGATCTCCGTCGGCACGGCGGAGTCAGCCTCGGGGGCGTCAGCGGCGGATCCGTCGTCGGGTGCCGGCGCGCCGTCGGTCGGCGCCGCGGCCTGAGCGGGCTCGGCCGGGGCCGCCGCGCTCTGCGCTGGCGCCGCGGGCGTCATCACCGGTGCCGGAGCCGGAGCCGGAGCCGGAGCCGGGGCCTTCGTCAGATCGTCGCTCGGGATGACCAGCTTCGGATCGGTCGGCCGCTCGCCGATGTCCTTGAACGACTCGTTGGCCTGCGCATCGGACATGGTGCGCATCGGCTGCGTCGCCTTGGAGGGCAGCGTGCCGGGCGTCACCTTCGTCGGCAGGCCGGGCGGCGTCACGAACGCCGTCTCGGTGGGCTCGTCGGCGAACGGGTTGGTCTCGGCGTCCATCACCGGGTGCGTGAGCTCGCGCTCGAGCTGCCCCGGGACGTTCTCGGAGATCTCGACGATGTGCACCGCGATGCCGGTGATGTTGTCGTGGCCGCCGCGCGTCTTGGCGAGCTCGACCATGTCCTTCAGGGCCTTGCCGGGCGCGTCGGCGGACAGCTTCTGCGCGATCTCCTCCTCGATCGGGAAGTAATCGTGCAGGCCGTCGGAGCAGAGCAGGATCCGGTCGCCGCGCTTGAGCGTCACGTGCGCCATCTCGACGCCGACGTCGGCCGACACACCGATCGCGTTGACGAGGATCGTGCGCAGCGGGGAGACCTGCGCCTCCTCGATCGTCAGCTTGCCCTCGATCACGAGGACCTCGGCGACGGTGTGGTCCGTCGTGATCTGCGACGATCGGCCCTCGCGGATGAGGTACGTCCGGCTGTCCCCGACGTGGGCCACGAACGCCTCCGGACCGGCGACCAGCACGACGTCGAGCGTGGTGCCCATGCCGGCCTTGTCCTGCTCGCTCTGCCCGCGCTGGTAGACGGCCTGGTGGGCCGACAGCACGGCGTTCTGGAGGAGCTGGACGAGCTGGCGCCGTCCGGCGTCGCTCGGGGCCTTGCGAAATGCTTCGACCTCGGGGCGCGCGGTCTCGAGCATCTTGCGGACCGTCTCGACCGCCATCGCCGAGGCGACCTCGCCCGCGGCGTGACCACCCATCCCATCTGCGACGATGAAGAACCCCTTCGAGGTCTCCATGAACGCAGAGTCCTCGTTGTGGTCGCGCACGACGCCGACGTCAGTGACGAGCCATGCTTCGAGAGTCACGCGAGGCGAGACCTCGTCTTGGGGAGCGGCCGCCATCACTAGCCTTGAAGATCCAAATCTTCACCCGACGGCCCGAGCATCGCAAGTGCCGGGCGGTGAATGCTTCCTCGACCGGTACGAACGTGGACGAAGAGGGGCGGCGGCGGCGTGCCGGCGGCCGCCAGGCGGCGCCCCTGCGCGGCGAGCCGGGCCGCGCACAGCTCGATCGCGGCCTCCTCACGGTCCACGGCGATGAACCGGCGTCCCAGGCGCTGGGCCACGGCGGCGGTGGTGCCCGAGCCGGCGAACCAGTCGGCCACCCGGTCCCCGGGCGCGCTCACGGCTGAAATGATCCGCTCCACGAGCCGCTCGGGCTTCTGTGAGGGCCACCCGACGCGCTCGCGGTCTGAATGATTGAGGGTCTCGATGTCGGTCCACCAGTCCTCGGGGATCTTCCCGGCGGGGACGGGATAGCGGTAGACCCGGCCGGTTCGGCGATCGGTCTTCTCCTGCACGGGCACCTCTCCGTCGAGCACGACGCGCATGTGCGACCCGCCGCGCCGCGGCACGCGGACCGCGTCGGGATAGAACGCCCAGTCATCGCTGCGGGCGTACCACAGGATCGTGTCGTGCTTGCGGCCGAAGCCGCGCCGACTCTTGCCCCCGACGGCGTAACACCACACGATTTCGTTCACGAACCGGGCGCGGCCGAATAATCGGTCGAGCGCGACCTTGACGTAGTGGACGGCTCGGTAGTCGAGGTGGACGAACAGCGAGCCGGTGGCGCGCAGCACCCGCCGGCTGTGCTCCAGGTGCGGGCCGAGCCAGGCCACGAAGGCGTCGGGATCGTCGGTGCGGTCCGCGTAGCGATGATCGCTGCCGCGGCCGTGGCGGACCGATCCGGTGCCGAACGGCGGATCGATGTAGATGGCGTCGAGCGCGCCGTCGGGGAGCTCGGTCAGCTCGTCGAGCGCGTCGCCGCACACGAGGCGGTCCGGATCGCGCGGCGCGCCACCGAAGTCGAGCGACGCGGTGATCGTCACCTCGATCTGCTCCACGGTCGAACCTTACTATGCGGGCGTGCGCTTCTGCCCCTGGTATCCGCTCGCGGAGGCGGGCGATCTCGCCCCACCCGAGGAAGGCGTGCTCCAGCTGCGTCTGGCGGCGGGCCTCGTGGACTACCCGACGGGCAAGAGCGCGATGGTGGCGTACCGCCACGCCCCGGACCTCCGGGCCTGCGCCCGGGCGCTCGCCGGGGTGCACGCGGGGCGCGTGGCGGATCTGCTGTGCCGGCATCTGATCGAGATTCCGGCCGCTACTGACCTGGCGGCGTTCTGTGCCAAGTTACGAGAGGACTTCGTGCGACGGTTCGGTCGCGCGCCGATCTACGACCCATTCTACGACCCATTCTACGACCCATTCCACGACCCATGAAGCTCGTCGAAGCGGAGGCAGAGGGGCCCATCGAGGGCGAGACCGCGGTGGTCACGCCGCCGCGGCCGCTTCACCGTCGGGTCTCGATCTCGCTCCTGTTCACGTTGACCGTGCTCACGGGGACGGTGGTCGCGATCTATCTGATGTTCCCGGCCCGCCACAACGTGCTCCTGACCGAGGGGATCGCGCAGCACGGGCGCGAGCAGTCCTGGGACCTCGCCGCGCCGACGATCGCCGAGCTGCGGGCGTGGACGATCGGCGTGGTGGGCAAGGACGCGCCGCTCCCGGCGATCCCGCCCGCGGGCGCGCGGGAGATCGATGTCCTGGATCGGCGCGCCGCCCTGATGCGGGTGACGGTCGAGGGGGCGGACGTCACGTACATCGTGCAGCACGTGCGGGGGATCGGTCCGGCCCGCGTCGAGCGGCTCGAGGGCGAGCTCCTCGCAGTGGCGTGGCGGCGCGGCAAGTACGAGTGCGTCGTCGTCGGGCCGAAGGCGACGTCCGCGGCGTGGCTCGCGCCGTTCGGGCGGCCCTGACGGTCACTCGGGGCGCAGCGTCACGCAGGCGTCGGGGGGCTGCTCGCGGTCGGGCGCCGCGGCGGCGCCGAGGCGGACGCACACGCGGTTCGGGCGGTCGCCGGTGATCGCGAACGCGCCGGGGAGCAGGACACGGTTGCCGCAGCTGATCCGCGCGGGCTCGAGCGGGTGATGGATCTGGCCGGCGTCGTACACGGCGACGTCGACCCACGTGGCGGCGACGGGCGGGCACGTCACGGCGATCTTCCAGCGGTCGCCGGGCGCGAACGTGCGGGCGTCGTGGCGGATGGCCCCGGCGCGCTCGCGCACGACGCCGAGGGTGACCTCGCCGACGCCCTTGATGCGGGCGACCTGGGCGACGTCCTCGCGCGGTGGCTCGTCGGGGCGGGCGCCGAGGCTGGAGCCGGGGCCGCCGGGGCCAGGGGCGCCGATCCGCCACACGAGGATCGCGCCGGCGGCCGCGGCCGTGAGCGCCATCGCCGGCGCCCACCACCGGGCGCGCGGCGGCGGCGGCGCGGGGACGGCGAGCGGCGGCAGCGCCACGAGGTCGTCGCGGATCTCGCCGAGGCAGCGCGCGCACGCGGCGCACCGCGCGAGGTGCGCGTGCGCGTCGGGATCGCCGGCGGCGCCGCCGAGCGCGTAGCGCTCGAGCCGCAGCCACGAGATGGGCTCGCCGATGCACGCGCTCATGGCGCCTGCCCCTCGCGCGCGGGCCGGGCGCCGCCCTCGCCGCGCAGCGCGATGACCTCCGCGCGGATCCGATCGAGCCGCTTGCCGACGGTCTTGCGCGACAGGGACAGGTGCGCCGCGATCTCCTCCTGCGTCATGTCGTCGACGAACCGGCACACGAGGACCTCGAGGTGTCCGACGTCGAGCCGCTCGGCGAGCGCGGCGAGCAGCCCGACGCCGACGATCTCGTCCTCGAGCAAGACGCGCCCGACGGGCGCCGCCGCCTGCTGCTCGCGCGCGAGCAGGCGCGCCCGCGTGCCCCGGTCGCGGACGACGTTGAGGCAGCGGTTCGTCACGGCGCGGTAGAGGTACGCAAGGTCCACGTCTCGGCTCCAGCGGGGGATCAGATCGACGAACAGCGTGTGCACGACGTCCACCGCGTCCTCGCGGCTGCGGAGGATGCGCTCGGCCTTGCGCACGAGCGCGGGCCCGTACGCGCGGTACGCGCCCTGGGGATCACTGACAGGTTCCACCCGTGACGCCGACGGTAGTGCACTCGCTGGCGCTCAGGTCGGGATCGACCGGGCAGTCGCCGGGGTTTCCGCACGGCCGGCCGTCCTCGCACGTGCGGTGCACGGCCCCGTTACAGATCTCGCTCGCGCAGTCCGCGCCGGTGGCGCACGGTTCGCCGCGCTGGCGCCGGTGCTCGCCGGGCGCGCACACGGCGGGGCCGAGCGGCCACGCGGCGCCGCACACCTCGCCGCCGCTGCACGTGTCCCGGCACGTCGAGCACACGTGGTCGGTGCAGAGCCCCGAGGCGCACTCGGCGTCGACGAGGCAGCGCTCGCCGAGGTCGTCGCCGCCGGCAGGCACGCACTCGAGCGGGATCGTGTGCACGGGCGTCCGGGCCTCGCCGACGCCGCACACGAGGCCGGCATCGCACGCCGCGGCGCCGGCCGCGGGATCGCACGCCATGCAGCGCTGCCCGACGAGGAACGGCGACGCCTCGTCGAGGCGGCAGATGCCGCTGGCGCAGCCGGCGTCATCGAGGCAGAGCGCGCCGAGCGGGGCGGGGCCGCCATCGATCGGCGTCAGCCCCTCGCAGGCGTCCTTGGCGGTCTCGGCGTGGATCCGGCCGAGCACGGCGCGCCCGGCGCCCTGTTTCGACAGCTCGAAGCGGATGCCGTCGAACGGCGCCTCGATCAGGAGGTTGTAGGACAGCGGCTTCCACTGCGAGGTGGGCAGCCGCTCCTTGCGGTTGATCGAGCCGTCGCCGTGCACGTCGATCTCGAGGTAAGCCTCGGCGTCATCCTCGACGTTCGCGACGAGCTCGAAGTGGATGCAGGTGCCGTCGCGGTCGGTGACGGGCGCGAGCTGCGAGATCGCGGCGTCGGGTCCGAGGAGCTCGACGCCGGCGTCGCTCGAGTGCCACGTCGGCGCGCGCCGGATGTCGCCGCGCACCACCTTCCACGAGCACAGGCGATCGCCGCACCACAGATCGAAGCCGGGATCGCGCAGCACGCGGCCGCAGTCGGTGGCGCCGAGCTGCGTGGCGGCGAGGCCCAGGACGAGGAGGGAGAGCGGCTGCGTGGTCGTCTTCATCTTCATCGTCGTCATCGTCTTCATGGGGAACCTCACCACGTGTACGAGAGGCCATAGCGCGCCCGGAAGCCGCCGCTGTCGTGGCGCTCGCCGAGCTCGTTCTCGATGATGGGCGCGTACTCGAAGCTCCCGCCGAGCGACATCGCGAACCCGGCGAGCCACAGGTCGTCGATCCGCAGGCCGGCGCCGAGCTCGAACGCGGGCCCGACGTGTGTCTCGTGCGTCGCCGCGCCGTCCTGATCGACGAAGCGGGTGCGCGCGATGCCGATCCCGGCGGAGGCGCGCGCGAACGCCGCGAACGAGCGGCCGAGCCTGCGCTCGCCCTGCGCGAGCGCGCCGGCGCGCGTCGTCTGCCAGTCGAAGCGGAGCGTCTGCTCGCCGGCGTCGAAGACGTACGTCGGCGACGCGGCCTGGCTCGCGAAGCCGCCGAGCCACAGCCCCCGGCGGGCGTACTCGCGCAGGACCCCGAGCGAGGCCTCGGTGGAGACGGCGCGCTCCTCGCGGTAGTCGAACGTGTCGACCAGGGTCGCGCGGTACGCGTCGTGTCGCTCGCGCTCGAGCGCGCCGGCGACCTCGACGCGCCAGCGGGGCGCGAACGCGGCGCCCTTGCGTGCGGCGGGCGCGAGCGCCTCGAGCGTGCAGCGGCCGAGCTCGACGGTGGCGCCGCCGGGGCCGGCCGTGACCTGGCAGCGCGCGACCTGCGCGTCGGAGCGGGCGATGACCTCGTACTCGCCGGGCGCGACGGCGACTTTGGCGGGCGCGCCCCTGGCCTTGTGCACCTCGGCGACGACGGCCTTGGCCTGACGGTCCTGGATCAGCGTGTGGCCGGCGAGCTGCGCGGGGAGCTCGATCGACGACGTCGCCGGGCGCGGGAACGACAGCGGCACTTCGCCGTGGCCCTTGAGCTCGACCTCGAGGCTCACGTGCTGGCCGCCGACGGCGGTCGCGGCGGTGGCGGCGAGCGTGTGGTGGTACGCGTAGCGGTACGCCTCGTCGATGGACACGGCGCCGTCGCGGTTGGCGTCGCCGGCGCCGCGCAGCCCGACGAGCAGGTGGTGCGTGAAGTACGAGCCGCGCAGGAGCTCGCTCTCCTGCGACAGCTCGCTGCCGCTCGACGACGCGAGCACCGCGACGCCGCTCGCGTCGAGGTGCTGCCGCGAGTTGAACGAGAAGTCGGCCGCGGGCGTGGCGCCCTTGACGCGCGAGAACGCGCCGCTCTGGCACGCGTCGAGGACGACGATCTTGAGCGTCGCGGGCACGGCGAGCAGGCGCTGGCGCAGCTCGTCGAGCGGCAGCGCCGCCGGGCCGAGATCGAGCGCGGTCCCGCGCGCGTGGCCGGAGTAATAGAAGACGAAGCGGGCCTGCTTGCCGGCGTCGGCGTCGGCGGCGACGCGCCGGGTGAGCCGATCGAGCCGCTGGCGCAGCGCGTCCGGGGTCGGCCGCACGAGCACGTCGACGGCGCCCGGCGCGTACCCGCCGATCTCGACGAGGGTCGCGGCGACCTTGCGCGCGTCGTCCTCGGCGTAGCGGAGCTCGGTCTGGCCGGGGCCGGGCAGGTTCGAGCCGACGACGAGCGCGTAGCTCGCGATCGCGGGGGCGGGCGGCGTGTCCGCGCGCGCGGGGGTGGCCCCGCCGAGCAGCGCGCACGCGGCGGCGGTGGCGGCGGCGGCCGGCAGGAAGAAGCGGGCGGGTCTCATGTCCTTGGCCTCATGACACGCGGGCCCCCGGATCGTGGGAACCCTTATTTTGCACCGCGGCCGGCAGGGGGCGGCAGAGGCTGGCTGTCGGTGGGCGGATCGGCTTGATCGGGCTTGAGGTGGACGGCGCGCACGATCCGGGCCTTGCCGAACTTGGCCGCGACCCGATCGAGCGCGTCGCCGAGCCGCTCGCCGCGCGCGCGGGACGCTTCGTCGAAGCCGAGCTGGCGCGGCGCGCCCCGCGGCTCGAGCTGCGTCGCCGAGATCCCGCACAGCCGGACCCGCCCGCCCCGGCGCGGCTCGACGGTGACCTTGCGCAACAGCTCGATCGCGGTGCGCGCGAGCAGGCCCCCGTCGGCGGTCGGTTGATCGAGCGTGGTGCGCCGCGTGATCTGGCGGAAGTCGTCGTACTTGACGATGAGGACGACGGCGCGCGCGCACAGGCCGCTCGAGCGCAGCCGCGCCGCGACGCGGTCGGCCTGGTGGAGCAGGACGACCGCGACGTCGCCCTTGTCGTCGATGTCATCGTCGAACGTCTCCTGGTGGCCGAGCGAGACGGGATCGCTCTCCGGCACGACGGGGCGCGCGTCCTCGCCGCGGGCGAGCGCCGCCAGGTGCGGCCCGAGGTTTGCGCCGAGCCGCGCGACGAGCGCCGCCTCGGGGTAGCGCGCGACGTCGCCGATCGTCGAGAGGCCCATCGACGCGAGCACCTCGCGCGTCGTGTCGCCGACGCCCCACAGGCGCGTCACCGGCAACGGGTGCAGGAACGCGAGCAGCTCGCCGGGCGGGACCACGCGCAGCCCGTCGGGCTTGTCGATGTCTGACGCGATCTTCGCGGCGAGCTTGATCGGCGCGACGCCGACCGACGCCACGAGCGACAGCTCCGCGCGCACGCGCTCCTTGATCGCGCGGGCGATCGTGGGGCCGTCGCCGAGCAGGCGCTCGCTGGCCGTGACGTCGAGGAACGCCTCGTCGAGCGACAGCCCTTCTACCTCGGGCGAGAAGTCGCCGAGGATGCCGAAGAACACGCGTGACGCGTCGGCGTAGCGATCCATGCGGTGGCGCACCACGATGGCGCGCGGGCACCGCCGCAGCGCCTCGGCCATCGGCATCGCGGAGCGGATGCCGAAGCGGCGCGCCTCGTACGAGCACGCCGCGACGACGCCGCGCCGGGACGAGCCGCCGACGAGGACGGGCTTGCCGCGGAGCGCCGGATCGTCGCGCTGCTCGACGGCCGCGTAGAACGCGTCGAGGTCGACGTGCAGGATCGTCCGCGCCACCGCGCGCTCCGGATCAGCCGGCGGGCGGCGCCGGCGGGGTGCCGCCCGCCGGTGCTGGCGCGGCGGGCGTCGGCTTCGGCGGCGCCTTCGCGAACCAGTCCGGTCCGCGCGTCACGAGCAGCACGATCGCGGTGATCGATCCGAGCAGCACGCTCCACTGCCACCCCGGCACCGCCGAGAGGTTGCCCTGGCTGAACTTCTTGATCCGCGCGCGGAGCATGCCGTGCACCGACAGGATGCCGAGGACGACGACCGTCAGCTTGATGTGGAACCAGCCTGCGCCCGGGCGCGCGAGCAGGTTCGGCGTGTAGCGAAAGATCATCGCGACGCCGCACCCGATCGCGAGGCCCGACGCGATGTCCATCATCAGCGCGAGCGAGCGCTCGGCCAGTACGAGCTTCTCGTGCGCCTCCTTCGGAGCGTGCGCGTGGAAGCGGAGCATCCAGTAGACGGTGAACATCCCGCCGATCCAGACGAACAACCCGATGAGGTGCCCCGCGAGCAGCCACTGCCCTGTTCCGAAAGACATGCGGTGGAAGGTAACACTCCGGCAGACATCCCCGCTCGCTTCGAGGCGGAGTATGCTTCGCGAGATCCGTGGCGCGCGTCCTCAAGGTCTTCTTCCACGACGCGTGCTTTGACGGGACCACCTCGGCCGCGCTGTTCTCGGCGTTCTACCGCGAGGTGATCGATCCCAGCGTGCAGATCCTGCCGGTCGGGATGGTCCACCGCGACGGCAACCCGTTCGAGGGCGTCCCGCTCGACGCCGACGACCACGCCTGCGTCGACTTCCGGTTCTGCGCCGATCCGCGGATGCGGTGGTGGTTCGACCATCACCCGACGGCGTTCCAGCCGCCGGCGCTGCGCGAGGTCTTCGAGCGCGAGCACCTCGCGACGTGGTTCTTCGATCCGAGGTCGCCCTCGTGCGCGAGCCTCATCGCGAGGGCCCTCGAGCGGGGCTGGGACTGGCGGCCGCCGCCGCACCTCATCGAGGCGGTGCGGTGGGCCGACCAGATCGACGCCGCGCAGTTTCCTTCGGCGGAGGCGGCGATCTCGCTGGAGTCCTCCGCGCAGCAGCTCGCGGCGTGGCTCGCGCACGGCCGGACATCGCTCGACACGGCGCGCTACGTGGACTGGCTGTCGCGCGACTCGCTCGATCAGGTGGCCGCGCGGCCCGAGGTCGCGGCGCAGCTCGCCGCCGTCGCGGCCGAGCGCGCGCGAGAGCTCGAGGCAGTGCGGCGGCTCGGCGTGTGGGACGGCGACGTGATCGTCTTCGATCGGCTCGGCGATCCAGGCGCGCGCAGCCCCGGCTTCCTCGGCTACCTCTTGTTCCCGTCGTGCCTGTACACGGTGTCCGCGACCCGGACAGACACGTGCATCAAGATCACCGTCGGGACGAACCCGTGGGCGCCGTCGCGGCGCCGCCACGACATCGGCGAGCTGTGCGCGCGCCACGGCGGTGGCGGCCACGCCGTCGTCGGCGGCGTGACGCTGCAGGGCGACGAGCTGCCGCGCGCGCGCGCGACGCTGCGCGACATGGTGCGCGAGCTGGCCGACGGCGCGGGCGGCGCGGGCGGCGCGGGCGGCGCGGGCGGCGCGGGCGGTGAGCCGGCCCGCGGCGAGCTGAGCTAGAAGCGAGCCTGCGCGGCCGGCGCGCGAGCTTGGCGAGCGCGGATCGCGCCAGTTCCTGTACGATCGGCCGATGCGCTCGTCGTATCGGTGTCGCCGCGCGTCGCCCTCCGTCTCTGTCTTCACCTCCGTCTTCGCCTCCGTCTTCGTCTCCGTCTCGGCCCTCGCGCTCGCCGCCTGCACGTCCGATGAGCCGTCGGACCCGGGCACGGATCCATCGGGCGGGCCGCCCGCCGGCAACCCGAACGGCACGTGCCCGATCCCCGCGGAGGCCGCCGCCGAGGACGCCTCGCAGCCGACGTCGGTCGTCGGCACCGGCACGCCAGCGAGCTGCACGAGCGACGCGGTCGTCGATGCCGTCGCGCGCGGCGGCGTGATCACGTTCGACTGCGGGCCCGATCCGATCACGATCAAGCTCGATCGCACCGCGAAGATCTTCAACAACACCGGGCCGAAGATCGTGATCGACGGCGGCGGCAAGGTGACGCTCAGCGGCGCCGGGGCGCGGCGCATCCTCTACATGAACACCTGCGATCAGGCGCAGGTGTGGACGACCAGCCACTGCCAGAACCAGGATCACCCGCAGCTCACCGTGCAGAACCTGACGTTCATCGATGGCAACGCCGCCGGCCTCGATCCCGACGGCGGCGGCGCCATCTTCGTGCGCGGCGGCCGGTTCAAGATCGTGAACAGCCGGTTCTTCCACAACACGTGCGACGACACCGGACCGGACGTGGGCGGCGCGTCAGTGCGCACGCTCAGCCAGTACCAGCCGGCCGGCGCGCCCGAGCCGCTGCCCGTCTACGTCGTGAATTCGACGTTCGGCGGCGGCCCCGAGCTCGGCAACCGCTGCTCGAACGGCGGCGGCCTCAGCAGCATCGGCGTCTCGCACACCGTCATCAACAGCCTGTTCACGAACAACGAGGCGATCGGCTTCGGCGCGAACCCCGCCAAGAGCGGCACGCCCGGCGGCGGCAGCGGCGCCGGCATCTACAACGACGGCAACCGCTTCACGCTGAGCCTGTGCGGCGTCGAGATGACCGACAACACCGCGCGCGAGGGCGGCGGCGCGATCTTCTTCGTGAGCAACGACCGCAGCGGCAGCCTCGTCATCGATCGCTCGGTCCTGCGCCGCAACACGAGCCAGGGCTTCCAGACGCAGGGCTTCCCCGGCATCTTCGTGCTCGCCGCCGGCCCGCCGCAGGTCACCGGCTCGGTCATCGAGTAGCCGCCGCGCCGCCACTCCGGATGGGGAGCCCGCTCGCCTCATATAAAGGAGAGACGCGGTGCGTCATAGATCGCGGCCTCGGCGGTCGGGGTCATCGCGTCGCGCGGCTCATCGTGCCGAGCGCGTCCGGGCGGACGTTCCCGAAGACGGCGAGCTGGTTGCCGCTCGGATCGCGGAACAGGTAGCACGGGCCGTCGGGGATCTCGAACGGGCCGGCCTCGGGCTTCCAGCCTCGCGCCTCGAGATCGCGCACAGTGGCGCCGAGCTCCGGCACGGCGAACACCGGCATGCAGCTCGGCGCGGGCCGGTGATCCGCGAGGAGGAGCGGCGGGCCGGCCGCGACGCGAAACGCGGCGACGCGCGCGCCGAACCTGTGGAAGCTCCAGACCAGCTCGGCGCCGATCACGTCGCGGTAGTAGGCGAGGTCCTCGTCGAACCGGCTCGTCCCCACGTAGAGGTACGCGAGGTGGCCGAGCGGCGCGGGCGATGGCGCGGGCGATGGCGCGGGCGATGGTGCGGACACCGCCAGATGGTCGCGCGGATCCGCGCCCGCGGTGCGCCCGATCAGGCGCGCCCGAACGAGGCGATCTCCGTCGAGCACGTGGGTATGCTCGTCGTGGGAGGCGCTCGTGCGACCCTTCGTCTTGCTCCAGCTCTCGGATCTGCATTTCGGACCGTACAGCCGCTTCGCCGGGCTGGATATGGGCGAGCTCGCGCGGCGCTGCGCCGACGCCATCCGCGGTGCCCGGGGCGATCTGGGCTGGAAGGAAGAGGTCGCGCTGGTGCTGGTGACCGGCGACGTCGCCGAGGCGGCGCGGCCACCGGAGTACATGAGCGCGCTCACGTTCTTCGAAGGGCTGATGGAGGGGCTCGGCGCGCCACGGAGCTCGTTCGTATTCGTGCCTGGCAATCACGATGTCTCGTGGACGAAGTGCAAGGAGGTCGAAGGTCGGCTTCACGACGGGCTGTTCGGGGAGCCGGAGCTTCGCGGGCGCCTCGATGAGGTCAAGCTGGCGCGCTTCGACGATATGGTCGCGCGGTTCTACGATCCGTCGTTGCCACTTCACGACGATCGTGGCCCTGGCCCGGCGCGGCCTGCGACTGCAGGGCGAGTGGCCGCGTTGCCACGCGGCGCATATATTCATGACTTCGAAGATCTGATGGTCTCTGTAGCGGCGCTGGATTCGTGCGAGGTCGAGTCACATCGCCGTGAGGACCACCGAGGACTCGTCAGCAAGGAGCAGGCACAGGCCGTGCTCAAGCACTGGCGCAGTGAGGAGGCACCCGCGGAGCGGATCCGCATCGTCGCCGTCCACCACAACCCGGTCCCGACCATCCCCCCTGCGATCCGCGAGTGGCAAGACTGGCTTCGATCACAGGTGAAGAAGAACAAGCTCGATGCCGGCTTGTTCGAGCACTTCGCAGCGGACGCCGTAGGGTTCGAGGGGCACGAGCGGCTGCAGGCGCTCGCCGCCGATGCTCAGGTCTCGTTGCTGTTTCACGGTCACCATCACGCCTCCGACGCGGTGCACGCCTGGGGCTGGCGCGGCAAGCGAGTCTCCGGCGATACGCGTGTCATCTCGGCTGGGAGCTGGAGCCTGACCGCGAAGAAGTTGCCGGCCGAGCAGCCCGTCGTGATGCAGCTCGTCCGCGTCGCGCCGAAGCCGAAGGCCGCCACCGTCCAGCCGGTCCTGCTCCGGTACGATCCTCGAGCGCGCGCGGAGGGTGTCGTGGAGCTGGGCGCGTTCGTCCTCGACGAGGTCACGCGCGGTCACGTGCCGCTCAAGCTCTCGCTCCCGGCTGCGATGGGTGTCGCGAGCGCCGCGAGCAAGAAGCAGCCCGCCAAGCGGTCGGCGACGCCGTCTCGGCCTCTGCGAGCGGCTGGCAAGAACGTCGTGGCTGCGCTCATCGCTGCCTACCACGACCGTAAAAAAGACACGTTCGCCCGGTGGGACCTGCGCGGGGTCGGGGCGGCCCCCACGGTCGGCAACAACCGACCCGTCGAGGTGAACCTCGACGATATGTACATCCCGCTGCGCTTCGGCCAGCGATACGATCTCGAGAACCCCGGGAGCGGAGAGCCGATCGACGCCGACGGCTTGCGGAAGCGTACAAAGCCTCTGGTCATCATCGGGAACGCGGGCAGTGGCAAGACCACGTGGATGAGGCAGACCTTTCGCCAGCTGATCCAGGCCAGGACGGCGGTGCCGTTCTTCGTGGAGCTGCGCGAGATCGCAGCGTCCTGGGAGAAGCGTAATGACGCGGAGCGCACGATCGAGGCGCTCTTGCTCGATGAAGTGAAGAAGTGTGGCCTCACAGGGTCTGAAGCAGCGCTCGCCGCGATCCTCGATGGGCAAGACGGGCCAAGGCCGGTGCTCCTGGTGGATGGTTGGGATGAGCTGGGCGATCTGGGCGAGCGTTTTCGCAAGTGCTTGAGTGAGTTCCGCGCGGCCCATCCACGAGCCGTGATCGTCGTCTCGAGCCGGCCCTATGGAGAGAGCCGCCCGGCTGGCAGCGAGGGCTTCGACACGCTCGAGATCGAACCCCTGGGCGACCCAGACGTGCGGCTCTTGACTCACAAGTTCCACCGGCGGGTCCACGGCGAAGAGGAGGCAGCGGCCGAGCGGTCGACAGCCGACTTCATGACGCGGCTCGAAGCGGTCCCGGAGGCGCAGGCGCTCGGGCGCACAGCGCTGCTGCTCACGATGATGCTGCTGCTGAGCCGAGAGGGGCCGCTGCCGGACAAGCGGCACAAGCTGTACCTCGCCTGCATGCGCAACCTCCTCGACGCCCGGCCGGCGCTGCGCGAGAGCGAAGGGGCGCAGCTGCGGCGCAACGAGTGGCGGCCCAGCGATCAGGAGGCGCGGCTGCGCGCCGTGTCCGAGATGGCGTACCGGATGCAGAGTGATGGGTACAAAGCTGTAGGGCGGGGCGCCATCGTCCGTACCTGGCAGGATGCGTCGCAGCTGCTCGATGGGTCATGGACGCGAGAGCAGCGAGAGGGCTTCCTGGTGTGGCTGATCAACAGCGCTGGCGTCCTGGTCGATCGCTCCGATGGGGCGATCAGCTTCACGCACCTGAGCTTCCAGGAGTTCCTGGCTGCGCACTACCTGTTTGCGACCCATGAAGGAGAGGATCGGGTCGTGGCGATGCTCGCTCACGCGGCCGACCTGCATTGGTGGGAGACCCTCCGGCTGTGGGCTGGGCTGACAGGTGATCTCTCGCCTGACAAGCTGACGCCGGTGCTGGCGGCGCTGCGCCAGGAGCCGCGATCGTTCTGGCTGGCTGGCGCGATCCTCGCCGACGGAGCCGGGCAACCTGAAGACTTCGCGTCGTGGCGACAGGAGATCTGTGGACTCTTGGCTCGTCGCGCGTGGTCCGCGAGTCAGCAGTGTGCGTGGGCCTGGGAGATGAGCAAACAGCACGAGCGGCGTAGCTCGCTCGGCGAGGTGGTCGCCGCCGCTGCGTCATCTGCGCATTGGCTCGACGGGATGGCGCTCTCGATATGGAGCGGCTGTGCAGACATCGCGATCTCCGCGCCGGAGTTCGATGGCATCGTCGATTTCCCTGCGTTCTCCGAGGCGCACGGCGCGAAGATCGTGGCGGCGCCGCTGGAGCTCGATGGCATCCCGGCGAGCGAACAGGTCCTGGCACGATCGCGGGTCTGGTCTGGTTCGTCGTGGCTGTGGCCCAGCCATCATCTCGTGACGTTGCTTCGTCTGTGGCCCTCGGCTCGAGCTCATGTGAGCCTGACGCTTCAGACACTGGTGAGCCTGGCAGCAGAGCGTTCTGTGTTGATGCGCATCGCCCCGCGCGTCCTTGAACGCGGGAGCCGCGTCCTGCGTGATTTCGAGACGGATGCACGGTTCACGTACGTGCTGAAGGAGATCGGGGCTTCCTTCGAAGGGACGTTCGTGAATGACTTCGCGAGATTGCTGGATTCGTATTTTATACCCACGCTCGCAGGTGACCTGACGCGCGATCTTCATCGTTTCCTCGTGCAGGGGTTTGGGTATGAGTGTGTGCGGGATTTTGCCAACTATTTCAGAATTTCGAGGTGGCTCGGATCGCAGGTCGTATTCATGGCCGCTCGGTATCGCGCGAGCATCAGGGATGACGACTTCATGCGCGATATCGATCCCCAATCAGTGCGTGATTTCGGGCAGCGGGTCGCTGCGGTGTGGGGCGTCGAGCTGGGTGGCATCTCGGCAGCGCTCTGGGAGGACTTCGTCACGATCGAGGCGGTGTCCGTGTTCGGCCGGGCATCCGTTCGCGCTGCGGTCGCGTGTGCCAGGCCCCCGGCCGATGGCGCGAGCGAGTGGAACCTGCTGAATCTGGCGTGCCGTGTCTCGTTGGGTCACGAGCCAGCCTCGCGTCGGCTGAGCAAGGCCTTGGCGCGGTACCAGGGCGATCCGCTGTGGTCGGCGCTGGCGCGGCACATCGCGCGGATCTCTGGCCCGGAGGACAGCGCGGTGCTCGAGGGGGCCGCGGCGCGGCCAGAGCAATACGAGCCGCCCCTGTCGTGGGCGCTCAGATACTATGTTCGGGGCGATATCGTGATGCGCGACGGCACCGTGATCACGATGGACGAGATCTGCGACGAGCTGGGTGTGCCGAGGCTGCCGCTCCTGGAAGCTATGCCGCCGGAGATCGACTTCGGCGAGGCGCGTTAGCCGGGATCGCCGGGACCACGCGTGGCCGGGCTGGCGTGGCTGGCGTGGCCGGCGTGACGGCGGGGCTACCGGCGCAGCGGCAGCTCGTCGACGGCCTCGGGATCGAACGGGGAGCCTTTGACGTCGACGCGCGTGCGGAGGAAGAAGCGGACGTCGCTGCCGGGCAGGAGGACGCGCTGGCCGAGCACGGCCTCGATCGAGCCGTCGAAGACGAGGTCGAACTCGTCGACGACCTCGAAGCCGGCCGCGAGATCGTAGGGGTACTTGACCGTGGCCGCGGTGCCCTCGGTGGGGGCCGCGGCGGGCGTAGCGTCGGGATCGGGCGCGACGTCCGGATCGGGCGTGATCTGGCGGCCGAGCACGACCTGCTCGGCGCGGCCGTCGGCGTGCTGGATCTCCGTCACCATCTCGGTCTGGCGCGAGAGGATCGTGCACGGCTTGTCGGAGACGACGGCGAACTGGCCGCGCAGGCCGCCGGTGGTGAGGGCGAGCGCGGCGGTCGCGGGCTCGGCGCCCTCGATCGTGGCGTGGCGGACGGTCACGCCGTGACCGCCCATGAAGCTCTTGGCCTTGTCGATGATGCTCATGGTCAACCGCGTCGTCGCTCGCGACGGTCGCCCCGCTTATGTAGCTCGCCGGTCGGACGCGCGGAGGCGAGGTTGACCGCGATCTAAATAGAGGCAACAGCTTACGCGGCGCAAGCTTGACGATTAAGTCAAGCAAGGCCACCATGTCATGGTGCTGCCAGGGTTCATGTCCGATGGTTGCCTCGCGCCCGGAGACTACGAGCTCACGTTCGAGGAGCTGCGTGCTTCGACGCTGGTCGTGGGTCCGGCGGATGGGTACCCCAACTGGGATCGTGAGTGGCGTGCACTGCTCGTGGACAACCTGGAGGTGCTGGCTATTTCGAGTGCGATCTGAGAGAGCTGGCCAGCGGACGCCTCCAGAGCGCGCTGAACCTGCTCGATCCACACAAGATCTGGACGTGGGATCCTACGACTCGTCGGTCCTATCGTGGGTATCCGAAGCGGCAGCTGCCGATGTGGCACCAGTATCGGGTCGAGCTTTATCCGCATTTTGGCCAGCTCTCGGGGATTCGCGACAGGCACGGCAATGAGCTCGAGTTCCCCTCGGCGTTTCGGCTGTCTCGCAGAGATGGCCAACCTCGGGGGATCATAAAGATCAAGCAGGGAGACCCGTCATGATCCGCAATGAGAGCGAATATCAGGAGGCGGTGCGGCGGCTCCGGGACGAGCAAGCGCGCCTGGCCAAGCATCGCGCGCACCTCGAGGAGATGGGCCTTGCGCCCGAGGAGGTGAAGCGTGCGATCGATCCGCTGCGCGCGTTCCACGAGCAGCTCGTCGAGGAGGTGGAGAGCTACGAGCGGCTCAAGCGCGGCGATATCGCGGAGCTCCTGAACTTGCACGGCCTCGGTCATGCGCTCGTCGCCCTCCGCATAGCGCTCGGGATGACGCAACGCCAGCTCGCCGAGCGGCTCGGAGTTCACGAGTCCCAAGTCTCGCGTGACGAGCGCAACGAGTATCACAACGTGACGGTCGATCGCGCGAGCCGTATCCTCGACGCGCTCGGGGTGCGGATGCGCAGCGAGTTCGAGCAGCCGCTCGCGTCGGGGCATGATCCGCCGCGAGGGGAGTCGGGCGCGACTCCATGACGAGACGAGGCGCGCCCGAAGCTCACGTGCCAGTCGGCTACGAGCAGTATGCCGCGTAGGCGTCGATCCGCGCGCGCAGGCGCGCGGCGAGCGCGGCGCTCGCGTGGCCCAGCGCGTCGGCGATCGTGACCGCCTCGGCGCGGTACGCCGTGCACTTCTCCTTCGTCCAGTAGTGCGGCGGCGCCGAGAGGTTCGTGATCCGGTCGGCCAGCTTGACGACGGCGATCTCCGGCGGCTGCTCGCGGATGCGCCGCAGGCTGTCCGCCATCTGCTCGGGCTTGGGGAGCGTGTGGTCCTTCGTGAGGGCGGCGACGCCCGCGGCGACCGCCGGCCCGAACTTCGCGGCCAGCTCGTCGAGCGTGGTCACCGTGTCCTCCACCGTGTCGTGGAGCAGCGCGCACGTGACCGCGAGCTCGGGATCGGCCAGCGGCGTCAGCGGCAGCGCGGCGATGACCTCGGCGGCGACCGAGACGACGTGCACGAGGTACGGCAGGTCGTGCCCCGGCTCCTTCTGTGCGACGTGACGCGCCGCCGCGAAGCGCATCGTCTCGACATACCGATCGGGCGAGTACATGCCCGCGAGCATACCCCGCGCGGCCGGGCGACCCGCCGCGCACGGCACGCGCGTCATGAGGGCGACCGATCGGGAGAGCGTGGATCGGCGCACACGGCCGGCGGGCCATCGCTGCTACCGTAGGGGGATGAGGTCTCGGCTCTCGCGCTGGCACTGGCACTGGCTCTCGCTCGCGGTCTCGCTCGCGCTCCTGGCAGCGGCGTGCGGCGGTACGGGCGGCGATGACGGCGACGACGGCGGCGGCATCGATCCGGTGTTCGACTCGGCGATCACGCGGGTCGTGATCGAGATCGACCACGAGACCGGCCAGGAGCCGTACACCGGCCCGGTGCTCGGGTTCGGCGACACGTTCGATCTGACCGCCGAGAACGTCGATCGGCTGTTCTCGGGCAAGAAGATGCTGACGGTCCCGCGCACCGCGGCCGAGATGGAGGACGTGGGCGCGGTCGCCGACGAGGAGCTCACGTCGGCGGACCTGCTCGCGCTCGCCGAGGCGCACCGCGGGCGCAAGGACGAGGCCGGCACGAAGACGTACTACGTCCTGTTCATCAGCGGCCACTTCGCCGATGCCGACGGCGTGCAGCCGAGCGTCCTCGGGGTCTCGCTCGGCAACACCGGCGTGATCGCGATGTTCAAGGACGTGATCCGC
This sequence comes from Kofleriaceae bacterium, assembly GCA_035558535.1. Classification (GTDB taxonomy): domain Bacteria; phylum Myxococcota_A; class Polyangia; order Haliangiales; family Haliangiaceae; genus JABFXX01. The sequence continues at coordinate 25,330 of DATMCI010000039.1, forward strand.
TCGACGTCCGCGGCGACGCTCCCCAACCTCGTGCGGTTCGTCGAGCAGTCGACGCTCGTCCACGAGCTCGCCCACTCGATCGGCCTCGTCGACAACGGGTTGCCGGCGACCAGCGCGCACGTCGACACCCCCCACGGCGCGCACTGCACCAACGATAAATGCGTCATGTACTACTTGAACGAGGGCGCGACCGACGCCGCGATGTTCGCCCGCCAGGTGATCACGACCGGCAACAGGATCCTGTTCGATGCCTCGTGCCTCGCCGACGCCGACGCCGTCACCGGCGGCCGCTGACCGGCTGCGTCCTCGGCCTTGCCGGTACGGCGCGCGGCCGCCCGAGGGCGGAGCCAGCGGAGGCGCCGATCACCGGCATGTACCCGCAGGCACCGGCAAGTAGACGTGGCACGCTCGCGGCGATGCGTCGCTTCGAGGATCTGGCCGTCACGCAGCTCCACCCCGGCGGCGGCGCGATCCGCAGCATCGCGATCGCCGGCCGGCTCGCGCTGGCTGCTGGTGACCGCTGCCTCGCGACGACCGACGGCCAGACGTTCCACCTCCGGAGATCGCCGGGCGGAACGCTCGCGCTCGCCGCGATCGATGGTGCGATCTACAGCTGCGGCGAGCGCTTCGCCGTCACGCACGATCGCGGCGCGCGGTGGCAGGAGCTGCGCACCGCGCGCGGCGGCTCGCGCTTCTGCGTCCACCGCGACGCCCGCCGCACGTGGTGGATGGGCTGGGACGACGGGATCCGCTTTTCGGCGGATCTGGACCGCGGCTGGAAGAAGGCGACGTTTCACGCGGGCGAGGTGCGCGCGATCGCCGAGATCGGCGGCACGCTCCTGTTCGCGGGCGTCGGGGGCGGCGGCGCCTGGGACGGCACCAGGTTCCGGCCGTTCGCTGGCTTCCGCTCGACGGACGTCGTCACGCGCGTCGCGGTGGCGCCGTCGGGGGCGCTGATCGCGATCGGCTGCGCCGGTCTCGCGCGCCGCTCGATCGACGGCGGCGCGACCTGGGCGCCCGTCGACGCGGGGGTGGCGTTCGATCTCGAGGACTGCGCGTGGGTGGCCGGCGCGCTGTTCGTCGTCGGTGGCACGACCGGCGCGGCGGCCGTCGCGCCGGCCGCCGTCCTCCTGCGCTCGACCGACGAGGGCCAGACGTTCACGCGGCTCCCCGTGGCGATCGAGGGCAAGCTGTCCTGCATCGCGAGCTGGGGCGGTGGGGGCGGTGGGGGCGGTGGGGGCCACGGAGGCCACGGCGGAGATGGCGCGCTCCTCGGCGGCGCGCAGGGCGGGCTGTGGCGGCTCGCGGCGCCCGGCGACGCGTACTGGCAGGGCGCCCTCGACGAGATCGCGTCCGCGCGGCCGGTGATCGATCCGGTGTTCGTGCCGCCGGCAGCGCCGCCGGCAGAGGAGCGCGAGCGGGAGTACGCGCGCCTCTTCGCCGAGGCGGTGCAGTCGGCGCCGGCGGCAACGGTGGAGATCCGCGCCGCGCGGCCGCCGGACGCGCACGGCGAGCTCGCGCGGCTCGTCGACGAGGCGCCCGATGACGACACGGGCGCGGCGCAGGTCTACGCGGACTGGCTGCAGGCGCAGGGCGATCCGCGCGGCGAGCTCGCCGCGATCCAGCTCCAGCTCGCGGAGGATCCGGACCGCGCGGATCTGGAGCAGGCGGAGCGGGCGCTGCTCGCGCGGCATGAAGGCCGCTGGCTTGGCAAGCTCGCGCCGTACCAGGACCTCATGCAGCTCGTGTGGCGCGCGGGCTTTCTCCACGGCGCGCGGCTCGCGAGCACGGTCGCGCGCAGCCGGCTGCACGGCAGCAAGCTGCCGCCCGTCGAGCTCGAGGACGTGCTCGGGCTCTTGCTCGACGAGCCGAGCGCGCGCTTTCTGCGCGAGCTGACCGTCGGCATCGTCCGGTTCGAGGACAACACCTACGGCGGCATCGCGGCGGAGCTCGGCAAGCGCTACCTGCCGACCCTGCGCGTGCTGTTCCTCGGCGACTTCGCGCGCCACGAGACCGAGCTCAACTGGAGCAACCTCGGCGAGCTCGAGCCGATGTACGCGGCGCTGCCGAACCTCCGCGCGCTGAGTCTCCGCTCTGGCCACATGCACCTCGGCTCGATCGTGCTGCCGAGCCTCGAGCGCTTCGAGGTCGTCACCGGAGGCCTCGATCACGAGGCTGCCCAGGCGATCGCGGCCGCGGTGTGGCCGGGCCTGCGCGCGCTCTCGATCCAGATCGGCCCGGCGCGCCAGGGCGACGCGACCGCCAGCGCGGACGATCTCCAGCCGGTGCTCGACGGCACCGGCCTGCCGCGCCTCGCGCACCTCGGGCTCACGAACCTCGACTTCACCGACGCGCTGATCGAGCCGCTCGCGCGCGGGCAGGTCCTGCTGCGGCTCGCGGAGCTCGACCTCAAGATGGGCACGCTCTCCGACGACGGCGCGGGGCTCCTCTACCGCTACCAGCGGGCGTTCGCCCACCTCCGCCGCATCGACGTCGACGACAACTACCTCACGCTCGAGGGTGTCGAGCTCCTGGCGGCGACGGGGCTGCCGTTCCACTTCGGCGAGCAGCGCGACGACGAGGGCGAGCCCGAGGACCGCTACGCGTCCGCGTACGAGTAGCGGCCCCGCTCGTGATCGCCGGCGGCCGCTATGGCACGCTCGGCCCCGATGCGGCGCTTTGAGCTGGTGGAAGGCACGTCGAGCAAGTTCTGGGAGATCGCGATCAGCGGCGTGGTGCTGACCACGCGCTGGGGGCGCATCGGCGCGGCCGGCTCGTCGAAGCAGCAGAAGCTCGCGAGCCCGGCGGCCGCGATCGCCGAGCACGACAAGCTCGTGCAGGAGAAGACGCGCAAGGGGTACCGCGAGGTCGGGGCCGCCGGCACGGCGGCCACGAAGGCAGCGTCGGCGCGGCGGGTGGCCGCGTCCGCGTCGAAGCCGCCGGGGCCGGCGGCCGCATCTGCGAAGCCGGCCCGGCCGGCTCCCGCCGTCGATCCGAAAGACCTGGCCCTGACGCAGCAGAACGCCGGTGGCGGCCGGCTCGGGCGCGTCGTCATCGACGGCCGGTTCGCGATCGCCGTCGGCGACGGCTGCTTCGCGACGACCGACGGCAAGAGCTTCCACCGCCGGCAGTCGCCGGGCCGGACCTTCGGGCTCGCCTCGATCGACGGCGCGCTCTACGCGTGCGGCGGCTCGGCCGTGGTCTCGCGCGACCGCGGCGCGAAGTGGAAGGAGATCGAGGTCCCGTCCCACGGCTACCGGTTCTGCATCTACCGCGACGCCGCGGGCACGTGGTGGATGGGCTGCGACGACGGCGTGGTCCTGACATCGAAGCAGCCGGACCGCGGCTGGAAGAAGGCGCGCTTCGCGCTGAAGGGCAAGGTGCTCGTGATCGGCGAGTTCGCCGGCAAGCTGATCTTCGCCGGCACGGGCGGCGGCGGCGCGTGGGACGGCAAGCAGCTCCGGCCGCTCGCCGGCTTCAGCAAGAAGACGGACGTCATCACGCGCATCACCGAGGCGCCGTCGGGCGCGCTCGTCGCGATCGGCGACGGCGGCATCGCGTACCGCTCGACCGACGGCGGCGCGCGGTGGACGCCGGTCAAGACGTCGGTCAAGGAGGATCTCGAGGACTGCGCGTGGGTGGCGGGCGCCCTGTTCGTCGTCGGCGGCAGGGAAGCGTGGGGCGGAGGGAGCGCCGTCGTCCTGCGCTCCACGAACGAGGGCAAGACGTTCACGAAGGTCCCGACGAAGATCGGGAGCAAGCTGTGGGGCATCGCGAGCTGGGGCGACGGCGCGTTCCTGTGCGGCGACGGCGGCGCCGTGTGGCGGCTCGCGTCGCCGAAGGACCCGTACTGGAAGGGCGCCACCGACGAGCTCGCGCCGCCGCCGCCGACCATCGACGAGGCGTTCGCGCCGCGCCCGGCGGCGCCGGCAGCTGAGCGCGAGCGGACCTACGAGCGCCTGCTCGGCGAGGCGCTGAAGGCGGCCGCGGCGGCGTCGGCGAAGCTCCGCGCGGCGCGCGCGCCGGACGGGAACCCCGAGCTCGCGCAGCTCGTCGACGAGGCGCCCGACGCCGACACGAGCGCGGCGCAGGTCTACGCGGACTGGCTGCAGGCGCAGGGCGATCCGCGCGGCGAGCTGGCCGCGATCCAGCTCCAGCGCGAGGCCGAGCCGAAGCGCAAGGACTTGCAGCGGGCGGAGAAGTCGCTGCTCCGGCGCGGCGCCGAGCGCTGGTTCGGCAAGCTCGCGCCGTACGGCGACCTGCTCCAGCTGCGCTGGCGGGCCGGCTTCCTCCACACGGCGCGGATCGCGAGCACGTTCGAGCGCTTCGACCGGGACGAGTCCGGCGAGGAGTCCACCTCCCTGCCGGAGGTGCTTGGCCTCCTCCTCGACGAGCCCAGCGCGCGCTTCCTGCGCGAGCTGACCGTGGGCATCGTGACGTTCGAGGACAACGACTACGGCGGCATCGCGCGCGTGCTCAGCCAGCGCTACCTGCCGTCCCTGCGCTCGCTCTTCCTCGGCGACTTCCACAGCGAGGAGACCGAGCTCAACTGGAGCACCATCGGCATCATCGAGCCGATGTACGCGGCGCTGCCGAACCTCCGCGCGCTGAAGCTCCGCTCCGGCGACATGGATCTCGGCACGATCGTGCTGCCGCGCCTCGAGCGCTTCGAGGTCATCACCGGCGGCCTCGACAACACGGCGGCCCGATCGATCGCCGCCGCGACGTGGCCGAGCCTGCGCGCGCTCTCGATCCAGGTCGGCCCGGCGCGCCGCACCGGCAAGAGCAGCACGAAGGCCAAGGACTTCCAGCCGATCCTCGACGGCGTGGGCCTGCCGCGTCTCCTGCACCTCGGGCTCACGAACCTCGACTTCACCGACGCCTTGATCGAGCCGCTCGCGCACGGAAAGCTCCTGCCGCAGCTCGCGGAGCTCGACCTCAAGATGGGCGCGCTCTCCGACGACGGCGCGCGCGTCTTCTACCGCTACCAGAAGGCGTTCGCCCACCTGAGCCACATCGACGTCGACGACAACTTCCTGACGCGCGCCGGCGTCCAGCTGCTCAAGTCCACGCAGCTGCCGTTCCACTTCGGCGAGCAGCGCGACGACGAGGGCGATCCCGAGAACCGCTACGCGTCGGCGTACGAGTAGCGACGCGCAGCCGGCCGGCGCCCTACGTCAGCGTCCCGAGCGCGTGCTTCAGGCGCTCGACGCCGTCCCGGATGCTTCCCATCGAGCACGCGTACGAGAGCCGGACAAAGCCCGGCGCGCCGAAGCCGGAGCCCGGCACCACGGCGACCTTGCCCACGTCGACGAGCCAGTCGCACAGCTGGACGTCGTCGTCGAGGATCGCGCCCTCGGGCGACCTCTTGCCGACGAACGCGGACAGATCGGGGAACGCGTAGAACGCGCCCTTCGGCTCGCGGCACGAGACGCCCGGGATCGCGCGGAGGAGCCGCACCATCTCGACGCGGCGCTCGTCGAACGCCTGGCGCATCTCGGCGACGCACTCCTGCGGGCCGGTGAGCGCCGCGAGCGCGCCGATCTGCGCGGCGTGCGTCGGGTTCGAGGTGGACTGGCCCTGGATCTTCGCCATCGCCTTGATGACGGGCAGGGGGCCCGCCGTGTAGCCGATGCGCCAGCCCGTCATCGCGTACGTCTTCGAGACGCCGTCGACGAGGATCGTGCGCGCGGCGACCTCCGGCGACACGGCGGCGATCGAGACGTACTCGGCATCGCCGTACACGAGCTGGCGGTAGATGTCGTCGGAGATCACGAGCAGGTCGCGCTCGACGACGACCTTGGCGAGCGCCTCGATCTGCGCGCGCGTGTAGACGGCGCCCGTCGGGTTCGACGGGTTGTTCAGCACGATCGCGCGCGTCCGGGGCGAGACCGCCGCGGCGACCTGCTCCGCGGTGACCGCGAAGTCGTCGATCGCGCGCGTCTCGAGGATCACGGGCCGGCCGCCTGCGAGCATCACCATGTCCGGGTAGCTCACCCAGTACGGCGCGGGGATCAGGACCTCGTCGCCCGGATCGATCAGCGCCATGAACAGGTTGTAGAGGCTGTGCTTGGCGCCGTTCGAGACGAGCACCTGATCGGGCTCGATCACCATCCGGTGCACGCCGGCCAGCTCGGCGGCGATCGCGCGGCGCAGCGGCAGGACGCCGCCGACCTCGGTGTACTTGCCGACGCCGCCCTTGTCGAGCGCGGCGCGGACGGCGTCCTTGATGTGCGCGGGCGTGTCGAAGTCGGGCTCGCCGGCGCCGAAGCTGACGACGTCGACGCCCTCGGCCTTGAGCCGGGCCGCCTTCGCGGTGACGGCGAGCGTGATCGAGGGCTTGATCGGATCGAGGCGGGACGCGAGCTTGATCGGGAAGGTCATGGCGCTTTCTTGCTGTACTTGGCCACCAGCGCCGCCACCACCGGCGCGGGCACGAGGCCGTTGATGTCGCCGCCGAGGCTGGCGACCTCCTTGACCAGGGACGAGGACACGTAGTGGTTGCGCTCGTCGGTCATGAAGAAGACGGTGTCGACGCCGGGCGCGAGCCGGCGGTTCATGTGCGCGAACTGGAACTCGTACTCGAAGTCGGCGAGGGCGCGCAGCCCGCGCACGATCACCTGCGCGCCGCGGCGGCGGCAGAAGTCGACGAGCAGGCCCTCGAACACCTCGAACTCGAGGCGGCCGCCGTACTGCGGCAGCGCGTCGCGGATGAACTGCATCCGCTCGGTCGTCGAGAACAGCGGGTTCTTGCGCTGGTTCGGCGCGATCGTCACGACGACCGTCTGGAACACGGCGAGCGCGCGCTCGAGGATGTCGAGGTGGCCGTTCGTGATCGGATCGAACGTGCCCGGGTACACCGCGATGGCCGGACGCTGCATCATGTTGGCACCTCGAAGAACGAGACCATGGTGTCGCCGTAACGACGCTGATCCCTTCGTATCAGAGATCCCAGCGCGTCGGGAGGCGTGCCGCGGCGATCGTGCTCGATGACGACCTGCGCGCCGGGCGCGAGGCTGCCGGGCGGCAGGGCCAGGACCGCGCGCGCGGCGAGATCCGACGCGTAAGGCGGATCGACGAACACGACGCCCCACGGCGCCGCGGGCGTCCGGCGCGCGGCGAGGACGGCGTCCATCGCGAGCACCGCGGCGCGGTCTTCGAGCCCGAGCTCGCGCAGGTTGCCGCGGATCGCGGCGAGCGCCGGCTTGCCCGCGTCGACGAACGTCGCGTGCGCGGCGCCGCGCGACAACGCCTCGATGCCGAGCGCGCCCGAGCCGGCGAACAGATCGAGGACGTGCGCCCCCGCGACAGAGCCGAGGATGCTAAAGATCGCCTCGCGGACCTTCTCCGAGGTCGGCCGCGTGGCCGCGCCGTGCGGGGCGCGGAGCACCCGTCCTCCGAGGTCGCCGCCGACGATGCGCATGCGCGCGCAGTATGCCCGAGCCGGTGGTGAGGGTCGGGCGAGGGCAGCGCTCGCGAGCCTGATCTTCTTGAGATGCAAGTCACCGAGTTCTCTGACGGGGAGCGCTTGGTGGTCACGGCGGGTCTCCCTTACAATTCGAGGGCATGTCAGTGGCCGGCAACCTGGCGGCGTGGCTCCTCGAGACCGCGCTGGCGAGCGGCGCGGGTGCGCGCTGCGCGCTCCGGGAGGGCGACCGCGCCTGGACATACGACGAGCTCGCCGATCACGTCGCCCGGCTGTCGGCCGCGCTGCGCGGCCTCCGGCTCCAGCGTGGCGAGCGTGTCCTGATCCTCATGAGCGACACGCTCGAGGCCGCGGCGGCGATCCTCGGCGTCATCCACGCTGGCGCGGTGGCCGTGCCGGTCTCCGAGCTGTCCACGCCCGACGACGTGCAGGACCTGGTCCTCCACGCTGGCGCGCCGATCGCGATCGCCGACACCGCGCACGAGCAGGTGGTCGACGCGGTGCGCGCCGAGACGCCGGATCTGCGCGAGGTGATCTGCGTCGGCCCCCGGCGCCGCGGCTCGCTCGACTACCACAAGCTCCTCGAGGCCGCGGCGCCGCTGCCGCCGATCCCGATGGGGGACAACGACGTCGCGATCCTCCTCTACTCGGCCGGCTCGGGGCCCGGCGAGCTGCGCGCCGTGCCGCACAGCAGGCGCACGATCCAGGCGGTGATCGCCTCGTTCGGGCAGGAGCTCTTGCAGCTCTCCGCGCAGGACAAGGTCCTGTCGGTGACCCGGCTGTCGACGGCGTACGGCCTCGGCGCGGGCCTCTTCGTGCCGCTCGGGGTCCAGGCGGAGTCGCAGCTCTTCCCGGCGCAGCCGCACTCGGCGCTCCTGTTCGCCGCGCTCGACAGCTACGAGCCGACCGTCCTGTTCGCGACGCCGTCGGTGTACTCGCAGCTCGCGCATGACGCCGAGCGGATGGCGATCGGACGGCCGCTCGCGCGCCTGCGCCACGCGGTCGCCGGCGCCGAGGGCATGCCCGAGCGGCTGATCCCGCGCATCCGCTCCGTGCTCGGCACCGAGGTCACCGTCGGCTACGGCCTGACCGAGATCTTCCAGTTCGCGCTCGCCGGCCGGAGCAGCGATCCCGCGGCGCGCCCCGGCGTGTGCGGCAAGCCGCTGGCGGGCGTGCAGGTGCGGCTCATCGACGAGGACGGCGATCTGGTCGGGCCCGACGAGATCGGCACGCTCGAGCTTTCGTGCGACTCGCTGTTCCCCGGCTACTGGGGCGGCGTCAACACCGGCGAGGCGTTCGTGCTCGCCGACGGCTGGTTCCGCACGCGCGATCGCTTCATGGTCGATCGCGAGGGCTTCTACCACCACTGCGGGCGGGTCGACGATCTGTTCAAGGTGGGCGGCAAGTGGATCACGCCCGCCGAGGTGGAGCGCGCGCTGGTCGCGCACGAGGCCGTGTGGGAGGCCGCGGTGATCGGCGTCGAGGACGAGGATGGGCTCATCAAGCCGTTCGCGTTCGTGGTGACGAACGTCGGCCACACCGGCGACGCCAAGCTCGAGGCCGAGCTCAGGGAGTACGTGAAGAACGTGCTGGCGCCGTACAAGTACCCGCGCTGGGTCGAGTTCGTCGACGCGCTGCCGCGCGGCCCCGGCGGCAAGCTCCTGCGCTACAAGCTGCGCCCCGGCCCGCGCCGCCGGCGAGCCGAGACTGGCTCCGACAAGACGCCGATCCCGCGCAAGCGCGAGAAGTCGTGATCGGCGAGGCGCTCGCTGCCGCGTGCGCCGATCGCGCTGTGCTCTCCCGGATCGGCGGCCCGCTCGGCGAGGCCGCGCGCGCGGCGCTCGAGCGGCTCGAGCGGGCCGGTGCTGGTGCCGGGGCCGGGGCCGGGGCCGGGGCCGGGGCCGGATCGCCGGCCGCGCGCCGCGCGCTGCGTGCCGCGTGGGCCGCCGCGGCGCGGGCGCCGGTGCCGCCGGGGCTGCGCGGTGTGCACGGGAGCTGGATCGAGGCGGCGCTCGCGGAGCTGCCCGCCCGCGCGCGCGCGGATCTGGCGCGCGGCGGGATCGGGGCCGGCGGCGGCGCCGATCCCGCCGCGTGCTGGCTCGTGCGCTGGGCGTGCGCCGGGCTGCCGCCGCTGCCGGAGGCTGATCTCGTCGGTCCGCCTGGGTCGATCCAGCAGGCCGTGCGCCTCGGCGGCGATGCGCTCGCGGGGTGGCTCGCCGAGGTGGGCGCCGATCAGCTGGCGCTCGCCGCCTGCGCGGCCGGCGCGCACGCGCTCGCCGCCGCGGCGCAGATCGTCGGCGCTTCGCTTCTGCGGGCGGCCGCGCGGATCGGCGCGCCGCCGCGGGCCGGCGCGCTCGGCCCGGTGCGCGCGGCCATCGGCCGCTGCCGCGTCGCGCTCGACGATCGCGCGCTCGTCGTGATCGGCGCGCGGGCGCTCGCGCCGCACGCCGATGCGCTCGCGCGCCGGCAGCTCGCGGTGCGGCTGCCGCGGCCGCTCGGGCTCGCCGTCGCCGGCGCGCTCGAGTCATTCGCGCGGGCGCCGCTCGATCAGGCGCCGGCGTGGCGGGCGCTCGGGGGCGCGTACTGAGCGGCGGCTCGGCAGCCGGCGCGGAGCTGTTACGCGCCCGGCCCTTCGAAGACGCCGATAATGGCGCCGACGTTGTCCTGGATCACGCCGATCGCGCCGACCGTCGGGACGTCGATCCGCTCGACCAGGACCTTGCCGCCCTGCTGCTTCACGCGCTCGTAGGCCGAGGTCAGCTTGTCGACGACGACGTAGCTGAGCCAGTGCGCCGGCGCGCCCGGCGGGGCCTGCATCACTGACGCGACGCTCGTGCCGTCGGCCTTGAACACCTTCATGTCCCCGCCGCCGCCGAACGGCTCGTTCTTCCAGTCGAACACCTTGCTGTAGAACTCGAGCGTGTCCGCGGGCGCCGTGGTGTTGAGCTGCTCCCAGCAGAACATACCGACACTGGGCCGCTCGGGCGCGGGCGAGTCGCCGCCGTTGCCCTTCCACGCGTTGAGGATCGCCCCCTGGGGATCCTGGAGCCCCGCGTAGCGGCCCATGCCGCCCGCGTCCATCGGCGGGACGATCACCTTGCCGCCGTTCGCCGTCACGCGGCCCGCGACCCCGTCGACGTCCTCGACGGACACCGCGGCGCCCCAGAACGCCGGGGCGCCCGGCATCGGGTGCTTCATGATCCCGCCGACGCCGGTCTCGCCGACCTTCACGACCGTGTAGTCCGTGCCGTCGGGCATCTTCATCGTCTCGGTCTTCCAGCCGAACGCCTCCGTGTAGAACCGCAGGCTCGCCTCCACGTCGGTGGTCATGAGCTCGCGCCAGACGAACTGCCCAGTCCGATAAGTCGTCGTCATAAATTCCCCCTCCCTGGGAGGCGGCGACCATAGGTCAAGTTCGGTGTGCGGCTCAACCTACTCCCGCGGACTTCGCGGCGCGACACGTGCGACGGCCGGCGACGGCCCGGCGACGCGGGGACTGGGATTCATCTGAATCAGCCCTTGATGCTCAGTGGCTCTCGCTCGGTGATTTCGACAAAGAGCAAAGGGATTCATTCCAAATTTCATGAGGCTCCGGGCATTGTCTCCGCCGCGTGCCGATCCACGGTTCCTGGAGGAGGCGCACGATGTACAGGGCCAGTGAAGTCCATGCGCGGCCGATCGCGGCCGCCGTCGCCACGGTCGGAGTCAGCGACCGGATCTCGTTTCTGCGGAAGACGTACGCTCACCTCGGCATCGCGTTGCTCGCCTTCGCGGGGCTCACGGCGGCGATCATGCTCGGCTGGCCGGCGGAGAGCCTCGCGGCCTCGCGGTGGGCGCTCGGCGGGGCGTGGAGCTGGCTGCTCGTGCTCGGCACGTTCATGCTCGTCGGCTACGTGGGCGAGCGCCTCGCCTGGTCCGAGCGGTCGCGGGGCCTCCAGTATGTGGGGCTCGCCGTCTGTGTCGTGGCGCAATCCCTGATCGTGCAGCCGCTCCTCTGGGCGGTGATGTCCACGCTCGGCGCAGCCGACGCGCTCCGGACGATCGCGCAGGCCGCGGCGATCACCCTCACGATCTTCATCGGGCTCACGCTGACCGTGTTCATCACGCGCAGGGACTTCTCGTTCCTGCGCGGCTTCCTCGTCATCGCGGGCTTCGCGTGCCTCGGCGTGATCGTCGCGTCGCTCCTGTTCGGCTTCTCGCTCGGCGTGATCTTCTGCGCCGCCGTCATCCTGCTGGTCGCCGGGTTCATCCTGTACCAGACCAGCCTGGTGATGAGCCACTTCCCGCCGTCGGCCCACGTCGCCGCGGCGCTGATGCTGTTCTCCAGCATCGCCACCATGTTCTGGTACGTGCTCCAGCTGCTGACGGCGCTCCGCCGCGACTAGCGACCAGCGTCAGACGTCTAGCTCGTCGGGCATATCTTCGAGGTAAGGCAGCGCGGCGAGGCCGGCCTGGGCGCACAGCTCGTCGAGTGGGACGACCGAGTCGTCCTCGAGCACCAGATCGCCGCGCACATAGTGCTGGAGGCCCCACGACAGCGGCGGGGCGCGCTGCTCTGGATGGCGAGCGAGGTCCGCCAGGAGTGCACGATCCTCGGCTGTCGAGATGCGGGCGAGGTGGCGCGCGAGCGCGGGCCACAGCGGGTCACCGTCGAAGGTGTCGCAGGATCGAGCGGCCGCGTCGCGCAAGCTCGCGTCGTCTGGTGCGAACGACGCCTGGCACGCCGCGCGGAACAGCGCGAGCAGGGGCACTCCGTCGACGGTACGCCCATGAGCCAGCGCGGCGCGGGGCGCGGCGCGTCCGGCCACCGAGCTGCCCTCGAGGACCGCAAAGGTCGGTAGCCATGGCGCTCCGAGCGGGGCCTCGGAGAAGCCAAAAAACCGGGCAAAATGGAGCAGGCGCCGGATATGATCCCTGCCGAAATCTGGACCGAAATATCGCTCGAAATACCGACCGAAATACTGGCCAAAGTCCTGCTCAATAGCCCGACCGAAAACCCTGGTAAATCCGGACGGTAAATCCAAGCTCAAAACTCGTCCCAAATCTCGTCCAAAAAAATCTCGTCCGAAATCTCGTCCGAAATGTTGTCCATAATACCTGCCCAGATCGCGCTCGAAGACGAGCCCCAGGTCGCGCCCAAAACACCGGCCTAGCTCGGGCCCCAAGCTCTTGTCCAAGTCTCGGACAAGAGACTGGACAAGTTCCTTCGCGTGCTCGCGAGCTTCGGCAGACCATGACCGAGTGGCCGGTGCCAGTAGCGAGGGGAGTATCGCGGCGATCTCCGAGGTCTGGGCACGGAGACTGATCGCTAGTTGGAGCCGGACACCGACCCCGACACGAGTCGACGGCCAGAGCCGAAGCATCGCAAGCTCGCGTCCATCGGGCCAGCTCGCCGCTGCGCCGTGAAGCACGCGCGAACGCGCCACCGCGACGGCGCTGTCGGTCGGTGCCCCTAGCGCGAGTAGCGCGGGGGCCAGATCGACCTCGAGCCTGGCGATGTCACACCAGCGCGCATGCCAGAATCCGTCGAGCCAGTGGAGGTCTCCGCGCGCGGACGCCAGGGTCGCGGCGATGCTGGCGCGGCGGTGCGCTTGCTTGCATGCCGCCCACGCCGACGCACAGTCCTCGCCATAAGTGAACGGGTCGGAGAGGCGGGCCGGGAGCTCGGTGACCCAGGCATCGAAGTCGGCCGCCCGGCCGGTACCATCCGCGAACATTTCCCCGGCGAGCCAGTAGGCATGAGCGCCTGCTCGAAGTACATCGAATACCGGGCCGAGCTCGTCGGGCCCATGGTCGCCGATCAGCGCCGCCCAAAGACGCAGCGTCTCCCACCAGCTCATGTCATCCATGTGAGCCTGCACCGCGGCTTCACACTCGTCGCTCTCGCGGGTGATGAACAGGTGATACGCGGCGAGGTGCTCCTGGAAGCTCAGGTGGGCGAACTGAACGGAGCCGTCGGTCCGATCGAGCAGGACGCCCGTGCTCGCCACCAGCCAGCGCAAGAACCGATCGCGCTGATCCGGTGTCCAGTCGTGCTCGAGCAAGTCAACGGCGTCATTCCAGGCATAAGGGATCGGCGCGCGCCGTGTCCGCCCATATCCCGCGGCTTGCATCCGGTACGCCAGCTCCGCGACCACGCGCAGACGCTCCTCGCCGTCGTTCGGACGCCACTGCTGATCGGGATCGATCAGCACGCCGTCGCGCTCGCGCTGGGTCGCGCGGTGGATCACCAGGTTGCGCAGGCAGGCGGTGTAGAGCTGGTGGCG
>DATMCI010000040.1:0-26836 GCA_035558535.1 Kofleriaceae bacterium
GGCTGCGGCTGCGGATATGGCTGCGGCTGCGGATATGGCTGCGGCTGCGGCTGCGGCTGCGGCTGCGGATACGGCTGCGCGAACAGCGTCGGATCTTGATTCGTCGCAGATCTGGCCGGCGCGACCGCCGTGGTTGGCGGCGCGGTCGGCTCTGTGTCAGCGATCACAGGCTGCGTCGGCTGGACGGGCTGTGATCGAGGTACGCACGCGGCCGCCCCGAGCAGCGCGCATAGAAGTCCCTTGGCCCCTCGCATTCCTCGACTATGGCCGAACGGTGCCCGACGACGGAAGCGACAAAGCGTTAGGCACCGGTGATGGCGTGCGATCTATGCCGCCGTCGGCAGGCACCATCCGGCATAATGTTGAACCGCCATGGGGGAACGCTTGCCCAAGCTGTTGCTGCTGTTGTTGGCGACGACGACGGTCGGGGGCTGCTCGAAGCTCTATGACCCGGACCGGCTTCGCCCCGCCGCTGACGCGCCTCCGCCGCCCATCGACATCGAGCCCTGCAACGTGATGGTCACGGACGTGTCGCCGACGGTCCTCTTCGAAGGAGTGGGCGCCGGAGGCGGCCGGCCGGCGCTCGTCGTGATCAGCGGCGAGAACCTCGTCAATCAGAACATGACGGTCACGCTCAAGAGCGCGGAGGGCGCGCCCAAGGCCATGCAGTTCGAGTTCGACAGCGCGAAGCTGGACGTCGGGGCGCATGGCCAGCAGCTCGCGGTGTCGGTCCCGGTGCCCGTCGATACGACGCCCCCGGCGAACGGGATGATCACGTTCGATGTCGTGGTCGCGCAGGACTGCCCCGAGGGCCGCGTGACCGCGAGCCTCCTCGGGAAACTAGCGCTGAAGGAGCTCGACGAGCTTCCTCCCAGCGGCACTTCGCCGGCGATGGTCACGCTCACCGGCGGTGTCCACGAGTACTCGCAGATCGACGTGAGGGCGACGACGGCGCTTGTGCCGGCCGCCGACCAGACGAAGCCGATCATCTTGCGCTCGAAGTCGTCGGTAAAGATCGCGAGCAATATCTCGGTGAACGCCTCAGGGATGCCGGGGACGGTGTCGATGCCATCCGTGGGTGGCCCGGGTGGCGGCAGAGGAGGCTTGGCCGGCAGCGGTGTCGGTGGCGTGGGCACTCCTGGGACGGGACCGTTCCCGGGGCAGTCCTCTGGTGCCGCGGGCAGCTTCAACATGAATGACCCAGGGCTCAGCACCCTGAACGAGCCGAACCGCGGCAGCGGTGGCGCGGGTGGCGATGGCTCGACCCTCGGGCGGGGAGGCCGGGGCGGAGGCGGTGGTGGATCGATCGAAATCACCGCGCGCGGCACCCTGGAGGTGGCCAAGATCAGCGCTCTCGGCACCCCGGGAGAGGCTTCTCCGGTGCTTGGAGGGGCGCCTGGTGGTGGAGGCTCTGGTGGCGTCATCCTGCTGCGCGCGGAGGGCGCGCTGACCGCGGGTGATCTCGACGTCTCTGGCGGCGGTACCGGGGCTCGCGGTCGGGCGCGCTATGACGCAATCGGGGCTCCGACGTTGTCAGACGGGGCGCTCGGCAAAGATCATTATCGAGGACCGATGTTCGTCGATCCACCTCAGGTGACCCACACGGCAGCGCTGCAGTTCGCGGTCGTCGGCAAGCCGCTCGCCACCTTCCGATACTTCGTGATCATCAGTGGAGGTGGAGTGAGCCCGATCGCCGACGCGATGTTCGACGCCCTCGGGAACGCCCGGATCACGCTCCGCAACGAGCTGCAGCCCGGCGCGAACCAGCTCTGCATCGTCGTCGAAGGCGCGAACGCGACCTCCGACACGAGCAACTGCGCCGACGTCGCTTACCTGCGCTAGGCCGGTTCATCGCGGCCGGGCCGCGGCGAGCGCGTCAGGGCCGCTTCGCTTGCGCCTGCGCCTGGGCGATCCGCTTCCGGATCTCCGAGAGCTCCGCGAGCGCGGCCTTGCGCGCCTCCTCGTTCACCTGCGCCGACTGGATCTGGATCTGGCGCCACCGCCCGAACAGCTCGTCTCCCGTGGCCTTCGTGTTCGGCGCCTGCCGGAGCTTGATGATGGCATCTCCGACGCGCTGCCACTGCTGTGACACGTCGAGCTCGGCCTCCGCAGGGCTCTTGGTCGCGTCGGCCTTGGCGGCCTCGGCCTTGCCCACCTGGGTCTTGGTCGGCGTGGTCTTGGTCGCGCCGCCCTTCGGGGCCCCGGTCTTGGCGACGCCGAGCTTCGTCGAGCTGGGCGGCTCCGTCTTGCTCGCGGGCTCGCGGGTCCCGGCGCCCTTCGCTTGCGGATCGTCGCGCGGAGGCTCGGTCGCGTTGTCGGTGGCCGCCGGGATCGGCGTGACCACGGGCTGCGCGGGCGCAGTCGGCGGCGCAGGCTGCGCGGGCGGCGCGGGCGGCTCCGCGGGCGCCGTCGTCGGCGCCGTCGTCGTCGCCGTCGTCGCGACGCGCGGCGCCGCGGGCTGCTCCGCGCCGCTGCCGCCCGAGGCGACCAGGGCGATCGCGGCGATCGCGCCAGCAGCCGCGAGGCCCACGCCGCCGCCGATCAGCCAGCGCCGCTTCGATCGGCGCGCGCCGTCGTCCCAGGGCAGCGGCTCGGTCCGCGCCGTCGACGCGGCGCCCGGCTGGCCGAGCGCGATCGCGGCGGCGCCGGACGCGGTGAACGGCGTGACGCGCTCCGTCGCGGCCGCGGCCATGGCCGCCTGCGGTTGCGACATCGGCGGCGCTTCCAGCTGCGACACCGGCCGGCTCGGCGTCGCGGCCGGCACGCCCGGGGGACCGATGAGGACGGCGGCCGCCAGCGGCTCCATCGGCTGCGTGGCCTGCGGCGGGCGCGTGCCGATATCGAGCGGGACGCCGAGCGCGGCGGCCGCCGCGGCGCGGTCGCGCTCGATCGTGTCAAGCAGCTCGCGGGCGTGCTTCGCGGTGGGGAACCGGTGATCGCGCCGCTTGGCCATCAGGCGCCGCGCGAACGCCTCGAGCAGCGGATCGACCTCGAGGCCGTGCACGCGCTGCGCGATCGGCGGCGGATCGAGGAGCAGGTTCGCGCGCGCGACCTCCGCGCCGGCGCCGTCGAACGGCAGCATGCCGCTCAGCATCTCGTAGACGACGATGCCGAGCGCGAACAGATCGATCCGGTGATCGATCGGATCGGCCACGGCCTGCTCGGGCGCCATGTAGTGCGGCGTGCCGAGCACGAGGCCGTTCGTCGTGAGCCGGCCGGCGGAGTCGGTCGAGTCGCCGCCCTCGCGCAGGATCGCGATCCCGAAGTCGACGATGCGCGGGACCTCCTTGTCGTGATCGTCGCGCTCGACGATCACGTTCTCGGGCTTGAAGTCGCGGTGGATGAGGCCGGCCTCGTGCGCGTGGTAGAGCCCCTCGAGCAGCTGCCGGACGAGCGGGATGATCCGCTCGGGCGGCATCGGCGCCTCCTGCAGGACCTCGGCGAGGTCGGCGCCGTGCGCGAAGTCCATCACCATGTAGCGCAGGCCGTCGGGGGTCTCGCCCACGTCGACGACGCCGATCACGTTCGGGTGGTGCAGCCGGCCGGCGAGCTCGGCCTCGCGCTCGAACCGCAGCGCGAGCTTCTTGTCGTCGAGGAGCTTGGGGTGCAGCACCTTGACCGCGAACGGGCGGCCGAACTTGACGTGGTGCGCCCGGTAGACGGCGCCCATCGCGCCTTCGCCGAGCTTGTACTCGATCTTGTAGCGGTTCGCGAGGAGCTGCCCGACGAGCCCCTCGCTGTTCTTCTTCGGCACCGGCGCGTCGGTCGCCATGAGCTAGAACCTCCCTCGGGTGGAGACGGCGACGCCCTGCGCCGTGGGCTCGACGATGAGCCGCGACTCCTTGCCCGACGTCGCGATCAGGACCACCGTCGCGATCGCGCCGCCGATCGCGACGCCGTAGCCGATATCGGCGAGCAGCGCGCGCGTGCGGATCGAGTCGTGCTTGTCGTCGCAGCCGACCGGCGCCACGGGCTCGCGGTCGCACTCCTTGTACAGCGAGCGCGCGGCGAGCCCGAAGCCGATGCCGACGCCGAGCCCGACCACGGCGACGCCGGTCGTGAGCTTCGCGGCCGTCGTGTAGTGGCGCGGCACCGTCTGCGACATCTTGCCGTCCATTCCGGCCTTCGGCTTCGGGCGCACGGGCGCGTCGGGGAGCAGGCTGGGCGCGGCGGTGACGAACCGCGACTTCGGATCCGCGCCGGACGCGAGGTCGATCGCGGGCCGCGGCGCCGACTTGCCGCTCGCCGCGTCGATCCACGTGCTGTCGATCTGGATGGTGCCGCCCACGCCGGTGTCGACGACGACGATGAACAGGAGCTGCTGCGCGCCGACGCGCCTGGCGACGTCGGCGATGCACGCCGGCTTCGCGATGCAGTCGGACGGCAGCCCCTCGGCAGGGAGCTTCCGCCGGATCTCGAGCCCGCCGGAGGCCTCGACGATCAGCTCGGCGGAGAGCGCGCTCGCGAGGTCCTGGCCCAGCGCATCGACGCGCGCGGCGTCGACGTTGACGGCGAGGCCGGGCACCACGACGACCTTGGCGGGTGCGTCGGCGGACGCGCTGCCAGCAGCGGCGGTGAGAAGCGTCAGAGCGACGACGAACTTTTTCACGAGTGTCCTCATCGTATGCCGCGCGCCCGGTTCAAACGCGCGGTCTGGATTACACGTGTGGTGAGGGTAACGTGAGCTTGTCGCCCTCGCGATCTAACGGCCGGCTCCTACACGGGCTCATTCATCGGCTCATTCATCGCCACCTCTGAGGCGCTTCTTCGGTAGGTCGCCGTCCTTGTCCTTGTCGAACAGGCGCTGCCGGCCGCCCGCGCGGTTGTACTGGAGCGCGTAGACGACGCCGGCGATCCCCGACAGCGGCAGGACGACGAGGAGCACGGGCATGAGCAGGACCAGCGGGACGATCTTGCTGGCGAGCCCCATGATGAGGAGCCACGCCGCCGAGGCGGGGACGGCCTCGCGCAAGGAGCCGGCGTACAGCCAGCCGAGCGGGCCGAGCAGCATCGACGCGAGCCCGGACTTGATCCACGACTTCTCGCCGGCCTCGGGGCGGCGCGCGAGCTCCTGCTTGACGCCGTGCGCCCGCTTGGCGAGCGCGAGCGCGTCGCCGATCTCGTCGGCAGCGTCGCCCGCGCCGCGCGCGCCGCCCGAGCTGCCCGAGCCGCGGCGGCGGCCGCGGCCGGCACGCGAGAGGTCCTCGAGGCCGGCATCGTCGTCGTCGTCAGCAGCGTCGGCGTCGTCGGCGGCCGCGGCGCCCTTGCGGCGCGTGACGAGCTGGGCCTGCCGCGCGCGGAGCGCGTCGCGCTCGGCTTGCTGCTGCGTGCGCTGCTCGCGGACCTTCGCGAGCGCGGCCTCCTTGCGGGCGCGCTGCGCGTCGGCATCGGCCTGAACCTCGGCCTCGAGCGCAGCCAGCCGCTCCATCACCGCGCGGTCATCTTCGGCCGACACGCCGGAGACTATGGCATGATCCGCCCCGATGTCGCTCCGATCGACTGGGCTCGTCCTCGCGCTCGTCCTCACGCTCGTCCTGGGTCTTGGCTGCGGCGGCGGTGGCGGCGGTGGCGGCTCGGCCGCAGGCAAGTCGTCGGCCAAGGAACCGCAGACGGCGCGCGAGAAGCAGCTGCAGGAGGCCAAGGCGTCCGGCGAGGTCGACGCGAACGGCCAGTCGAGCTGGGGCAAGTGGCGCTACACGGGCGAGCGCGACAGCTGCTACTTCGCGGCCGGCCGGAAGTGCTTCAAGACCGAGGCGGCCGCCTGCCAGGCGATGCGCTGCAAGGCGGGCGAGAAGTGCAAGTCCTCCGGCGCGGGGCCGGCGACCGTCACCTGCAGCAAGTAGCGCGCGGGCTGTCGGCGCCGCATCAGGCCGCCGCCGCCCTAGGCCGCCGCGGCTTTGGGAGCGACGACCTTCGGGATGCGGACGCGCGGCCCGATCCGGAACTCGATCTTCTTCACGTTGCGGTAGTACTCGCCGTCGATCACCGGCGCGAGCAGCTCGGTGCCGGTGGCCTCGAGCACCATCTCGCGGCACGGCCGATCGAGGATGTCGCGGCCCCGGATCTCGTCGCCGCGCGCCATCCGCGGCAGGTTGCGGATGATGCTCCACGGGCTGGGCGTGCCGACGAGCGCGTTCATGAGGCCGGGCTGATCGGCCTTGCCGAAGAAGCGCAGCACGTTGCCGAGGTTGATCGACATCGACGCGACGTGGACGCCGGTGAAGCGCTCGCCGGGGAGGCGCATGCCGTCGAGGAGGACCTTGCAGCTCGCGGGCTCGAACAGCTCGCGCGCGTAGCTCGTCCACGAGCCGAGCGGCAGCCGCGACAAGGGCGACAGCGCGATCGGCGCCGACGCGACGGTGTTCGCGATGACCTTCATGATCGTGCGCGGGTTCGGATCGGGCTCGGCGTAGTACTTCGAGTAGAAGCGCTGGCCGATGCCGGCGGCCGCCGACGCAAAGCCGTAGGTGCGGAACGGGACGTCGCGGCCGTCGATGAGCTGGACGCCATCGATCACCATCGAGTCGACCTCGGACTCCTCGATCGAGGTGTTGCGCTCGAGCGAGCTGCGCAGCGTGCCGAGGATGCCCTCGGCGTCGCCCTGGATGCCGACGTTGTTCGCGACGAAGTCGATCGTGCCGCCCTTGGTGGGGAGCGTCACCGGGAGGGTCGCCGACTGCCCGACGAACTCGTCCTCCTGCAGGATCTCCATGCCCATGCGCAGCATCCAGTGCAGCGCGCCGTCCCCGCCGTCGGCGACCCAGTAGCGGGCGCGCTTGCGCAGGAACTCGCGGAGCACCGGCTTGATCGAGTCGATCGAGGCGGTCTGGTGGACCTCACCCAAGCTCCCGACAATGCGCTGAAGCCGCTCCGCCCTGTCAGGCCGGTTACGGTTCTTTCGGCTGTTGGGGTTGGTGATGACGCCTATCTCCATCGTGCCGGTGTGACTGCAATAGTCGGGCGAGCCGCGGTGCGTCGTAACCCGTGAGAATTGGGTCATTGTCAGGCCCTTGTCCCGTCACCGAAGCGGCTCGCTGCGTAGGCGGTTACGCGGCGACTGGATAACGGCTGAGCCGGTCGCTACCGTTGCCAGGTGCGCGTAGCTCCGGGCGTTCTGGCGATCCTTGCCGCATGTGGCGGAGGTCTGCCAACGGCAGGCCGCGAGGCGGCGTGGACGTCGGTGGTGGCGGTGCCGGTGGAGCGCGAGGCGGCGCTCGACGTGGCCCCGGCGGAGCTGGGCGATGCGGCGGCGGTGGCGCGGCTGCGGCACCGCGTGCGGCTCAAGCAGTACGGGCGGGCGTGGCTGCGCCTCGACGTGCCGCCGCTGAACGACGGCGGCGCCGGGCCGGTGGACGATTCGGACGCGAGCGACATCCTGATGCCGGCGATCGGCGAGACGGCGAACCGGATCCGCGTCGTCGTCGAGGAGGACAGCGCGCGACTGGCGGTGTGGGTCGAGCGCCGCGACGCGTGGGAGACGGTCGTGGCGCCGGTGCGGCTCGACGCCATCACGAGCGCGGCGGGCGAGGACGCGGACGCGGCGGACACGGACGCGGCGAGCCCGTGGCTCGTGACGGGCACGCGGGCCGCGGGGGCCGCGGGCGACGCGGCGGGCATCTGGCTCGAGGCGGGCGCGCCGCTCCGGGTGGCGCGCGGCCCGACGCGCGAGCGCCGCGGCGTCTCGCTGCGCGACGAGTCGATCGCGGGCGCCCGGGGCTTCGTGCCGGCGGCGTTCCTCGGCCACGTCTGGATCGTGCCGCACGACGACCGGACGCCGACGGAGATGACGCCCTGCCCGCTCGACGTCTGGGAGCCGCCGCCGGATCCGCGGCCGCAGATGGAGCTCGAGCCGGAGACGGCGATCCGCGTGGCGGCCGACGAGGCGGCGCCGGTGATCGCCACGGTGCAGCTGGGGAGCCGCGTGGCGATCCTCGAGCGGCGCGCGGCGTGGGCGCACATCGAGCTGCGGCAGCCGTACGCGC
Organism: Kofleriaceae bacterium; assembly: GCA_035558535.1. Lineage (GTDB taxonomy): Bacteria > Myxococcota_A > Polyangia > Haliangiales > Haliangiaceae > JABFXX01. The sequence continues at coordinate 7,983 of DATMCI010000040.1, forward strand.
GGATCCGCGGCTACGTGCCGGAGAGCGCGCTCGGCGAGAGCGGAGACTTCGGCATCCTCCAGGGGGGCTGCAGCGGGCACGGCTTCGGCATGTCGCACGCCGACCGCATCGACGTGCCGGCCGGGACGTGCCTGTTCGACCGGGCGAACGGCGACGTGGCCGGCGTGGCGACGGAGACGATGACCCGGCTCGGCTCGCACGCGCGGCCGGGCAGCGCGTGGTCGATGGTGTACGTCGACACGCGGTGGGGGCTCGCGTCGCTGTACGTGCACGACACCGGGCGCGATCCGGCGCAGCCGGTGCTCGAGTCGTGCCTGGCGAGCCGGCATCGCCGATGATGCCGATGCCGATGCCGATGCTGCCGTCGATGCTGTCGATGCTGTCGATGATGCCGATGCCGCCGCTTGTGCGCGCGCGGGCGCGCCAGCTCGTGCGCGCGGCGCTCGCGGGCGTGGGCCTGGCCGCGTGCTCCGGCGCCGCGCCGCCCGCGCCCGCGTCCGCGCCGGCGCTGGCGCGGGCCGATGCCCCGGTGCCGCGCACCCACGCGGACGAGCCGCAGGCGATCGATCCGATCGCGGCGCTCGCGCCGGATCGCGACGACGAGCAGGTGGCGTGGCTGGTGCCGGGGCGCGCGCAGCTCGAGCTAGGCGGCGCGGCCATCGAGGCGCCGGGGGGCGATCGCTCGCTCGAGGTGGGCATCATCGAGCGGCAGGGCAGCCTCGTGCGCGCGGCGGTGCGGCTCGATCACGCGCGGTTCTCGGTGTGGGCCGATCGCGCGGGCCTGCTCGCGCAGCTCGCCATCGATCATCGGCTCGGCGGGGGCGCGCCCCGCGCCATCGGCGATGACGTGCACGCGGTGCTGCGCGCTGGCGCGAGCGTGCACCGGCTCGAGCGCAAGGACGGCCGGACGCACGTGCGCTACCACGGCGCCGTCGAGATCGAGGGCTGGGTCCCGGACGGGCTCCTCGCCGACAGCGGGCCGCGGCGCCCGCGCGTCGGGCGCATCCCGACGGGGCGGCCGACGCGCTACATCCCGACGGGGCGGCCGACGCTCCACGTGCTGCCGGGCGCGGTGATCCGCGCCGAGCCGCGGTGGGCCTCGGCCGCGCTCGCGACGCTGGCGGAGACCACGTTCTTCGTCGACACGGTGCGCGAGATCGCGCCGCCGTGGTTCCTGGTCGCGTACACCGACGACGACGTGGAGGTCGTCGGTTACCTGTCCAAGACCGACCCGCCGGGGCGCCTGCACCGCGAGCGCGGGCCGGACGTCGCGCCGCCGACGGTCGTACCGAACGCCGTGGTGCCGAGCGGCACGTGCCTGCACGCGCGGCGAGGCGGCGAGGCGATCGGCTACGTCGTCGGCGATCGCGACGTCGAGCTCGACGACCTGGGCGGCAGCTGGTGGAGCCTCTCGGTCGACACGCCGTGGGGGCCGATCGCGTTCGCGGCGCGCGGGTCGACGCGAGACGCGCTCGCCGCGTGCGCGCCCGCGGGGAGCGTGCCGCCGCCAGCGGGGGCCGCGCCGCCGGCCGGGGCCGCGCCGTCGCCGTGAGCCGCGCCGTCGCCGTGAGCCGCGGGCTCAGCGCCCAGTGAACCGCGGCGTGCGCTTCTCGAGGAGCGCCGAGATGCCCTCGCGCGCGTCCTCGGTGGCGAGCGTCTCGGCCTGCGCGTAGGCCTCGAAGCGGGCGGCGTCGCGCGCGGCGAGGTCGAGCCCGCGCCGGAGCGCGCGCTTGGTGGCGCGCACGGCGCGTGGCGCGGCGGCGGCGATCTCCTGCGCGAGCGCCATCGCCTCGGCCATCACGTCGGCGGCGGGGACGGCGCGGTTCAAGATGCCGAGCCGCTCGGCCTCGAGCCCGTCGACGAGCCGGCCGGTCAGGAGCAGCTCCGACGCGCGCGCGGGGCCGATCAGCCGCGGCAGGAGGTAGCTGATCGCCATGCCGGGCGCGATCCCGAGCCGCACGAAGTTCGCGCCGTACTTGCCCTCGAGCGCGCCGATCCGCAGATCGCAAACGAGCGCGAGCCCGAAGCCCCCGCCGATCGCGTGGCCGTTGAGCGCGCCGATCACCGGCACGTCGACGTCGAGCAGCGACAGGAACGGCTCGTACATGCCGAACGAGCGCTCGTTCGGCGCGGCGCGCTCGCCATCGGTGCGCTGCAGCGTCGAGCGCAGGTCGGCGCCGGCAGAGAACACCGAGCCGGTGCCGGTGACGATCAGGGCGCGGGCCTCGGCGTCGGCGCGCGCGCGCGCGGCGACGGCGGCGAACGCGTCGAGCAGCTCCGGCGTCATGCTGTTGCGCTGGTCCGGGCGATCGAGCGTCAGGATCCCGACGGCGTCCTGCCGCGCGTAACGAATCGGCTCCGACATGGGCGCAGCCTACACGGCCGTGGCGCGCGCGACGCGCGGCTGCGGCGCCCGCGACGCGCGGCTGCGAGACCTGCATCCATCCTGCGGGATCCGCAGTCGTACAATGTCTGATTCGACTTTAATATCAGTCAGTTAACTCGTGGCACCGCGGCTGCATAAAGTCCGTCGCGAAGGAGTTAGCCATGAAGCTCAAGGCCCTGATCACCACGCTCGTCCTCGGTTCGTCGTCTGTCGCGCTCGCGCACCCGGTGTCCACCACCGTCGTCCGCGATCAGCGAGCGCCGATCGTGCAGGCGCAGGCGAACTTCACCCTGGGCCACACGCACAGGCAGCCCACGCCGGTCTACCAGCCGACCCAGCAGCCCGCGCCGATCTACCAGCCGATCCGGCAGCCCGCGCCGATCTATCAGCCGACGCGGCTGCCCGCGCCGTACTACGCCCACACGTCGTGGATCACGCTCGGCGGCGTGAACCAGATCGTCGACGGCGAGATGGCGTTCCGCGTGAATCGGTTCGGCGGCGAGCGGTTCTCGCAGCTGAAGCTGCAGAGCGACGCCGGCAAGTCGCTCATCTACCGGGTGATGATCGAGTTCGCGAACGGCCGCACGCAGACGATCGAGGTCAACCAGTACCTCACCGCCAAGAACCCGGCGATCACGCTCGACCTCAACGGCCGCGCGCGCGCGATCGCCAAGGTCACCGTGGTCGGCCGCAACGCGCGGCAGTCGGCGTACCGCGTGCTCGCGATCTGATCAGCCCCGGACGCCGGCAGCGGCTCCGCCGCTCGACTTCGCCCCGGACGCCGGCAGCGGCTCCGCCGCTCCGGCTTAGCCGTTGCCGAGCTCGTCGAGGAACTGCTGCGCGTCGGCGAACGCCGGATCCTCGCGCAGCGCCTTCTTCGCCCACAGCTCGGCCTTCGCCCGGTTGCCGCGCGCGTGCTCGATCTTGGCCTCCCACAGGAGGGCCATCGGGCGCGTCACCGGCGACGGGTTGTCCATCAGCGTGATCGCGCGCAACGGCTTCAGCGCCAGCTCGTAGTCACCGATCTCGGTGGCGAGCTGCGCGAGCTCCGCGGCGACCTCGGCGTTCTTGCGGTCGACGTCGAACGCCTTCTTGAGCCAGCCGAGCTGGCCGTCCTTGTCGCCCTGGCGCGCGGCGACCTGGCCCATCCGCTGCTGGAGCACCGCGAGCTCCGGCGTGCGCTTCTTCTGCGCCGCGATCGCCGCCTCGAGCGTGCGGCCGGCGTCCTCGAGCTGGCCCGCCGCGATCAGGACGTCGACGTTCAGCATGAGGGCCGAGTGGTCCTCCGGCTGGAGCTCGAGCGCGCGCTGCGCCGGCACCTGCGCGCCCACCGGATCACCCAGGTGATAGAGCAGGAGCTCGGCCGCGCGGCGGTAGTTGGCGTAGCGCGCGGCCGGATCCGTGCCGTGATCGGCGTCGGCGAGCAAGATGCTCGCGAGCCGCTGGTACTCGCCGGCCGCCTCGTACATCTCGCGCAGCTTGTTGCGGATGACCTCGACCTCGGGCTGGGCCTGGTGCACCACCTCGAGGACCGGCACCGCCTCCGCCGGGCGGCCGGCCTGCGTCGAGGCCGACGCGGACCGGAGCGCGGCGGTGACCTGCCCCTCGCCCGTCGTGATGTACGCCAGGCGCGTCGCCGCCGCGGCCACGCCGTCCCAGTGCGAGATCGACTCGTCGAGATCGCACAGCATGTACAGAGGCTCGGAGTCGCGCGGATCGCGCTCGATCCACCCGACGAGGAACGCGCGGCCGCGCTCGAGCTCGCCGTGCGACGTGAGCAGCTGCGCCAGGCGCAACGTCGCCGTGCGCTCGGTCGGCAGGTCGCCGTCGCGCTCGGCGCGCGCGCGCAGCCGCTCGAGGCCGGTCACGAGCGAGTCGGTGATGCTCTCCTTGTCGATCTCGTACGCCTCGGTCAGATCGGCGACGGCGGAGGCGTCGTCGCCGAGCTGCTGGCGGAAGCTCGCACGGAGGAGCAGGAGCGAGATCCGCCCGGCGCCCGTCGCGGTGGCGAGCGCCTCGCCGACCGCGCGCTGCGCGGCGTCCAGCTCACCGGCGGCGGCGAGCGCCGCGGCGTGCTCCGTGACGAGCTCGGTGATCTGCGGCGCGCGCTGGCGCGCCCGGCGCAGCACCTCGGCCGCCTTGAGCGGCTGGCCGAGGTGGCCGGAGTACACCGACGCGGCCTCGCGCAGCCGGGCCACGGCCGGCTCGTCGCCCATCCGCTCGGCGTCCTTGGCCATCAGCTCGGCGAGCTCGGCCCACAGCTCGTGATCGCGGTACCACGCCTCGAGGCGGTCGTGGATCGCCGTGTCGTCGGGAGCGCTGCCGTGCGCGAGCTCGAGCGTGCGCTGCACGCCCTTCAGGTCGCCCGCGGCCTCCCACATCGTCGCGAGCTTGCCGGCGAGGGCCGGCGCCTGGTCCGGCGTCTCGACGGCGAGCAGGCGCTCCATCAGCACGGCGCCCTCGCGCGGGTTGTCGTGCTGGCCGAGCTGCCCGACGACGCGGCGCAGGATCTCGCGATCATCGGGCGCGACGATCAGCGCGGCGCGGTAGACGCGCACCGCGTCGGGCGAGCTGTTCTTCTCGAGCAGATCGCCGAGGCGCAGCGCGACGTCGACCGTCGAGTCGCGGTGGCCGCGCCGCTGCGCGTCCTCGAACCGCGACCACAAGAAGTCGGCGATCCCGTCGTCGTCGCCGAGCTGGCGGAGCGTCGCCTCGTACAGCTCGGCGGCCTCCAGGTTGTCGGCGTCGTCGGCGAGCGTCTCGCGCAGGACGTCGAGCGCGTCGTGGAAGCGCTTCAAGTTCTCGAGCAGGAAGCGCGAGTGCTCGAGGCGCAGCGCGTTGCGCTCTGCCGGCGTCACCAGGTTCGGCAGGGTCGAGCTGATGACGCTGCCGAGCCGGTCGGCGTCGCCGAGCTCGCGGTAGATCGTGAGCAGCGGCTGCCACACGGCGCGGTCGGCCGGGTTGCGCTCGCGGAGGAACTCGTAGACCTCCGCCGCGAGATCGATGCGGCGGTGCGCCAGCGCGCGCGTCGCGATCCGCATCGCGAGCGCGTCGATCGGCTCGCCCTCGGCGATCGGCGCGATCTCGTACACGAGGTCGCGCGCCTGCGTGAGGTCGCCGGCGGCGAGCCGGCGCTCGGCGAGCGCCAGCACGGCCCACGGCGCGCCGGCGATGCCGTCGGCGGTGTCGCGCGCCGCGGCCACGGCGCGGACGAGCAGCGCCTCGGCGCGCTGGTCCTGGCCCTGATCGACGGCGACGTCCACAGCCTCGCGGATCTGGCCCGGCGTCGCGCCCGGCTGGGCCGCGCGCCGCTCGAGGAAGTCGAGCAGGAGCTCGCGGTCGCCGCCGTTGCGCGCGACGCGCTCGTACATCGCGACCACCTTCTCGTTCAGCTCCTCGCCGAAGTCGCCTCCCGCGGCCCCGCGGAGCATGCGGCCGGCCTGCGCCCACCGCGGCTCGGCCGCGAACGCGCGCTCCAGCAGCTCGAAGCCCTGGCGGCGGCGCGCGTCGCTGCCGAGGAAGATCTCGGCGAGGCGGTACAGCGCGTCGATCTGCGCGGGCGTCGGCTCGGTGTCGGTGCCGGCGAGCTCGAACATCTTGTCGAGCGTGCGCGCCTGCTCGGCGGTGTCGCCGAGCGCGGCGGCCACGCGCGCCTGCGCGTAGAACGCCTCGGCCAGCCGCTCGCCGAGGATCTCGACGCGGCGGTACAGCGCCGCCGCGCCGCGCATGTCGCCGGCGTCCTCCTCGAGCGCCTCGCCAGCGCGCATCAAGAGATTCGCGATGAGCGGCGGATCGTCCTTGCGGCGCAGCCGATCGACCGTGCCCTCGACGGCGTCGACGAAGCGCCGCGTCTGGTTCGTGCCCTTGGCGATCTTGCGCGCGCGCTCGTGCAGATCGAGCTGCGACGGCATCGCGCCGATCGCGCGGATCAGGGCGTCGAGCGCCTCGGGGCCGCGGCCGAGCTGCTCGAGGGTGTCGCCCATGTCCGAGAGGAGCTTGGCCTGGCTCTCCGGCTCGGGGTTCGTGGCGAGCCGCCGATCGAGCACCTGGAGCAGGAGCTCGCCCTCGCTGTGCGCGAGCAGCGAGCGGCGCAGCCGGCGGACCTCGGCGTCCGACTGGATCGCCGTCTCCATCGCCGACTCGAGCAGCTCCTTGGCCTGATCGCGCTCGCCGCGCGAGGTGGCGAGCTTGTGCAGCTCGAACAAGACCTCGCTCGCGCCCACCGCCGCCTCGTCGTCGCCCGGCGGCTGGCGCCGCACGACGAGGAGCAGCGCGCGGTACGTGCGCTCGGCCTTGTCGAGCTGGCCAGCGCCGCGCGCCATCTCGGCGAGCTCCTTCTGGATCGCCGCGTTGGAGGCGTCCATCTTGGACGCGGCCTCCATCTCGGTCATCGCCTCGTCGATCTTGCCCTCGGCCTGCGCGACGCGCGCGAGCTCGACGTGGAGCGCGGCGCGCTCCGGCGAGCGGCGGCGGCCGAAGTCGTTGATGAGCTCGGTCAGCGCGGCGCGCGCCTCGGGCAGCCGGCCGGCGACGCGCTGGCCGATCGCGAGCGCGGCGCGCAGCTCCTTGGCCGACGGATCGAGCGCGAGCGCCGTCTCGAGCGCGGGGATCGCCTTGGCCGGCGACGACAGCCGCGTCAGGTACAGGGACGCCGCCTCGCGCGCGAACTCGCGGGCGAGCTTGTCGTGCTCCTTCAGCATCGGCAGGCTGCGCGTCAGGTGGCGCGCGAGCGGCTCCCACTGCTCGGCCTTGCGGTAGAGGTCGGCGAGCAGCGTGCGCAGCTCGATCGCCGACTCCTTGTCGTCGAGGTTGACCTCGATCGCGGTGATCGCGCGATCGGGCTGGTTCGCCGAGAGGTGCGCCTTGGCGAGCTGCGAGACGACCAGGAGCCGCTCGGACGGCGGCACGGTGCCGAGCAGGCTCTCGAGCCACGGCACGGCCTGGCCCGGCTGGCTGCGCTCGAGGTTCAGCCGCGCGAGGGCGCGCAGCGAGTCGCTCGTCGGGGCGAGCGCGACCACGCGGCGGTGGCCGGCGATCGCGCGCTCGACCTCGCGGGTCTCGTTCTCCGCGACGGTCGCGTAGCGCGCCCACAGCTTCGCGGCGCGCTGCGGCTCGTTCGCCGTCTCGAGGCGCTGCGCCTGCTGCTCGAGCAGATCGACGAGCGCGCGGTGCTGGCCCTTGCTCGTGAGCAGCTCGGTGACGGCGTCGATCGACGCCTCGTGGCCGGGCCGGTCCTCGAGGTTGGCCCGGAGCGCGTCGAGGCGGCCGCCGCGCTCCTCGACGATGCCGACCAGGCGCGCGAGCGCGAGCCGCAGGTCGAGCTTTCGGTCGACGTCGGTCTCGAGGCCGAGCTGGATCTGCCGCAGCGTGAGCAGCTCGGGGACGCGGTCCTCCTGGCCGAGCAGCTGCGCGAGCCGCTCGATCACCTCGAGGTCGTTCGGCGACTGCACGAGCACGGAGCGGTACATGTCGATCGCGGCGGAGTTGTCGCTGAGCTCGCTGGTGGCGAGCTGGGCGGCGCGCAGGCGCATCTCGCGGCGCGTGTTCTGATCGAACGGCAGCCGGGCCGCCTCGATCAGCGTGTCGACGGCGGCGCGGGCGCGGCCGCCGGTGCGGTACAGATCGACGAGCCCGTCGATCGCCCACTTCGCGACGGCGTCGACCGAGCGCGCCGAGCGGATCGCCGCGGTGCCGCGCCACGCGGCGGTCGCGCGGCCGAGGACGGCCGAGAGGATCCCGAGCGCCTGCTCGCGCTCGCCGAGCTTGCTCGCCACGTCGGCGGCGCCGACCAGCGAGTCGAGGTCGCGGCCGTCGGCGTCGGCGAGCCGGCGCAGCGAGTCGAGCAGGGCCGGGGTCTGGCCCTGCTCGCGCTCGAGCGCGACGAGATCGGTGAGCCACGCGGCGCGCTCGCCGCCGAGCTCGAGCGCGCGGCGCAGCGCGGCGATCGCGGCCTGGCGATCGCCGCGGTGATCGCGGTGGAGCTGCGCGAGGCGGTGCTGGAACAGCGCGCCGACGGCCGTCGGCAGCTTGTGGCGCTCGAGCGCCGCGGTCAGCGCCGCGGCCAGCTCGTCGTGCCCGCCCGCCTGCTTGGCCGTCACCTCGAGGATCGACAGGAGCTCGTCGTCGAACGCCTCGCGCATGCCGCAGTAGCGGACGAGGATCGCCGCCGCGTCGTCCCACCGCCCGAGCTGCGCGCCGAGGCCGACGAACGCGTAGACCGCGCGCCGGTTGCCCGGCTCGACGGCCGCCACCTGCGCGTACGCGTCGGCGGCCGGCGCGCGCTCGCCGAGCTTGTCGGTGACGAGGTCGGCGTACGCCAGGCGCAGGCGGGCCGCCTCGCGCGCGTCGTCGCCGAGCGCGTCGATCGCGCGCGCGTACGCCGACGCGGCCGTCGCGTAGTCGCCGGTGGTCTTGGCGAGCGACATGATCTGGTTCTCGATCAGCTGATCGCGCGGCGCGAGCGGGAACGCGCGGGCCAGATCGGCGAGCGCGCCCGGCGCGTCGTGCGCGTGCTCGAGCCGGAGCTGGGCCGCCTCGCGGAGCAGCGCGAGCCGCGTGCGGTCGTCCTTGGCCTCGGCGAGCCGGGCCGGCAAGAGGTCGAGCACGCCGCCGAGGTCGCCGGTCCGGCGCAGCGCCTGCGAGAGGGCGTCGGCGGAGCCGGCGCGCGTGGCCGGATCGTCGAGCAGCGCCGTCAGGCCGGCGCGGGCCTCCTTGCTCGTCGGATCGATCGCGATCGCGTTGCCGTACGCGCGCGTCGCGCGCGCCTCCTCGGACAGCTTCGTGCGCAGCGCGTCGCCGAGCCGCACCAGGCGCGCCACGGTGCGCTGGGTCGCGCGGCCCGACGCGCTCTCGAGCAGGGTCGCCATCTCGCTCCACCGCTCGGTCTCGGCGAGCAGATCGGCGAGCGCGGAGATGCCCTCCTCGTCGTCCTTGTTGCCTTCGACCACGCGCTGCCACGCGTGGATCGCGGCGCCGAGGTCCCGGCGCTTCTGGTGGTGGACGAGCGCGATGCGCACGAGGTCCGCGCGCTTCTGGTTCGGCGCGGCGACCTTGTTCGCGCGCGCCTCGAGCGACGTCACGAGGTCGTCCCAGCGCTCCTGGGTCTCGAGGATGCCGATCCGGGCGTCGAGGCCCGAGAGGTCGTTCGGATCGCTGTCGATCCGGCGCTCCCAGAGCGACAGCGCGCGCTCGGTGTCGCCGAGCGTCTCGGCGAGCTTCGCGGCCTCGGCGAGCAGGATGCTGCGCGCGGCCTCGTTCGGCTCGAGCTGCGCGAGGCGATCGATCACGTCGAGCCGCTCGCGCGGCCGGTTCGTCTTCTCGTACAGCGCGGAGAGCCGGCGCGCGATCTTGGACTGCATCTGATCGCGCGCGCCGCTGATCTGCGACGCCTCGACGAGCAGCTCGATCGCGCCGTCGGTGTCATTCAGCCGATCGAGCCGCACACGCGCGGCCTCGCCGAGCAGCTCCACGCGCCGCGTGGGATCGACCTCGCCGCCCGCGCGCGCCGCCGCCGCCACGCCATTGGCGTAGCGATCGTGCAGCCCGCCGCGCTCGCCGAGCTGGCGCAGCTTCTCCTCGGTCGACGCCGACTCGGGCGCCATCGCGAGCAGCGCCGCGAAGTGGTCCATCGCCGGCGGCAGGTCGTCGAGATCGGCGAGCCGGGTGCCCGCCTCCTCGTGGAGCGAGCCGCTCGTGGCCGGCTCGAGCTCGATCGCGCGCTCGAGGACGCGGATCACCTCGCGCGGCCGCTGCGCGTGATCGTAGTGCCCGCGGAGCAGATCGAGCGTCGCGTCGCGCACGGGCTTGGTGGCCTGCGGCGCCTCGAGGATGCGCTCGAGCAGCGCGCACGCCTCGCGGTCGTCGTCGACCTCGGCGAGCAGGGGCTTGGCCGCGGCGAGCGCCTGCGCCGGGTTGTGCAGGTTGTCGAGGTACACCGCCGCGATGCGGGCGCGCGTCTTCTCGCGCTCCTTGCGGGTCTGGCTCTCGAGCCGGCTCTCCCAGAGCGCGATCAGCTCCTGCCACCGCTCGTGGCGCTCGAGCAGGCGCTCGAGGCTCTGGCTGATCTGCCCGTCGTCCGGCGTGAGCGGCAGGAGCGCCTGGTAGTAGCGGATCGCCTTGTCTGGCTGGTTCGCGACGTCCTTGGCGAGCTGCGCGCCCTCGCGCAGGAGGCGCACGCGGCGCTGCGTGTCGCGCGTCGCGTCGATCGCGCGGTCGTAGAGCGTGAGCGCGTCGTTCCACCGCTCGGCGACGGTGAAGATCACCGACAGGCGCTGCAGCGCCGAGTCGGACGCCGGCGCGAGCGCGATGACGCGCACGAGGATCTGCTCGAGCACCTTCGGGTCATCGCCGAACCACTCGTCGCAGAACTGGCCCGCGCGCTCGCCGATCATCTCGGCGACCTCGGGCTCTACCTTCGTCGCGAGCGCGTCGTTGTAGAGCGCGACGACGTCATCGGGTCGATCGAGCTCGGCCGCCAGGCCCTCGACCTCTTCCCAGGCGCTCACTGCGTGCGGCGAGTGTTTGACTGCGGCGGCGGCTTCGTTGAACTGAGACAGATCGGCCATGGAGGATCCTCGACTGACACAGCCGTGGCCAGCGACGGCCCTCTGCGTCGGGGCGAAATGCTATCACCGCCAGAATCAGAACGCGCGGTGGATGCCCAAGGTCGCCGCGATCGGCGCCTGGAACGCGATCGGCAGCCGGTAGGCCGGCCGCCGCAGCGGCAGGGCCCCGTCCTCGGTCCGCAGAAAGACGAGATCGGCCTCCGTGCCCCCGTGGATCGGCTGCACGGACGAGCCCGTGTAGATCTCGTCGAAGTTCGTAGCGGTCTCCTGGTCGAAGAGGTTGAAGACCTCGAGCGTCAGGTCGAAGCGGCGCCAGCGCGCCGACAGCCGGACGTTCGCCTGCGACGTGGCGCCGGCGCGCCCTGCCGTCCCGCGCGGCAGGACATAAATGATACCCAGGAGGGTATCGGCCAGGACGCTGCGGGGCCGGCCGCTGCCGACGGTGAGCCGCGCGGCCAGCCCGAGGTCCACCGAGCCCAGCCGTCCGCGCCGCTCCCCCTCCACGAACACCCGGTGCCCCGGGTCGGTCGGCAGCGGACCTATATAATTGGCCGAGTCCAGGTCCCAGTCGTCGCCCGCGTACGCGGTCTGGCCCTGGCGCGGATCGACCGGCCCCGTCCAGCTACCGATGACCCGTCCATAGAGGTAGCTGGCCCGGACGACCGTCCGCGCCGCCGGATCGGTGGAGACCTCCAGCGCGAGCAGGGTCGAGTCCCGGCGCGCCGGGGTCTCGCCCGGGCGGCGGCCGGGGTTGTCGAACCCGAGCTCGAGGGTCTCCGGATTCACGAGCACCGTCTCGTACGCCCGGCGCAGCGTGCGGGCCTGGAGCCAGACGGCCGCGCGCGCGGTGCGGGGGCGACCGATCTCGAAGCCCACCGTCGCCTCGTCCTGAGCGGCCGGCTGGATCCCGGCGGCTGGTGGGTAGATGCCGCCGAGGTCGGTGTTGCGGAACACGTCGCCGTCGAGCTCGACGTCGCGCACCGTGGCCGGCCGGGCGATGACGGTGGAGCCGGTGCCCGCCGGCAGGAGGAGGAAGCTCCGGCCCATGCCCGCGAACAGCCGCGACGAGCCATCCCCGATCACGTCCCACGCGAGGCCCAGGCGCGGCGCGAGCTGCCGGGACTGGTGGAGGTACGGCCCGATCCACATGAGCTCCCACCGCAGGCCCCCGTTGGCCCGGATGTTCGGCGCGAGCTCGAACGTGTCCTCGGCGTACGCCGCCGCGTAGCGCGTCCTATAGGTGATCTGCGACTCGGGCACGTAGCCGCACGGCATCGCCGGATCCTCGGGGCAGCTGCCGCGGAAGAAGCGCTGGTGCGAGAAGTGGCCGTCGAACAGGCTGCTGACGGTCTCGCCGCCGGTGAACCGCGCGCGGTTCACGAGCCGCGCGTCGTCGAAGACGCCGCCGACGCGGACCACGTGCGCGCCGGCGCGCTGGGCGGCGTCCACGCTCATGACGGGCCGATCGGAGGTCGCGTCCGTGAGCTGGCCGGCGCCGCCGCTCATGAAGAAGCCGAATGGGACCGGGCAGTTCGGGACCGTCGGCCACGGATCTGCCGGATTTGCGTCGTCGCACGCCGCGGCCAGGCCCGGGTCATCGGCCAGCATCGTGGGGACGTACGCCGTCTGGAGCTGCGGGAGCCCGGCCGCGTCCGGATCGCGCGCCGAGTCGTGGCGCGTGCTCCGGTGCCACGACAGGACGGCGCGCAGCCGGGTGTCGCGCCACGAGCCGCGCCACGTCGCGATCGCGTCGCCCGTCAGGGTCTGGCGCTCGACGCCCGCCGCCTGGCGGGTGGCGTTCGCGAAGAACACGCTGTCGCCCGCGGCCGTGCCGAGCAGCGTCAGCTCGATCTCGTGCGGGCCGCGCCGCCACCCGGCGCGGGCCATGACGGGGACCGCGTAGTCGGTCACGCGCTCGCTCTCGTCGGTGATCGGCTGCAGCACGACCTGGCCGGGGAAGCCATCGGGGACGCCGTCCTCGTCGAGGTCGACGAGCCGCCCGGCGCGCCAGCGCACGTCGGTCGTGCCCACCGTCGGGGCGATGCCGGCCGCGTACCACGTCTTGCCGCCGAGGAGGCGGGGCAGGGGGCCGGCGCCGACCACGGCGGCGGACAGGTCCTGGCGCGGCTGGAACGCGAGCCGCCGCAGCTGATAGCTCGCGTTGGGGATCGGGCGCGTGCGGCCGGCTTCCGTGAAGAACGTGACCCACGCGTCCTCGGCGTGCTCGTGGCGGTCGCCGCCGCGGAGGAGCCGCGCCTCGATCACGCCGCCGGTGCTCGTGCGATCGCGCGCGGCGAACCCGCCCGCCGTGACGAGCAGCGTGTCGAGGAACGCGAGCGGCACGCGAGACTCGACGTTGCCCGTGCGCAGGCTCTCGACGGGCGCGCCCTCGATCGTCCACGTGTTCTCGAGGCCGGTGGCGCCGCCGAACGTGGGGCCGGTGTCGTCGCGGCTCGCGCCGAGGGCGAACGACGCGACCGTGTCGTGGCGGACGTCGGCGACCGGCAGCCGCGTGAGGTAGCGCCCCGGCAGCCACGTGCGCAGCGCATACGGCGAGACCGCATCGAACGGATCGAGTGCCGTGGCGCAGCCGAGCTCGCGGCCATCGTCGCAGCTCGGGGGCGGCGGGCCGGCAGGTTTCTGGCCCAGGCCGAACAGATCGCGCGGATCGTCGGCGAGGGCCGCGGGGCTCGCGAGCAGACCTGCGAGGCTCGCGAGCAGCGCGTGACGGCGGCGCACGGCGCGACCGTAACACGCCGGGGGAGCGCGGGTCCGGTGGCGCGGGTCCGGTGGCGCGAGTCCGGTAACCGGGGCGCTGCCGCGGACATCGGAGCAGGGGTGGAAGATCTGCGGATCACCGCCGTGAACGACGCGCCGATCCAGCGCGGGCGCGGGCGTGGGCGTGGCCGTGGGCGTGGGCGGTACGTCCTCTACTGGATGATCGCGGCGCGCCGGACGGCGTTCAGCCACGCGCTCGATCACGCGCTGGCGTACGCGGCGGAGCTCGATCGGCCGCTGGTCGTCCTCGAGCCATTGCGGGCCGGCTACCGGTGGGCGAGCGATCGGCTGCACGCGTTCGTGCTCGCCGGGATGGCCGACAACGCGGCTGCGTTCGGGCGCGCGGGGATCACGTACCTGCCGTACGTGGAGCCGGAGCCCGGGCGCGGCTCGGGGCTGCTCGAGGCGCTCGCGCGGCACGCGTGCGTCGTCGTGACGGACGAGCAGCCCGGGTTCTTCCTGCCGCAGATGGTCGCCGCGGCCGGGGCGCGGCTCGACGTGCGCCTCGAGCAGGTCGACGGCAACGGGCTCCTGCCGCTGCGGGCCGCGGAGCGGGCGTACCCGAGCGCCGTGACGTTCCGGCGCCACCTGCAGCGCGTGCTCGCGCCGCACCTGACGGCGGGCCCGTCGCCGTCGCCGCTCGCGCGCGTGCCGCGGGGCGTGCGCGGGGCCGACGTCCCCGGCTCGATCCTGCGCCGGTGGCCGGCCGCGTCCGATGCGCTGCTCCGCGGCGACGCGGCGGCGCTCGCGAAGCTCCCGATCGATCACGCGGTGGCGCCCGTGGCGATGCGGGGCGGCGCGCAGGCGGCGGCGCGCGAGCTCGCCGACTTCGTCGCGCACCGGATGCCGCGCTACGCCGAGGCGCGGAACGAGACCGATCCCGAGGCCGCGGCGGCAAGCGGCCTGTCGCCGTACCTGCACTTCGGGCACATCGGCGCGCACGCCGTCGCGGCGGCCGTGTGGAAGGCAGCGGGCTGGGATCCGTCGCGGCTCGCGGGCGCGCGCGTCACTGGGCGGCGCGAGGGCTGGTGGGGCCTGCCCGCGGGGGCCGAGGCGTTCGTCGACGAGCTCGTGACGTGGCGCGAGCTCGGCTACGGCTTCTGCTTCCACCGGCGCGACTACGATCGCTGGTCGTCGCTGCCCGACTGGGCGCGGGCGACGCTGGAGGCGCACGCGGGGGATCCGCGGCCGCATCTGTATACGCGGCCGAAGCTCGAGCGCGCGGCGACGCACGATCCGATCTGGAACGCTTCGCAGCGCCAGCTCGTCGGCGAGGGGCGGATCCACAACTATCTCCGCATGCTGTGGGGCAAGAAGATCCTCGAGTGGTCGCGGTCGCCGCGCGCGGCGCTCGCGACCTTGATCGAGCTCAACAACAAGTACGCCGTCGACGGGCGCGATCCCAACTCGTACAGCGGCATCTTCTGGACGCTCGGCCGCTTCGATCGGCCGTGGGGGCCGGTGCGCAAGATCTTCGGGACCGTGCGCTACATGTCCTCGGACGCGACGCGGCGCAAGCTCGATCTGTCGGCGTACTTGCGCCGCTGGGGCGGCGGCGACTAGATCCAAGGCGGCCAGCGACACCAGCGGCGTTAACGGCACCAGATCGGAGATTGAGAGCGCGCGCGGCGGTGCTCGCGAGTAGACGCCGAGGAGCGAGAGCGCGCGCGGTGGTGCTCGCGAGTGGACGCGCGCGCGCCGTGCCTCGGGGTTCCTCCTCGGACCCGCGCCGCCTCGCCCGCGCCCCCGGGCGTTCACTGCTTCGCAGCGAGGTTGTGCTCGCGGCCACGGCGAACGGTTGGTGCTCGCACGACCGGCGAGCCCCGCGGCCTGTGCGCGCTACGCGCGCCAGGCCGCTCGGGGGGCCCCCGCGGGCTCGGCTTGCTCTCCGAGGAGGACCACCTCGGGCGGGGCGCTTGCGCGTTGACGAGAGCGCGCGCAGAAGCGGCTACTGTGGAAGCTCGTGCCGAGCGGATGCGAGTATGACCACTCACCCTGGCGACGAAACTCCGAGGAACCGCGATGGATATCGAGCTTAAAAGCCTGAGTATTGAGAGCTTTCGCGCCTTCGGTCCTCGCGTCGAGATGAAGGATCTGGGGGCGCTCAATCTGCTCACAGGCCCCAACAACGTTGGCAAAAGCACGCTCCTGATGCCGCTCCGACGTTTGACACGAATGGATCCAAGATACGCTCCTATCAGAGGAACTCCAGATGGGCTCGGTCTCTGGACCGGTGATGCCGGTGATCACTATGCTCAGCTCCGGCTCAATGACATTCGGTCTGGGTCACGACCCAGGTTCGAAATCCAGGCGAGCTTCGAGCCGACTCTGACCTCAACCCTGCTCCGGAAACACTTCAGGGCAAACATCGATGAACCTGTTGTGCTCCCTGAGCCATGCCCAGCCCAGCTCGGGATCGTGATTGTGAATACGGACAAGGTTAATCTCAATATTGCCATGTCCGAGCAATCAGGCGATTTACTGGCAGTGTTCTATGGCAAATTGCCAGGCTACAGCTCTTCTGGGATTGGAAATAGGCTCAAAGGGCTTGCCATCGACCTTGCGGACAGTGTCGCGAAGAGAGTGCTCTACATTCCTAGCTTTCGCGTCGTGGGTGACTCCATGATGCACCCCGATCTTACGAAGCACGAGGAGCGAATCTACGATGGTGGCTCGTTGCTTGCTGATCTGCTGTCGTGGGTCCTGCCCGATCCGGTAAGTGGTGCGCGACCTACGAGAGATCGGCTTCAGCAGCTCTGCGAAGAGATGTCACGGCTGCTGGAGGTGGCCGTCCGGATCTGGCCCACTGCCGACCAGCAGATCAGGGTCGCGGTTGGGCGCGATGAGCCGCGCCGCCTGGAAGATCTCGGCCAGGGCATCGCACAGCTGATCAACATCGTCGCCGGTGTGCTGTCGATGGACGAGCCGCCCATCCTGCTGCTCGAGGAGCCAGAGGTCTGCCTGCATCCGGGATTGCAACGCCGCCTCGTCGAGTACCTGGCTGGACGTCCGGGGCAGATGTTCGTGACCACTCACTCGAATCATCTGATCGATGCTGCCGGGGATAGGGCTCGCCTGTTCTTGCTGCAGCACGACGTCGAGACAGATTCGCGGACGGTCATCCAGTTGAGCGGGGGCTTCCTGCATGCTCTGCAGGAACTGGGTGTTACTGCGAGCAGCATTGCAGCAGCGGGTGCCGTGATCTGGGTCGAGGGGCCATCCGACGCCATCTACCTCCGCCACTGGCTCTCGCGCCATCCGCGTGGTTATCGAGAGGGGCGAGACTTCACCTTCGCATTCCACGGCGGAGCGCTGCTGGCTCATCATGGCGTCGAAGATGAAATCGTCAATCTCCTCAGTGTGCATCCCGGATTCTATCTGATCGCGGACAGCGACCGGCGCGCGCCCGATGCCGAGCCGGCGCACCCGTATCTGGAGCGTCTGCTTCAAAAGGAGGCGCTACGGGGGCGAATCTGGGTCACGCGGCCCAAGGAGATCGAGGGATATGTGCCCGATCGATGCTTCTCCGAGGAGGATCGAGCAGAGGGAGCGACGAACGTGTATTCCAAGCTCTCGGAGCGTTTGGTCGCGCTCGGTAGGTCCGAGCATGCAAGCGAGCAGAAGGTCCTGCTTGCCCGCCGCGCCGTCGAGCGCTTGGCCACGCTTCCAGAGGAAGAAGTGCTCGGGCTGCATGATCTTCGCGAGCGAGTGGGTGACGTCATCGCGTTCATCGAGGCTTGCCGGCAGCGTTTGCCGGCGATCGTCCCGAGTCACTCCGGGCCAGCGCCTGAGTAGTGGCCGCTGTGAAGAAGCTCTACGGCAAGATCCCGCACCTGCCCGGATCGCGACTCGGGCCGTCCGATCGGACGGCAGATGCCGCGCTGGCGGCGCGCTGCGTGGGCCCCGGGCGCGACGGCGATCGCGTGATCGTGAGCGAGAAGCTCGACGGCTCGTGCGTGGCGATCGTGCGCGAGACGGGCGGGCTCGTGGCGTATGGCCGCGACGGCGTGCCGTGCGCGGCATCGCGCAATGACGGACGACGCGCGTTCGCGGCGTGGCTGGCGGCGCGAGCGGCGAGAGATGGTCTCGACGTGGGGGAGCGGCTCGTGTGCGAGTGGATGGCGCTGGCGCACGGCACGCGGTACGCGCTGCCGCACGGGCCGGCCGTGGCGATCGACGGCTTCGGCGCCGAGCGGTGGACGCTCGACGAGGTGCGGCGTCGCGCGGCGGCCATGGGCCTGCCGGTCGCGCGCATCCTGCACGACGGCGACGCGCTGCCGGTCGCTGACGCGCTGACGCGGCTCGGCGAGCACGGCCACCACGGCGCGCTCGATCCGGCCGAGGGCGTCGTGTACCGGATCGAGCGCGCCGGCCGGGTGATCGGCCTCGCCAAGCACGTGCGCGCCGACAAGCTCGATGGCTGCTACCTCGCCGACGAGACCGGCGGCGCGCACGTCTGGAACACGTGGCAGGAGGGTTAGCGATTCTCCAGACACGCCTGGAGCAATCACGATCCGCTGGACCGTTCGACGGTCACGGCAACAGCTCGCGCGGGATCTCCAGCACGCGGAGGATCCCGTCGACGGTGGTCTCGCCGAAGATCGAGTCGAGCGGCGGATAGTTCGGGTTCGGCGCGCCGATCGCGAAGCGCGCGTCCTGCCCGTCCGGTTCGCTGACGACGCAGGCGAACCCTTGGTCTTCGGTGTTGAAGTAGATGGCGAACGATCGGAGCTTGCGTCGGATCGTCAGGTCGACTGCGATGCCGCTTGCCGCGTGGCCGGTCACCAGCAAACCGCGCGGATGCGCGGCGAACTGAGCGAGGGCCTTCGGATATGCGCGCCGTGCCTCCTCGGGCGTGATCCCCTCGACCACGCCGAGTGTGATCACCGGGGTCGGCCGCGACGACAGCTCGTACCCCGGCGCGATGATGCCGTGCTTCCTGAGGAAGACAGATGGATATACGCGTAGGTGCCTCGTCCGGGCGCCGGTGAACTGCTTGACCAACGGCGCCTCGTCATCGAAGTCGAGCCGATAGACCGTGCCGTGCGTCGCGAGCTCGGCTGCGAGATCTTCTCCGAGATCGGCGGGCCCCCCGAAGACGAGTAGGGCGGCGAACCCGTCCTCGC